>CAYLSD010000008.1:0-118819 GCA_964386345.1 uncultured Fuscovulum sp.
TGATCACCGACGAGAACGGCAACGTGATCTGCTACGACGTCTCGCCCTCGGACCAAGTCTATTGCGATTTCGTCCCGGCCTGGGACGGCTATTTCTACATCGCGGTGGAGAACACCGGGCGCAAGCGCAACTCGTATTACCTGCTGACGAACTGATCCCGGCGGAGGGGGAAGGAAGGCCCGGGCCTCGAGGTTCGGGCCTTTCGGTTTGAAGGGTAGGCAGGGTAAAGGGTATCCAAGTTACAGGATGAAACAGATACCCTATTCAGAAATGGCAAATTTCAGAAGGATTGCCTGGATCATTGGCTCGGTATAGTTCGCGGCGGGATTATCGCTACGGTCTGACCTTCTGTGATATTCACCGGCATCGAATGCCTCATAAATCTCGTAGAACGGCGAAGGTAGCAATCCGCCATTGAACGAACTGATAAGGATGCGCCAAAGATCATTCATGATCTCATCACAGATGAGGTAATTCATTTCACCTGCATTATATTTTTGCGCTATCCTCAAGCTTGCGGCGTTGTAGAATGCAAGATTGTCAACACTCCCAGACCATCGGAGGACATCCCCGTCTGATATCCATCTCTCGGGAGCACCGGAGACAATGGTCGCCATTTCCGCCACTTGCCTATCAAGCTCGTCAATTTCCAACCGTCCACCTCGCACCACAAGCTGATACAGAAACCACGATTATGGTTGTAACAGCAATAGGCTCAAACCCGACCCCCTCGCTCCACCCCATCACCTTAGCAAGAACCGGAACCGCAGAGCATCCCCTGCCCCGGGCGGGATCAGGCGAGGCACTGCCTCGCCCCCGCCCGTGCGGACGGGTTCCCCCTGTAGACCTGTCAGCCCTAAACCCGGGTAGGCCAGCGCTCGACCCGGCGGGCGAGAAGCGCCCGCCGGGGGCGGGGCGGGCGCTGGCCGGGACTGATGGTCCCGGCCGGTTCAGGTGGAACCCGCACCGCATGGCAGAGGCACGGGCCTCTGCCAAAGAACCGCGCAAGACGCGCCGATCCCCCCCTTCTGTCCGGCAAGGAAGATGTTACGCCTTGCCCGCCCCTCCCCCCTGAGGTCCCCATGCTCGACCCGGCGCTTCTCCTGACCGTCCCCGCCGCGCTGCCGGTTCTGGCCTACCGCCGTGCCGGGACGAAGGCACAGGGGCAGCATGGTTAACGGATCGCACGCCATACGTTTGCCAGACACATGCCAGACGGTTTCCAGACGCATTCCAGTCCATGATTCCGCAGCGGTTTCAGCAGGTTGACGCAGCGTACGCCCTCAGGTGTTGCACAACCGGAAAACCACCGCACTCATCGACGCAAAAGGCCCCGGCCTTCCGGCCGGGGCCTTTCCTGCGGTGACCGACGGCGTCACGGATTGGTCTGGATCACCTCATTCAGCCAGGGCACGAAATTGGCGATGTTGGTATAGGCCGAGAAGGTCGCCGTCTCCTCGCAGCCGCGGCCCGAAGAGGCGCTCAGGCCCCAGCTGACGATGCCCGCCTGGATGTAGCTGCCATCCTCCAGCGGCACCACCAGCGGCCCGCCGCTGTCGCCGTTGCACGAGGTCTTGCCGCCCTCGAAGGTGCCCGAGCAGATCATGTTCTCGCTCATCGGCATCGGGGCCTTGGCGACCAGCTGGTCCCAGACGGCATAGGCATCGTCCTCGGTCAGCGCGAAGACCTGGGCGGCGTAGGAAAAGCCCTTGGCGGCCTCGTCGGCGCGGGCTTCCATCATCGCGGTGTTGCACAGGTTGCGGTCCAGCATCTGGATCTGCGCCTGCCGCAACTCGGGCGACAGCTTGCCGCCGTTCTGCAACCCCCAGCCGGTGACGATGGTGGTCACGCCGGGCTGGTTCAGCACCTGGCTGAAATTGGCGTCCGGCACCTCGATGGTCTTGTAGGGCGCCTTGGGCGCGCGGGCCAGCTTGATCAGCGCGATGTCATAGTCGAACTGGGTGCCGGAATAGGACGGGTGGCGGACGATCTTCTCCACCGGAACCACGTCGCCCGAGCCGTCCAGCTTGTTGGTGCCGACCAGCACCGAGATCGCCTTGGGATCGACATCGAACCATTCGCCCTGGTCGTCGGACATGTGGATGCAATGGGCCGCGGTCAGCACCCAGTTGTCCAGCACCAGCGAACCGCCGCAGAACTGCGTGTCGGGCGAGACCGGCTGCCCCGCCACCACCAGCGCCACCTGCCAGGGCCATGCGCCCTCGGCCGCGACCTCGCCGCCGATCACCTTGGCGCCGGCTTCCTCGGGCTCGGCATTGCGCGCGGCCTTGCCGCCCGAGGCGGCGAAGTCGAAGGGCGACATCGGGGCGGCGGCTTCCGGGGCCGGCGGGGCCTCGGCCAGCGCCGCGCCGGACAGCGCCAGAAGGGCGGCGAATGTGCTGTTCAAAAGGCCTTTTCTCATCATGCGTCTCCGTTTCGGGTCCGGGTCAATGGTCCCGGTGGGTCAGGGGTATCGGGTCAGGGGTCGGGCGTAAGGCGCACCACCTGGCGTATCATCGCAAGCGGGGCGGGTTTCAGGGAAAAACCGCGCAGGGCGGCCTCTTCGGGGTCGATCATGCGGCCTTCCAGCCACATTGTCATCCCGTCCGATGCGCCGGCGAAGTCGCGCGTCATGCCGGGGCTGGCAAGGCGGGTCAGGTCCACCCGCGCGCCGCTTCCGTTTTCCGGCACGGCAAGGATCCAGATCTCTTCCAGCCCTGCCGTGCTGCCCGGCGCGATCTGCAGGCCGACCCGCACGCTTTCGCCGGGGGCAAGGCGGTTCGACAGGTTCTGCACCGGCCAGATCGGCGCCACGGTGAAATCGGCGGCGAAGTAGAGCACGGAAACATCCTGCGCCTTGCCGGAAGTGTTGGTCAGGGTCAGCCAGAGCTGGTCGCAGGGGGCCACCCCCTTCGCCGGGTCGGCGGGGGCGCCGGGGTCGGCCGCAGCGCAGGCCGCGCCGCCTTCGGAGGGCACCACCGCGGCAGGGCGGCGCTCCACCTCCATCGAGATCACCGGCTGGCCGGTCAGCCCCCGGCCCGATGCCCCCGCCAGCGTCTCGCGCAGGCGAAGGCCATGGGCGGCGGTCTCAAGCACCCGTTCGACGGCCTCGGCCGGGGTCTCGCCCTCTTCCAGCCTGATCCGGGGGGTTGAGCCGGGGCCTTCCGGGTCCAGCACGCCATCGGCATTGGCCAGCGCCACGGTGCCCTCGACAAGGATCGGGATCAGGTCCGGCTGCGGGCCGGGGGCGGGCAATGCCGCCTCCCATGCCGCATAGTCGCCCCCGTCGCCCGCATCCGCCCGGACCGGCGCGGCCAGCGTCAGCGGCTTCGCGGGGGCGGCGGCGGTCAGTTCGGCCCAGGCCGCGCCTTCGGGCAGATCGCCGGAAAGCGTGGCGCTGCGGGCCTCGGCCTTCGCCACGGTGACGGTGCCGAGCGGCTCGCCGCCCGCACCCGCCGCATAGAGCGTCAGTTCCGATCCGGCCTCCAGCCCGTGAAACAGCCCGGCCTCGACGGCGGAACCGTCAAGCCGCCAGCGGCCCGCCGCCGTGCCGGTGCCGAAGACCTGCCCGTCCAGCAGCGGCCCCTCGCCATCCGGCATCTGCCGGGCCGGGCCCTGCGCCATGGCATCGGTGGCCGCCGCCAGAACCTGCGCCCATGTCGCCTCCGGCGCCTCGGCCAGCACCTGCGCCAGCCGCAGGGTGAACTCGCCGTGCCAGGCGCCGGTGTCGCCGAACGGATACTCGAACGACCGCTCGTCCGACTGCGAGGAATAAAGGAAGACATAGTCCCCGGTCAGCACCAGCGGCGCGGTGGCCGGGGCGGAAGGCGCATCCTCGGGGATGCCGAGCGCATCGGGCTCCAGCGTCTTGGCCACGCCCTCGCCGCCGATGGCGCGGAAGCCGGTGGCGGAATGGCAGGCGTCGATCAGCCCGACCAGCCTGACGCCCCGGTCCATCAGGCCCTGCGCCCATTCCTGCAATTCGTCGTCGACAATGGCGTTTTCCACCGCGCCGATGGCGCCTTTCCACCCGGCCGCATCGGCGGGCAGCAGGATCTCGTCATACCCCCCGCCCTCGTCGCCCGAGGCATCGGGGGCCTGCGAGCCATGGCCGGAGAAGTAGAAGACCACGGTGTCGCCGGGTTCGGCCTTCGCCGCCACGTCCTGCATCGCCGCCATGATCGCGGCGCGGGTGGGCTGGGCGTTCGACACCCCCTCCGGCAGAGATGGCGGATCGGAGGCGAGGACAGTGATTTCGGCGGACGCGACACCCCGCGCGACCAGCGTCTCGGCGATCAGCTGGGCATCATGCGAGGGGCCTTTCAGGTCGGCGTCCAGCACGAGGTAGTCGGAGACGCCGATGACGATGGCACGGGTTTCCGCAGCGGCAGGCACGGCTGCAAGCGCCGTGGTGCCAAGGAGAAACGCATATGCCAGGGGCCTGATCATGCGGGCAGGATAGCGGGGCCGGGGCGCGGCACAAGCCTGCGGAAGGGCTGCGGAAGCGCATGACGGCATTTGTCACCGGAGGATGGCCCGCGATTTGGCCGGGCGGGGGCAGGGTGCTTGAGGCACCCTGACGGTTCAGCGGAACCCGTAGCGCGTGGCGAAGGCAACAGCCTTCGCCAAGGAGGGGTAAGACGGCGAGGTTACACCCCACCCTCCGTCAATGCCGGAAAGGCCAGTTCCACCGTCAGCCCCCGCGCGGTTTCCGGCAGCGTGAGCCGCGCACCGTGGCGGGCGGCGATGGCGCGCACCAGCGCCAGCCCAAGGCCATGCCCCTTGATCCCCCGCGCCCGGTCGCGGTCGGCGCGGGTGAAACGGTCGAAGGCCTCCTCGCGCAGCCCGGCAGGCAGGCCGGGACCGCTGTCGGCCAGCCGCAGGAGGTTGCGGCCGTTTTCCGCGGCCACCGTAAGGGTAAGGCCGTCACCCGGGCCGCAATATTTGATCGCATTGTCCAGAAGGTTCGCCACCACCTGCGCGATCAGCGTGCGGTCGCCCAGCACCATCAGCCCCGGCGCAACCTCGGCCCGGGGCAGCAGCCCCTTGTCCTCGGCCAGCGGCTCATAAAGCTCCCAGAGCTCGGCGGCCACGCCCGACAGGTCCACCGGCACCAACCCTCCGCCGCCCTGGTCGGCCTCCGCCCGGCTGATGTCCAGAAGAGCGTCGAACATGCGGATCGCCTGCCGCATCTCGGATTTCAGCGCCTCGACTTCCTCTTCCTGCCCCTCCAGCCGCGACAGGCGCTGGACCATGCGGTTGAGCGGCGTGCGCAACTCATGCGCGATGGTGTCGGACAGGTGATGGGTCGCGCGGTTCAGGTTCTCGATCCGGTCCAGCATGGCGTGGACATGGGTCTCCAAGAGGCCGAATTCATCCGGCGCGCGGGGGCCGGGCAGGCGGGCGGACAGGGCGCCCGCCGCCACCCGGTCGGCCAAGGCATTCACCCGACCGATCCGCCCCATCACCCATCGTGCCGCCAGCCAGCCCGTCCCCGCCGCCGCCGCCAGCACCGCGGCCAAGAGCCCCAGCATCCCCCGCCGCAAGGCCGCCAGCGTATCGTCCACCGGCTGCAAGGAGCGGCCGAGCAGCAGCGGAAACCCCCCCGGCAGTTCCCGCGCCACTACCAGCCAGCGCTGGCCATCGCGGATGATCTCCTGCGCCGGATCGACAGTGAAACCCTCGCCCTGCCGCGCCAGCCCCTCGGGCCAGCCGGGCAAGGTGCCCGCCAGCACCCCGCCCTGCCGGTCCATCAGCAGAAGCATCTCGCCCCCGCCCGAGGCCGACCGCAGCGCAATGGCCTCGCGCACCGCAATGATCCGGCGCTGGTCGTAGAGTGCCGCGAACCCGTCCAGATCGGCGGAGAGCAGTGCGCGCTGCGCCTGCATCAGCCGCGTCTCGACCAGCCGGTATTGCAGCCCCATGGCCAGCATCGCCAGCGCCGCCACCGCCGCCACCATCACCGCCGCCAGCCGCCATGTCGCGCGGGCCTTCAGCGGGCGCCCATAGTCCGGCTGGCCCACGTCAGCCCGCACCGGGAAGCGGCGCGAAGACATAGCCCTCGCCCCGCGCGGTCTGGATGGCGTGCGACCCCGCTTCCTCAAGCTTGCGGCGCAGGCGGCCGACATGGACGTCGACGACATTGGTGCCCGGGTCGAAATGCAGGTTCCAGACGTTTTCCAGAAGCTGCATCCGGGTGACCAGTTGCCCGGCGTTGCGGGCGAAATAGGTGATCAGCTCGAACTCCTTCGGGCTGACCGGCACATGGGTCAGCTTCACATGCACGGTGCGGGCCTTCAGGCGGATTTCCAGATCGCCGAAGGCCATCAGGTCGTTGTCCAGCACCTGCATCGTGCCCCGGCGCAGCAGGGCGCGCAGGCGGGCGCGCAGTTCCTCGGGCTCGAAGGGTTTCGGCAGGTAGTCGTCGGCGCCCTTCTCCAGCCCCTCCACCCGCTGCGCGGCACGGCCAAGGGCGGAAAGGATCAGGATCAGCGCGCCGCTGCCGCCCGCCCGGATCCGCGCCATCGCCTCCACCCCGTCGCCGCCGGGCAGCATCCGGTCCAGCACGATCACCCGGTAGCCGCCCGCCGCCTCGGCCACACCCTCGTCCAGCGTGTCGCGGTGAACGGGGGTGCAGCCGAGGTCGCGGACCACCGAGGCGACGGCAGCGGCGGTCTCGGGATCGTCCTCGATTATGAGAATACGATCGGGCAGGATGCGGTCGGTGGGGGCGTGTTCGGTCATGGCCGCAGGATCAGAACACGATCACGCTGGGGTCAAGCACATTCGCGCCGCCCACCGGGCGAACCCCGTCCGCCCCGCCCCAGGGATCAAGGAAGATATGCCGGGTGGAACCGTCCGGCGCCTGCACCAGAAGCATCGCCGCCTGCGCGATCTCCAGCGCCCCAAGCGCCGCGGCATCCATCTCCACCCCGTTCACCGCAAGGATGCGGTCGCCGCGGCCAAGGCCCGCGAACAGGCCCGGCGAGTTCTCGGTGATCTCCTTCACCCGCCCATCCTTGCCCAGGATCACGCCAAGCGCGGCAAGGCGATAGCTGGCGATCCGCTCCGGTTGCGCCTTGGCGTCGAAGTCGCGCAGCTTGATGCCGATGGCGGAAGGATCGGCCTCGGGCAGGACGAAGGCCAGCGTGACCTCCTGCTCCTCCCCGTCGCGCAGCACGGTCAGGCTGGCCTCCCCGGCCTCCAGCGCCGCCTCCAGCAGGAAGGCGAAGTCGCCGGGCTGGGCGATGGCTGTGCCGTTCACGCCAAGGATCACATCCCCCGCCGCCAGCCCCGCCGCCTCGGCCAGCCCGCCCTTCACCGTGCCGTCCACCAGCAGGCCATGCGGGTCCAGCCCCAGCATCGCGCCGACCTTGCGGTCCACCGGGCGGGCCTTCAGGCCCAGAGAGGGAAAGGGCTCCAGCGTCTCATCGATCAGCCCGGTCACGATCCGGTCCAGATCCTGCGCCGGGATCGCATAGGCAATGCCGACAAACATCCGGCTGCCATCGGCGATCTGGCTGTTCATGCCGATCAGCCGCCCTTCGCCATCCACCAGCGGACCGCCCGAGGACCCCGGGTTCACCGCCGCATCGTGCTGCAGCATCAGGATCGGCACCGCCACATCCACCTGCCGGGCCTTGGCCGAGATCAGCCCCTCGGTCAGCGTGAACTCCACGCCGAGGGGCGCCCCCAGGGCATAGACCTCAAGTCCAAGCCCGGCGGGATCGGCCGCCGCCACCAGCCCGCGCCGCGGCTTGCCGTCCTTGCCCGGGCCGACCGAGATCACGGCCACGTCGCGCACGGTGTCGCGGGCGATGACCAGCCCGGTCTCCTCGTTGCCGTGGCGGTCGACAAGGCGGACCTCCTCGGCCTCGCCCACCACATGGGCGTTGGTCACCGCAACCTCGGCCTCTTCGCCCCAAAGGAAGGCGGAGCCGAGGAAGCGGTCGGCAGCGTCATTGCTGCGCACGGTCAGCACGGTGTCCATCGCGGCATCCAGCGCGCCGGCCTCCTTTGCCAATGCCGCACGGGCCGCGGGAAGCGCCAGCATCAGGCCCAGAAGGGCCGCCATCATCAGCCTGCGCCACAGGGTCCTGCCGGTGGCGTTCAGGGTATCGGTCTTTGCAATCATCACGTTTCAGGTTCCTGATTCATTCATGTCCGGGGAGCAGGCCCCCCGGCCCTGCCTCATGCGACGGAAGGTAGGGGGCCGCGGCCGCCGGGTCACATGACAAAGACGGTCATGAAGGAATTGTGCGTTTACAGGGCAATCCGGGGACCGCATCTTCGGCCGCGACCAATCCCCTAACGGATATGAAGATGCTTGCCCTGAACCGGACCCTTGCCCTTCTCGCCCTCTCCGCCCTGCCTGCGGGGGCAGAGGGGATCGGCCCCCTGAAGACCGCCGAACTGTCGGCGCGCGTCCATGCCGCCGGGCTGGCGGCGGGCGATCCGCTGATCCTTCTGACCGCCGCGCAATTGCGCAAGGAGGCGGGATTGCCGCCCGACCTGCCGCTTTCCGCGGACGCGATCCTGACCGAGGCCGAAGCTCTGGCCGCCGGCGATCCGGCGGTTCTGGCGCTGATCGGCGACCTTCGCGCCGACAAGACGAAGGGCGTCGCCTCCGGCCCGATCCACCACCTTGCCGCCCTGCCCGCGGGCGAGGCCGAGACCCGCCCGCCGATGCCCTTCCGCGGCGGCGAATATGCCGAGGTCTATGTCGAGGCCGCCCCCGGCGCCGACCTGAACCTGACGGTGCTTGACGCCGGGGGCCATGTCGTCTGCACTGACACCGACCGCAGCCACATCGCCTATTGCGGCTGGACCCCGGCAATGGATGGCGATTTCGTCCTGAGGATTGAAAACGCAGGCTCCACGCCCGCCGATTACGCCCTGATGACCAATTGATCCCGGAGATTTCCCGATGTTCCGCAAGCTTCTCCTGTCCTCGGCCCTTGCCCTTCTCGCCCTTCCCGCCGCCGCGCGCGAGAATTACGCGCTGCTGATCGGCGCCAACGAATACCGCAACCTCGATGAACGCTGGTGGCTGAACGGCCCGAAGAACGATGTCGAGATGGTGCGCGACTATCTGCTGGCCGAAGCTCCGGTGCCCTTCACCGCCGACAATGTGACGATGCTGACGGACGGGGTGGAAGGCGTGGAACCGGCCACGCTGCAAGCCATCCGCGACGCCTTCGCCGACCTGACCGCCAAGGCGCAGCCGGGGGATTTCATCTACCTGCATTTCTCGGGCCACGGCACGCAGGCGCCCGCCACCGACGACCCGAACGAGCTGGACGGGCTGGATGAACTGTTCCTGCCGGTCGACATCGGCCAGTGGAACGACAGCATCGGCCATGTCGAGAACGCGCTGGTCGATGACGAGATCGGGGCCATGGTCGATGCGCTGCGGGCCAAGGGGGCCGATGTCTGGGTGGTGTTCGACAGTTGCCATTCCGGCACCGCCACCCGCGCCGTCGATACCGGCGACGACGATGTGCGGATGCGCCAGATCGACCCCTCGGTGCTGGGGATCGACCCCGAGCTGCTGGAAGAGGTGGCGAGCCGCAGCCTTGAAGACCCGCGCGCCGCGCCGGAGCCTCCGGTGGACGTGACCCAGGGCGGCGAAGGTGCCTTCGTTGCCTTCTACGCCGCCCAGACCAACGAGGTGACGCCCGAGAAGAAGATGCCCAAGGGCAAGCCGGACAGGAAGCCGCATGGCGTCTTCACCTATACGCTGTTCGAGACCATCGCCGAACATCCCGGCGCGACCTATGGCCAGATCGCCGAGGAGGTGCTGCGGAAATATGCGGTGAAGAACCTGGCGAAATCGACGCCCCTGTTCGAGGGCGACCTTGGCGCTGTCGCCTTCTCGGGCGACGCCGCCGCCCCGGTGACGCAATGGCGGGCAACGGCGGAGGGTGACGGCTTCACCATCCCGGCGGGCGAATTGCACGGGATTTCCGAGGGCGACATCCTTGCCGTCATGGCCTCGGCCGCCGATGCGACGGAGGCGGCGCTCGGCTATGTGCAGGTGACGAAGACCGGCACCTTCGACGCCACCGCGATCCCGGTGGAGCATGAGGGCAAGGTGCTGCCCGCAGACCTGCCGAAGGGGCTTATGCTGCGCAAGCTGGGCAGCGGCGTGGACTTCACCCTGACCGTGGCCTTGCCGCCCGCAGGCTCCGCCCCCGCCGATGCGCTGCTGGAGGAACTGGCCGCGCTGCAAGAGGTGGTCGGCCCGCGTCTGGTCTTTGTCGAACCGGGGGCCGAGGCCGACCTGCGGCTGGCCGTCATCCCCGACAGCCCGCGCCCGGATGCGATCTGGGTGCTGCCCTCCACCGGTCTGGCAGAGGATCTGGCCTCCACGCCTTCGGTCTCGTCCGGGGACAAGTCGGCCGAGGATCTGGCGCTGACCCTTGGCGACACGCTGTCCATGATGGCGCGCGCGCTGAACCTGATGAAGCTGGGCGCGGCGGTGGGCGAAGGCGGGCTGAACGTCGAGGTCGAGATGCTGACCCGCAACGCCGACAATCCCGCGCTGACGCCCTTGCCCTTCTCGCCCGTGCCGGTGCTTCTGCCCGCCGACGAGGTGCATGTCCTGGCGAAGAACCACAGCGACCAGCCGGTGGACGTGAACGTCCTTTACGTCGGCGCGGACTATTCCATCACCCATTGGGCAGCCGAGCGGTTACAGCCGGGGGGCGAGCTGAAGCGCGGTCTCTTCGCCATCGGCGGCGAGGCTTTGGGGCAAGAGCGGATGATCGTCGTCGTCACCCCCGCCAGGCAGCATTCGCCGGTCGAGAACCTTGGCTTCCTGGCGCAGGATGCGCTGGACATGACGCGGGACGTGACGGCGGGCGAAGACGGCGGCGACAATATCGGCAGCCTGCTGGCCGAGGCGGGCTTCGGCGAAACCACCCGCGGCGCAGTGCCGTTGTCGGGCGGCCAGGATACCGGACCGGCGCCGATGATCCTGCAGATGGAGGTGCGGACGAGGCCGGCGGAATAGGCTGCCGGCCTCGTCGCTGACTTCGTCTCTCCCCGGGGAGCCTTCGGGGAGGAGACGAAGTCGAACGACGAAAGGTCAGGCCAGCACTTCGGCCATGTTGACCACGCGCTTCTCGGCCACCGATTTCACCGCCGCATCGGCCAGCGCCAGCGCGATCAGCCCGTCCTCGCCCGAAGGCTCGGCCTTGCCCTTGCCGGCGATGGCCGCGATGAAGCTGGCGATCTCGGCGGCATAGGCCTCGGTGTAGCGGGTCATGAAGAAGTCGTGCAGCGGCGGGCGGGTATACCCGTTGCCATTGGCCACCTCGATGGACACCGGCCTCTGGTTTTCCGCCGCGGCCATGCCCTTCGAGCCATGCACCTCGATCCGCTGGTCATAGCCATAGGTCGCGCGGCGGCTGTTCGAGATCACCGCCTGACGGCCCGATTTCGTGCGCAGCATCACCTGCACGCTGTCGAAATCCCCGGCCTTGCCGATCTCGGGGTCCACCAGCACCGCCGCCGTGGCCACCACTTCCTCGACCTCCTCGCCCAGCAGGAAGCGGGCCATGTCGAAGTCGTGGATCGTCATGTCGCGGAAGATGCCGCCCGAGCGCCTGATATAGTCCACCGGCGGCGCGCCGGGGTCGCGCGAGGTGATCACCACCATCTCCACTTCGCCCAGCGTGCCCCTGTCGATCTCGGCGCGGACCGCGCGGAAATGCGGGTCGAAGCGGCGGTTGAAGCCGACCATCAGCGTGCCCTTGTGGGCGCGCACCACGTCGAGGCAGGACTTCACCCGCGCAAGGCTCAGGTCGATGGGCTTTTCGCAGAACACCGCCTTGCCGGCCTTGACGAACTGCTCGATCAGGTCGGCGTGGGTGTCGGTCGGGGTGCAGATCACCACCGCGTCGATGTCCTTGGCCGCCGCGATCTCGTCGATGGACCGCACCGCGCAGCCGTATTGCCCGGCAATCGCCTGCGCCGCGGCGGGGAAGGCATCGGCCACCGCCACCAGCTTCGCATCCGCATCGCCCGTCACCGCCTTCGCGTGAACCTTGCCGATGCGACCCGCACCCAGAAGGCCAAACCTGATCGTCATCTTTCTCCTTTGCTCCGGGCAGCCCCCGGCGACAGTCCCGCTCGTTCCATGTGGAAGGCCGGGCCCGGCGGGATGCCCCAGGCCCGGCCCCTGTTCCCCTGCCCTCAGGCAGCAGCCTCGGCGCCGCCCTTCACCCCGGTGATGTAGGAGACGATGTCGTTGCCGTCGGTCTCGTCCTTGCGCAGGCTGGCGACGATGCGCCCCCGGCGGAAGACGACGATCCGGTCCACCAGGTCGAAGACCTGCCGCAGGTTGTGGCTGATCAGGATCATCGGGATGCCGCGTTCCTTCAGCCCGCGGATGATGTTCTCGACCTGCGCCGTCTCCTGCACGCCAAGCGCGGCGGTGGGTTCGTCCATGATCACCAGCTTCGACGCAAAGGCCGCCGTCCGGGCGATGGAGACGCATTGCCGCTGCCCGCCCGACATGTTGCGGATCGGGTTGTCGACATTGGGGATCTTCACCGCCGTGGTCTTCAGAGCTTCCATCGTGCGGTCCCGCATGGTCTTGCGGTCCAGCCAGCTGAACGGGCCGAAGCGGAACTTGAACAGCTCGCGCCCCAGGAACAGGTTCGAGGGCACGTCCAGATCGTCGGCAAGCGCCAGCGTCTGGAACACCGTCTCGATCCCCGCCTCCCGCGCCTCCAGCGGGCCGGAAAAATGCACCGGCTGGCCGTCGAAGAGGATCTCGCCGCCCGAGCGCTGCTCCACCGCCGTGACCTGACGGACGAAGGTGGACTTGCCCGCGCCGTTGTCGCCGACCACGGCGACATGCTCGCCCTCGTGCAGGATGAAATCCGCATCCTCCAGCGCATGGACCCCGCCGTAATGCTTGGTCAGGCCGCGCGTTTCCAGAATGACCTTCGCCATAGCCCTACCCCCGCATCCGCTTGCGTTGCCGCCATTGGTCCAGAACCACCGCGCCGACGATGATCGCGCCCTTCACCATCTCCTGATAGTAGGCGTCCAGCCGGATCGAGGTGAAGCCCGAGATGATGGTCGAGAAGATCATCGCCCCCAGCACGGTGCCGACGATCGAGCCGCGGCCCCCGGCCAGCGACACCCCGCCGATCACCGCCATGGCGATGGCATCCAGTTCGTACATCACCCCCATGCCCGCCTGCGCGGTCAGGTTCTTCGAGGTCAGCAGGATCGCCGCCACCGCCGCCAGCATGCCCGCGATGGCATAGACCAGCACCTTGTGGCGGTCGACGTTGATCCCCGACATCCGCGCCGCCGCCTCGTTCGAGCCGATGGCATAGCAACGCTTGCCGTAAAGCGTGCGGATCATGGCGATCTGGAACAGCAGCGCCAGCACCGCGAAGACCACCGCCGGGTTCTGCCCGGGCCAGCTGAGCAGGCCGAAGGTCAGGGTGCCGAGGATGTCGCCATTGGCAAGGCTGCCGTAGGTCTCGGTCGGGAACGAGACCGGCTGGCCGTTCGACCACCATTTGGCGACGCCGCGGGCCGAGACCATCATCCCCAGCGTGGCGATGAAGGGCGGGATCTTGGTATAGGCGACCAGCACCCCGTTGATCAGCCCGGCCAGCAGCCCGCAGGCCAGTCCCACGGCTATCGGCACGATCACCGGCAGGTCCATCGCCCAGGCACCGAAGATCGCCTTCGGGTTGGGGTTGCCGTTGACCAGTTCGGTCTGCGCGAAGCTCATCACGATCATCGCCGTCGCGCCGACGATAGAGCCGGACGAAAGGTCGATGCCGCCAAGGATGATGACCTGCGTCACGCCAAGGGCGATGATGCCGGTGATCGCCACCTGCAGCACCATGATGTCCAGCCGCGCCTGGTTGAACAGGCCGCCCGTGTCGCGCATGTTGAACAGGAACGAGGTGCCGTTCATCCGGTTCAGCAGTTCGAAGATCAGCACGATCAGCACCAGCGCGCCGAAGACGTTCCATTCCGGCGCGCGGGTGCGCTTGGCCGGATCGTATTTGAGGCCGCCCAGGCCATGTGTTGCCTGACTCACGGGATCAATCCTCCCCCTTCGGTATCATTGATCGGTCCCGGCCCGGATCACCCATGGCCGAGAGGAATTCGGGGCGGCAAACCTGCCGCCCCCATGCCCGTAGGTTCAGTTCTTCGCCAGATACTCGGCGACGTTGTCCGGCGTCACCAGTTCGAAGGGCACCCAGACGGTGCGGTCCACGTCCTCGCCCTTGGCCAGCGCCAGGGCGGCGTTCAGCGCGCCTTCGCCCTGCGCCTTGGCGTTCTGGAACACCGTCACGTCCAGGTCGCCCGCCTGCATCGCCGCCAGCGCATCCTGCGTCGCATCCACGCCGCCGACCTGCACGCTGGCCATGTCGATGCCCGCAGCCTTCATCGCCTGGATCGCGCCGATGGCCATCTCGTCGTTGTTCGAGATCACGCCGTCGAAGGCCGTGCCGGTGGACAGCCAGTTGGTCATCAGGTTCTGCGCCTGGTCACGGCTCCAGTTCGCGGTCTGCTGGTCGATCACGTTGATGGTGACCTTGCACTTGCCGGCCTCGATCACGTCATAGATGTCCTGGGTCCGCTGCACCGCCGCCTGGTTCGACAGCTCGCCCTGCAGGACATAGACCGAAACCTCGGTCTTGCCCTCGGCCGCCCAGTTGTCGCACAGCGCGATGGTCTCAAGCGTGCCCGAGTCGACTTCGTTCGACGCCACGAAGGCCTGATTGTCGGGCAGGTTGTCCAGGTTGACCGGCTGGCGGTTCACATAGACCAGCGGCACGCCCGCCGCCGCCGCGGCATCCGACATCGCCTGCGTGGCGCTGGTGTCCACCGGGTTCACCACGATGGCATCCACGCCCGAGGCGATGAAGTTGTTGATCTGGTCCAACTGCTTGGCCACGTCGTTCTGCGCATCCTCGATCTGGACCTGGACGCCGTTGGCATCGGCATAGGTCTGGATGCCGTTGCGCAGCACCGTCAGGAAGTTGTCGTCGAACAGCGCCATCGACACGCCGACGCCATCGGCCATCGCAGTCGTGCCCATCAGCGAGACGGCGCCCGCCAGCATGATCTTCTTCATGGTTTTCTCCTCCACATTGCGGTGTCCGGCACACCGCTCTCTCCCTGCCGGACCGCGCCGCCCCGGGCGCGGCAGTCCATCGCTCAGGCCTCCACGCCCGAGCGGATGAATTCCATGCTGGCCCGCAGCGCCGGGGCCGGGTCGGCCAGCGCATGCACCTGCAGCGCGAAGGGTTCATAGCTGACAGGCCCGGCGTAACCCGCCGCCCGCAGCGCGCGGATCTGCGCGACATTGCCCAGGAGGTCGCCGCCATCGACCAGCACCCGATGCGGGTCGCGCATGTCACCCAGATAGATCGAGTCCCTGACACCCGAGACATGGACGATTCCGGTCAGTTCCGGGTAGATCGGGCCGAATCCCGCCAGCGCGTGGTGGAAGGTGTCATGCACCATGTAACAGGTGCCCGCGCCGCCCACGGCGTCGATGCAATCGGCCAGCACATCCTTGTAGCGCAAGGAGCAGACGGCGAACCCCAGCGGTTCGACCATCGCCTTCAGCCCGTGGACCTTCAGCATCGGCAGGATCTCCCGCAGCGCGGTCTCCGTTACCCTGCGGCTGTCGGCGCGGCCGGTCGCCACGCCATCGTTGCGCGGGATCAGGGAAACCGCCTCGGCCCCCGCCGCCACGGCAATCCTCATCAGCGCCTCGGCCTCGGCCGCCTTGGCGTCGGACCAGTCGTTGAACATCTTCACCTCGGCCAGCGCGAGGAAACGCAGGCCCCGCGCCGCGACGCCGGCCTTCACCGCCGCCGGATCGGCCCCGCCGAACAGCGGCGTCTTCAGGTCGTTGCGGAACTCCACCCCGGCACAACCCAAGTCGCGGGCGAGGTCGAGGAATGCCTCCCACCCAAGGTTCGGCGCGGTCATGTGGTTCAGGGCAAAAGGCAGCGTCACAGTTCCCCCCGAGGCCTTTGAGGCAAGCGCCGGGTCAGGCCCGGGCGCAACAGATTCGGGCCGCTCTCCCACAACCCTTATGGAATACATATTCCATTTTTTCACCAAGGCAACTGAAAAATTCCAAATCTGATTTATATGGATTCCCGGACATGCAGGTCGGGGGCCAGGAAAACCTGCCCCTCGCCCGCCGCCCCCGGCCCTTCCAGCGCCACCCGCGCCATCCGTGCGATCAAAGCCGCGCAAAGTTTCTCCAGCGGCGTGTCGGTGACCAGCGTCACCACGCCCTCGGCCAGCCCCGCCCGCGACTCGGGCGTCAGCGCCGAGACCACCATCGCCACATCCCCCGGCCGCGCCGCCTCGCGCGAGGCGGCGATGGCCCCTTCCATCCCGCCGCCCGCAACATAGATGCCGCGCAGATCGGGGTGACGGGCGATCAGCGCCAGCGTGGCCTCGTAGGTCAGTTGCCGGGTTTCCAGGTTGACCAGCGTCTCCAGCACTTCCAGCCCCGGCGCGGCCTCGCGCAGCCATGAACGGAAGCCCGTCTCGCGCAGTTCGTGCCCGTGCCAGCGATGCCCGCCGACGAAGACCGCCACCTTGCCCGGCCCCTTCGCCGCCATGCCGATCATCCAGCCCGCGGTGCGCCCCACCTTCAGGTTGTCCAGCCCCAGATAGCCCGCCCGCGCGCCCGGCGCGAATTCCGACAGCAGCGAGAAGCAGGCCAGACCGCGCCCTCGCAGGTCTTCCACCGCCGCCGTCACCTCGGGGTGGTTGACCGCGGTCGCCGCCAGCACGTCGCAGCGCCCCTCCATCCGCCGCAACAGCCCCGCCATGTCCGAGGGCGACTGGCTGGTGCTGAACTCCAGCACCAGACGGCCCCGCACCCCCGGCGCGGCGGCGACGGCGCGGTGCAGTTCCTCGGCAAATGCCTTGTAGAAATCCTGTCCCTGCTTGTGCAGCACGATGCCGAAGGTCACTTCCGGCATCAGCGCCACGCCCCCGGCCAGTCTTGCCGCCGCCGGATGGCCGATCCGCGCCGCCACCTCGGCCAGATGCGCCCGTGTCTCGGGTTTCACCGCCTGCCGCCCGTTCAATGCCCGGTCCACCGTGGCAAGGCTGAGCCCCGCCGCCGCCGCCAATGCCCGCAATCCCGGTCGCCGCGCCATACCCCCTCCTGACGATTATTCGTCATCCACTTCCCGAAAGGATGACGGGATATGACGTGACTTTCCAGTCCACCCCTGCCCAGAATGGAACGAATCTTCTATTTTCGGCGGCAGAGAGGGAGGCATCCATGGCGAAACGCGATTACAGCCTGCTTGGGCCCGATGGCGCCCGCGCGGTCGAGACCGGACTTGCAGCCGCCGAGTGGTATCATTCCGAGGTGCCCCGCAAGGTGATGAAGGATCTGATGCAGCGCAGCAATGCGCCGGCGATCCGCGACACGATCATCCTTTACGGCACCATGCTGGTCACCGTGGCGATCGCCATCTGGCTCTGGCCCTCGTGGTGGTCGGCGCCGTTCTGGCTGATCTACGGCACGCTCTACGGTTCGGCCTCGGATTCGCGCTGGCACGAATGCGGCCACGGCACGGCCTTCAAGACGCCGTGGATGAACAACGTGGTCTACCAGATCGCCAGCTTCATGATCATGCGCAACTCCGCCACCTGGCGGTGGAGCCATGCCCGCCACCACACCGACACCTATATCGTCGGCCGCGACCCCGAGATCGCCGTGATGCGCCCGCCGGAGCTGGCGAAGCTGATCCTCAACTTCTTCGGCCTGATCGACGTGATCAAGTTCTTCCCGAACCTGGTCCATAACGCCTTCTTCGGCCCGAATGCCGAGGAACGCACCTTCGTCCCGCAGGCCGAATGGGGCAAGGTGCAGCGGGTGGCGATCGTCCATCTGTCGATCTATGCCGCCACCGTGGCGCTGGCGGTCTGGATGGGCTCGATCCTGCCCCTGATGGTGATCGGCCTGCCGCGGCTTTATGGCGCCTGGCACCACATCATGACCGGACTTCTGCAGCACGGCGGGCTGGCCGACAACGTGGTCGACCACCGGTTGAACAGCCGCACGGTCTACATGAACCCGATCAGCCGCTTCATCTACTGGAACATGAACTACCACGTCGAACACCACATGTTCCCGATGGTGCCCTTCCACGCCCTGCCGCGGCTGCACGAGACGATCAGGCACGACCTGCCCGCGCCCAACCGCTCCATCGCCGAGGGCTTCCGCGAGATGTGGCCCGCCTTCCGCCGCCAGCTGGCCTATGAGGACTATTTCCTCAAGCGCGAGCTGCCACCGGCCGCCCGGCCCTACCGCGAGGAATTCCACGCCATCTCGCCCGGCACACCCGCGCCCGCCGCCGCCCCCAACGCCTTGCCCGCCGAATAAGAGGACGATCATGACCTGGACCGCCGCCTGCTCCACCGACGACATCGACCCCGAGGACCTGATCCGCTGGGACCATGCCGGCCAGACCTTCGCCCTCTACCATTCGCCCGAGGGAGAGTTCTACGCCACCGCCGGCCATTGCACGCATGAGAACGTGCATCTCTGCGACGGCCTCGTCATGGGCCATCTGGTCGAATGCCCCAAGCACAACGGCCAGTTCGACTACCGCACAGGTGAAGCAATGCGCCTGCCCGCCTGCGTCGACCTGCGCACCTATCCGGTGAGGGTCGAGGACGGTCAGGTCTACGTGGACCTGCCCTGATGGCCCGCCCCACCGTCCGGGACCTCATGGACGCCCGCGGCAGGCACCGGTTCGCCATGCTGCGGGTGGAGACGATCGAAGAGGCCGAGGCCGCCGCGCGTGCGGGGGTGGAGCTTCTGTCGATCCCGCCCGCCATGCTGCACGATGGCCGCTTCCGCGAGGTGGCGCCCGACTGCTTCGCCTTCCCCGGCCAGAACTTCTACGAGATCGGCGGGACGGAGGATTTCCTCCGCTGGGCCTTCCCGCTTTATGCGCAGGGGGCGGACGGCTTCTACTGCTCGGGCAGCCTTGCCACCGTGCGGGCGCTGGCGGACCACGGCCTGCCGGTCTGCGGCCATGTCGGGCTGATCCCATCGAAACGCACCTGGACCGGCGGGTTCAAGGCCGTGGGCAAGACGCTGGAGACCGCGCAACTGGTCTGGAACCAATGCCGCGCGCTGGAAGAAGCAGGCGCCTTCGCGGTCGAGATCGAGGTGGTTCCCCATTCGATCACCCAGGCCATCGCCGAAAAGACCGGCCTCTTCCTGATCTCGATGGGCGCGGGCCGCGGCGGCCATGCGCAATACCTGTTCTCGGACGACGTGCTCGGCCAGAACCGCGGCCATATCCCGCGCCATGCCAAGGTCTACGCCGATTTCGCCGCCGAATACGAAAGGCTGCAAGCCCTGCGCATCGACGCGATGTCGCGCTTTGCCAAGGACGTGCATGACGGCGACTACCCCGCCCCGCAGCATCTGGTCGATTGCGACCCGGCGGTGGTGGACAGCTTCCGCGACTGGCTGGACGGGCAATAACCTGCCTGCCTTTCATCTTGGCCCAAATACTCCGGGGGCGCGGGGGCCGGCCCCCGCTCCGCCCGTCGCCTCAGGGCACCACCTTCCCCGGATTCATCACGCCCGCAGGATCCAGCGCCGCCTTCACCGCCCGCATCACCTCCAGCGCCACCGGGTCCTTCCGCCGCCGCATAGAGGGCAGTTTCGACAGCCCGATGCCGTGCTCGGCGCTGAACGAGCCGCCAAGCTCCTGCACCACATCCTCGACCACCTCCATCACCGCTTCCTTCAACCCGGCATCATCCCGGCTTGGGAAGGCGGAATAATGCAGGTTGCCGTCGCCCAGATGCGCCACCACCAGACTGCGGAAGCCTTCGTCCAGCGCCTTCAGCCGCGTCTCGGCCCGGGTCAGGAAATCCGCCACCCGGTCCACCGGCACGCAGACGTCGCAATCCACCACCGGCACCAGCCCGACGCAGATCTCCGCCGCCGCCTCGCGCCGCTCCCACATCCGCCGCCGCTGCGCCTCGGACTTCGCCACCACGGCATCCTCGATCAGCCCTTCCTCCAGCATTCCGGCCAGAACCTCCTCCAGCCGCGCGACCAGCGGCACCTCGCCGTCGGCGCCCGCCGCCGCCTCCGCGGCCACCGTGGTCGCCGCCTCGATCAGGATGGTCACCTCCGGCACCCCGGCGAAGGGCTGGCCCAGGTCGGGCCGCACCACCGCCAGCCGCTCGGAATAGCTGCGCGGCATGAACTCGAAGGCCTCGACCCGCCCCCCCGTCGCCTCCTGCATCCGGTTCAGCAAACCCAGGGCCTGCGGCAGCGACCGGGCCGAGACGCAGGCCGTGGCATGGGCCAGCGGCCTCGGCACCAGCTTCATCACCGCCGCGGTGACGATCCCCAGCGTCCCCTCCGCCCCGATGAACAATTGCTTCAGGTCGTAGCCCGAGTTGTCCTTGTGCAACTCGCTCATCAGGTCCAGCACGCGGCCATCGGCCAGCACCACCTCCAGCCCCAGACACAGACCGCGGGTCGAGCCATAGCGCAACACGTTCGACCCGCCCGCGTTTGTCGACAGCGCCCCGCCCAGCATGGCCGAGCCGCGCGCGCCAAACCACAAGGGGAAATACAGCCCCTCCGCCTCCGCCGCCTCATGGATGCGCTGCAGCACCACGCCCGCCTCGGCGATCACCAGCCGGGCGTCGGGGCGAACCTCGCGGATGCGGTTCATCCGCTCAAGGCTGATCATCAGCCCGCCCCGGGTCATCGTGCCGCCGACAAGCCCAGTATTGCCACCCACCGGCACAACCGACACCCCCGCCGCCGCGGCCAGCCTGACGCAGGCCGAAACCTCGGCCGTCGAGGCAGGCCGCACCACCGCCAGCGGCGCACCCTGATACTTCCCCATCCAGTCCCGCGCGTAACGCAGGGCATCGGGGCCGGCCGCCACCTGTCCAGCCCCCACCACAGCCGCCAGATCGTCCAGAAGTCCCATGCTGCCCCCTGCCGCTTTCATCTGTCCCCAAATATCCCACGGCGGACCGGGGGTGTGAAACCCCCGGCGGTGGCCATGCTGACGATGGTGCCCTACTCCTTCACCTCCGCCACCAGTTCCAGCACCTTCGGCCCCAGCCCTTCCACCACCAGCTTCACGCCCTCGGCATTCGGATGGATGCCATCGGCCTGCATCCATCCGGCATAGCTGGCGGGATCGGTCAATACCGCGCCCGCCTCCTCGAAGCCTACGAAAAAGTCGGGCACCAGCAGCGCGCCATGCGCCTCGGCAAGCTCCGCATAGATCGCGTCGAATTCCGCCTTGTAGTCCGGCCCGAAGTTCGCCGGCGCCTTCATCGCCACCAGCAGGACCGGCAGCCCCCGGACATCCGCCGCCGTCAGGATCGCATCCAGATTGGCCCGCACTTCCGAAGGCGACAGCCCGCGCAGCATGTCGTTGCCGCCCAGCGTGACGATCAGGGCATCCGCATCCGGCCCAAGCGCCCAATCCACCCGCGCAAGCCCCCCCGCCGTGGTATCACCCGAGACGCCCGCGTTCTGCACCACCGCATCCGCCCCATGCGCCGCCAGCCAGTCCTGCAACCGCGGCACCAGCCCGTCCTCGGGCGGCAATCCGTAGCCCGCCGTCAGGCTGTCGCCCAGCGCGACCACCGTCACCGGCTCCGCCGCAACTGCAACACCGGAAAAGATCAACGCAATCGTGACATTGCAGGCGGCGCGGAATGCGCCATATGCCATTGTGATGCCGCCTTGCAGAAAGTTCACCATGTCCTCTCCCGTCCTCGCCCTTACCGACGCCCGCCTGACCCTTGCCGGAAATGCCGGGCCGGTCGACATCCTCCGGGGCATCACGCTTGCCGTCAACCGGGGCGAGACGGTCGGCCTTGTCGGCCCCTCCGGTTCCGGCAAATCCTCGCTCCTCATGCTGATGGGCGGGCTGGAGCGCGCCACCGGGGGCGAGGTCCGGGCTCTGGACCGGGACCTGACCGCGATGGACGAGGATGCGCTGGCCCGCTTCCGCCGCGACAACATGGGGGTGGTGTTCCAGTCCTTCCACCTGATCCCCACGATGACCGCGCTGGAAAACGTGGCGATCCCGCTGGAACTGGCAGGCGCCGCCGACGCCTTCGACCGCGCGCAGGCAGAGCTTGAGACGGTGGGTCTTGGCCACCGGATGGACCATTACCCCAGCCAGCTTTCGGGCGGCGAGCAGCAGCGCGTGGCGCTGGCCCGCGCCGCGGCGCCACGCCCGGCGCTGTTCCTGGCGGATGAGCCCACCGGCAACCTCGACGGCGCCACCGGGCAGGCGATCATGGACCTGCTCTTCAGCTTGCGCGACCGCCATGGCGCGACGCTGGTCCTTGTGACCCATGCGCCGGAACTGGCCGAACGCTGCGACCGGGTGATCCGGCTGGCCGACGGAAAGCTGGCGGCATGAGGCTTGCATTCCGTATCGCCCGCCGGGAACTCCGCGGCGGCATCGCCGGTTTCCGCGTCTTTCTCGCCTGCCTCGCCCTTGGCGTCGCCGCCATCGCGGGCGTCGGCACGTTGCGCGCGGGCATCCAGTCCGGGCTGGCCGATCAAGGGGCCGTCCTGCTTGGCGGCGATGCAGAAATGCGCTTCACCTACCGCGCCGCAGACGCGGAGGAACGCGCCTTCATCGACGGCATCGCCACCACCTCGTCGGAGATCTACGACTTCCGCTCCATGGTCGTGATCGAGGACGACGAGGCGCTGACGCAGGTCAAGGCGGTGGACGGCGCATGGCCGCTGACCGGGCAGGCGGCGCTGGACCCGGCGATCCCCGTCGCGCAGGCGCTGGCGGATACCGGCGGCCTGCCCGGTGCGATCATGGACCCGGTGCTGGTGGAACGCCTTGGCCTTGCCATCGGCGACAGCTTCCGCCTTGGCACGCAGGAGTTCCGCCTGACCGCCGCGCTGGTCCGCGAGCCCGATTCCGCCTCTACCGGCTTCACCCTCGGCCCGCGGACCGTGGTGCGCACCGATGCGCTGGCCGGTTCCGGCCTTCTGGTCCCCGGCTCGCTTTACGAGACGCGCTACCGGATGACCCTGCCGCCGGGCAGCGACCTCGCCGCATTGGAGAAACAGGCCGGGGCGCGGTTCCGCGACAAGGGGATGCGCTGGACCGACAGCCGCAATGCCGCCCCGGGGATCGAACGCTTCGTGACCAACATCGGCAGCTTTCTGGTGCTGGTGGGGCTGGCCGGGCTGGCCGTCGGCGGCGTCGGCATCTCCGCCGCCATCCGCAGCCATCTGGACGGCAAGACCGCCACCATCGCCACGCTGAAGACTCTGGGCGCATCGGGCGGGCTGATCTTCCGCATCTATCTGGCGCAGACCGCCATCCTGTCCACCCTCGGCATCCTGCTGGGCGTCGCGCTTGGCGCAGCGGTCCCCCTGCTGGCCGCACCGCTGATCGAGGCCTCGCTGCCCTTCCCCGCCGCCATCGGCGTCTCAGCCGGCGCGCTGGCCGAAGCCGCCTTCTACGGCGCGCTGGCCGCCCTGATCTTCACCCTGATCCCGCTGGCCCGGACCGAGCGGATCCGCCCCGCCGCCCTTTACCGCGGCGGCACCGGCACCCGCGGCTGGCCACGCGCGCGCTGGCTGGTGGTGCTGGCGCTTCTGGCCATCGCGCTGGTCGGCACCGCCACGCTGGCCTCCGGTATCCCGGAACTCGCGCTCGGCACCGCGGGCGGCATCCTCGCCGCGCTGGCCGTCCTTGCGCTGGCCGCCCTTGCCCTGCGCCTTGCCGCAAGGCGGCTGGCCCGCGGCCCCGCCGCAAGGGGCCGCCCCGCCCTGCGCGCCGCGCTTGCCGCCATCGGCGGGCCGCGGGGGGATGCGCTGCCGGTGATCCTGTCGCTTGGCCTAGGGCTTTCCGTCCTTGCCGCCACCGGCCAGATCGACTGGAACCTGCGACGCGCCATCGCCACCGACCTGCCGACCCGCGCGCCCGCCTTCTTCTTCGTCGACATCCAGCCCGACCAGATCGGCCCCTTCCTCGACCGCGTGAGCGCGAACCCTGCCGTCACCGATACCGAAACCGCCCCCATGCTGCGCGGCGTGATCACAAGGATCAACGACAAGCCCGCCCGCGAGGTGGCCGGAGACCATTGGGTCGTCCGCGGCGACCGCGGCATCACCTATGCCGCCACCCCGGGCGGGAAAAGCCGGATCACCGCCGGGCAGTTCTGGCCCGAGGATTACAGCGGCGACCCGCAGATCAGCTTTTCCGCCAAGGAAGGCGCCGAACTGGGGTTGAAGCTTGGCGACCGGATCACCGTCAACATCCTCGGCCGCGACATCGCCGCCACCATCACCTCGTTCCGCGAGGTGGATTTCTCGAACGCCGGGATGGGCTTCGTGATGACGCTGAACCCCTCGGCCCTTGCCGGCGCACCGCATACCCATATCGCCACCGTCTACGCCCCGCCCGAGGCCGAGGCGGCGATCCTGCGCGACGTGACGAAGACCTGGCCCAACATCACCGCCATCCGCATCCGCGAGGCGGTGGACCGGGTGGCCGAGGCCCTGTCCGCCATTGCCACCGCCACCGCATGGGCGGCGGCGGGGACGCTGCTGACCGGCTTCATCGTGCTGATCGGCGCGGCGGCGGCAGGCGAACGCGCCCGCATCTACGAGGCCGCGATCCTGAAGACCCTCGGCGCCACCCGCGCCCGCATCCTCGCCAGCTTCGCGCTGCGGGCCGGGCTTCTGGGGGCGGCGGCGGGGATCGTCGCCATCGTGGCGGGCGGCATCGCCGGATGGGCGGTGATGACCTTCGTGATGGAGGTGGATTACGTCTTCGAGCCGGTCTCGGCGCTGGCCATCGTCGCAGGGGGGATCATCGCCACGCTGCTGGCGGGACTGGCCTTCGCCGCAAGGCCGCTGTCGATCCGCCCGGCGCAGGTGTTGCGGGCGCAGGATTAGCGAGAACCGCGAACCGGAACGGTGGGGTTCTACCCCACCTCCTGCCGCCGCAGCCACAGCAGCACCAGCCCCAACGCCTGCAATTCCTTGCTGCGCGGCCGCAACGGCAGCACCGCCCGCGCCAGCCAGCCGAGCGGGGCCAGCAGCCGCGCCAGCCAGACCGCCCGGACCAAGGCTCCCGGCGGCCCCTCGGCGCGATATCCGGTGAAGGCCGCCTCCAGCCAGCGCGCATTCCCCGGCCAGCGCGCAAAGGCGCTTTGCGCCAGCACCATCAGGTCCACCGCTTGCCAGAAACCGCCCTGCTTCGCCCGGCGGAAGCGTTCGAGGTCGATGAACCGGGCCTGCACGCCATCCCAGCAGATGTCGCGCACGGCGGGGCGGCCATGCACCATCCCCGCCCAGTGCAGCAAAGCCAGCGCCCGTCCCGCCGCCGCCATGGCGCGCAGCTTCCCGGCCTCGTCGCGGGCCGCATCCTCCACCACCTGCGGCAGCACCGGCCCGGCGTCGGGCAGGACGATCCAGCCCGGCCCCTCCATCTCCAGCCCGGCAACCGGCAGGTCCTGCGCCTGCAAGGCCTTGATCCCCTCGCGCTCGGCGGCGAAGCTGCGGGCCGGGTCGCCCTTCTGCAGCCGCATCCGGCCCGCCAGATGCTCCACCCGCTTCAGCCAGAACCGCCGCCCGTCGGGCAGCGCCAGCGGACGCACCCGCACCGGAGGCTCCTCCAGCGCGGCCTGCACCGCCCGTTCCAGATCGGGATCGGCCATCAGCCGAAGAAACCCGGACCCGCGCGGCCAAGCAGGTCATCGGCCAGCGCGATGCCCATCGCCGCCCCGTCGCCGGCCGATCCGCGCACCTCGCCCGAGACCGAGGCGGTGCCGTCAGGCCGCAGGATTTCCCCCCGCAGCCAGAGCCCGTCGCCCTCCAGCACCGCAAGCCCGGCGATCGGCGTCTCGCAAGATCCGTCGAGCCGGGTCAGGAAGGCCCGCTCCGCCGCCAGCCGCAGCCCGGTCGGCCCGTGGTGGATCGCGGCCAGCATCGCCGCCACGCGGCCGTCGCCGACCCGCCGCTCCACCCCGATGGCGCCCTGCGCGCAGGCGGGCAGCATCTCTTCCGGCGCGATGGCGGACCGCGCCACATGCGCCATGCCCAGCCGGGTCAGCCCCGCCATGGCGAGGAAGGTCGCGTCCGCCACCCCCTCTTCCAGCTTGCGCATCCGCGTCTGGACGTTGCCGCGGAACTCCACCAGTTGCAGGTCCGGCCGCCGCAGCTTCAACTGCGCCCGGCGCCGCAGCGAGGAAGACCCCACCACCGCGCCCGGCGGCAGATCCTCCAGCCGCGCCGCACGCGGGCTGACGAAACCGTCGCGCACGTCGGCACGTTCCAGATAGCAGTCCAGCACCAGCCCCTCGGGCTGCAAGGTCGGCATGTCTTTCATCGAATGGACGGCGATGTCGATGCCGCCGTCCAGCAGCGCCTCCTCGATCTCGCGGGTGAACAGGCCCTTGCCGCCGATCTCGCGCAGCGCCTTGTCCTGAATCGCATCGCCGGTGACCTTGATCACCACAGTCTCGAAAGCCACTTCGGGCAGGGCCAAGGCCGCCATCAGGCAGCGCCGCACCTCATGCGCCTGCCACAGCGCAAGCGGAGAGCCGCGGGTTCCGATCTTCAGCGGGCGGTCGGGGGAGGGCATGTCGCTCATGATGCCTTGGCCTAGCGCAGCGGGGGCGCAAGGGCAACCGTCAGTCCTGCCGCAGGGGGCGTCCGGCTGGCCCCGCGTTTTGAGGCCAGACGGAACGGGCATCGCTTGGCGAAGGCGATGTCCTTCGCAGGGAGGCCACTCCTGACCCAGAAAGCGCCGTTCCCTTCGCCGCCGCCTGCTTCTCCGCACCCAACCGCGGCATTGCGGCGCGTTTTCTCCCGCCCGGGCCGAGGGGTCTTGCAAACCCCCGCCTTTCGCGGCAGGCGGAGGGGCAGCCTCGAAGGGGACGATCATGAGCCAGAAGACCATCCTGCGCGCCCTTGCCGGCGAAGTGCTGCCCACGCCGCCGGTGTGGATGATGCGGCAGGCGGGCCGCTACCTGCCCGAATACCGCGCCACCCGCGCGCAGGCGGGCGACTTCCTGTCGCTGTGCTACACGCCGGACCTTGCCGCCGAGGTCACCCTGCAACCGATCCGCCGCTTCGGCTTCGACGCGGCCATCCTGTTCGCCGACATCCTGCTGCTGCCGCAGGCGCTTGGTCCGAAACTCTGGTTCGAGGCGGGCGAAGGCCCCCGGATGGAGACCACCACCACCGCGGCGCAGGTCGCCGCGCTGAGGCCCGCCGAGGCGATCCACGACACCCTTGCCCCGGTCTACGAGACCCTGCGCATCCTGTCGCGCGAACTGCCGCGCGAGACCACGCTGATCGGCTTCGCCGGCGCGCCCTGGACCGTCGCCACCTACATGATCGCCGGGCGCGGCAAGGACGAACAGGCCGGAGCCCATGCCCTGAAGGCCGCCGACCGGGCCACCTTCCAGGCGCTGATCGACCGCATCACCGAGGCGACGGTCCTATACCTTTCCGCGCAGGTCGAGGCCGGGGCCGAGGTGATCAAGCTGTTCGACAGCTGGGCCGGTTCGCTGAAGGGCCAGGACTTCGCCGATTTCGCCGTGAAGCCCGCGGCGCGCATCATCTCGGCCCTCAAGGCCCGTCACCCCGGCCTGCCGGTCATCGCCTTCCCGCGCGAGGCCGGGCCGGGCTATGTCGGCTTTGCCGCCGCCACCGGGGCCGATTGCGTGGCCGTCGACAATTCCGTCACCCCCGAATGGGCCGCCGAACATGTCCAGCCCGGCGGCTGCGTGCAGGGCAACCTCGACCCGCGCCATATGGTGACGGGCGGCGAGGATCTGGTGCGCGAGACGCGCCGCGTGGTGCAGGCCTTCCGCAAGGGGCCACATATCTTCAACCTCGGCCATGGCATCACGCCGGATGCCGACCCCGAGAACGTGCGCCTGATGATCGACACCATCCGATCCGCCTGATCCCCATGCGCCGCTGGCTTCTTCTTGCCGTCCTGGCCCTTGCCGCCGCTGCCGCCGCCCTCTGGGCCACCGGCCTTGCCGGGCTGTCGCAGGCCTGGATCGCCATGCAGGGCCAGCGCACCGAATGGCAGGACAAGGGCCTCTGGCTGCCGCATTACAGCGCCACCATCCAGGCGCGGGAGATCGAGGGCCTGTCCGACAACGTCTCCGGCCTCACCTTCTCCATCCACACCGGCACGCTTTTCACCGTCATCAACCGCCCGCCGCTGGTGGCCGAGTTGTCGCCGGACGGCCGGGTCCTGCGCCAGTTGCCGTTGCAAGGCGCGCAGGACCCCGAGGGCATCACCCATGTCGAGGGCGACCGCTTCATCATCGCCGACGAGGGGCGGCACCGCCTGTCCTGGGTGACGATCACGCCCGAGACGACCGCCCTCGACCTCGCCCCCGCGCCGCATCTGACGCTGGACCTTGCCGCGCAGCACAACATGGGGTTCGAGGGCATCTCCTGGGACGCCAACGACCACCGGCTGATCCTGGTGCAGGAGATGCGGCCCGTCCGCGTGCTGACCGTCACCGGCCTGGACACCGCGATGTCCGGCGGCCCGCTGGCGCTTGGCATCCACGACTGGGCACCCTCGGCGGGCCATGCCTTCCTGGCAGCCGACCTGTCCTCGGTCACGCTGCACGAGGCCACGGGCAACCTTCTCCTCCTCAGCCACATCAACGCCGCGCTGCTGGAATACGCGCCGCAGGGAGAGATTGTCAGCGTCCTGCCGCTCTGGCGTGGCTGGGCCGGGCTGACCGAGGGCATCCCCCAGGCCGAAGGCGTGGCCGTTGGCGCGTCCGGCGAGATCTACATCGTGTCCGAGCCGAACCTGTTCTACCGCCTCGACCGCCAGCCGCCCGCCCCCTGGGCCACGGGGGACGGCTGATGCTGCCGCTTTGGGCCTGGGTCACGCTGGCGGGCGCGGTGGCGCAGACCGGGCGCAACGCCACGCAATCCGGGCTGACCGCGCGGCTGGGAACGCTGGGGGCGACCAACACCCGTTTCCTGTTCGGCCTGCCCTTCGCCTGCCTGTTCCTGGCCCTGGCCCTCTGGACCACCGGCGAGGCGCTGCCGCGGCTGACCCTTCCGGCGGTGGCCTGGACAGTGACCGGCGCACTGGCGCAGATCACAGCCACAGCGATGATGCTGCAGGTCATGCGTTCGCAAAGCTTCGGGCTGACCACTGCCTGGCTGAAGGTGGAGCCGGTGCTGGTGGCGCTGGCCGGATGGGCGCTGCTGGACGATCCGCTGACATGGCCGATGCTGGGCGCCATCGCAGTGGCGGTGGCCGGAGTGCTGGTGCTGACGCTGAAGCCGGGAAGCGGGCGGGCGCTGCTGACCGGCCTCGGCCCCGCCGCCATGGGCCTTGCGGCGGGCTTCGCCTTCGGGCTGGCCGCCATCGGCTTCCGCGGCGGCATCACCGCCCTGCCCGAGGGCGGCTTCCTGATCCGGTCGCTGACCATGCTGGTGCTGTCGCTGGCGGTGCAGAGCCTGACCCTCGGCCTCTGGCTGTGGTTCCGCAAGCCGGAGGCCCTGACCGGCAGCTTCACCGCCTGGGCGCCCTCGCTGGCGGCGGGCTTCCTGGGCGCGCTGGCCTCGGCCTTCTGGTTCGTCGCCTTCTCGCTGACCACCGCCGCGAATGTCCGCACGCTGGCGCTGGTCGAGGTGGTGCTGGCGCTGGCCGTCGCCCGCTTCGCCTTCCGGCAGCGGACCACGCCCCGGCAACTGGCCGGCATCGCGGTCCTGCTGGCCGGGGTGGTGTTGCTGCTACGCGCCTCGCCCTGAGAGCAAGGCAGGCGCTGGCCGGATGCCTTGGGCACCCGGCCGGCTCACCCCGCCGTCGCTTCGGCCATCACCCCGCCCAGCATCCCCCGCAGCGCCGCCAGCGCCTCGCCCGCATCCTCGCAGCCCGACCCGATCCGCACCGCCACCGATCCGGCATAGCCGAAAGCCGCGACCATCCCCGGCTTCAGCGCGATCTCCAGCCCTTTCGGCCCCTCGGTCACCCGCTCCACCGCATCCTCGGCGCCGAAGCCCTCGTCATTGACCTCCAGCCAGACCGGCCCGCCCTCAAGCGGCTGGCGGAACAGCACATAGGGCTCGTCCTCGCCCTCTCCTTCGGCGAAACCGACGAAGAGGAACCCCTCATCCTCGACCACCGAGCCATAGGCCGCCTTCACCACGATATCCGCCATCCCGGCCCTTCCTTCCATCCCACGCCTGATTTTCGCAGAAAATCAGATCATTACGGCCATTTCGCCACCGGCGGCAGGCTCATCAGCACCGCATTGGCGTCATGTCCGGTCTCCAGCCCGAACTTCGTGCCGCGGTCGTAGACGAGGTTGTATTCGGCATAAAGCCCGCGATGGACCAACTGCACCTCGCGCTCTGCCTCGCCCCAGATCGTTCCCAGCCGCCGCTCGGTCACCGGCAGGAAGGCGGGCAGGAAGGCCTCGCCCACGCTTTGGGTAAAGGCGAAGTCGGCCTCCCAGTCGCCGGTATTGTGGTCGTCGTAGAAGATGCCGCCCACGCCCCGCGCCCGGCCACGGTGGGGCACGAAGAAATACTCATCCGCCCAGGCCTTGAAGCGGGGGTAGTAATCCGGCGAATGCGCGTCGCAGGCCTGTTTCATCTGCCCATGGAAATGCGCGGTGTCCTCGGCATATTCGATGCAGGGGTTCAGGTCCGCCCCGCCGCCGAACCACCAGGCGCCCGGAGTCCAGAACATCCGCGTGTTCATGTGGACCGCCGGAGTGTGCGGGTTGACCATATGGGCGACAAGGGAAATCCCGCTGGCCCAGAACCGCGGGTCCTCGGCCATCCCCGGCACGCCGCGCGCCGCCATCGACTTTTGTGCCCGCTCGCCCAATGAGCCATGAACCGCCGACCAGTTGACGCCGACCTTCTCGAACACCCGCCCGCCGCGCAGCACGGACATGATGCCGCCGCCGCCATCGGGGCGGGTCGTCGGCGTCACCTCGAAGCGGACCGGGGCCTCGCCCGGCGGAGTGGCGCGTGCCTCAAGCCCTTCGAAAGCATCGACAATTCGGTCGCGCAGGATGCGGAACCATTTGGCCGCCCTGTCCTTCCGCGCCTCGAAATCCGCTTCCATCGCCGCCTCCTGCTGCTGCCCGGCCCCTCCTATCACCGCTTCGTGCGTGGGCCAACCGGGGCCAACGCGGTGTTTGGCACTGCCGGGCCATGGGGCTAGACTCGCGGCAACCCCCAATGCGAGTCGCCCGGAATGAAACGTCTTCTTCCCCTGACCCTTCTTCTTCTCACCGCCTGCGGCACACCGCAGGAGCAGTGCATCGCCCGCAACACGCGCGACCTGCGCACGGTGGACAGGCTGATCGCCGAATCCGAGGCCAACCTGAAGCGCGGCTATGCCCTTGAGAAGCGGACGGAAAGGTACCGCACCTTCGTGCCCTGCCTGCTGCCCTCGCCGCGCGATGCCAACGGCAATCCGCAGCCTCCGCGCCGCACCATGTGCCCGGACACCAGAGAGCGCACCTATACCGTGCCGAAGTCGATCGACCTTGATCAGGAAGCGACGAAGCTGGCGCAACTGAAGGACAAGCGCAGGCAACTGGCGCGCACGGCAGAGCCGGTCATCGCGCAGTGCAAGGCCCAATATCCCGAGTGATCAATAGGCCGGCGCGGCCACCCGGTCGCACAGCCCCCGCCCGCCATCGACCCGGATCACCTGTCCGGTGACGAAGCGCGCCGCGTCCGAGGCCAGGTATTGCACCGTCTCGGCCAGTTCGTCAGGCCCGGCGATCCGGCCCAGGGGCGTGCCCGCGGCCAGCATGTCGTGCCAGCCGGGATTGTCGCGCAACGCGCCCTGAAGGCTTGCGCTCATCACCGAGGCGAAAGAGATCGCGTTGACCCGGATCCCCTTCGGCGCCAGTTCCACCGCAAGGCTGCGCGTCATCTGCTCCACCGCGGCCATGGCGATGGAATAGCCCAGCAGCCCCGGCTGCGTCTGCCCGGCGGCCAGCGAGGACAGGTTGACGATGCTGCCGAGCGGCGCACCTTCCTCGGCCCCGGCCTTCCCGGCCGCCTGGATCATCCGCCGCGCGGTCATCTGGCTCATCCGCAGGGCGGTCATCAGGTTCTGCTGCCACAGCATCTCAACCCCGTCGCCCTCGGGGTTCAGCGGGTCCGAGGGGGCGAAACGGCGGCTGGCATTGACCAGAATGTCCACCCGGTCGAAGGCGTCGATGGTGGCCGACAACAGGTTGGCGATGGTCAGCTTCTGCGTCAGATCGCCCGCGAACATCTGCACCGGCCCCTCCGCCCGGGCCTCCTCGCCCACCTCGGCCTCCAGCCTTGCCTCGTCCACATCGGCGAACATCACCCGCGCGCCCTTGTCCAGAAGGTGGCGGGCGATGGCCAGGCCGATGCCATTGGCCGCGCCGGTGACGATGGCGGTCTTGCCCGAGACGGAAAGCGACATGGGAACCTCGTTCAGGGCCGCCGGCGCGGACGGGTGGCACGGATCACGCGGAAGGCGCTGTCGCCGCCGATCTCCTCGACCGTCAGGAAGGCGGCGGACAAGGCGGCATCATAGGGCAGGTGGCGGTTGGCGACCAGCCAGAGCGCGCCGTCGGGGGCCAGCATCCGGCGCGCGGCGGCGATGAAGGCAAGACCAAGCGCGGGGTCGGCATCCCGGCCCGTGTGGAAGGGCGGGTTGGTCACCACGGTCTCGGCCAGGTTCTCGGGGCGGAAGCGCAGCGCGTCGGCCCAGTGGAAATGCGCCCGAGGGTCGTCGATATTCGCCCGGGCGCAGTCCAGCGCGTCCCGCTCGGCCTCGACCAGATCCAGCCGCTTGACGCCCTCGCGCTCCAGCACGGCGCGGGAAAGGTAGCCCCAGCCTGCGCCGAGATCGACCACCTTCGGCCCCAGCTTCGCGGGCAGCAGCCCGGCCAGCAGGGCAGAGCCACGGTCCGGCCCGTCTGCCGAGAACACACCGGGACGGGTCAGGAAACCGCCCTCGATCCGGGTTTCCCGCGCCGTCCAGCCAGACAGTTCCGGCCCGGCGGGGAAGACGGCCAGCTTGCCGTGGGCCTTGGACAAGGCCTCGCCCACCGCTATCTGCGCGCGCAATTCCTTCAGCACGCTTTCGATCCCGTCGGTCTTCTGCCCGTCCACGGCGATCGGCCCGCCCGGCACCACCGCGGCGGCGGCCTCGGCCAGCAGCGCCCTCGCATGGTCGCGGGCACGCGGCAGGCAGACCAGCGCGCCGTCATAGGGGGGCGCCGGTTCGGTGGCATAGCCAAGCCCGGCGAAATGGTCGTGGTCTGGGCGGAAGCCGGTCAGCACCGTCACCCGCTCTTTCGGCAGCGCCGACAGGTCATCCCCCGCGCGCGGGCGCCAGACCGCGATCCGCCCCTCGGGCAGTCGCCACACGCCGTCTTGCAGCGCCTTTTCAAGCCGTTCGGATCGCATGGCCATGGGACGGGCGGGGCGCCCTATTCCTTTTCCATCGTGCATTGCAGCGGGTGCTGGTGGCGGCGGGCGAAATCCATCACCTGCGCCACCTTGGTCTCGGCCACCTCGAAGCTGAACACGCCGACCACCGCCAGCCCCTTCTTGTGGACCGTCAGCATGATGTCGAACGCCTGCGCATGGGTCATGCCGAAGAAGCGTTCCAGCACATGGACGACGAATTCCATCGGCGTGTAATCGTCGTTCAGCAGCATCACCTTGTACATCGGCGGGCGCTGCGTCTTCGGCTTCGGCTTGGCCAGAAGCGAGGTGTCCTGCCCGTTGCCCGGCGAGCCGCCTCCGCCGGAATTGCGGTCGTCAGCCGAAAGTCTGACAGGGCGAAGGGTCAAGCGGGCTGCTCCTTTTGCAGGGCGGATGCGGGGCCAAGAGCTTCCGGGAAGCGTGCCGGGAATATAGCCCTTTTTCCCCGAACGAAAAGGGGCGGGATTGCGCGAAACGGCTCCAGGAGGCATTCAGAAGCCGGAAAGGGACCACCATGCTGACCACCATCGGATTCGACGCCGACGACACGCTCTGGCAGAACGAGGCCTATTTCCGCCTGACGCAGGAGCGTTTCGCCGATCTGCTGCGCGACCATGCCGAGCCGGGTGCGCTGATGGAGCGGCTTCTGGCAGCGGAACGGCGAAACATTGGCGCCTATGGCTTCGGGGTGAAGGGCTTCACCCTGTCGATGATCGAGACGGCCATCGAAGTCACCGAAGGCCGCGTCCCCGCCGCGGTGATCTCGGAACTCCTCGGCGCGGGGCGGGCGATGCTGGACCATCCGGTCGAACTCCTGCCCCATGCGCGCGAGGCGGTGGAGGCACTGGCGGGCGACTTCCGCATCGTGCTGATCACCAAGGGCGACCTCCTGCATCAGGAGCGCAAGCTGGCGCAATCCGGGCTTGGCGACCTGTTCGATGCGGTCGAGATCGTGTCGGACAAGACGCCTGCGACCTATCACAATGTCTTCGCCCGCCACGGCACCGGCGCGTCGCAGGCGCTGATGGTGGGCAACTCGCTGAAGTCCGACGTGCTGCCCGCGCTGGAGGCCGGGGGCTTCGGCGCTTATGTGCCGCATGGGGTGACATGGGCGCTGGAATCCGCCGAGGAACCGCAGGGTCACCCGCGCTATGCCAGCCTTGCCGATCTTTCCGCCCTGCCCGGACATGTCCGGGGCATCCGGGACCCCGCCCCATAACTTGCGGAAAGCCGCCCCTGCACCCCCATATCTTCCCCGCCGAATCATCTTGATGCAGCAGTTCAGCCACAAGATGAGGGACGCCCCCAAAGCCTTTGGAATTTAGGTGTTTTCTGCCTCGTCCGGCTGTGCTAACCTGACATTCGGCAGAAATGAGGTTCCGAAAACGGGACCCGGACTACAGGCAAAAGGGACCGGCGACGTGGCATCGCTTCTCGGGCGGATTCTCCGCGGTATCTTCGTGGTCATGGCTTTCTCGGCCATCGGCTTGCCCCACCATCCGGCACAGGCGGCGCCCTTCGCCGCCATCGTGATGGACGCCCGCTCGGGCGAGGTGCTTTACGAAAAGAACGCCGATACAAGGCTGCACCCGGCCTCGCTGACCAAGATGATGACCCTCTACATCGTCTTCCAGGAGATCGAGGCGGGGCGCCTGCATCTGGACGACAAGGTGACGGTGACGAAATACGCCGCCTCGCAGCCGCCGTCGCGGCTGGGGCTGAAGGCCGGGCAGAAGATCGCCGTGCGCTACCTGATCCGCGCCGCGGCGGTGAAATCGGCCAACGATGCGGCGGCGGCCCTTGGAGACCATATCTCCGGCTCGCCCGATGCCTTCGGCAAGCGGATGACCAACACCGCCCGCGCCTTGGGCATGAAGAACTCGACCTTCAAGAACGCCAACGGGCTGACGCAGGAAGGCCATCTGTCGACGGCGCGCGACATGAACATCCTGGGGCGGCACCTGTTCTACGACTTTCCGCAATATTACAACATCTTCTCGCGCCGCACCGCGGATGCGGGCATCGCGACCGTGCAGAATACGAACACCCGCTTCCTTGACGGCTACGAAGGCGCGGACGGGATCAAGACCGGCTATACGGTTGCCGCGGGCTTCAACCTGACCGCCTCGGCGCAGCGCGGCAAGAAGCGGATCATCGCCACGGTCTTCGGCGGCACCTCTACCGCCGCGCGCAATGCGAAGATGGTCGAACTGATGAACCTCGGCTTCGGCGCCGCCCCCAACAACGCGCGCGAGAAGCTGCCGAAAGCCGCCCCGCTGCCCGCCGACGAGCCGCTGGTGGCCAGCGGCCCGGGCCCGGTGGACGAACCCGGCGTCGCGGGCGGTTCGGCCAAGACCATCCGGGTCTCCGGCGAGGTCTTGCGCTCTCCACGGCCGAAGGCACGGCCCGGCGTCGCGGCCGGGACGGTCGCAGTGGCCGTGGCCGAGGCGGTGGCGGAACCCGAGGTGCCCGATGCCCTGGCCCTGGCCATCGCCGCCGGTGTCAACGACGCCCTGGGCGAAGCGCTGGCCGAACCGCCGCCCGAAGGCACTCTGGAGGCGCAGGCTTATGCGCTGGCCGGAGGCGAGACGGCATCGTCCGAACCGGTGGCCGAGGCGGTCGTCGAAGAGACGGTCGCCGTGGCCGAGGCCCCGCCGCCCGAGGGCACATTGGAAGCACAGGCCCTTGCGCTGGCCGGCAAGGCCGCAAGCACGACCGATGAGCCCCCCCTTCCCGTGGCCGAAGCGGCCCCGGAGGGCACGCTGGAGGCGCAGGCCGTGGCTCTTGCCGAAGCATCCGAGGCCGATCCCGTCCTCGCCAGCCTCCGCCCCATGGCCCGCCCCGCCATCGCGGCGCCGGAAGAGCCGGCAGCCGAAGCCCCGGTTACCATCGCCGCCGCCGAGGAGGCGCCCGTGGCGCCCCCGGTCGAAGAACTGGTCGAGACCGTCCAGGCGCCGGAAGAGGTGCTGCTGGCCGAAGCGCCCGAGGCACCGGAGGTCAGCGCCGTGGAAACCGTCGCCGCCGCCGTCGCAGAGCCGATGCCGGAAGAGCAGCCGATGGCCGAGATCGAGATGGTCGCCGCCAAGCCTGCCCGCAACGCCCCGATCTTCGACAGCGCCGAACCCGAGGCGATCGAACTCGCCGCGGCCGAAGCGCCGCAGGAAGAGTTGGTGGTGGTTGCCAAATCCACCTCGGGCGGGCGGCATTGGGGCGTGAACGTCGGCGACTACCGCTCGCGCTCGGAAGCCGAACGCGAGTTGCTGAAGGTCGCGCTGGCCGAAAGCGCCACGCTGAACCAGGGTCTGCGCAAGATCTCGGAAAAGGGCGGCAGCTATCACGCCAATTTCATGGGCCTGACCGAAGACCAGGCCGACCTGGCCTGCCGCCGCCTGCGGGCGCGCGGCGTGTCCTGCGAAACCCTGGGGCCGTGATGGGCTGGATCCTGCCGCCGCCGCCGCTGCCCTCCGCCGCCGTCGAGGGCAGCGCCGACCGCTTCCCCGTCCGCCGCATCTTCTGCGTCGGACGGAACTATGCCGAGCACGCCCGCGAATTCGGCAACGATCCCGACCGCGAACTGCCGTTCTTCTTCACGAAACCCGCGGATGCGCTGGTGGAAACCGGGGCGACCCTGCCCTATCCCTCCGCCACATCGGACCTGCATTACGAAGCCGAACTGGTCGTGGCGCTGAAGGCGGGCGGGGTGAACCTGTCGGAAGAAGATGCCGCCGGCCTGATCTTCGGCCATGCCGCGGGCAACGACCTGACCCGCCGCGACATGCAGGCCGAGGCCAAGGCTGCCCGCCGTCCCTGGGACATGGCCAAGGGCTTCGACGCCTCGGCGGTGATGGGGCCGATCCGCCCCGGCCCGCTGGCCGACGGTGCGATCCGCTGCCGGGTGAACGGCACGCTCCGGCAGGAGGCGAAGCTGTCGGACATGATCTGGCCGGTGCCGGGCATCCTGATGCACCTGTCGCGGCTGGTCGCGCTGGCGCCGGGCGACCTGATCTTCACCGGCACGCCCGCGGGCGTGGGCGCGCTGATCCGCGGCGACATCTGCACGGTCGAGATCGACGGGCTGGCCCCGGCCACCGTCACCATCGCCTGAAATCCGATTTTCTGCCGAAGCCCGGCCCTTACGGCTTCGGCCGGTCGTCCCAGTCCTTGGTCAGGATCCGGTTCGCATCGCCCTCGGGGTCGTCGAACTGATGCGTCTTCATCGCCCAGACGAAGAACACCAGCCCGATGAGGCCCAGGAACAGCGAGGCGGGGATCAGGATGCCCAGGATTTCCATTACTTCAGCCTCAGCGCGTTCAGCGTCACGGTGATCGAGGACAGCGACATCGCCAGCGCCGCGGCAAGCGGCGTCGCCATGCCGACCAGCGCCAAGGGCACCGCCACCACGTTGTAGCCGCCCGAGATCAGGAAGTTCTCGACGATCCGGCGGCTGGCCTGCCCGCTGATCCGCACGGCATCCGCGATCGGCGCCATGTCCTGCCCCAGAAGCACGATGTCGGACGCCACCCGTGCCGCATCCAGCGCCGAGGCCGGGCTGATCGACACATGAGCAGCCGCCAGCGCCGCGGTGTCGTTCAACCCGTCGCCGACCATCAGCACCCTGCGGCCCTCCGCCGTGAGTTCCGCCACCCGCGCCGCCTTTTCGGCGGGCAACTGGCCCGAGGCCCATTCGCCGATGCCCAGCCTTTGCGCCAGCGCGGCCACGGCGGGTTCGGCATCGCCGGACAGAAGGATCACCCGCTTGCCCGCCGCAATCAGCGCCCCCACCGCCACATCGGCGCCGGGGCGCGGGCGGTCGGTGAAGGTGAAGGGGCGCGGGGCCTCGCCCTCGCCGGTGCAGAGCCAGGTCGCGGTCTCGGCCACAGGCGCGGCGGCACCGCACCATTCGGCGCGGCCCAGCCTCACGCGGCGGCCCTTCCAGACCCCCTCGACCCCGTAACCCGGCACCTCGCGCAGATCCTCGACCCGCGCGGGGCGGATGCCGCGGGCGCGGGCGCCCTCGGCCAAAGCACGGGCCAGGGGATGGCCGGAGGCCCCGGCCAGCGCCAGCGCCACCTCGACCGCCATCGCGGGATGGGTATCCAGATTGGTCGGCTCGGGCGTGCCGAGGGTCAGCGTGCCGGTCTTGTCGAAGACCACGGTGTCCACCTCGGCCAGCCGCTCCAGCGCCGTGCCCTGCTTGATCAGCAGGCCCTTGCGGAACAGCTTGCCGCTGGCCGCCGTCACCACCGCCGGAACCGCGAGGCCAAGCGCACAGGGGCAGGTGATGATCAGCACGGCGGCGGAGATGTTGATCGCATAGCGCAGGTCGCCGCCGGTCTTCCACATCCAGAAGCCGAAGGCGCTGAACGACAGCAGATGGACCAGCGGCGAATAGAAGCTGGAGGCCCGTTCGGCCAGGCTGGTGTAGCGGGTCTTCGCCGCCTCGGCCACCGCCACCAGATCGGCCATGCGGTGCAGGCTGGAATCCTTGCCCGCCGCCGTCACCCGCAGGGTCAGCGGGCCGGTCAGGTTCACCTCGCCCGCCGAGACCACGGCCCCCTCACCGGCAAAGACCGGCAGGCTTTCCCCGGTCAGCAGGCTGCGGTCCAGTTCGGACGTGCCCGCGATCACCACGCCGTCGACCGGCATCCGCCCGCCCGGGCGCACCAGCACGATATCCCCGGCGGCAATCTCGGAGATCGGCTTCACCACCTCGGCCCCGTCCTCCAGCACGGTCGCCCGCGGCACCTCCAGCGCCGCCAGTTCCTCGGCGGCCGACCGCGCGATGGCGCGGGTGCGGTAGTCCAGATAACGGCCGATCAGCAGGAAGAAGGCCAGCATCACCGCGGCGTCGAAATAGGCGTGGCGGCCGGAATGGATGGTCTCGAACAGCGAGATCGACGAGGCGAGGATCAGCGCAAGACTGATCGGCACATCCATCCCCAGCCGTCCGGCGCGAAGCGAGGCCCAGGCGGATTTGAAGAAGGGCTGCCCGGCGAAGACCACGGTCGGCAGGGCGATGGCGGCGGAAATCCAGTGGAACAGGTCGCGCGTCGCGTTCTCTGCCCCCGACCAGACGGCGATGGACAGCAGCATGACGTTCATCATCGAGAAGAACGCCACCCCCAGCCGCATCAAGAGATCGCGCGCGGTCTTGTCGGCCTCGGTCGCCGACAGCAGGCCGGGGTCCAGTTCATGTGCCTCATAGCCCACGCCCTTCAGCGCGGCGATCAGGTCTTCGGCCGTCACCTGCGGCTCGGCCTCGACCAGCACGCGCTTCAGCGTCAGGTTCAGCCGGCTGGACTTCACGCCGGGATAACCCGCCAGCCGCCCCTCGACAGTGGAAATGCAGGCGGCGCAATGGGCCGCGGGCAGCGACAGCACGATCCGCGCATCACCCTGCGCCGAAAGCTGCGCGATGCGCTCGGCCGAAGGCGCGGCCACGCAGGCCGGGCAGGCCGAAAGCCCGCCCGTCATGCCCTCGCCGATATCCCGTTCCGCAATCGTCATGGCTCAGCGCTTCACCCCCAGGTCGAAACGTTGCTCGAAGCGGGTGCCGTCCTTCGCCACCGCCTCCAGCTTCAGCATCCACTGGCCGGGGGCCAGTTTCACCGGGGCTTCGTAGACGCCGCCGACGAAGGTGAAATCGGGCGTCACGTCGTCACGGGTCGAGGTCGGGCGGCCGATCAGCACATGCAGCGAGGCCACCTCGACCGGCTGGCCCGCGGCATCGGTGATCGCCAGCTTGACGAAGCCCGCCTCATGGATGGGCGCCACGGTCCAGCCCAGCTTTTCCTGCGCCTCGCGGCGGATGTCGAATTCCTGGCTGGCGACAAAGGTGTTCGGTGCCTCCACCCCCGGGAAAGTGCCGATGGCCCGCTGCGCGAGGATAAGGTTCACCCCGATGATCACGGCGAAAAAGGCCACCACCAGCGCCAGCACCCGCCGTCCGGTCAGTTCCCCACGCGAAAGGAACAGGCCGGCCAGGATGACCGCCGCGACCAGCGCGGCGATGAATCCCATCTGTGGTGTCAGGAAAGCACTCATCGCGGTTCAGTTCCCCTTGCCGTTGAAGATGGTCTCGTGGCTGACCCGGTCGTTCCCCGGCATCGTATCAGAGCCGAGGTCCTGAACCCAGAGCCGGATATCGGTCCGCGCCGCCGCCGCCGCCCCGGTTCCCGCGGGTGCGGTGACGTAAAGCCGGATCGACCTGGTCTCGTTCGCGGGCACCTGCACCCTCAACCCCTCTTCGCCTTCCAGCGCCAGGACGAAAAGCCCGGTGGCCGAGGTGGCCGAGACGGCGAACCAGTGTTCCTCGCCATGCTTGTTGCGAAGCCGCAGGTCATAACTGTTGCGGATCGAGCCGTCGGACAGCGTCACATAGGTCGGGTTGCGGACCGGGGTGACGTTCAGGTCGATCTCGGTGCGCAGGAACAGCGCGACGACAAGGCCGATGCCCACCGCCGACCACAGCCCGGTGTAAAGCATGGTCCGCGGCCGGAAGATGTGCTTCCAGACCGATTTCGCCGGCTGGCCCTCGCGTTCGCGCGTCTCGTCCGTCAGCGCGAGGTAGCCGATCAGCCCGTGCGGCTTGCCGATCTTGTCCATGATCTCGTTGCAGGCGTCGATGCAGAGGCCGCAGGTGATGCAGGCCAGTTGCTGGCCGTTCCTGATGTCGATCCCCATCGGGCAGACGTTCACGCAGGCCATGCAGTCGATGCAGTCGCCGTTGCCCGCCACGTTCTGCTTGCCCCGCGGCTCGCCCCGCCATTCGCGGTAACCGATGGTGATGGTGTCCTCGTCCATCATCGCGGCCTGGATGCGCGGCCAGGGGCAGGCGTAGATGCACATCTGTTCCCGCGCGAAGCCGCCGAAGGCGAAGGTCGTCGCGGTCAGAACCAGCATCGTGGTATAGGCGATGGGATGGGCCTGCCCGGTGACCAGGTCGCGCAACAGCGTCGGCGCATCGGTGAAGTAGAAGATCCAGGCCCCGCCGGTGGCCAGCCCGATCAGAAGCCACAGCCCCCATTTCACCAGCCGCTTTCGGGTCTTCTCGCCATCCCATTTCTGCCGGTGCAGACGGATCTGGGCGTTCCGGTCGCCCTCGACCCAGCGTTCCACCATGATGAAGAGATCGGTCCATACCGTCTGCGGGCAGGCATAGCCGCACCAGACCCGCCCGGCGGCCGAGGTGAAGAGGAAAAGTCCGAGGCCCGCCATGATCAGCAGGCCCGCGACGAAGTAGAACTCGTGCGGCCAGATCTCGATCATGAAGAAGAAGAAGCGCCGGTGCGCCATGTCGATCAGCACCGCCTGGTCGGGCAGGTTCGGCCCCCGGTCCCACCGCAGCCAGGGAGTGATGTAGTAGATGCCCAGCGTCACCGCCATGATCCACCACTTCAGCGTGCGGAAACTGCCCTTCACCCGGCGCGGAAAGATCGGCTCGCGCGCGGCATAGAGAGAGGGGGGACTGGTATCGGGCGTGCTCACGGATGACTCCGGCTTGGCTGGACTTCTGTTTTTCCCGCTATGGCAGGACCATGGCCTGCGGGACTTTGACCTGCGTCAATTCTGTCATTCCCGATACAGATTTTCAGCGGGGCGCGGCGACGCAGGGCGCTTTTGACGCAGGCGGGGCGGCAGGACCGGGATTGCATGACGCGGGCGAAGGCTGGAACGGCGAAGAAGCCGCGGCTTGACCGCGGCCCCCCGGTAAGATCAGGTGACACCGACGCCCCAGGAAACGCGCGAACAGGAAGGGGCGCCGGTGCCGGTCCCCGGCGGTGGTTGGAACCGCCGGGGATTGCCGTCGGGCGGGGCTATTCGCCGCCGCCCAGTCCGTGGACATAGAAGGCCACGGCGCGGATCTGGTCTTCGGTCAGGCGCTCGTTCCAGTTCGGCATCACGCCGAAACGGGCATAGGTGACCGAATGGATGATATCCTCGCGCGTGCCGCCGTAGAGCCAGACCGCATCCGTCAGCTTCGGCGCGCCCTGTGCGCGGTCGCCCGAACCGTCTTCCATGTGGCAGGCTGCGCAGTTGTCGGCGAAGACCACCTCCCCCGCCGCCGCCAGCGTGGCGTCATGCTCCTGCCCCGAGATCTGCAGGACATATTCCACCACCTCGGCGATCTGCTCCTTCTCCAGCAGTTCGTCCACGCCGAATTTCGGCATTTCCGAATAGCGGGCGTCCGGGTCGGTGGTGTTGCGGATACCATGGCTGACCGTCAGGTGGATATCCTCCATCGTGCCGCCCCAGAGCCAGTCGTCGTCCAGCAGGTTGGCATAGCCAAGCGACTGCACGCCCGCCGCCCCCGCGCCATGGCATTGCGAGCAGTTGGTCATGAAGACCGCCGCCCCCGCCCGCTGCGCATAGTTCACCAGCGCCGGGTCCTTGCCGATGTCGTCCAGATCGGCGGCGACCAGCTTCGCCTTGATCTCGCCGTTGGCGTCGTCGAAGCGCTTGATCTCGGCCGCGACATTGTCGCGGGCGTTGTAGCCCAGATAGCCTTGGGTGACGCTGGAGATCATCGGCCAGGCCGGATAGGCGATCGTATACCACAGGCCCCAGGCGATGGTCGCGTAGAACACCCAGACCCACCAGCGCGGCATCGGGTTGTCCAGTTCCTGGATACCGTCCCATTCATGGCCGGTGGTCGGAACCTCGCGCTGCGTCTTCGTTACTTTCTTGGCGCACATGGTCACGCCTCCTTGCGGGTAGGTTGCGCGGCTTCCGCAGGCGCAGCGTCGTTGCGGAAGATCGAGTTTGCAGCGTCGTCATGCAGCGAGCGGCTGCCCGGACGCATGGCCCAGAGGCAGATGCCAAGGAAGGCAAGCAGCATCGCCAGCATCCCCCAGCTGTCTGCCATGTGGCGCAGGAAGGTGTAGATTTCCATCGTTTCCTCCCTGTCTCAGCGCGTCGGGTCGGGGATGAAGGTCGAGAAGTCGACCATCGTTCCCAGCACCTGGATATAGGCGATCAGCGCATCCGCCTCGGTCAGCTGCGGCTGGCCGTCGAAGTTGCGGATGTTGACCGACGGCGGGAACTGCACGATCTCGTTCTCGCCGCGCTCCTGCAGGCCGGTGTAGCGCTCGATCAGGCCCGAGGAATCGGCATCCGGGTTCGCCTGCGCAACGAAATCGGCCTGGGCGTTGGCGATCATGTCCTCGGTATAGGGCACGCCGACCAGAGCATTGGCCTCAAGCAGGTCGCGGATGTATCTGCCGTCGATCTCGCGGTTGAACAGGAAGCCGTAGGGCGGCATCAGCGATTCCGGGACCACCTGCTTGGCGTCGAAGAAGTGGTCTCGGTGCCATTCGTCGGAATAGCGCCCGCCGACCCGGGCAAGGTCCGGCCCGGTCCGCTTCGACCCCCACTGGAACGGATGGTCATACTTGGACTCCGCCGCCAGCGAGTAGTGGCCATAGCGTTCGACCTCGTCCCGCATCGGGCGGATCATCTGGCTGTGGCAGACGTAGCAGCCCTCGCGGATGTAGATGTCGCGCCCAGCCAGTTCCAGGGGCGTGTAGGGACGCATGCCCTTCACGTCCTCGATGGTGTTTTCCAGGTAGAACAGAGGCACGATCTGCACGAGGCCGCCGATGGTCACGACCAGGAAGGCCAGAACCATCAGAAGCGTGGCATGGGTTTCGATAGCCTTGTGCTTGTCAAGGAGAGCCATTTCTCATCCCCTCCCTTATTCGGCCGGAACGAAGTCATTGGCGTTCACGGCGTCCTTCGCCGGCTGCGCCTTGACCGTCATCCAGAGGTTGTAGGCCATGATCAGGCCGCCGGTCAGGTAGAGAGCACCGCCAAGCGCCCGCACCACGTTCATCGGATATTTCGCGCCCACCGTGTCGGCGAAAGCGTTCACCAGGAAGCCGTTGGCATCGACTTCACGCCACATCAGCCCTTCCATGATACCCGAGACCCACATCGACGAGGCGTAGAGAACGATGCCGATGGTGGCGAGCCAGAAGTGCCAGCTGACCAGCTTCAGGCTGTAAAGCCCGGCGCGGTTCCACAGGCGCGGCGTCAGGAAGTAAAGCGCGCCGAAGGTGATCATGCCGTTCCAGCCAAGCGCGCCGGAATGGACGTGGCCGATGGTCCAGTCGGTATAGTGCGACAGGCTGTTGACGGCCTTGATCGACATCATCGGGCCTTCGAAGGTCGACATGCCGTAAAAGCCGATCGAGACCACCATCATGCGGATCACCGGATCGGTGCGCAGCTTGTCCCAGGCGCCCGACAGCGTCATCAGGCCGTTGATCATGCCGCCCCAGCTTGGCATCCAAAGGATGACCGACATCACCATGCCCAGCGTCGCGGCCCATTCCGGCAGCGCGGTATAGTGCAGGTGGTGCGGTCCGGCCCAGATGTAAAGGAAGATCAGCGCCCAGAAGTGGATGATCGACAGCTTGTAGCTGTAGACCGGACGCTCGGCCTGCTTGGGCACGAAGTAATACATCATGCCCAGGAAGCCCGCGGTCAGGAAGAAGCCCACGGCGTTGTGGCCGTACCACCACTGGATCATCGCATCCTGCACGCCCGAGGTGACCTGAACCGAGGTGCTGCCGACGAACGAGACCGGCACCGCCATGTTGTTGATCAGGTGCAGCATGGCGATGGTGATGATGAACGACAGGTAGAACCAGTTCGCCACATAGATATGCGGCTCTTTCCGCTTCATCACCGTGCCGGCGAAGACGGCCAGGAAGGCCACCCAGACCACGGTGATCAGGATGTCGATGTGCCAGGCGGGCTCGGCATATTCCTTGCCCTGGCTGCCGCCGAGGACATAGGAGGTCGCCGCCAGCAGGATCACCACCTGCCAGCCCCAGAAGACGAAGTTCGGCAGGGCATTGCCGCCCCAGAGCCGCGCGGCGCTGGTGCGCTGCACGACGTAGAAGGCGGTCGTGATCAGCGCCGTGCCACCGAAGGCGAAGATCACCGCGCTGGTGTGCAGCGGGCGCAGCCGGCCGAAGTTGCCGATGCCCTGCAGCACCTCGAAATTCAGCCAGGGCCAGGCCAGCTGGGCCGCGATCACCACGCCGACCAGGAAGCCGACGACTCCCCAGAAGGCCGTGAGGAAAACCCCCCAGCGGATGATCCCATCGTTGTATTCGGCCTGGTTCACCACCTTCGGATCGCCGACGCCCCGCAGCACCACCAGAAAGGCGATGGCGGCGACCAGCATCACTTCGATGGCGTTCACCATGAAGGCCAGATCGCGCGCGTAGTTGGCCGCGACCGCGGCAACCACCGCGATCACGCCCAGCGCGATCAGTTTGACGTAATCCCACATTTTGCGTCCCTTCGTCTTTTGTGTCCCGTCCATCGGACAGGCCTCAGGTCAGCGACTCAGGCCCCGGAACGGAATTCTCGACAGGGTGCTTGTGCAGTCGCGGCGATCATCATTCCTTGATCTGCATCAACAGCACCATGCGACAGACTTGACCTCGGTCAACGCAAGGGGGCCTGATGGCAGCCTAGCATGGTTTCAGAGAATGCAACCCCAGGAGGCATCCATGGCCTACAAGTCACTCTTGACCGTTGCCACCGCGCCGGACCGGGCCGGAGCCGCGGTCGCCGCAGCCGCCGCGATCTGCCAGAAGGCGGACGCCCATCTGGACGCGCTGGCGCTTGGCGTCGACCGGACGCAGGTCGGCTATTCCTATGTCGGCACCGGCGCCGTGGTGCTGCAGGTCGCCATGGAGCGGGCCGAACAGGAGGCCCGCGCCAACGAAAAGGCAGTAAAGGAGGCGCTGGCGAAGCAATGGCCGGGGCTGCGCTCTGCCACCGAGACCGCCGTGACGCAGATGGGCGCGCTGACCGACCTGGTGGCCGCCCGCGCCCGCTATGCGGATCTGGTGGTGCTGCCGAAACCCTATGGCGAGACCTCCGGCCCCGAATCGGAGGCGGTGATCGAGGCGGCGATGTTCGAAGGCATGGCCCCGGTCCTGGTGGTGCCGCAAAGCGGGCTGAAGGCCGCGGTGCCGAAGCATGTCGTGCTGGCCTGGAACCAGAGCCGCGAGGCGATGGTGGCCGCCCGCCGCGCGCTGCCGTTCCTGAAACAGGCCGAGATGGTGACGATCACCGTGATCGACCCGCCGCCGCACGGGCCGGAACGCTCTGACCCCGGCGGACTTCTGTGCCAGCTGCTGGTGCGCCACGGCGTCAAGGCCGAGGTCTCGGTCCTCGCCCGCACCCTGCCGCGGATCTCGGACGTGCTGAACCGCGCCTGCCGCGATCTGGACGCCGATCTTCTGGTGATGGGCGCCTACGGCCATTCCCGCTTCCGCGAGGCGATCCTGGGCGGTGCGACGCGCAACATGCTGGAACAGGCCGAGCTTCCGGTCTTCATGGCCCACTGATCCGGTCGAGCAGCCGCGCGATTTGACAGCCGCAGGCGGGTCCCCTATCCGGGGACCGCAATTGCCGGAGGGCTGATGATGCCGCTGTTCCTCGACACGAAAGACTCCGGTTTCGAGGCCGGGTTCGTCGCCCTGCTGGGAATGAAGCGCGAGGAGGCCGAGGATGTAGATGCCGCCGTCGCCGCGATCATCGCCGATGTACGGGCACGCGGCGATGCCGCGGTGATCGAACTGACGGCGCGCTACGACCGGATGGAACTGACGCCCGGCACCCTTGCCTTCTCGCCGCAGGAGATCGCGGCGGAAGTGGCGAAGGTGGGTGCAAGCGACCGGGCGGCGCTGGAACTCGCCGCCGAACGCATCCGCGCCTACCACGAAAGGCAGAGGCCCGAGGATGCGATGTGGACCGATGCCGCGGGCGCGACGCTGGGCTGGCGCTGGACGCCGGTCTCGGCGGCGGGGCTTTATGTCCCCGGCGGGAAGGCCTCCTACCCTTCCTCCGTGCTGATGAACGCGATCCCGGCCAAGGTGGCGGGGGTGGAGCGGCTGGCGGTCTGCTGCCCGACACCGGGGGGTGAGGTGAACCCGCTGGTGCTGCTGGCGGCGCAGCTGGCCGGCGTGGACGTGGTCTACCGGATCGGCGGGGCGCAGGCGGTGGCGGCGATGGCCTATGGAACGCAGACCATCGCCCCGGTCGACAAGATCACCGGACCGGGCAACGCCTGGGTGGCGGCGGCCAAGCGGCGGGTGTTCGGGCGGGTCGGCATCGACATGATCGCCGGACCGTCCGAGGTGCTGGTCATCGCCACCGGCGAGCAGGACCCGGACTGGGTGGCGATCGACCTCCTCAGCCAGGCCGAGCATGACGAAAGCGCGCAATCCATCCTGATCACCCCCGATGCCGCATTCGGCCGGGCTGTGGCGGCGGCGGTGGAAACGCGGCTTGAAACCCTGCCCCGCCGCGCCATCGCCGGGGCAAGCTGGGCGCAGAACGGCGCGGTGATCACGGTGCGCGATCTGGACGAGGCGGCGGCACTGTCCAACCGCATCGCGCCCGAACACCTCGAGATCCTGACGCCCGACCCGGAATCCGTGGCGGCGAAATGCCTGCATGCGGGGGCCATCTTCCTCGGCCCCTTCACCCCCGAGGCCATTGGCGATTATGTCGGCGGGCCGAACCACGTTTTGCCCACCGCGCGCTCGGCCCGGTTTTCCAGCGGTCTCAACGTGCTGGACTTCATGAAGCGCACCACCCTGGCCCGGATGACGCCCGAGGCGCTGAAGGCCATCGGCCCGGCGGCCGAGACGCTGGCCGCTTCGGAAGGGTTGCAGGCGCATGGCCTGAGCGTGAAGGCGCGGCTCGACCGGCTGAACGGATGAAACCGCGCTTCGGCCTTGATCGGGCCGGAACGGCGGGGCAAGAGAGTGAGGGGTTTCCGGGTAAGAGCATGACGAACCGTATCTGTCACATCGAGATCGACGAGAAGGGCCTCGCACGGCCCACCCCCGAGATCGAGCAGGAACGCCGCGTGGCGATCTTCGACCTGCTGGAGGAGAACGTCTTCGGCCTGCCCGCCCGCGACGGCCGCGAGATTCCCCCCGGCCCCTACCGCCTGCATCTGGCCATCCGCGAGGGGCGGCTGGTCTTCGGCATGGCGACCGAGGCCGAGGCGCCGGTGGGCGAATTCCACCTGTCGCTGGGGCCATTCCGGCAGGTGGTGAAAGACTATTTCCAGATCTGCGAAAGCTATTTCGAGGCGGTGAAACGCCTGCCGCCCAGCCAGATCGAGGCCATCGACATGGCCCGCCGCGGCATCCACAACGAGGGCGCCTCGATCCTGCAGGAACGGCTTCAGGGCAAGGCCGATGTCGACCTCGACACCGCGCGCCGCCTCTTCACCCTGATCTGCGTCCTGCACTGGGGGTGATTTTGGGCTTCTTCCCGCAGTCCGTACTGTTCTGCTGTGACCACAATGCGGTGCGCTCCCCGATGGCCGAGGGATTGATGAAGCAGCTTTACGGCCAGCGCGCCTATGTGCAGTCGGCCGGGGTGAAGAATGACATGGAGGTGGACGGCTTTTCGGTCGCGGTCTGCCAGGAAATCGGGGTGGAACTATCGCGCCACCGCTCGCGCTCGTTCGAGGAGATGCAGGAATGGGGCGACGATCTGGGGCAGTTCGACCTGATCATAGCACTTTCCCCCGCCAGCCAGCGGCAGGCGCTGGAACTGACCCGCTATCACCATCTTGAGGTGGAATACTGGCCGATCCTCGACCCCACCGGCCTGGGCGAGACGCGCGAGGCCAAGCTTTCCGCCTACCGGCAGGCGCGCGACCAGATCCGCGCCCGGATGATCGAGCGGTTCGGACCGCCGATGGAGGCGGAGGAATCCGCCTAGGCGCCCATGGCGGCGTGACCTGCGCCCTGCGCCGCCCGCACGGGCAGGATACGCGGCAGATTGGCCTCGATCCAGCCGATCAGCGGGATCAGGTGGCCGGCGGCCTCTTGCCCCAAGGGCGTGAGTTCATAGTCCACATGTGGCGGCACCACCTCATGCGCGGTGCGCAGGACCATACCGTCGGCCTCCAGTTCCTTCAGCGTCTGGCTCAGCATCCTTTCGCTGACCCCGCCCACCGCGCGGCGCAATTCGGCAAAGCGGTGCGGGCGGGTGGCCAGCGCCACCATCACCAGTGCCCCCCAGCGGCTGGTCAGGTGCTGCAGCACCGGACGCGAGGGGCAATCGGCGGCCATCACATTGCCGCGCTGCCAGCGGGTCAGCAGATCCTGTGCATCGGTGCCATGGGTCATGTGCGGGCCTTGGGTATACTTACATAAAAGTGCGTTCTTCCTTTTCGTAAGTATAGGCGTATTCAGGACGGGTCAAGACAGACAGGATTCCCTGAAGGAGAACCGGAATGACCACGATTGCAGTAACCGGCGCGACCGGACACCTGGGCCGCCTTGCGGTGGCGGCGCTGAAGGCGAAGGGGGCGGCTCCGGTCGCCCTGGTCCGCAGCCCCGCGAAGGCCGCCGATCTGGGGGTGGAGACCCGCGCCTTCGACTATACCAAGGCAGACCCGGCGGCGCTGAAGGGCGTGGATGTGCTGGTGCTGATCTCGTCCAACGACTTCAACGACCGGGCGGGGCAGCACCGGGCGGTGATCCAGGCCGCGAAAGAGGCAGGCGTGGGCCGCATCGTCTACACTTCGATCCTCAAGGGCGCGGGCTCGCCGATGGTCCTTGCGCAGGACCACATCGCCACCGAGGCGGCGCTGGCGGAAAGCGGCATTCCCCACACCATCCTGCGCAACGGCTGGTACACTGAGAACTACACCGGGGCGCTTGGCGCAGCGGTAGAACACGGCGCGATCATCGGCGCGGCGGGCGAGGGCCGGGTCTCTTCGGCGTCGCGCAAGGACTATGCCGAGGCCATCGCCGTGGTGGCGGCGGGCGAAGGCCATGAGGGCAAGGTCTACGAACTGGCGGGCGATACGGCCCATACCGGGGCCGAACTGGCGGCGGCGGTGTCTGCCGCGGCAGGCAAGCCGGTGGCCTATGTGAACATGCCGCAGGCCGACTACGCGAAGGCGCTGGAGGGCTTCGGCCTGCCCGCCGGTTTCGCCGCCGTGCTGGCCGACAGCGATGCGCAGGCGGCCCATGGCGCGCTTTACGACGACAGCCGCACCCTCAGCCGGCTGATCGGGCGGCCGACCACGCCGATGGCGGAAACGGTGGCCGCGGCGCTCTGACAGGTCGCAATCGGCGGCCATTGCGTCCCCCGCGTCTTGGCGCGGCCTGCGCGGGGGGCTAGTCTGTCCGGCGGACCGACTGAAGGAGACGCCCATGCCCCGCGCCGAGACCCTGGCCCTGATCCAGCGCTACTACGATGCCTTCAACGCAGGCGATGCCGGTGGAATGCTGGCCTGCCTGACCGACGAGATCGAGCATCGGGTGAATGAGGGCGCGCACCGGATCGGCAAGGAGAAGTTCGCCGAATTCTGCTCGCACATGGGCGTCAGCTACCGCGAGCAGCTGAAGGACATGGTGGTCTTCGCCAATGACACGGGCGACCGGGCGGCGGCGGAATTCACCGTGCATGGCGAATACCTGAAGACCGACCCCGGCCTGCCCGAGGCGAAGGGCCAGCGCTACATCCTGCCCGCTGGCGGGTTCTTCGAGGTGAAAGGCGGCAAGATCGCCCGCATCACCACCTTCTACAACCTCAACGACTGGATCGCGCAGGTGTCGGCATGACGATTGGCGACCTCGGGGGGGTTACTGTCCGGGCCCTGACCGGCGCCGATCTGGAGGCGGCGCTGGACGGCGTGGCCGCGCTGCGGATCGCGGTCTTCCGCGACTGGCCCTATCTCTACGACGGCTCGCTGGATTACGAACGCGAATACCTGCAGACCTATCGCGACAGCCCCGGCGCGCTTCTGGTCGGCGCCTTCCATGGCGACAGGCTGGTCGGCGCCTCGACCTCCACCCCGATGGAGGACCATGCCGAGGCTTTCGCCGGACCGCTGAAGCAGATCGGCCTGCCGGTGGAGAGCATCCTTTACGGCGCGGAATCGGTGCTGCTGCCGGCCTATCGCGGGCAAGGCCTTGGCCACCGCTTCTTCGACCTGCGCGAGGAACACGCCCGGAAGCTGGGCCGGACGCATGTCGCCTTCTGCTCGGTCAAGCGGCCGGACGACCACCCGATGCGCCCCGCCCATTTCCGCACCAACGACGCCTTCTGGACCGGCCGCGGCTACCGCCCGCTTGAGGGCGTCTTCGCCGAATTCGGCTGGAAGGACGTGGGCGACGCGGCCGAGACGATGAAGCCGCTGCAATTCTGGATGCGGGAACTTTGACAGATTCCGCTTGAAAACCCGGCCTTTCGGGCGCATATGCCCGGCCAGAAAGGCCTGCGGCTTCCGCGGGCCTGACCCCTATCGGAGTGACCATGGCCAAGGAAGACATTCTCGAATTCCCCGGTGTCGTGAAGGAACTCCTGCCCAATGCGACATTCAAGGTCGAACTCGACAATGGCCATGAACTGATCGCAACGATGGCAGGCAAGATGCGCAAGAACCGCATCCGTGTTCTGGCGGGCGACAAGGTGCAGGTGGAGATGACCCCCTACGACCTGTCGAAGGGCCGCATCAACTACCGCTTCAAGTAATCCGCCTTGCGGCTGATCCTGGGATCCGCGTCTCCGCGCCGGAAAGAGCTTCTGGCGCAGATGGGCCTTGTGCCCGACGCGGTCCTTCCCCCCGACATCGACGAGGATCCCCGCAAGGGCGAATTGCCGCGTCCCTATGCGGCGCGTCTCGCGCGGGAGAAGGCGCTGGCCGTTCCGGCAGGCCCCGAGGATGTCGTGCTTTGCGCCGACACCACCGTGGCGCTCGGCCGCCGCATTCTGGGCAAACCTGCCGACGCGGGCGAGGCGGCGGCGTTCCTGACTCTGCTGGGCGGGCGGCGGCATCAGGTGATCACCGCCATCGCCGTGCGGCGGGGTGAGCGGGTCTGGGTGCGCGAAAGCCTAAGCGCGGTGAAGATGAAGCGGCTGTCGGACGATGAGTTGAACGCCTATCTCGCCAGCGGCGAATGGCAGGGCAAGGCCGGCGGTTACGGCATCCAGGGCCTGGCCGGGGCCTTCATCCCGTGGATTTCCGGCTCGTTCACCGGGATCATGGGCCTGCCGGTGGCCGAAACCTCTACCCTGTTGCAGGCCGCGGGCTGGCCGGTCTGGAGGCGCGCATGAAGGGCCGGGTCCTGTGCCTCGACCATGTCGCCGGGCGTCCGGCGGCGGCTCTGATGGTGGACGGGCGGCTGGAGGATCTGGCCATCGACCCCGAGGGCGACGCCCCCCTTCCCGGCGGCATCTACCGCGCCGTGGCCGACCGGCCGGTGAAGGGCATGGGCGGCATGTTCGTGAAATTGCCCGGCGGCAGCGGCTTCCTGCGCCAGACCGCGGGTATCGCCCCGGGGCAAAGGGTGCTGGTGCAGGTCTCCGGCCCGGCCGAACCCGGCAAGGCGATCCCCGTCACCGCCCGGCTTCTGTTCAAGTCCCGCTATGCCATCGTCACCCCCGGGGCGCCGGGACTGAACATCAGCCGCCGCATCCGCGACGAGGCCGCCCGGGACGCGCTGGAGGCCATGGCCGCCGCCGGAATGGCGGGCTCGGACGGGACCCTCGGCCTGATCCTGCGTTCCGCCTGCGAAGAGGCGGAGCCGGATATGGTGGCCGAGGACATCACCGCGATGCGGGGCCTGGCCGAGGCGGTGCTGGCCGATCTGACCGGCGGGCCGGAACTGCTGGTCGACGGGCCTTCGGCGCATGACCTCGCCTGGCGCGACTGGCTGGACCCGGCCCCGGACGAGGTGCTTGAGGAAGGTAGCTTCGCCGCCCATGGCGTCACCGAAGCGATCGAGGCGCTGCTTTCCGCCCGGGTGGACCTGTCCGGCGCTGGCCATGTGATGATCGAACCCACCCGCGCGCTGGTGGCGGTGGATGTGAACACCGGCCCCGACACCTCGCCCGCCGCGGCGCTGAAGGCGAATGTGGCGGCGGCGCGCGAATTGCCGCGGCAATTGCGGCTGCGCGGCCTTGGCGGGCAGGTGGTGATCGACTTCGCCCCGATGCCGAAACGCGACCGCCACATCCTCGACCAGGTGCTGAAGGCCGCCTTCAAGGCCGACGGCGAGGCCAACTTGGCCGGCTGGACGACGCTCGGCCTCTACGAGATGACCCGCCGCCGCGACCGGCTGGCGCTGAGGGATCTGCTGTGAGCGCCGCCCCCTGCCCCATCTGCGGCAAGCCGGCCGAGCCGCGCTACCGCCCCTTCTGTTCCCGCCGCTGCGCCGATGTCGACCTGGCGCGCTGGCTGAACGAAAGCTACCGCATCCCCGACGAGGCCGCGGGTGAGGACGACACCTCCTCCGATGCGCTGGAGGATGGTGCGCCGCCGGGAAAACCTCCGCATTGAGGGGCGTTTTCCCTCTGGACAGCCTCCGCGCCCTTGGGTATCACCCGCCCACCAAAGCGTGCCCAGATAGCTCAGTTGGTAGAGCAGCGGATTGAAAATCCGCGTGTCCGTGGTTCGAATCCGCGTCTGGGCACCACCTTAACCCAATGATATCGCTGTGGATTTTGCCTGTGCCGGTATTTGGCTGCCCACAACTAAAGAATCTGTGGGTATCATTTGGGTATCATCCGCTGCATCGGCATCGCTCGTTTTCAACTTTAGCAGCGACCACAATTCCGTACTCGGTCACCGCCTGACGGCACAATCGGCATCAACTCCGGCCCTTAGCTGCCGGTCCTGTTTCGCGCTGGGCGCCCTTGCGAACGGCCCAAAGCTTGCCGATCAGGCTCGCCCGGTGCTGCGTTGCGGCGCCCCAGAAAGCCGACGTTTAACTGGTGCCGCAGCGAAATCCCGTCAATGATGTCTGCTATCCCGGACGGAGCGGACGGTCGCCTAGCTGTTAGTCTTCAGCCATTTTCTGATACGCCCGCGCGCATTCGCGTAGGGCGACGAGGTGTTGAACTGGATCATCCGGCCCTTCGTCCACTTGCCATACCAAGGGCGGCCATACAGCTCGTCGTTCGGGCGCGATGAAATGGTTTCCATCAACTTGATGTTGACCGCAGTAAGGCGGGTCAGCAGCTCTTTCCAGTCAAGACTCTGATAATCATTGTAAAATTTCTGAGCCAGCAAACCGAGCTGATTCCATTTAAATCCGGTCTCGGGAAATTCCACGACTTCGCCGCGATCATCCCGATCCAGCCACTTCAGAACAAGTTCGTTCCAGCCAAGCAGATATGCCGCCAGATCTGCGGGGCTGATCATTGTCCCAGCGGCATGGCCTTCCAAGGAGGCTGCGCGCGCAAGCTCCGGCGGCACAGACTCAAGGTCGGATATCAACTTGCCGAATGTCTTTGAAATCGCATCCAGAAGTTCCGCTTTCGATACTGGTACGCCCATAGTTTTTCCTTACGCATTTTGATCCGATGGTAGGTCCAGGGCGCACCGTTGCCAATGACTGCTTCGGGCTCTGAGCAACATGCTGCGCCACAGCAACCGTCGTCAGGTTCCGCCCCTCAGCCGGCCCAGGACTCATGACAGGCGAGGTCGGCCCTCTGCTGCCGCTCGGCCCCAAGGGGTGCTGCGATGCCGCGTTCCCTAAAGCTGCCGCTCCACTGAAGCCGCAGCGACATCTTCACCATCATGGAAGCGATGCGATTTTTTCTTGCCGTTCTCAAATTGAGCAACGCATGGGCATAAGAGCACGGAAAAAGAACACGGGGACATCCAGATACATATGCACCCACCCGGAGTGCGGTCAGAAATCGCGCAGGATGGTGCTTCGACCGGATTGGATCAAACCATCAGCAGAAGAAGGGTTGAAAGCAATTTGCGTAGAGGTCCGGCAGGGGTCACTTCAGCTTCTCGTAGGAGTTCCAGAAGCCGACCGCCGCGTTCCGGAATGTCTTGAAGTTGGCGAGGTTCCAGCTGACCTGACTGTTATCCCGAAGAAGCCAGTGTCTCTCATTCGCGCACAAGAGCTTAGATGTGTCGCAGTTATCTAGCCAGTTTATGTAGTTAAGAAACGTTTGACGATATGTGCTCACATAGTTCTCATTGGGGACATTCCAAAGCATCCCCTCAAGGAAGTAGGAGGGAGCCACTCCCTCCTCCAAGAATTTGCGATCAATCATGGCGTTGCGCATGTTCTTGAGCGCTCGAATATTGTACTTGAAGCGGCTGCTCGTGCCTTGATGCTTCGTCGTACAATTGGCCATATGTTGCTTCGGATAGTTGACAATTTTTTTGCCATCTGCAGTCCAGAAGCAGATGCCTTCTGAGAAGTGTGTGCTGTTTGGTACTGCGTATGACCAGTATTTCCTATGTTCGACACAGACCAGAACGTCTGCGTCTCTCCGGCTTCCGTTGCCGGGTATGAAGATGGCTTTCTTGCCGGCTTTTACGCCAATTCCAAAATTCCCAATCAGCCAAGACAATACCTCTTTCTTGAAATCTTTAAAACTAAATGTGCTAGGGTTCCGATTTGCATCGTACCTAGCTTTATCATCGGCATTCAGTGATTCAATGTCAGTGTAGAAGGTTGATGTTAAACACATCGTCACGTCTACATCGCTGTCCTTGTATATATTGGTATCATTGCCGTACGAGCCTTGCAGTGAGGTGCGAAAGCTCTTAGTATAGTACGGCGACGCGGGGTCGTTAAGTACTTTTGAAATAGCTTCATATGTCGATGCAGAAGTCACTTTGGCCCCTTGCTGGGACCACTTCTCAAGTTGCGATTCTGGAATAGTCATGGGCTGTCCCTATGTGAGCAGTGTAGTTAGATCAGCCTCATACTTGGCGAACGACTGTGTCCCCCTCTGCATTAGCCTGTTTAGTTTTTCCTTGTCACACTCAAATAAATCTGTCGCCATTTCGGGCTCGGTGAAAGGGTCGTTGATCCGGACTGTACAAACGCCTCGGAATAAGATGGAGCGCAATTGCTCCATCGACTGGGTGTTTATCTCAAGAGTCTTTTGTATCAGCGGTATCGGGGGCATTTTCCCATACCACCATAGGGGGTTCCATACTTTTCTGATCGGAGGGTATTCTCCAACGCCAACGCTCAGCACTCGCAGTTGGGCCAAAGACTTTCCAAGCGCGTTGGTTGCGTCAGCAATCGCATAAAGTGACGGGTTGTTTGCACAGAAACCACCGTCGATCAGCTGCACCCTTTCGCCCTTACTCGTGGTTACCGTCTTTTTCCTGAAGAAAGGGTAGGCCGAGCACGAGGCTTGGACGGCTTCTCCGATGGTACAGCCAAAGCCTGGCACGAACGATGCTTTGCTGCCATGCGCTTGGCCCATAGAAGTCTTGAAGATCATCGGTCGCTCTTCCATCCACCGGGTGGCAACTATCCCAATTTCGGTCTTGAAGGCGTCGAACCTCTGATCTTCGAAAACCTCTCGCGCCAGTTCAGCGAGGGCAGCAGACTTACTGGCAGGCCGGAACCGTCCGACGACGTTGACCACATGCTTGTCGTAGAGGCTGATGATCTCGGTTACAGACTTTCCTAGTGCGAGGAGCGCCGCGATGATGGAACCGGTGCTTGTACCATAGATCAGGTCAAAGCGTTCGCACAACGGAGCGCCCCCGAGCACAGCTTCGACTTCTCGGAGAACACCGAGCGTGTAGAAACCTTTTGCTCCCCCACCGTCTAGGCTAAGGATTCGGAACTCATCGGCCATACTTTTGTCCTTAGACGCAGGGTAGATGCCAGCGGAGCGGCATTTACCGTTCAAGCGCAGGCGCTCGTTCTCGCCCGTCCCGCGATACTAGATAACTCCCTGCCGCTACTTCGTGCTTGACCTTGTAATTGGCACACCGGCTGACTTGCATCTCTGAACTCGATGGATCGCAGCGTAGGGTCTGCTCGCACAACCGCCTTTTTCCGAAGTGTGGCCCGATCCTAAGCCGACGGTCGGCCACGCTTAGCGCTGCATGGCCGCATCCCCAAAGTCGTCGCTCGACGGGCACCGCAGAAAACTGCTCGTCATCATGGTGGAGATGCGGAACGGGCATGCGCAGAGGTGACATTTTATCCACCTTACCAAGCAGCAAAGCTCTCGGCCTTGCCACGGGCAACGTCTTTTTCATAAGATTTAAGAAGAAGCGACGAGAGCTCGTCCACCTGCTTGGGACTTTTCAAGTCAGCCTTATAATCAAATGCTGGGCCCTTCTCCTGGACCTCGTAGTTCAGATCGATAACCAGCGTACCTATGATGTCCGCACACTTTTTGAGGAACTCAGCTTCCCGTTGTTGAGGAAGGGTGCTTGGATCTCTCATGATATTACGAGTGACCTCTGTGCTACGAAGTATTCTTGAGAGTATAGATGCGAGAAAATACTTCGTCAGCGCGTAGTGGGCCAGTGGCCTAACTTGAATGCCATCCAGTTTACTCTCGATCAGCCACATAAGTCGCATAATGAAGATAACTCTATTCGCGTCGACTTCTCTGCGACCGAAGATTTCAGCATACTTCTCATCGAAAACCTTGTAAATCTGGTGGCATGACCATGGTTCAAGAAGATCAATCGCTAACATTGCCCGTCCAGCAGCCTCGTTGCTGATGGTCGTCCTGTCTTCCGGAGCCACTTCACCACGCTTGATCTCAAAGAAGAATTCGGTTGATTTCTGATTCATTTCCGACTGAAGGCGTGTCATCACTGCATGATTTGATCGCAAATCTCTAGGCTTTATGGCATTTTGATTATTGCTGTATTCAGTAATTTTTCTCGCCAATGCATCATTCTGCAAGGCGATGATGCGGACGAGTACCCGCAAATCGTCGGTGAGCTTGGATTTGGAATTAAAGAATGTCGTGATGCTCTGGGCGCCATTTACCACCGAATAATTATTGATCTTTAGGACGTCCCCTTGCATTTTTGCCATCTCGCAAAGTATAATAACACCATTATGAAAGAGCGGAAAATTGCGATGCTCGGCTTTAGCCTCGATCGACCCTCTTATGGATTTGTTTACCGGAGTGTTGCCGAGGTCGTAGCGAACGTTTTTGGTAAACAGGCTAGTGTCCGATATTCCCCCAAGAGCCACAAGTTCACGTGCCCGAGCCGGGAAAACATAGACTTTTGCTGCACTGTCTGCCCCGATCGTCATCTCTAGAGGAGCTACATAGCTGACGTCGAAATCGAAGCTCCCCTGCACTCCAACACCTTGATCGGAATCGATGAAGTTGCTAGCAATTGCGTGACGATCAAAAATCCGAAGTCGCGCCTCTATGGCTGCATAAGCTCTGGCCGCATCATCAGAGCTTTCGTTCGAAACGTATATCCCGACCGGTTTGTAACCTTTCTCAAGTAAGTCAGGAAGCGCAAGGCGCTCTATAAGTTTTTTGAGGCCAACGTCTGCATTCCCTGCGACGATTGCGGCCACTTTCTCACTAGTGTCAAACTGCGCGACAGATGCTATAAAGGTCTTTGGTGAGACATCACCAATTGTGCCGTTGTCATTCTGCCGAATCTTGCATTGGAAGAAGTGAATTTCTTCGTTGTTTTCGTCGACGTAGATCGCATCGATGCCCTTATCATTCTGGCTGTCACAGACGGCGTCATCAGCAGAGACTGAGTCTAGGCGATAGATGTTTTCAAGAAACCAGTTCAAGAACGTGACCGACTCCGTCTTCCCTTTAACGACGAGAGGCGCGATCAGCTGAGTGAGGTTTGCGTATTTCAAATCATCGGGCTGCATGCTGGCTCCTGCAAGATAGGAACAGCATACACTGGGCTCCCCAGAATCGAAACAGAGATATATAGGTTGTAGATTGAGGTCCGTTTCGAGGTTGTCGAAGCTGAACACCGCGCCGCGCGCTGCTTGAATGACTGCTTTACCGGTGTCTGTGCCGCCACCATGCCGCAGGGCCATCAGGCACCTTACCGCCCTCGCCGGCCGCGGGGCAGGGAGATTGCCGCGTCGGGCGCGGACGTCCGCTTTACCAGGCTTGCGGGAAGAGTCATGCCGCGCTGCCGACAGACCGCTTTCCGCCCATCTAACTGATTGGGCTGGCCTCTTGCCGCAAACCGCCCGAACGGCGGCTCCGACAAGAATGCTGCAGCGGCCACGCCGCGCTGCCATCAGGCGGATCTCCCGCCCATGCCGCAGCTTCGAGCCTGCACGAAAGAATCCCGCCCGCCGATAGAGGGCAAAACATCGTTTAAACCGCGTGACCTAGCCTGCCAAGACTTTCCTTGCCATCTCAAGCGCCTCGGAGCCCTGTTCCCACTGCCATGTGTCTTTTGGTTTGCGGCCCGGCTGGAGATCTGCGTGTGCTTCGCCATCAGCGGCGGCAGCCCGTAGACGCTGACGTGCCTTGCGGGTGTTCAGCTTCAGTTCTTCGCAGAGGGTCTTGAGGGTAACAGTATCGGCCATGTCGATCTCCCATGTTTCCGATGAAGACCGATAAGACGCGGGCGGGCAGCGCGTCAGGGGAAACCCTAGTTCGCCCTGAAGATTTCCGAAACGTCTACGCCGAGAGCATTCGCAATGCGCTCAACAACCAAGATGGATGGATTGCGTCTCCCGGTTTCAACGCCGCTCAGGTAGGTCTGGTGAATATCCGCACGGTGAGCGACCTCCTCTTGCGAAAGATCCCTCTCCCTTCTGATCCTTTGAATGTTTCTGGACACGCGAGTCTGGATGGACATGCGCGGACTGGCGCACGTTCATCGGCCCTCAGACCATAGACTATAAGTAATAAAAGAGCTACGGTGGCGGAAGCCCCGAAGTCACTGGCAGCGTGTTGGAATGCATCCATCGAACAACGGTCTTCCGGCCGACAACTTGACTCATAGTCTAGCTCTGATCGCCAAAGAACTTCTCGAACCAGACTTCCTCATACGTCCGTACAACTTGCGCCAGCACATTGCCGCCAGGTCGATCTCCCACGGCGTCTACGGCTGGTGGTTCGACAGCAGCCTGCCTGTCGTGCCAAGGGGAGGATGTAGTGTGCGAGCCGGGAAAGACCTTCTATACATCGGTATTGCGCCTCCCAACAGCCAACTGGCCCGACCAAGGTCCACGTCGCCTATGTCACGTCGACTCTGGCGGAACCATCTGCATGGCACCACCAGGACGTCCACTTTACGCCTATCAATAGCTGCCCTGTTGCAAACGGAACTTCACCTTGAGTTCTATCGGGATGGGCAGGGCCGGGTTCGCATGAGTCCCCAGCACGAAGAGCTACTGACCACTTGGCTAGATGAGCACGCGGCAATCTCAGCCATACAGCATGATGATCCGTGGTCCGTCGAAAGAGCCCTGATCGAAGCCGGCCCGCCGCTTCCTCTCAATCTCAGCATGTCCGATCACCCATTTAGAAAGACGCTGAGCGAGCTTCGCCGTGCACTAGCGCACAAGCCGAAATGACCCAGCGGCGTGGAAGGGGCATGCAGAGCGTGATTTTTTTTCCCGCCGATTTGACAGCGGAGCCTTCGAAAAAGGGGAAGCAGGGGATGTGCCTGACGACACCGCGTCCAGCGCGTAGGGCGAGCGCAGGACGCACATCTCTCGCTTTCCCGGAAAGGACCCGCGCACAGAGCACAAACGGCGTAAAACCTGCCTCCTACGCCCCCTACGGGTAGATTTTCGCACGCCTTGCACCCCAAGTGAGACCCAATGGGTATTTAGCCGTGAGAGGGGGGCTCTGTGACGATTGAAATAGTTTGTTTTTTTGGGGGCACGTAACCTCCGACAGAAAGATAGTTTATCATCGTGTCGGTCCGGCGCTGATCGTCGGCGTGATGCTCGGCGCGGGCCTGCTCGATCAGGATGCCACTGCGGGAAAGCTGTCGAGGGCATCTCCGCCCATCGCGCGATGGTTCCTGCATGACCGCCGTAAGCTCCTTCTCGACCATGCGCCGAGGTTCAAGGAAGCCGAGGAAATGGCTGCCTTTCCGAGGTTTCGCGATATGCAGGTCGACCGTCCCGTCCCGGGTTTCTCATTCCCGGTCGCGATACCCGCTGTGCCAGCCCGCCGGGTCCTTCTCGACATAAGCCGCGCCCGTCGCAGCCCCGACCTCCAACTCCATCAGCCGTTCGGCGGCAAGACCGATCATCTTGCTTAGAAGATCGGCGTCAGGGGTCTTCTCGACCAAGTTATCATGTCGGTGGTCATCGGTGAAATCTCCGGTCCGGGTTGGTGCCAGCAACCAGAGCCCACAGGCACATCGCAGACGACCTCCTTAGCAGATGCCACACCAAGCCTGGGGACAGCATCCCGCTCGGTGATCGGAAGCGGCCAGACGGACACTTGCTCAAAATTCCCACACACATGAAAATTCTGAGCAAGTGGTCGCTAGGACGGGAAATCAGGTTATCCAAGCGACCAGACCGACCCCTGACCGTCCTTCGACTTCACGACCCGCAGCGCATCCCCGGCGCGTCGCAGGGTGCTTTGGCTGATACCGGCTTTCTCAGCCATGGCATCCAGCGACGCCTTCTTCGTAGGCCCCTTGCGTAGCACGCTTTCCAGCCAGGCCGTCGCGGTGTCGCGTTCCCGAGGTGGTCGGCCTCGCTCCTGTTCCGGCTGGGCCAATAGCATTTCGGCGGTCAGCGACGGGTCGCTCGGGCGCCACCGCAGTTTCGGGTGCGTCCGGGGGCCGGTGTTCTCCAATTCGAAGACGATGGTGGGGCCGAGTTCGGAGTAGTTTGCCTTGGAATGTGCCACCGCGCGCAATCTTTTCGGATCGTCTGGGTGCGGGGCAAGGATAAGGCCGGAGCGCACCCTTGCGGAAATCGAGATTGATCCAATCCCTTGGTGCATCGCGTGATCAGCCCGTGCTTTTCGCAGATGCCGCACGATCAGGATTGCCGTGTCGAACTCGTTGGCAAGCTGATCGATCTGCACCATGAAGTGCATGGTCTCGGTCGCCTTGTTGCCGTCAGCACCGTCCTTCATGTAGGCGATGATGGGGTCGATGACTACCAGCGCCGGGGTGTTGGCCGCGAGTTCCTGCCGTAGCATCATCAGCCCTCTTTCATCCAGCGAAAAGGGTTCTTGTTGAAAGCGAACCTTCGACGTGTCAGCGTCGGCCTTGATCAGGCGTGGCTTCAGGACGCGCGATGCGTCATCTTCCGCCGACATGAAAAGAACGCGGCCTTTTTCGATCTCTTTGACGAAAGGTGGCGGCTTGCCGGTAGTCACCGCAGCGGCGATGGCACAGGTGAAGGTCGACTTGCCTTGGCCCATGTTGCCATCAAGGACGGTCAGCGCGCCTTTGACGATGTAGGGGTAGGCGAGAAACTGAGGTTCGGATTCTTCCACATCATCGAGCCAGCCAAAGGCGGCTTCGCTTGCGGATTCATACCTGCCAATGCTGCTGGCGATGCGGTCGACCTCGTCGGCGTCAAGGGGCGGGGTGCAAGCATGTGTATTGATCGCCTGCAAGGCCCCGGCAATGGCCGTCTCTGAAAGCCCCCGAAACCGGAGCGAACCGGCAATCTTGGTAAGCTCGCTGTTCCGCCCGCCAGGCTTGAAAACCGCTGCGTCCCCGAACTGAACCGTCACCCTCGAGGTCCGTTTCAACGTTTCGATGAACGTGGCAGGCAATGAGGCAATGGGGGCGCTCTGCCATCGATAGCGTTTCCCGCTGCAATGCCTGCTCGGCGGCACGACAATGTAGCCGCTCTGGGCATCCTTGATGTCGATGTGGTATAGTGTTTTTTTCTTCTGAGGCAACGAACCAGTCACACGGAAATAGTGGTGTGTGCCCCGGCCCGTTCGAACCGCAAGCGTTCTCGGCAGTTTCAGGCCTGAGAAGGTTTCCGCGCCTTCAGGACCGTCCACATCCAACGCGATGAGGCCGGGTGGCAGGATAACCCCGAGGTTGGCCTGCGGGTATTTAGCAAACGCCCGCCTAATGACGGCTGCGCTATCTGTCGCGCTGTGCTGCCCTTCAGGGAAGAGAGCACCAATTGGATGCTTGCCGGGGCTGCGACAGCGCAGGCTTCGGCAGGCGCATGCACCTGATTCGTCTATACCGTATAGGGCTATGATCTTCGCACCAAGACGGGCCCACGCGAGAGCCGCTGCAACCGCCGAAGAAGACTTCAAATCATGTTCGAAGTGAAATGCTGAGCGCATCTGTGATTTCCCCTCGCTCATGCTCAGTACTCAGCGTAGTGCGCGCATGCGCGCTCACGCGAGCGCGAGACGAGCCATTCCTCAATTTCGACTATGAACCAAGCAACACTGGTCCCTGCCATCCTGATACGACGGGGGAACCGCCCGCGCGCCTCCCATCGTAGAAGCGTGGTATTACTCACGTTAATACCGAGACGCTTGAGGTCGTCCCGGGTGGCCAAGGTCTTGCGACCATCTTCGATTTTCATAATGGTCCTCCATCAGCTAGATGAAGGGGCGCCCCATTTGCTCTGAGCAAACTATCATAAGCGCTGTGTCAATGCTTGGGATACAATCAGTGATTAATCTCCCAAATCGTCTGGGGCACGATTGTCGTAAATATCCAAAATTGCCCTGTACTGAACACCCAGACTGCATAGTAACTGAAGAATTTCTTTGGTAGTTCGAGTGCGCCAGTTTTCCGGATCGAACAAGGACTCCATCTCTGCCATATCGCGATCGGAGGGCTTGGTGCCCGCCTTTCTACGCAGGCGGTCTTCAGTGCTCTCTACACTTCCTTTCGTTGGCGCAAGATGTTGAAAATTTCTGGCCGCCCCTCTTAAAGACATCGACTCTCGATCAATTTCTGCTAGCTGTTCAGGAGATAGCGGTTTCCCAGTTGATTTGGCTACGGTTTGGCGCATGTCATCGAGATCTTTCTTTCTGACCTCTTTGCCAATATTGAAGAGCGCAAGATCGTCAAATTCGTTGAGTCGTCCGCGTCCATGCTTTTCCCCGAAAAGTGCCTCACGAACATCGGCAAGCCGCACTTCATCGCTTTTTCTATCGGGGTGCTCATATGCCCGGATAATACTCAGCAGAAGCAAATCAATGTGTCGCTTGGGCGGTATGGGCTTCCGAGTAGACATCGACTGACCTGACCACTCCTGCAAGATGTAGAGACCATGCACCAAGGGCTGCACGCTTCTCGTCCCCGTATGAGTAAACATTGTAGATCGCGGCAACGCCAGAAACCACACCCGTCTTGTGGTTCAGCAACGCCTCTGTGACCGGTTGCGGGACGCCTAGCATGGCGAGGTTGGTGGAGAGCGTCCGCCGCAGGTCGTGAATGACCCACGGCGCAGTACCCTTAGCCATGGCCTTGTCTAACCGACTCTTCACCCGGCCAAACCCGGAGATCGCTGTCTTGCCGGTCGTGGTGAAGACGAAATCGCTGGTCAGGTAACGGGGAACACGCCGTAGCACCGTCAGCATGTCGTCTGTGATCGGGACGGTGTGCTGCTTGCCATTCTTCGCGCGGCTTGATGGCAACGTCCAAAGCCGCCTCTCCATGTCCAGTTCCGACCAGCGCATCTCGGCGACCTCAGCACGCCGCTGGCCGCTCAGGATTAGCAGCTTCATGCAATCCCCGAAGGGATAGCCTTCAGCATCACAGGCCGCCCAAAGAAGCCGCAGTTCGTCGTGGGTCAGAACCCGCTCCCGTGATGTTTCCTTGGTTAGAGGTTTCATGCCAACAATGGGTGAAGCGTCGATCATGCCTCGATCCACACACCAGTTCATCAGATGCTTTAGATGCGCCAAGGCCCGGTTGGCGCTGACAGGCGCAGTCTTGTGGATCGTGTCGCAGGCCTTTACCACGTCAGACCGCTTGATCCGATCAATACCCTTATCGTGCAAGTCGGTGAATTTTCCGAGCAAAGACGCCTTGTTCTTCCAGTCCCGGTTGTGGACCTTGGCATGTTTGTCGATGTATTCGGGGATAATCTCGCCGAGCGTCTTTCGAACCTCAACCTCGATGCCGGTGCGCTCCTCAAACCGTCCCGAGTCGACTTCGAGGAGAACCTGCCGCACCCGCTCGCGGGCATCTGAGAGGGATAGAACACCAAAGCGACCGATGGTCAGCCGCCGCATCTTGCCGTTGAGTCGCTTGTGCAAGCAAAAAGTCTTTGTCCCCGTGGTGCTGACCCGCAGGACAAGACCTGGCATAAGATCATCACGAAAGTCTTGGCGCTTCCGAGCATTTGCCTTGATGTTTTCTATGAACTTGGTCGTGAGCTTTTGCTTCATAAGCTCAAGATAAGACAGGTGGAACCAGTGCGTCAGGGTCAATTCTAAACGAGTTGCAACGCTTTAGTTGACTTTGGGCCAGTTCGAAAAGGATGCGGCACGTCAGAGGCTCTTGGGTTTCAGATGGGTATCATTTTCTCCGTGCAAGAACGATCGGGAATGAGTGGCTCTGTGACGTTCCGGCGGTCACGATTTAATTTATTTCCAATACCCTATGCCACCAATTGAATCACCTTGAGAGAGTGTGTATAGACTAAAAGGATATTTGAAAATCCGCGTGTCGCTGGTTCGATTCCGGCTCTGGGCACCACTTAATTCCTTGAAATTACCCGACTTCCCTCACGTCCGATGTCTGTTTCGGCGTGGGTTCGGCGCCAGTTATGGAAGATCTGGCAATCTGCGCCCGGCAGGTGCCCCGTGGTGCGGCAACAGCTTTCGGACAAGGCGGAAGACCTCTGCCCCGGTCCGGACGGCATATATTCCGCGCGCCACGCATCCGGCGGCCTGCCCCCTTCCCCGGCAGCGGCGCCTCAGGTCCCGAAGAAGCGGGCCAGATCGTCGATCCAGCCCTCGGCGAAGGCGTCGAAGCGTGGGTTGGGCTGGCGCTTCTCCAGCGTCGCGGCCATCGGGTCGGGGACGCGGATGGCGCTGCCGGTCAGTTCCTCCAGCACGGCATGACCGCAGAAAGGGACATGGACCTCGGAATAGCCGCCCTCGTGCACCAGCACCAGCCTGCCGCCGCACAGGTCCGCCGCCGCCCGCTTCATCCGGGCGGTCATTTCGCGGAAGGTCGCGGCCGTCGCCAGCATCCGGCCAAGCGGATCGAAGGCCGAGGCGTCGTAGCCGCAGGCGACCACGATGACATCGGGCCGGAAGCGGTGCAGCGCGGGCAGGACGATGCGGTCGAAGGCCGCCAGATAGCCCCTGTGGCCCAGACCCGGCGGCAGGGGGATGTTGATGTTGCTGCCCTCTGCCCCGCGAATGTCGGCGGCGCCGGTGTCCAGCGGGTAGTTCGCCTCCTGGTGCAGGCTGATCGTCAGCACCTCGGGGTCGTCGAGGAAGATCGCCTCGGTGCCGTTGCCGTGATGAACATCCCAATCCACCACGGCAAAGCGGGTGGCGCGGCCCTCGGCCCGGGCGGCGCGGATGGCGATGGCGATGTTCGCCAGCAGGCAGAAGCCGTTCGGCCAGTCCGGCAGGCAATGGTGCCCCGGCGGGCGCGACAGGGCATAGGCATTCGCCGCCTCGCGCTTCAGCACCGAACGCAGCGCCTCGACCGCCAGCCCGGCGGAAAGGGCCGCAATCTCATAGCCGCCGGGGCCGAAGGGGGTGCGCAGGCCCAACTCGCCGCCGCCCGCGTCCGAGGCCGCCCTGAAGGCCGCCAGATAGCTTTCGGGGTGGACACGGGCCAGTTCCTCGTGGCTGGCGGGGGCGGCGGAAAGCGTGCGCATCTCGCGCCAGAGGCCCGAGACTTCGGCAAGGTTCTTCAGCCGCCGCTTGGTCTCGGGATTTTCCGGCAGTCCCGCGGGCAACGGCTGGACGAAGCCGCCGACCGGCAGCGTCAGCGCGTAATTGCCGCCGCCATGCCAGAAGCAGCGTTCGTCCCAGAAGAATGCGGTGGTCATGGCGGCCCTCCCCCTCGCGCTTCGGGTTTGACACGGCGCGCGGCCAAGGTCAAAGGAGACCATGGCCCGCCCTGCCCTGCCCGACCTTTCCGCCCTTGCCCGCCCCGGCGCCGAGTTCGCCGTTCGCGTGACGCCGAATGCCCGGCGGGCCGGGCTGGTGGCAGATGGGCCGATCCGCATTTCGGTGACCGAAGTGCCCGAGGACGGCCGCGCGACGGCAGCGGCCCAAGAGATGCTGGCACGGGCCCTTGGGGTGGCGAAAACCCGGCTGGCGCTGGTGCGGGGTGCAACCTCGCGCGACAAGGTCTTCCGGCTGGAGTGATCCCGGCGGCCGCAAGATTGCGCGGCTTCGCCGCAAACCTTTCCCCTCGCCTCTGCGCGTTCCGCGCAACCGGCTCGGATATGCCTCCGGCGGGGATATTTATCGAACAGGTGAAAGGGAAGCCGCGTTCTTCCCGATTTCATCTGCCCTTCAAATATCCTGAGGGGGCCTAGGGCAGAATACTTATCGATCGACAGCAGCCCCAAGAACCTCCGTACGCCCACGGCAACGACAGGGCCTTGCGGCTTGACACCGCTCAACCTTCCTCCACCGCCTTCCCGGCCGCAAACGGAGCACTTCCGGCCAACCGATTTTCCAGCAGCCGCGCAAGGCCCTGCAACCCCGCAGCGGGGTTGCGCAGCGCTGCCGTCGCTTCGGACAGCATCTCGTCATGGGCCTGCCGGGCAAGGCCGGTCAGGAAGCCCGCCAGATAATGCCGCTCTTCCTCTCCCGGACCGGCGCCAACCGCCTGCGCCGCGAGAAGCAGATCATCATGCAGGGCGGCGGGATCGGCCGTCACCTCTTCGCCGGCGCATGACACGACGCCGGCACCCCCGCCCGGCAGCAGCGACAGGATCGCCTGCCGGAAAGCGGCAAGGCCCGGGACCGGCTTTTCCATGAACCCGTCCGCCCCCGCGGCAAGGGCCGGGGCGCGGCCGTCGGGATCGCCGCTCATCCCCAGAATCGCCGGGCGGCCGGGGCCGGTGGCGGCAAGGGCCTGGATCAACCCCTCCCCCCGCCCGTCCGGCAGGCCGAGATCCACCAGCACCGCATCCGGCCGGTAGACCCGCAGATGGGCATGGGCCTGCTCCAGCGTCGCCGCCCGCCGCAGCCGCGCGCCCGACCGCTGGCCCAGAAGCCGCAGCGCATCCGCGGCGAAGCGGCTGTCCTCCACCGCCAGCAGCGTGACGCCACGCAGGGGCAGTTCGCTTTCGGCAGGGCAGGGCAACGGCGGGGCAAGGACGGCAGGGCAGGGCGACAGGATGGCGGGCATGGCAAGAATCCCCTCGGGTTGGCAGGTGCCCAGATTGGACGGCGAAGGATGAAGGGCCGGTAAACAGGCGCAGCCTTTTCCCGCCCTGCGGCGCGCAGGACACTTGCCGCGCGCCCGCGCCCCGCCCATAAGACGGCAACGCCATCCGTAGGAGCCCCAGATGATCGGACGCCTGAACCATGTCGCCATTGCCGTGCCCGACCTTGCCGCGGCTTCCGCGCAATACCGCGACACCCTCGGCGCCAGCGTCGGCGCTCCGCAGGACGAACCCGCCCATGGCGTGACCGTGGTCTTCATCGAACTGCCGAACACCAAGATCGAACTGCTGTATCCCCTTGGCGAGAACTCCCCCATCGCGGGCTTTCTGGAAAAGAACCCCTCGGGCGGCATCCACCACATCTGCTATGAGGTGGACGACATCCTCGCCGCGCGCGACCATCTGAAGGCGCAGGGCGCCCGCGTCCTCGGCAATGGCGAGCCGAAGATCGGCGCGCATGGCAAGCCGGTGCTGTTCCTGCACCCCAAGGACTTCAACGGCTGCCTGGTGGAGCTGGAACAGGCATGACCTTCACCGGCGCAGTCGTCCTCTATGCGGTGTTCTGGTTCCTGACCTTCTACATCGTGCTGCAGGTCCGCACCCGGACCCAGGCCGAATCGGAGCAGGAGGTAGTGCCCGGCACCCCCCCGGGCGCCCCGGCGGTGGAGGACGTGGGCCGCAGCGCCAGGATCGCCACGCTTTACGCCACCGTCATCTGGGCGGTGGTGGCGGGCATCATCATGTCGGGCTGGATCACGCTGGAGGATATCGACTTCTTCGACCGGCTGGACTTCCACAATCTGGGCGGAGCCTAACGCCCCGCCGCCGCCAGCCGGTGGTAGAGGTGAGTGAAGGTCGCCGCCCCCAGCACGGGCACGGCAAGGTTCACCAGCGGCACCGAAAGCGGTATCGACATCAGCGTGCCCGCCGCCCAGATCGCGCCGAAGTTACGCTTGCGCATCGCCTTCGCCTCGTCCCGCGGCAGGCGGCGCAGCGCGACGGTCATGAAATACTCGCGCCCCAGCAGCAGCCCGTTCAGCCCCCAGAAGGCCAGCGTGTAGAAGGGCCCGGTCAGCGGCAGCAGGACGACCAGCCCGATCACGTTGACGACAAGGATCAGGCCCAGCAGGTTCAGCGTCTCGATCAGGGCCGAGCGGCTGTCGGGCGTGGCGGGCGGCAGGAAGGCATAGTGCCGCGCCTCGACCGCGGCGGCCACGTCGTCGATGAACAGCCCCGAGAAGGCCCCCGCCACCGGCACCATCAGGAAGATCGACAGACCCAGCATGAAGGCCAGCGAAGCCCAGCCGAGAATGCCGTGCAGCCCCTCGACCGTGCCCAGCCAGGGCAGGTCCACCGCATCCGGCGTCAGCGCCTGGATCGCCATCAGGAACAGCGCATACAGCCCGAACAGCAGCGCCAGCGCCAGCGCGGCGCCCAGCAGGATCACCCGCAGGAAGCGCCCGTCGCCCAACTGGCCGAGCGCCCTGAGGAAATCGCCGAAGATCACGCTTCCGCCCAGGTGACCAGCCGGGCCGGATCGGGGCGCGGCCGGTCCGGCCCGTCCGCGGGCGGGGTACCGATATGGACGATCCCGGCGACGGTCTCATCCCCCTCGCAGCCGAAGGCGCGGGTGCGGAACACCGGGTCATGCGCGGGCCAGCCGGTGAGCCAGCAGGCCCCCCAGCCCGCCGCCGTGGCCGCATTGACGATGTTCAGGCAAAGCGCGCCCGCCGACAGCAACTGCTCCACCGCCGGGATCTTGTCCGAAGGCTTCGGCGAGGCGATCACCGCCAGCGCCAGTTGACCGAGATCATATTGCCCGCGGCCCTTGGCCACCTTCTCGTCATCGCCGCCCAGTTCCTTCGCCCGCGCCTCGGCCAGACCGGCGATGCGCGCGAAGGCGGGCTTTTCGATCACCACCAGCCGCCATGGCTCCAGCTTACCATGGTCGGGCACGCGCAGCGCGGCAGCAAGGATCTGCATCAACTCATCGCGCGAGGGGATGGGGCCGGTGAAAAGCTTCGCCGGGCGCGAGCGGCGGGAGGCGAGGAAGTCGAAGGCGGTCTGGTTGCGGGCGGGCATGGTCACTCCGGGTCTGTTCGGCCGGAAGGTAAGCCGCCCCGCCCGCTTGCGCCAGTCCCGGTGGGGATCGAATGTGGCTGACCTCGGCATTGGGGGCGCTTCGCCCCCCAAACCCCCCGAGGATATTTTCATTCTGAAAGAAGCCGCCCCTCTTTCAGAATGCAAATATCCCCGCCGGAGGCAAACCTCGGCCGGTTGCGCGGAACGCGCAGAGGCGAGACCAAGGAGTTGCGCGGAGGGCGCGCGATCTCGCAGCCGCCGGGGTCAGAGCGCCGGATCCGAGAAAATGCGTGTCAGCCGGGTCAGGTCCGAAAGCCGCTCCTTCTGCCGCCCTTCGGCGTCGAAGTTCTCCGGGGCCAGCCAGGCGCGGAAGGCTTCGGACAGGGCGGGCCAGTCCTCGGAGGTCACCGCGAACCAGGCGGTGTCGCGGTTGCGGCCCTTCACCACCAGATGGTTGCGGAAGATGCCCTCGTAACTGAACCCCAGCCTCTGCGCCGCCCGGCGCGAGGCCATGTTCAGCGCATTGCACTTCCATTCATAGCGGCGGTATCCGGCCCGAAAGGCCCAGTCCATCATCAGCCACATCGCCTCGGTCGCGGCGAGGCCCTTCTGCATTTCCGGCGCGATGCAGATATGCCCGACCTCGATCGAGCCCGCCTCGGGGGCGATGCGCAGATAGCTGGCGATGCCGCCGCAATGGCCCGTGGCCCGGTCGCGCAGCACGAAGAAGCGCGGGTCCTCGGCCGCCTCACGCTCCTTGGCCCAGCGGTGATAGGCCCCGGCCGAGACGAAGGGGCCGTAGGGCATGTAGTCCCAAAGCGTTTCATGCCCGGCGAAGGCGCGATGCAGGTCGGCGGCATGGGCATCGGCGCCCAGCGGCTCCAGCCGGACCACGCGGCCCTCCATCGTCCCCTGCCCCGGGCGCGGCGGCGGCGTCCAGTTCTTCACCTCACGTCCCAGCCTTGCCTCTTCGCTCACCGTCGCATCCTCCCGCTTCAGGTCAGGCTATGCGGGCGTCCCGGGGGCCGCAAGCCCCCGGGTCAGAAGCGGAAATCCTTCGGATAGGAATGGATGCCGTCGAAATCCTCCTTGCCAAGCGGCACCCCCGCCGCGCGCAGGGCGGCATAGCCCATGGTCAGGTGGAAGAAGAAATTCGGCAGGCCGAAGAGATGGAGGAACTGCTCTCCCGTCTGGTCGACATCGGCAAAGCCTGCGCGGTGGTGGATGATCCGCGCCGCCGCCCCCTCGAATTCCGCCGGTTTGATCGAGCCGAGCGTGGCACGGGCCACCGCCAGCCGGGGACCCAGGCCTTCGGGCAGGTCAGGCACTTCACGCCCGATCAGCAGGCAGGTCACGCTGAGGGAAAGGCCCGCGGCGATGGCGAATTGCGCCCGGGCGGGGAAAGCGTCAGCAATCTGTGCGTCTAGCGCATCCGGCCCCGCCACCGCCACGATGTCGCTGATGCGCGACAGGTAGTGGCGGAAGACGGGGACCGAGGCCTGATACATCAGCTTTCCTTCGGCACCACCCGCAGGTTCAACTCGCGCAACTGCTGCAAGGTCGGCTCCGAGGGGGCGTTCATCAGCAGATCCTCGGCGCGCTGGTTCATCGGGAACATGATGACCTCGCGGATGTTGGTGGTATCCGCCAGCAGCATCACCAGCCGGTCGATCCCCGCCGCGCAGCCGCCGTGGGGGGGCGCGCCGAACTTGAACGCCTTGACCATGCCGCCGAAGCGCTTGTCCACCTCGCTGTTCGGATAGCCCGCCAGTTCGAAGGCGCGATACATGATCTCGGGCTTGTGGTTGCGGATCGCGCCCGAGATCACCTCATAGCCGTTGCAGGCGAGGTCATACTGATAGCCAAGCACATCGAGCGGATCGCCATTCAGCGCCTCCATCCCGCCCTGCGGCATCGAGAACGGGTTGTGGGAGAAGTCGATCCTGCCCTCGTCGGTCTTCTCATACATCGGGAAGTCGACGATCCAGGCGAAGCGGAAGCTGTCCTTCTCGGTCAGCCCCAACTCGTTGCCGATCTCGTTGCGCGCCTTGCCCGCCACCGGCTCGAAAGCCTCCGGCTTGCCGGCAAGGAAGAAGACGGCGTCCCCCACGTCCAGCCCCAGTTCGCTGCGGATCGCTTCCGTGCGCTCCGGCCCGATGGCCTTGGCGATGGGGCCCGCGGCTTCGGTGGAGCCATCCTCGGCCTTGCGCCAGAAGATGTAGCCCATGCCCGGCAGGCCCTCTTTCTGGGCGAAGGCGTTCATCCGGTCGGCGAACTTGCGGCTGCCGCCGGTGGGCGCGGGAATGGCGCGAACCTCGGTGCCCTCGTTCTGCAAGAGGTTGGCGAAGATGGCGAAGCCCGAGCCGCGGAAATGCTCCGACACATCGGCCATGCGGATCGGGTTGCGCAGGTCGGGCTTGTCGCTGCCATACCATTTCAGCGCGTCCCGATAGGCGATGCGCGGCCAGTCGGCATGGACCTTGCGGCCATTGCCGAAATGCTCGAACAGGCCTTGGATCACCGGCTGCACGGCGGCAAAGACATCTTCCTGCTCGACGAAACTCATTTCGACATCAAGCTGGTAGAAGTCGGTCGGAGAACGGTCCGCCCGCGGGTCCTCATCCCGGAAGCAGGGCGCGATCTGGAAGTAGCGGTCGAAGCCCGCCACCATGATCAACTGCTTGAACTGCTGCGGCGCCTGCGGCAGGGCGTAGAACTTGCCCGGATGCAGGCGACTGGGAACCAGAAAATCCCGCGCGCCTTCCGGCGACGAGGCCGTGATGATCGGCGTCTGGAACTCGTTGAAGCCCTGATCCCACATCTTGTTCCGCAGCCAGCGCACCACGTTCGAGCGCAGCATCATGTTCTGGTGCATCGTCTCGCGCCGCAGGTCGAGGAAGCGGTAGGTCAGCCGGGTTTCCTCGGGGTAGTCCAGTTCGCCGAAGACCGGCAGCGGCAATTCCTCCGCCTGCCCCAGCACTTCCAGCCCGGTGACATAGACCTCGATCTCTCCGGTCGGGATCTTGGCATTGACCAGAGAGGCGTCGCGCGCCTTCACCCGCCCGTCGATGCGGATCACCCATTCGGCCCGCACCTTCTCCATCGCCTTGAAGGCGTCGCTGTCGCCGTCGCACAGCACCTGCGTGATGCCGTAATGGTCGCGCAGGTCGATGAAGAGCACGCCGCCATGGTCGCGCACCCGATGGACCCAGCCGGACAGCCGCACGGTTTCGCCCACATGGGCCTTGTTCAGCGCCGCACAGGTATGGCTGCGGTAGACATGCATCGTCATTCCCTTTCCAAGGGGCAGAAATTCCATCGCGCCGATACACCCCGCGGCGGAGGACAAGTCAACCCCGGCCGTGGCGCCACGCGGCCGCCACCCCGGCGCTATCCCGCCCAGACCGCCGGGATCAGCCCGCGCAAGGCATTGCCGACCCAGAGCCGCACCTGCAGCAGGTCTTCCGCCAGCAGCACCTCCTCCTTGCAGGCCAGTTCCGCCCGCAGCACCCCGGGCAGCAGCCCGCAGGACAGCGGCGGCGTCCGCAGCCCCTGACCGCGGTCGAAGAAGATGCTGGTGATCGTGCCCTCGCAGACCTCGCCGCGTTCGTTGAGGAAGACCACCTCGTCCAGCCCCCCGGGCAAAGCCTCCCGCGCCCGGTCATAGGTGCCGCGCCGGGTGGACTTCACCCCCAGCCACGGATCGCCGGAAAAAAGCCGCGTCTCCGCCAGCCCCAGCCGCCATTCCGCCTTTGCCGGCGGCAGGGGATGCACTTCCCAGACCGCATCGCCCGCGGCCCCCAGCGTCAACCGCAACCGTGCCGGATGGCCCGGCCCCGCGGGCGCAACCTCCGGGCAGGTCCAGCCCAGCAGGCCCGCGCTCCGCCGCAGCCGCGCCAGATGCAGCGGCCAGCGCGGGGCAGCCGCACCGTCCCAGAGCACGGTCTCGATCAGCCTCAGCCCCGGCTCACCGCCGCCTTCACGAAGCGCGCTTTCCACAGCGCCTCCTCCCATTCGCCCGCGACGGTCGATCCATGCGTCAGCCCGCCACCCACATTCATCACGATCCGGGCGCCCGTCACCGACAGCGTGCGGATCGCCACCGAGAAAGCCGCCGCCCCGTCCGGCGCCATCCAGCCCACCGCGCCGCAATAGACGCCGCGGGGATGGCGCTCCACCTCGCGGATGATCTCCATCGCCCGGATCTTCGGCGCCCCGGTGACCGAGCCGCAGGGGAACAGCGCCTGCATCAGCGCGGGCAGGGTGGCGGGCGCCGCCAGCGCCCCCTCCACCGTGGATGTCATCTGGTGCACCGTGGCATAGGTCTCGATGGCATAAAGCGCGGGCACCCGGACCGAGCCCACCTTCGCCAGCCGCGAGATGTCGTTGCGCAGCAGGTCCACGATCATCAGGTTCTCGGCCCGGTCCTTCACCGAAGCCGCCAGATCGGCAACCAGCGCCGCATCCTCCGCCGTATCCGCCCCGCGCGGGCGGGTGCCCTTCATCGGCCGCGTCTCGATCCGGCCACCGGCATCGGTGCGGAAGAACAGTTCCGGGCTGCGCGACACCACGACCGGGCCGGTCCCAAGGTCGACATAGGCCCCGTGCCCCACCGCCCCGGTCCGCCGGAAGGCGCCATAAAGCCCAAGCGGCGTGCCCGAAACCAGCCGCGCACCCATCGGGAAGGTCAGGTTGACCTGATAGCAATCGCCCGCCGCGATATAGTCAAGAACCCGCCGCGCGGCAGTGCCATAGGCGCGGCGGCCCACCATCGGCTCCGGCGCCGTCATCGCGGTCGCCCGCCCCTCTTCCGCCGCCTGGTCCAGCGCCGGACCCGCCTCCTGCGGCCCGTCGAAAACCCCCAGCAGCACCAGAGGCCCCGTCCGCCGCCGCGGCATCAGGGCGCGCAGGCGGGGTTCCAGCACATAGCCCGCCTCATAGGCGACATAGCCCGCGACCCAGGCCCCGCCCGCCCGCGCCGCCTCCGCCCGTGCCAGCGCGCCCGCGACCTCGCCCGGGGCATGGGCGGAAATGATCCGGCGCGGCGCTGAGAACAGCGCCGGACGGCCCATCGGTCCATGTTCCAGAAGGATCATGCGCGCCCCCTTGTCTCGCCCCCGCATTACGCCGCCCAAGCCCCCCGCGCCAGAGGCTTTCCCGACCCGCAAGTCCCGGATTGCGACAGCCCTTCTCCTCTTTCAGAAGAGAAATATCCTCCGGGGGTCCGGGGGGCGAAGCGCCCCCGGGGCCTGCCGCAAGGGCCGCCCGTTTGCCCCTTGCGCCTCCGCCCCTTCGGTCTATAACCCCGCCAGTTTGCCCGCCGCCCGCTTGCCCGATGGAGAATCCGATGCCGAAAAGAACCGACATCCAGTCGATCATGATCATCGGAGCAGGCCCCATCGTCATCGGCCAGGCCTGCGAGTTCGACTACTCCGGCGCACAGGCCTGCAAGGCGCTGCGGGAAGAGGGTTACCGGGTGATCCTGGTCAACTCCAACCCCGCCACGATCATGACCGACCCGGGGCTGGCCGACGCCACCTATATCGAGCCGATCACCCCCGAGGTGGTGGCCAAGATCATCGAGAAGGAACGCCCTGACGCGCTTCTGCCCACCATGGGCGGGCAGACCGGGCTGAACACCGCGCTGGCGCTGGCCGACATGGGCGTGCTGGAAAAGTTCAACGTAGAGCTGATCGGAGCCAAGCGCGACGCCATCGAAATGGCGGAAGATCGCAAGCTGTTCCGCGAGGCGATGGACCGGATCGGGCTGGAAAACCCCAAGGCCACCATCGTCGCCGCGCCGAAGGTCAACGGCCGCTACGACATCGCCGCGGGCGTGGCGCAGGCGATGAAGGATCTGGAACACATCGGCCTGCCCGCCATCATCCGCCCCGCCTTCACCCTTGGCGGCACCGGCGGCGGCGTGGCCTACAATCGCGACGATTACGAGGCCATCGTGAAATCCGGGCTGGAGGCCAGCCCCGTCGCGCAGGTTCTGGTGGATGAATCCCTCCTCGGCTGGAAGGAATACGAGATGGAGGTCGTGCGCGACCGCGCCGACAACGCCATCATCGTCTGCTCCATCGAGAACGTCGATCCGATGGGCGTCCACACCGGGGATTCCATCACCGTCGCCCCCGCCCTGACGCTGACCGACAAGGAATACCAGATCATGCGCAACGGCTCCATCGCCGTGCTGCGCGAGATCGGGGTGGAGACCGGCGGATCGAACGTGCAATGGGCGATCAACCCGGCAGACGGCCGCATGGTGGTGATCGAGATGAACCCCCGCGTCAGCCGCTCTTCGGCGCTGGCGTCCAAGGCCACCGGCTTCCCCATCGCCAAGATCGCCGCGAAGCTGGCCATCGGCTACACGCTGGACGAGTTGGACAACGATATCACGAAAGTGACACCGGCCTCCTTCGAACCCTCCATAGATTATGTGGTGACGAAGATCCCGAGGTTCGCTTTTGAAAAGTTCCCCGGATCGGAACCCCATCTCACCACCGCGATGAAATCGGTCGGCGAGGCGATGGCCATCGGCCGCACCATCCACGAAAGCCTGCAAAAGGCGCTGGCCTCGCTGGAAACCGGCCTGACCGGTTTCGACGAGATCGTGATCCCCGGCGCGCCCGACCGCGCCGCCGTGTCGAAGAAACTCTCCGAAGTCACCCCCGACCGGCTGCGCGTCATCGCCCAGGCCATGCGGCACGGCTTCTCGGACGACGACATCCAGGCGATCACCGCCTTCGACCCCTGGTTCCTCGCCCGCATCCGCGAGATCGTGGAGACCGAGGCGAAAATCCGCAAGGACGGCCTGCCCGTCACCGCCGAGGGCCTTCGCGCGCTGAAGATGATGGGCTTCACCGATGCCCGGCTGGCGAAGCTGACCGGCCGGGAAGAGGCCCAGGTCCGCCGCGCCCGCAAGAACCTCGGCGTCCAGGCGGTGTTCAAGCGCATCGACACCTGCGCCGCCGAATTCGAGGCCCAGACCCCCTACATGTATTCCACCTACGAGGCCCCGGCGATGGGCGATGTGGAATGCGAATCCCGCCCCACCGGCGCAAAGAAGGTCGTCATCCTCGGCGGCGGCCCGAACCGGATCGGGCAGGGGATCGAGTTCGATTACTGCTGCTGCCACGCCTGTTTCGCGCTGACCGCGGCGGGCTACGAGACCATCATGGTCAACTGCAACCCCGAGACGGTTTCCACCGACTACGACACCTCGGACCGGCTCTATTTCGAGCCGCTGACGCTGGAGCATGTGCTGGAAATCCTGCGGGTCGAGCAGGAGAACGGCACGCTTCACGGCGTGATCGTGCAGTTCGGCGGCCAGACGCCGCTGAAACTGGCCAATGCGCTGCATGACGAGGGTATCCCGATCCTCGGCACCACGCCCGATGCCATCGACCTTGCCGAGGACCGCGAGCGGTTCCAGCGCCTGTTGCAGGATCTTGGCCTGAAGCAACCCCACAACGGCACCGCCCGCTCCCGCGACGAAGCCTTCGCCGTCGCGGCCGAGGTCGGCTATCCGCTGGTCATCCGCCCCAGCTTCGTCCTCGGCGGCCGCGCGATGGAAATCGTCCGCTCGGACGAGCAGCTGGAACGCTACATCTCCACCGCCGTGCAGGTCTCGGGCGACAGCCCGGTGCTGCTGGACAGCTACCTGTCGGGCGCGGTCGAGGTGGACGTGGACGCGCTTTCGGACGGAACCAGCGTCCATGTCGCCGGGATCATGGAGCATATCGAGGAAGCGGGCGTCCATTCCGGCGATTCCGCCTGCTGCCTGCCGCCGCATCACCTGTCCGCCGAAACGGTCGAGGAACTGAAGCGCCAAACCGTGCAGATGGCCCGCGCCCTGAACGTGGTCGGCCTGATGAACGTGCAATTCGCCATCAAGGACGGCACGATCTACGTCCTAGAGGTGAACCCACGCGCCAGCCGCACCGTGCCCTTCGTCGCCAAGGCCACCGACAGCGCCATCGCCTCCATCGCCGCCCGGCTGATGGCGGGCGAGCCCTTGTCGAACTTCCCCCACCGCGCGCCCTATGCCGCCGATGTCGGCCCCGACACCGCCCTGCCGCTGGCCGATCCGCTGACGCTGGCCGACCCGCAGACCCCGTGGTTCTCTGTGAAAGAGGCCGTCCTGCCCTTCGCCCGCTTCCCCGGCGTCGATCCCCTCCTCGGCCCGGAAATGCGCTCGACGGGCGAGGTGATGGGCTGGGACCGCACCTTCGCGCTGGCCTTCCTCAAGGCGCAGATGGGCGCGGGCATGACCCTGCCGGAGACGGGCCGCGTCTTCCTGTCGGTCAAGGACAGCGACAAGACGGCAGAGCTTGCCACTGCCGCCCGCGATCTTGCCGCCATGGGCTTCGAGATCGTCTCGACCAAGGGCACCGCCGCTTGGCTGCAGGCGCAGGGGGTGACGGCGACGCCGGTCGGCAAGGTCTACGAGGGCCGCCCGAACATCGTAGACCGGCTGAAGAACGGCGACATCGCGCTGGTGATGAACACCACCGCGGGCAACCAGTCGATCTCCGACAGCCGCGACATCCGCCGCGTCGCCCTGATGGACAAGATCCCCTATTTCACAACGGCTGCGGCAAGCGTGGCCGCGGTGGCCGCGATGAAGGCAAGGGGCGAGGGGTATGGGGTGAGGACGTTGCAGGGGTAAAGCAGGCCGGGGCCTGCCCCGGCATCCCTTCCCGCTTGACATCCCCGCCCGCTTCCCCCATCTCCCCACGGTCCGACAGCCCGTGCCGCGTGAGCATTGATCCGGCCCGGACACAGGTTCCCACCATCACGCAGGGGCGCCGACGGCGCGCACGGCTACCGGAATTCTCCGGGGGCGAGGGCTGGCCGTCCCTGAAGACGAACGGAACTGACATGACCACTTTCGACGCCCTCGGCCTTTCGCCCAAGATCCTGAAAGCGCTGGAAAAGACCACTCTCAAGACGCCCACGCCGATCCAGGCGCAGGCGATCCCCCACATCATGCAGGGCAAGGACCTGATGGGCCTTGCCCAGACCGGCACCGGCAAGACCGCCGCCTTCGGGCTGCCGCTTCTGCATCGCCTGCTGGACATCGGCCATCCGCCGGGGCCGAAGAACGTCCGCGCGCTGATCCTTGTGCCGACGCGCGAGCTTGCCACCCAGATCAAGGACAACTTCCTGACCTTCACCCAGGGCACCGCCGTCAAGGTGGTGATGGTGGTCGGCGGTGCCTCGGTCAACAAGCAGGCGCAAAGCCTTGTGAAAGGCTCCGACGTGCTGGTCGCCACCCCCGGGCGGCTGATCGACCTTCTGGAACGCGGCGATGTCAGCCTTGAGAAATGCGGCTATCTCGTGCTGGACGAAGCCGACCACATGCTGGACATGGGGTTCATCCATTCGCTGCGCCGCATCGCCAAGCATATCCCGCTGCGCCGCCAGACGCTGATGTTCTCGGCCACCATGCCCAAGGACATCACCGAGATCGCCGACACCTATCTGCGCGACCCGGTCAAGGTGCAGGTCGCCCCGCCCGGCAAGCCGGCCGAGAAAGTGACGCAGGGCGTGCATTTCATCCCCAACGGCGACAAGGCGAAGCTGCTGGAAGAGTACCTGAAGAAGCACCCGGGCGAGCAGGCCCTGGTCTTCTGCCGCACCAAGCACGGCTCGGACAAGCTGGCCAAGGTGCTGGCGGCCTGGGGCTTCCGCGTCGGCGCGATCCACGGCAACCGCAGCCAGAACCAGCGCGACCGCATCCTGACCGAATTCAAGGCCGGTCAGGTCGACGTTCTGGTGGCGACCGACGTCGCCGCGCGCGGCATCGACATCCCGACCGTCCGCCATGTCTACAACCACGACATGCCGAACGTGCCCGAGAACTACGTCCACCGCATCGGCCGCACCGCTCGGGCGGGGGCGGAAGGCTCTTCGATCAGCTTCTGCGCGCCCGCCGAGATGGTGGAATTGCAGGCCATCGAGAAGCTGCTGAAGAAGCAGTTGCCGGTGATCGGCGGCGCGCCATGGGCTGCCGAGGTGGTGGCCGCAGCGCCGCGCCCGGGCCAGAACCGCGGGCAGCGGCCGCAGGGCGGCGGGCGGCAGGGCCAGAAGCTGACGGCCAACCCCGCGAAGCCCAAGGCGGCAAGACCGCAAGGCGCATCGCAAGGGAAACCGCAGGGGGCAAGGCCGCAAGGCGCCCGCCCCCAAGCCAGCCGTCCGCAAGGCGGGGCACAGGCGCCGCGGCGCAAGCCAGGGCGGGGCTGAGGGTCCGGGAACGGGCAAGGTGGAACTACACCGCAAGGCGAAGGCGACAGCCTTCGCCAACAAGACCGGAGCGACAGCCGGAAGGATCGCCCCTAGCTGACCTCCACCTCCAGGTTCAGCTTCATCTCCAGCAGCACCTGCTGGATCGCCAGCGTCTCGCGCAGCATCCGCTTGGCCTCGTTGACCGTGATCCGGCCGTCGCTGATCGCGGCATTGTATTCGCTCATCAGCATGGCAAAGCGCTGCGCCAGCACCACCACGTCCTGATTCACGCCCTTCGAATTGCCGTTGTGCCGTTCCGTGTCATAGCTGAGCGTGATCCCCTTCAGATCCGCCAGCGCCGAGGTGACATGCGGAAAGCGCGCCGCCGCTTCAAGCTGGGCCACCACGTCGATCGGCATGAAGCGGTCGAAATGCTCGTCGCTGTCCGAATAATAGCGGCCCAGCGTCGCCTTGGACTTGCCCGTCAGCTCGCAGGCCGCCTCGATACCCACATCCTTCACAAGCGCCTCACTGTGCTTTTTCAGGTAGCTGGCCATCGACATTGTCTGCTCCGTCAGGGGGCCCCGCGGGGAGGCAGGGGAAATCACTACAGCTTTTCCCATTAATGATCTGCCAACCAATTGTCATTGATAAAGGTGTTCCGGGCGACCGGAACCGTAGCGAGTGGCCGGTGTCCCCAGCACCGGCTTCGGGTGGGGGTCCGCCGGACATGCATCCTGCATGGGACGGCGGCGAGGTTCCCTCGAGGTGCGGCAGGTCCGTCTGCCCCGCGACCGGCGGCCTTGCCGCCAGTGGCGAAGGACGGCCCGAAGCGGCTCCCCCCGCCCCGTTTCCAGCGGGTCGCATGTCGCCGATGCCACCACGCGGAACGCGGATCCCGCCCCCTCGCGCGGGCCCGGCTTGCCAAGGCGGGCGGGCATGGGTAGGCACCGGCCATGGCCAAGCTCTACTTCCATTACTCCACCATGAACGCGGGCAAGTCGACACTGCTGCTTCAGGCCTCGCACAACTACCGCGAAGGCGGGATGGAGACCTATCTGATCACCGCGCAGTTCGACAACCGCGCCGGAGAGGGGCGGATCGGCAGCCGGATCGGCATCGGCTGCGCGGCGGATACCTTCGCGCCGGGCGAAGATCTCTTCGCCAAGCTGTCGGCGCGGCTGACGCAGGGGCCGGTGGCCTGCGTCTTCATCGACGAGGCGCAGTTCCTGTCGAAGGAACAGGTCTGGCAGCTTGCGCGGGCGGTGGACGACCTGCGGGTGCCGGTGATGTGCTACGGCCTGCGGGTGGATTTCCGGGGCGACCTGTTCCCGGGGTCAGCCGCGCTTCTGGCCTGGGCCGACGAGATGCGCGAGGTGCGCACGATCTGCCATTGCGGCAAGAAGGCCACGATGGTGGTGCGCAAGGGGCCGGACGGCATGGCGCTGAAGGACGGCGCGCAGGTGGTGATCGGCGGCAACGAGACCTACCAGAGCCTGTGCCGCAAGCACTGGCGCGAGGCGGTGGCCGGGTAGATCCCATCCGGTGCCGGGAAAGGCCCTCACTCCGCCGGCGACGCCGCCTCCGCCCGCGCCCGCAGCGCGATCAGCATCCCGGCCGCGACGATCAGTGCCATGCCCGCCCAGGCGGTGGCCGACAGCGTCTCGCCCCAAAGCACCCAGGTCCAGAAGGCCGAGGCCGGCAGGATGACATATTCCAGCACGCTCACCCGCCCGGCATCGGCGATCTGGTAGGCCCGGATCATCAGCCCCACGCCCAGCAGCGAACCCGCGGCCTGCACGAAGGTCCACCACAGGAAACTGCCCGAAGGCCAGACCGCCCCCCGCAACAGGAAACCGTCCGCGCCCTCGGGCACCGGCAGCGGCAGCACCCAGAGGACCGCCATCCCCACCGCGCCCAACACGCCAAGCGCCACGAAGAACCCCGCCAGCAGCGTCTCGGCGCTTTCCCCGGCGCACCAGCGGCGGGTGGCGATATTGCCGATCGCATACATCAGCCCCGCCACCACCGGCAGCATCGCGGCAAGCGACGCCCCCGACAGTGCCGACGGCCCCAGCACCAGGATCACCCCCAGGAAGCCAAGCGCCACCGCGGCGATGCGGAACGGCCCGATCCGCTGGCCGAAGACCAGCCCCGAGATCAGCAGCACGAAGATCGGCGCGGAGAACAGCCCCGCCGCGACGATGGCGACCGGCAGGAAGGCAAGCGCGCCGAAGTAGATCAGGATCGCCACCCCATGGATGGCCGACCGCGCCACCACCGCCCGCCACGACCGGGGCCGCAGCCGCAGGCCCATCACCGGCACCAGCGCCACCAGCAGCACCATCGCCATCACCGTGCGCGAGAAGTGGAACTGCCACAGCCCCGCCTCGCCCGCGATGACGGCAACGAAATTGTCGGTGAAGCCGATCACCAAGGCATAGATCAGGATCAGCCCGGCTGCGGCAAGGGTCCTGTCGGGCTTTGCTGTCGTCATCATCCTCTCGCCCTTCCGGCCGTCCGGCGGATTGAAGCCCGCCGGACCGCCCCCCGCGCGCCTGATAGCGACATCGGGGAAGGGTTTCGCCCGGATGCCGCCCCTGCCCCCGCGCGGCGGTTGTAGTGCCCCGCCGCGCCTTGTAAGCTTCCCTTCAGGCAAGGAACCCGGACAACCGCCCAGATGACGGCGCTGAAGAAGTATGCAAGGCTGGAAAGCACCGGGCTCTGGCGTGACGAGACGCAGAGCCAGCGGCGCGAGGTGATCGTGCGCATGGGCGAGGCCACGCTCATGCTGGCCGATCCGCGCTCCGAACAGGTTCTCAGCCACTGGTCGCTGCCCGCCGTGCTGCGGCTGAACCCGGGCCAGCGCCCTGCACTTTACGCGCCCGGAGAGGATGCGGCGGAAGAACTGGAAATCGCCGACGACGACATGATCGCCGCGCTGAAGGCCGTGCAATCGGCGGTGCGTGCCGCGACACCCCGGCCCGGGCGGCTGCGCGGCGGCCTGACCGCGGGGGTGACGCTGGCGATCCTGGCCGTGGCAGTGCTGGTGCTGCCGGGGGTGCTGGTCCGCCATACCGCCGCGGTCGTGCCCCCGGCCAAGCGGGCCGAGATCGGGCAGCGCGCGCTGGACGACATCACCCGGCTGACCGGCCAGCCCTGCAACGGCGCCACGGGCCTGCCGGCGCTTGCCCGCCTGTCCGAACGCATCTTCGGGCCCGAGGACACGCCGATCCTCTACATCCTGCCCGAGGGGCTGGACCGCCCGGCCCACCTGCCCGGCGGCGTGATCCTCCTGCCGCGCAAGCTGGCCGAGACCGGCGAGGATGCGCAGGCCCTTGCCGGCGCCGCCCTGGCCGAGGGCGTGGCGGCCAGCGCGGCGGACCCGATGCTGGACATCCTGCACCATGCCGGGCTGGTCGACAGTTTCCGCCTGCTGACCACCGGCGACCTGCCCCGCGACGCGCTGGACGGCTATGGCGAGGCTTTCCTGCGCGACACCCCCGCCCTGCCCGCAGGCACGGTGCTGGCGGCCGCCTTCGAACAGGCGCAGATCCCGATGACGCCCTATGCCCGCGCGCTGGAGACCATGGGCCTGTCTTCGGAGGCACAGGCGCTGGAGGCGTCAGACCCGTTCAGGAATCTGATCCCCAGCCCGCTTCTGTCCGACAGCGACTGGGTGGCGCTGCAATCGGTGTGCAGCGACTGACCTGCGCGGAGTGCGGAATTTCGTCGAAATTCCGTTCCTGCTCCGATACCTACTTGACGATCCGCGCGTCGGAAAAGCCCAGGCTGCGGGCCGCCGTCAGCGCCTGCTTCGCCTCCGCGGCCGAGGCGAAGGGCCCGGCATAGACCACGGTCAGCGCCCCGCCCTTCAGCTTGCCGCGCGCCACCGGCAGGCCCTGGCCCTTCAGCCTGTCCGCCGCGCCATCCGCGTTCGAGGCCATGCCAAACGTGCCGACCTGCACCAGGAACCGGCCCGCGGCCACGGGCTCCGCCACCTTGGCCGCCCCATCCTCCGGCGCTACGGATTTGGTGGATTTCACCATCAGGATCTCGCCGCTGCCCTTGACCTGCACCAGTTTCTCGCCGCCCTTCGACGACAGGACATGGCCCTTGACCTTCGAGGTGCTGCCGTCGCTGTGCCGCACGATGATCGTCACCGGGCTGCGCTTGATCGCGCTTTCCTCGCGCAGTTCGGCGGGGGTGGTGCGGGTCCAGATCTCGTCCATGGCAAGAAAGCCCTCGACCGTCTGCTTGCCACGGTTCGGATTCAACCGGTCGTCCTTCCAGGCAAGCTTGTAGCCCGGCGGCGGCTTCACCAGCGGATATTTCGCCGATTCCTCCGCTGCATCCGCCGTTGCCTTCGGGGCCGGTTTGGAAACCACCTTTGGCGCCGGTTTCTTCGCCGCAGCCTTGGCGGTGGCTTTCGGCGCCTTCCCCTCGGGCGCAGCCGCGGCCTTGGGCGCAGGCTTCGCCACCGGCTCGGGCGCGGCCGCTGCGGCTACCCCGCCCGTGGGCTCATAGCCGCACAACTGCTTGCGGTCACGGCTGAGGCGCGGCACCCATGCCACCTCGCCGCCATAACCCGCGCGCAGGAAGACGCAGCCGCGGCTGTCGACATATTGCTGCCCCTGGTAGGAGGGGGGAGGCAGTTCCGCCGGCCCCGCCAGCTCGGCCAGCGCAGGTGCGGCACCACAAACCGCTGCCAGAACGGCAGCCGGCAAGACCTTTCCGAACATGACTACCCCCGAGCAGCTTGGGGAAGTATTGGGACAAAGGCCTTTCCGAGTAAAGGGGCAGCCCCTATTTCGTGCCGAACATCCGGTCGCCCGCATCCCCTAGTCCCGGCACGATATAGCCGTGGTCGTTCAGGTGGCTGTCCACCGCCGCGGTGACGATCGGCACGTCCGGATGCGCCTCCTTCATCCGGGCGATGCCTTCCGGCGCGGCCAGCAGGCAGAGGAACCGGATTTCCTTCGCCCCGGACTGTTTCAGAAGCGAGACCGCCGCGGCGCTGGAATTGCCCGTCGCCAGCATCGGATCGACGACGATGGCCAGCCGGTCCTCCATCTGCTCGGGCAGCTTGCAGTAATATTGCACCGGCTGAAGCGTCTCCGGGTCGCGGTAAAGGCCGACGAAGCCCACCCGCGCCGCCGGGATCAGTTCGAGGATGCCATCCAGAAGCCCGTTCCCCGCCCGCAGGATGGAAATCAGCGCCAGCTTCTTGCCGTCGATGGTGGGCGCGTCCATCTCTTCCAGCGGCGTCTCGATCCGCTTGGTCGTCATCGGCAGCTCGCGGGTGACCTCATAGGCCAGCAGCAGGGAAATCTCGCGCAAGAGCTTGCGGAAGCTTGCCGTGGAGGTGTCCTTCTCCCGCATCAGCGTCAGCTTGTGCTGGACCAGCGGGTGCGAAACGACGGTCAGGTGATCCAGCATTCAGGCCTCCAGCTTCTTGGCAATCCTGGCCTTCGTATCGGCGTCGCAGAAGGCCGCGTCAAGCGACTGGCGCGCGATCCGCCGGAATTGCCCCTCGTCCCAGTCGAAGGCGCGGTGCAGTTCCTCGTATTCCCGCGCCATCGTGGTGTGGAAGAACGGCGGGTCATCGGTCGAGACCGTCACCTTCACCCCCCGCCGGTCCAGCTCGTGGATCGGATGGGCGCGAAAATCCCTGTAGATGCCAAGCGCCACGTTCGACCCCGGGCAGACCTCCAGCACCGTGCCGCGTTCGGCCAGTTCGTCCACCAGCGCAAGGTCCTCGATGGCCCGCACGCCATGGCCCAGCCGCTCGGGGCGCAGCGTGGCCAAGGTGTCCCGGATGGCATCCGGCCCGCCCCATTCGCCGGAATGCGCGGTGATCCGCAGCCCCGCCTCGCGCGCACAGTCGAAGGACCAGAGGAAATCCTTCGGCGTCAGGATGTTCTCATCCCCGGCGATGCCGAATCCCACGATCCAGTCGCCCGCTGTCTCCGCCGCGCAGACCGCCGTCTCCCGCGCCTTCTCCGGCCCGAAGTGGCGGATGCAGGTGACGATGCCGCGCAAGCAGATCCCCATACCCCGCTCGGCCTCCGCCGCCGCCTCGCGGATGGCGTGCAGGTAGTCGCGCCACGCCTCCACGTCGCGCCCGCCGCAGAAATCGGGCGACAGGAAGGTCTCGCCATAGACCACGCCACTGGCCGCGCTTTCCTCCAGCACCGCAAGGGTCAGCCGCCGGTAATCCTCGGGCGAGGTCAGGACCGAGGTCGCCGCCTCGTAGACCCGCAGGAAATCCCCGAAGTCCCTGTAGCGATACTGCCCCCGTTCATCGAAGATGCCCGACAGGTCCACCTTCTTCTCCGCCGCCAGCCCCCGGATGAAGGCAGGCGGCGCGGCCCCCTCCAGATGCAGATGCAACTCGACCTTCGGCAATTCACGCAAGGAACACTCCCCGATTTCACCTGTTCATAAATATCCCGGGGTCCGGGGCAGCGCCCCGGGGGCCGGTCACAGGAACGACCGCCCCGGCCCCTGCCCCGTCACCCCAAGATGCGCTGCCACCGAAGCGCCCACATCGACGAACCCGCACAACCCCACCGCCTTCGCCCCGGCGCCCCAGCCCACCACCGGCACCCTTTCCCGCGTATGGTCCGTTCCGCTCCATGTCGGGTCGTTGCCATGGTCGGCGGTGAAGATCGCCAGATCGCCGGGGCGCAGCATCGCCAGAAAGCGCGGCACCTGCGCGTCGAACCATTCCAGCGCGCGGGCATAGCCCGGCACGTCCCGGGGGTGGCCGTAAAGCGTGTCGAACTCGACGAAGTTGGCAAAGGTGAAGGACCCCGGTTCGGCCTCTCCCCCCAGCCGCACCAGATGTTCGAAAAGATCAGCGTCCGACTTGCCCTTCCACAACTTGCCCACGCCGCGCATCGAGAAGATGTCGCCGATCTTGCCGATGCCATGCGTCGCCCGCCCCGCCCCCGCCACCCAGTCCAGAAGCGTCGGCGCAGGCGGGGCGATGGCGAAGTCGCGGCGGTTGGCGGTGCGCCTGAAATTGCCGGGTTCGCCGACGAAAGGCCGGGCGATCACCCGCCCCACCTTCATCGCGTGCAGGTAGGGCGCAAGGTCGGCACATAATTTCAGCAGCCGCTCCAGCCCGAAAGCCTCTTCATGCGCCGCGATCTGGAACACGCTGTCGGCGGAGGTATAGCAGATCGGCCAGCCCGTCCGCAGATGCCCGGCGCAATGCTCCTCGATGATCGGCACACCGGAGGCATGGCAATTGCCAAGGATGCCTTCCGTCCCGGCCAGACGGCAGACCTCGGCCACCAGATCGGGCGGAAAGGCGGGCACCGTGTCCGGGAAGTAATGCCAGTCCCATGGCACGGGCACCCCCGCCAGTTCCCAATGGCCCGAAGGCGTATCCTTGCCGCGCGACATTTCCTGCGCCGCGCCCCAAAGGCCCCCGGGCACTTCGGAAAATCCCTCCATCGCCGCGCCCGAGGCCAGCCGCACCGCCTCCCCCAGCCCCAGCGCATCCAGATTGGGCATCCGCAGCGGCCCGGATCGGCCCGCCTCCGCCCGGCCCGCCGCGCATTCGGCGGCGATATGGCCCAGCGTGCAGGCCCCTTCGTCGCCGAAGGCCCCCGCATCCGGCGCACCGCCCGCACCAACGGAATCCATCACGATCAGGAAGGCGCGGCCCGCCGGGGCATCCATCTCAGACAATCCTCTTCAGCACGAGTTCGGGTTCCTCCGGCGGCGCGGCCCCGATCCGGTAGGCCGCCTGCACCGCCTGCACCGCGGCCCTCGCCGCATCCTCGGTCGCGGCATGGACCATGGCCAGGGGCACGCCCGTCCCCGCCTCTTCCCCCAGCCCGGCCAGATCGGACAGCCCGACCGAGGGGTTCACCCGGTCGCCCTCGCGCAGCCGCCCGCCGCCCAGATGGACGACGGCATGGCCCAGAACCTCGCCGTCGATGGCGGTGACGAAGCCGTCTTCCAGCGCCGGCACCTCCATCATCACCGGCGCGGCGGGCAGCCGGTCGGGCCAGCGGTCGACGAAATCCATCGGCCCGCCCTGCGAGGCGACCATCTCGCCGAAGCGTTCCGCCGCGGCGCCGGATTCCAGCGCCTGCACGATCCGTCCCTCGCCATCCGCCGCATCCGCCGCAAGGCCCGCCAGCGCCAGCACCTCGCCCCCCAGCGCCGCCGTCAGGTCCCATAGCGCGGTATTGACCGAGGTGCCGGTCAGCGTCTCCATCACCTCGATCACCTCCAGCGCATTGCCCGCCGCCGTGGCCAGCGGCTGCGTCATGTCGGTGATCAGCGCGCTGGTCATGCAGCCCGCCCCCTGCGCCGTGGCGACCAAAGCACGGGCCAGTTCCTCGGCCCGTTCCGGCGTCTTCATGAAGGCGCCCGAGCCGTATTTCACGTCCAGCACCAGCGCCTCCAGCCCCGCCGCCAGCTTCTTCGACAGGATCGAGGCGGTGATCAGGTCCACGCTCTCCACCGTCCCGGTGACGTCGCGGATGGCGTAAAGCCGCTTGTCGGCGGGGGCGAGGTCGGCGCTGGCCGCAACGATGGCGCACCCAAGGTCGCGGACCTGCGCCCGCATCGCCTGTTCGTCCAGCCCGGTGCGGAAGCCCGGAATCGCCTCCAGCTTGTCCAGCGTGCCCCCGGTATGGCCAAGCCCGCGGCCCGAGATCATCGGCACATAGGCCCCGCAGACCGCCAGCGCCGGGGCCAGCATCAGCGAGATGCAGTCGCCGATGCCCCCCGTGGAATGCTTGTCCACCACCGGCCCGGGCAGGTCCCAGTCCAGCACCCGCCCGCTGTCGCGCATGGCGCGGGTCAGGGCCACGCGGCCCTCGTCGCCCAGCCCCTTCAGCAGGACCGCCATGGCGAAGGCCCCCGCCTGCGCATCCGTCACCTGACCCGAGGCGATGCCCGCCGCGAACCAGCCGATCTGGTCCGCCGTGGGCTGACCGCCGTCGCGGATCGTGGCGATGATCCGCCGCGCATCCATGAGGGCGGCCATTCAGGCGCGGTCCATATGGGCGGCGGAGAAGACGCCGGGCAGAAGCTCGGCCACGGTCAGGGTGCGGGTCTTGCCGTCCACCGTGGCCAGCGTGACCTTCACGCCGCCCCCGGCGAATTCGGCGATCTTCTGGCGGCAGCCGCCGCAGCAGGGCACCGGCTCCGGGCTGTCGGCAATGACGGCGATTTCCTCGATCCTGGTGTCGCCCCCCGCGACCATGGCCGCAATGGCCCCGGCTTCGGCACAGGTTCCCTCGGGGTAGGCGACATTCTCGACATTGCAGCCCAGATAGACCTGCCCGCTGGCGGCGCGGATCGCGGCGCCCACCTTGAAGCGGGAATAGGGCGCCCAGGCCCGCTCGCGCACCCCTGCCGCCGCCTTGACCAGATCCATGCGCGCCTCCTGCCGACCTCTGGCCCAGAGAATGGCCCTGCGGAGGACATTGCGCAAGCAGCCCCGCTCATCCCGCGCCGAAGGCGCCCGGCGCGCAGCCGGTCAGAGGACCTCCGTCTCCGGGTTGCCGGGCAGCGAAACCTCCAGCAGTTCCAGATCGGCCGTCGGGTCGGAATAGCGCGTCGCCATCCCCGGCGGGATCACGAAGGCATCGCCGGGTTCCAGCCTGAACGGCTCCTTCCCCTCGCCCTCCAGCACCATCCCGCCCTTCATCACGAAGGTGAAGAGGATGTCGCCATGGTGCTTCGTCCAGGGCGCAGCCCCGCCCGCGGGCCGGGCCACCATGACCGAGGCCACCCCCCTGGTCGCCGCATGGATCGTGGTATCCCGCGCCTCGAAACCCGGGATGCGGAACGGCGCGAACACCCCGTCCCGCCCGATGTTGTGGACGAAGCGCTGGCCGTCCCATTCCCGCCCGGGCCGGAAATGCGGGGTGGGCAGCGTCATCTCATGGTCGATCTCGGTCACATGTTCCGCCGGAACGCCGATCTCCACCACCTGCACCCCTTCGGAATGCAGCACCTTGTGGCGGATGGCGGGGGGCTGGATGAAGCAGTCCCCGGCATGGATGCGCCGCACATCCCCCTGATCCTCATAAAGAACATCGACCCAGCCCGCGACGCAGAAGATCAGCTGGAAGCCCACCTTGTGGTAATGCACCATGTCCGGGACAGGCCCGTCCGGCACGCGGATATGGCTGGCGATCATCGCGCCGCCCAGCCGGGTGGGGATCAGGTCGCGGTATTCCATCCCGGCCCGCCCGATCACCCAGGGCGCCTGGTCGGCCAGGCGGCGGACGACGAAGGCGTGCTCGGTGGCCGGCGTGATCACCGGCGGGTTCAGCTCGTCGATCTCCACCCGCGTGCCGTTCGGAGCGGCAAGGACCCTCTCGCCGCCCGCGAAGCCCGCGTCATCGGTCAGGATGCGGATGGTGCCGGGCGCCTCCGCCGCGCCCTTCTCGATCCGCAGCCGCAGGCCATGGCCGGACAGCACCGCCACCTGCGGGTCGTCGGCGGGGAAGATCATGTCCAGCCGGAAGCCGAGCCGCTTCGTGTAGAACGGCAGGTCGGCGCGCAACTCCTGCGTCGGCAGGCGGATTTCGGCTCTGGTCTCGGTCATCTGGCTCTCCGGGCAGGACGGGGGGTGTCGGTCTGGTCTTCGGCAAAGCTTGCATGGGCGGCCTGCGCCTCATGGACAAAGCGCAGCATCCGGTCGGCGGCGGCCAGCGCATCGCCCGCCTCGAAGGCGGCCAGCAGCACGGCAAGGCCGCGGGCGATGGTGGCGCGGGCGGCGGCATCGGACATGGTGGCGAACCGCACCTGCTGCACCTGCGCCGAATAGCGCTGGATCGCGCCGCGCAGTTCGGCATTCGGCACGGCGGCAAGCCAGGCGTTGCGGAAGCTCTCGGCGGCGCGGTGGAAGGCCGCGACATCGCCCCGCCCCTGCGCCGCGGCCAGCGCGGCAAGGGCCGCGCGCATCTCCTCCAGCCGCTGCGGATCGCGGGCCTGCGCGGCCATGGCGGCGGCATGGGGCTCCAGCAGCTTGCGCAGGGTGAAGATCTCGGCAACGCGCCGCGGCGGCAGCGAGGGCAGCGCGAAGCCGCGGCTGGTGCTGTCCAGATAGCCCTCATGCATCAGTTGCAGCAGCGCCTCGCGCACCGGCATCCGCGACACGCCCATGCCCGCGGCAAGGACATGGTCCACCAGCCGGTCCTCCGGCCCGATCTCGCCCGCCAGAAGCCGGGCGCGGATTTCGTCATGGATGCGCTGGCGGTGGCTGTTGCGGGACATGGGGCGCAGGGCGGTGGCGGGAAACTGCATATATAAAGTATACTTTTAATCGCCGCGTCAATGCGATTCATGCGAAAATTATCCGAATATAATGCATTCATGCCCAATAATTCTGAAAAGAAAGAATACTTTTACTGCCAACCGAACCCCCTTGGCCCGCGACGGCGGACATGGTCAGATCGTCCCATGCGGCGGATTTGCAAGCAGCGCCGAAAGCTGTTGTGCGCGTGGCGCGGCTTGGCCGATCGGAGAAAATGGTTTAACGGTGAACCATCTCAGGGAGGATGGCATGGCGGAAGATCGGCAGGACGGGCGGCAGGACGAGGCAAGGCAATCGGCCCGGCAGGCGGCGCTGGACTATCACGAATTCCCCAAGCCCGGGAAACTGGAGATCCGCGCCACCAAGCCGCTGGCCAACGGCCGCGACCTGTCCCGCGCCTATTCCCCCGGCGTGGCCGAGGCCTGCCTTGAAATCAAGGCCGATCCGGCCACCGCCAGCCGCTACACCAGCCGCGGCAACCTCGTCGCCGTGGTCTCGAACGGCACCGCCGTCCTTGGCCTCGGCAACATCGGCGCACTGGCCTCGAAGCCGGTGATGGAGGGCAAGGCGGTCCTCTTCAAGAAATTCGCCAACATCGACTGCTTCGACATCGAGGTGAACGAATCCGACCCGCAAAAGCTGGCCGAAATCGTCTGCGCGCTGGAGCCGACCTTCGGCGCGATCAACCTCGAAGACATCAAGGCGCCGGATTGTTTCATCGTTGAACAATTCTGCCGCGAGCGGATGAACATCCCGGTCTTCCACGACGACCAGCACGGCACCGCCATCGTCGTCGGCGCGGCGGCGACCAATGCCTTGCATGTGGCCGGCAAGCGTTTCGACAGCATCAAGGTCGTCTCCACCGGCGGCGGGGCAGCGGGGATCGCCTGCCTTGAGATGCTGGTCAAGCTGGGCGTGAAGCGCGAGAACGTCTGGCTCTGCGATCTCGACGGCCTTGTCTACAACGGCCGCACCGTCCAGATGACGCCGCAGAAACAGGCTTTCGCGCAGGGCACCGTCCCCGCCACGCTGGACGAGGTGATCGGCGGCGCCGACCTCTTCCTCGGCCTCTCCGGCCCCGGCGTCCTCACCCCCGCGATGGTGGCGAAGATGGCGGAGAACCCCATCGTCTTCGCGCTGGCCAACCCCACGCCGGAAATCCTGCCCGACGAAGTGCGCGCCGTCGCCCCCGGCGCGATCATCGCCACCGGCCGCAGCGATTTTCCCAACCAGGTCAACAACGTCCTGTGCTTCCCCTTCATCTTCCGCGGCGCGCTGGACGTGGGGGCGACCACGATCAACAGCGCCATGGAACTGGCCTGCATCGAAGGCATCGCCGCCCTTGCCCGCGCCACCACCAGCGCCGAGGCCGCCGCCGCCTACCGGGGCGAGACGCTGGCTTTCGGCCCCGACTACCTGATCCCGAAACCCTTCGACCCCCGGCTGATCGGCGTCGTCGCCAGCGCGGTGGCCCGCGCGGCGATGGAAACCGGCGTCGCCACCCGCCCCATCGCCGACCTCGACACCTACCGCGAGAAGCTGGACGGAAGCGTCTTCAAATCCGCCCTGATCATGCGCCCGGTGTTCGAGGCCGCGCGTCAGGCCACCCGCCGCATCATCTTTGCCGAGGGCGAGGACGAACGGGTCCTGCGCGCCGCCAATGCGATGCTTGAGGAAATGACCGACAAGCCGATCCTGATCGGCCGCCCCGAGGTCATCGCCCGCCGGGCCGAACGCGCCGGCCTGCCGATCCGCCCCGACCGCGACTTCGAGATCGTGAACCCCGAAAGCGACCACCGCTACCGCGACTACTGGCAGACCTATCACCAGTTGATGGAACGCCGCGGCATCACCCCCGACGTGGCCCGCGCCGTGCTGCGGACCAACAACACCGCCATCGCCGCCGTCGCCGTGCATCGCGGCGATGCGGAAAGCATGATCTGCGGCACCTTCGGGCAATATCTCTGGCACCTGAACTACGTCCGCCAGGTGCTCGCCCGCGACGGGTTGCGGCCCCACGGCGCGCTTTCCCTGATGATCCAGGAGGACGGGCCGCTTTTCGTCGCCGACACCCATGTCAACGCCGTGCCCACGCCCGAGCAGATCGCCGAAACCGTCTGCGGCGCGGTCCGCCATGTCCGCCGCTTCGGCGTCACGCCCAAGGTGGCGCTCTGCAGCCATTCCAACTTCGGCAACCTCGACAGCGATTCCGGGCGGCGGATGCGGGCGGCGCTGGAACTCCTCGACGCGCGCGAGGCGAATTTCGACTACGAGGGCGAGATGAGCGCGGATGCCGCGCTGGACCCCGAACTGCGGGCGCGGATCTTCCCCAACTCGCGGATGGAAGGCGCGGCCAACGTGCTGGTCTTCGCCTATACCGATGCCGCCAACACCGCGCGCAACATGCTGAAGCTGCGGGCGGGCGGCCTTGAAGTCGGGCCGATCCTGATGGGCATGGGCAACCGCGCCCATATCGTGACCCCCTCGATCACCGCACGGGGCCTGCTGAACATGTCCGCCATCGCAGGCACGCCGGTGGCGCATTACAGTTGAGTCGCAAGGCCCGCGGAGAATCACCCGCGGGCCTTTTGCAGCCAGCCGGAAGAAGTTTGCAAAACCGCGCCGAAATTGCGGGACACTTCCCAAGCACGCCTGATTTGCAAATATTTGCAGCCGCTCCACGCCAAATTCTGCAAATTTCCTGCGGCGCGGCGACGCTGTTCCCGGTAACAGCGTTGCGTCATCGCCGTGACCTGCCGTAACAGGACCCCGGGCTTGAGGAGGAGGTTGCGGCATGGGTTACGCCGATATCTACGCGAAATGGCAGGCCGATCCCGAGGGATTCTGGCTGGATGCCGCGGGGGCCATCGACTGGACGGTGAAGCCGAAGACGGCGCTGAACGCCAGCCGCGCCCCGCTTTACGAATGGTTCACCGACGGCATGGCCAACACCTGCTGGAATGCGGTGGACCGGCACGTGCTGGCGGGCCGCGGCGACCAACTGGCGATCATCCACGACAGCCCGGTGACGCATCTGAAGAAGGGCGTCACCTACCGCGAGCTTCAGTCCCGCGTCGCCAACCTTGCCGGCGCGCTGAAGGCCAAGGGCGTCACCAAGGGCGACCGCGTCATCATCTACATGCCGATGATCCCCGAGGCGCTTGAGGCGATGCTGGCCTGCGCCCGCCTCGGCGCCATCCATTCGGTGGTCTTCGGCGGCTTCGCGGCCAGCGAACTGGCCGTCCGCATCGACGACTGCACGCCCAAGGCGATCATCGCCGCAAGCTGCGGGATCGAGCCGAACCGGATCGTCCATTACAAGCCGCTCCTCGATGCCGCCGTCGACATGGCGACCCACAAGCCCGACTTCTGCGTGATCTTCCAGCGCGAACAGGAAGTGGCCAAGCTGGTCGAGGGCCGCGATGTCGCCTGGCACACCTTCCAATACGGTATCGAACCCGCCGATTGCGTCCCCGTCGAAGGCAACCACCCCGCCTATATCCTTTACACCTCGGGCACCACCGGCACGCCGAAAGGTGTGGTCCGCCCCACCGGCGGCCATATGGTCGCGCTGATGTGGACCATGCGCGCGGTCTACGACTGCGGCCCGGGCGACGTGTTCTGGGCGGCATCGGACGTGGGCTGGGTCGTCGGCCACAGCTACATCTGCTACGGCCCGCTGCTGGCGGGCTGCACTACCGTTGTCTTCGAGGGCAAGCCCGTCGGCACCCCCGACGCGGGCACCTTCTGGCGCGTGGTTTCCGAAAACAAGGTGAAGGCCCTCTTCACCGCCCCCACCGCCCTGCGCGCCATCAAGCGCGAGGACCCGGAAGGCGAATTCGTCACCGAATACAACATGAAGACGCTGAAGACCCTTTATCTGGCGGGCGAACGGGCCGACCCCGACACCATCCTCTGGGCGCAGCGCCACCTGAAGGTGCCGGTCATCGACCACTGGTGGCAGACCGAGACCGGCTGGGCCATCGCCGCCAACCCGATGGGGATCGAGCCGCTTCCGGTAAAGATCGGCAGCCCCTCGGTGCCGATGCCCGGCTATGACGTGCAGGTGCTGGACGAGGGCGGCCACCCGGTCGCGCCCGGCACGCTCGGCGCCATCGCGGTGAAACTGCCGCTGCCGCCCGGCACCCTGCCCACCCTCTGGAACGCCGACGACCGCTTCCGCAAGTCCTACCTCGACCACTTCCCCGGCCATTACGAGACCGGCGACGCGGGCTACATGGACGAGGACGGCTATCTCTACATCATGGCGCGCACCGATGACGTGATCAACGTTGCGGGCCACCGGCTCTCCACCGGAGCGATGGAAGAGGTTCTGGCCGGCCACAAGGACGTGGCCGAATGCGCGGTGATCGGCGTGGCGGATGCGCTGAAGGGGCAGTCGCCGCTCGGCTTCCTCTGCCTCAACCGCGGATCGGACCGCGATGCGGCCGAGGTTGTAGCCGAATGCGTCCGGCTGATGCGCGAGAAGATCGGCCCCGTGGCGGATTTCAAGCGCGCCCTGGTGGTGAACCGGCTGCCGAAGACCCGATCCGGCAAGATCCTGCGCGGCACCATGGTCAAGATCGCCGACGGGCAGGACTGGAAGATGCCCGCCACCATCGACGACCCGGCGATCCTGGACGAGATCACCCAGGCGCTGCGCACCCTCGGGCTGGCGAAGGGCTGAGGCTGGACTGCCCCTTCCGCCCGTGGCACCTTGGCCGCGGGGGCGCGGAAGGGACCAGATGACGGCGCAGGATCAGGAACGGATGCGAAAGGGCGGGCTGCCCTTGCCAGGGGCACCTGCGGGGGGCCGATGACGCAAGGCCCCCGCTCCCCGGCTCCCGCACCCATCCTGGTGGTGGAACCCTCGCCCCAGCTTCAGGCCCAGTGCCGTTCCGTGCTGGCGGCGGCGGGCCATCCGGTGGCCCTTGCCGCCAATGCCGCCGAGGGCATCGCCGCCTTCCGCCGCCACAAGCCGGGCATCGTCCTTCTCGACCTTTCCCTGCCCGACCGCGACGGCATGGACCTGATGGGCATGATCCTTGCCGAGACGCCGGACACCTTCGTCCTGGCGATGACCGCCAACGGCACCGTCCCCCGCGCGGTGCAGGCGATGCGCGCGGGCGCCCATGACGTGCTGGTCAAGCCCTTCGGAGAGGAGCGCCTGCTCTCTGCCGTAAAGGCCGCCAGCGACGAGATGGCGCGCGGCGGCCGCCGCGACGGCCCGGGCCGCCGCAAGGCCGACCCGCATCTGTCCGACCGCTCGGTCTTCATCGGATCCTCCGGCGCGATGGAGCATATCCACCGCATCGTCGGCCAGGCGGCGCGGTCGATGGCCACCGTCTTCATCACCGGCGAAAGCGGCACCGGCAAGGAACTGGCGGCGCTGGCGGTCCATTCCCGCTCGGCCCGGGCCAGCGGGCCGTTCATCGCGCTGAACTGCGGCGCGATCCCGCCGGACCTGCTGGAATCCGAGGTCTTCGGCCATATGAAGGGCAGTTTCACCGGCGCGATCTCCGACAAGCCCGGCGCGGCGGCGGCGGCGGACGGCGGCACGCTCTTCCTCGACGAGATCTGCGAGATGGCGCTGCCCCTGCAGACCAAGCTGCTGCGCTTCCTGCAGACCTCGACCATCCAGCCGGTGGGCGCGACGCGGCCGCGCCGGGTGGATGTGCGGATCATCTGCGCCACCAACCGCGAGCCGCTGGACCAGGTGCGCCGCGGGTTGTTCCGCGAAGACCTCTACTACCGGCTTTACGTCGTGCCGGTCCACATGCCGCCCCTGCGCGACCGCGGCAGCGACGTGGTCGAGATCGCCGAGGCCGCGCTGGCCCGGTTCTCCGCCGAGGAGGACAAGGATTTCACCGGCCTCTCCCCCGAGACGCGGGCCTTCCTTCAGGCGCATCCCTGGCCGGGCAATGTGCGGCAGTTGCTGAACGTCATCCGCAACGTGGTGGTGCTGAACGACGGCGGGCTGGTCACGCCCGCCATGCTGCCCGCCGGCCTTGCCACCGAAACCCTGCCGGCGGACCCCGCCGCCCCGCCCGCCCCCGCCCCCGGCCGGACGCTGGCGCAGATCGAGCGGCAGGCCATCGAAGCCGCCATCGCCCGCAACGGCGGCTCGGTCCCGCTGGCCGCGCGCGAACTGGACGTGTCGCCCTCGACCCTCTACCGCAAGCTTGAGGCATGGGGGGTGAAGCGGGGGTAGGCCGCGAAGGCTCGGGCAAAGGCCCCCGCCTTCGCCATGCGCTGCGGGTGCCGCGTTCCCGGCCGGAGTGTCCCGAGCACCCATTCCGCCAGACAGAATGCCATACGTTTGCCAGACGGATTCCAGACCATTTCCAGACCGGAATTTCCCGCCATTTTCAGGGGCTTGCCCGCCCCCGCACCCGTTCAGATGAATTGCTCTCCGATCAGCCGTTCCTCCAGCCCGTGGCCGGGGTCGAACAGCAGCCGGTGGGTGATCCCGGCCACCGAGGCGACCTCCACCGACAGCACGTCGCGCACCGAGGACCGGCTGTCGGCATCCGCCATGACGGGCCGCTTTTCCGCCTCCAGCACCTCGAACCGGACATGCGCCGCCTTGGGCAATACCGCGCCCCGCCAGCGCCGCGGGCGGAATGCGGCCATTGCCGTCAGCGCCAGCACATCCGCGCCGATGGGCAGGATCGGCCCATGCGCCGAATAGTTGTAAGCCGTTGATCCCGCAGGAGTTGCGACCAGCGCGCCGTCGCAGGACAGCTCCGCCAGCCGCTCGCGCCCGTCGATCAGCACCCGCAGCTTCGCCGCCTGCGGACCCTGCCGCAGCAGCGAGACCTCGTTGATCGCCAGCGCCTCGGTGACCTTGCCGCGGGCATTCTCGGCCCGCATCGACAGGGGGTTGATCGCGGTCTCTTCCGCCGCCGCCAGCCGCTCGACCAGCCCTTCCTCCGAGAACCCGTTCATCAGGAAGCCGATGGTGCCGCAGTTCATGCCATAGACCGGCAGGTCGCGCGCCGATTGCGAATGCAGCGTCTGCAGCATGAACCCGTCGCCGCCCAGCGCCACGATCACATCCGCCCGCCGTCCCTCGGCCTGCCCATACCGCGCCGTCAGCCGCGCCAACGCCTCCACCGCGGCAGGGGCGCGGCTGGCGGTGAATCTGATCCTCTGGCGCATCTTGCCCCCCATGCGGCGACCTTGGCCGCTGGCCCCGGCAAACTCAACCCCCCGCATTCACCCGGCTCCGTGGCGAAAAGGTTTCGCCCCCGCAGCGAATCCTGTCGTTTTCCACCCTTTCCCAGACGGAACCCATGTCCTAAATAGCCGCGTCACCCTTTCAGGCCGCGAAGGATTTGCCCATGACCGCCCGCGACACCGGCTTCTTCACCGAAACCCTTGCCTCCCGCGACCCCGACCTCTACGGCGCCATCCGGTCCGAGCTTGGCCGCCAGCGCCACGAGATCGAGCTGATCGCCAGCGAGAACATCGTCAGCCTCGCCGTGATGGAGGCACAGGGGTCGGTCCTGACCAACAAATACGCCGAAGGTTATCCGGGCAAGCGCTACTATGGCGGCTGCCAGTATGTCGATATCGCCGAGACGCTGGCGATCGAACGCGCGAAGCAACTGTTCAACTGCAACTTCGCCAACGTCCAGCCCAACTCGGGCAGCCAGATGAACCAGGCGGTGTTCCTGGCGCTTCTGAAGCCGGGCGACACCTTCATGGGCCTCGACCTGAACTCGGGTGGCCACCTGACCCACGGCTCGCCGGTGAACATGTCGGGCAAGTGGTTCAACGTGGTCTCCTACGGCGTGCGCCAGCAGGACCAGCGGCTGGACATGGAAGAGGTCCGCACGAAGGCGCTGGAGCATCGGCCGAAGCTGATCCTTGCCGGCGGCACCGCCTATAGCCGCGAATGGGACTGGGCGGCGTTCCGCGCCATCGCCGACGAGATCGGCGCGTATCTGCATGTGGACATGGCGCATATCGCGGGCCTCGTGGCGGGCGGCGTCCATGCCTCGCCCCTGCCGCACGCCCATGTCGTGACCACCACCACGCATAAATCGCTGCGCGGCCCGCGCGGCGGGATGATCCTGTGCAACGACGAAGATATCGCCAAGAAGATCAACTCGGCCGTCTTCCCCGGCCTGCAGGGCGGCCCGCTGATGCATGTGATCGCTGCCAAGGCCGTCGCCTTCGGCGAGGCGCTGCGGCCGGAGTTCAAGGACTACGCCGCGCAGGTCAAGGCCAATGCGGCGGCGCTGGCGGACGAGCTGATGAAGGGCGGCATCGACATCGTGTCGGGCGGCACCGACAACCACCTCTGCCTGGCCGACCTGCGGCCGAAGAAGGTGACCGGCAAGGCGACCGAGGCCGCCCTTGGCCGCGCCCATCTGACCTGCAACAAGAACGGCGTGCCCTTCGACCCGGAGAAGCCCTTCGTCACCAGCGGCATCCGCCTCGGCACCCCGGCGGGCACCACCCGCGGCTTCAAGGAAGCCGAGTTCCGCCAGATCGCCCGCTGGATCGTCGAAGTGGTCGACGGGCTGGCGGCGAATGGCGAAGAGGGTAACGGCGCAGTCGAGGCCAAGGTGAAAGCCGAGGTCGAGGCGCTTTGCGCGAAGTTCCCGCTCTACCCGACCTTGTGATTTCCCTACGTTGACACCGGCGAAGGGCGCGCGATCATGGCGCGCCCTTTTCCATTTGGGACATCCCGTCCAATGACGCAACGCCCCGAAACCCGCAGCCTCGAACGCCGGATGGGGGATTGGGCGCGGGCCCGCCTGCCCTATGCGGTGGCGGAACTGGTGATGTTCGTCCTGAAACAGGGATGGGCCTGCCTCTTCGGCGGTCTGCTGCTGGCGGCGATCATCGGTACCAAACTGGTCTGGCAAGCCGGTTGGCCGGTCCAGCGCTACGATGCGCTGTTCCTTTTCGCCATCGCCACGCAGGCGCTGTTCCTGTGGAAGAAACTGGAGACATGGGAGGAAGCCCGCGTCATCCTGCTGTTCCACCTGACCGGCACGGCGATGGAATGGTTCAAGGTCTCCGCCGGGTCATGGGCCTACCCGGAACCCGGGATCTTCAAGCTGATGGGCGTGCCGCTGTTTTCCGGCTTCATGTATGCCAGCGTCGGCAGCTACATGGCCCGCGTCATCCGCATCTTCGACATGCGCTTCGCCCCCTATCCGCCGTTCTGGATGACGGTGCTGCTGGCGGCGGCGATCTACGTCAACTTCTTCGCCCACCACTTCCTGCCGGATATCCGGTGGCTGCTGTTCGCCGCCACGCTGCTGGTCTTCGGCCGCACCCGCATCTGGTTCCGCATCCACGACCATGACTGGTGGATGCCGCTGCCGCTGGCCGCCTTCCTGTCCAGCTTCGCCCTCTGGCTGGCCGAGAACGTGGGGACGCTGACCGGGACATGGCTCTACTCCGGGCAGACGCCGGACCGCATGGTCAGCTTCGCCAAGCTGGGGTCGTGGTATCTGCTGCTTTACGTGGCTTTCGTGACCGTCACGCTGGTCAGCCGCTCGGCGCTGTATCCGAAGGGCCGTCCGGTTCAGATCAACCCGCGCCAGTAGACCACGCCGATCACCAGAAGCATCACCACAAGGATACCGAAGGCCGCCGAGGCGGCGGCGCTCAGCACCGCCGACTTCCGCCGCTCACCCCGGTTCACCCCGCCCAGATGGCGCAGGCAGATGTCATAGGCCGCGGCCACGTCGGATTCATCCACCCGGACCAGCAGCTTCGGATTCTGCGCCATCTCGGCCGCCTTGGCCAGATAGCTTGCCGCCTCGCGCACCTTGCGCGGCAGCCGGCGCCCGGCCTTGCGCACCTTGTCGCCCAGCGTGCGGCCACGAACCGACAGCCGCTCTTCCATGAGCGCCGAGACCCTGTCGGCCATCTGGATGATCGTCACCGCACTCATGCGCCACTCTCCTGTTGCCGGGAATTTACGCAACGGGGCCCGCGATGCAACCGCTCTGGCAGCGGGGGCCGCGTTTCGCTATGCAAGCAGGCATGCTTGCCACGATCCGCCATCCCGCCACCGAGGCCGCCACCGCACCGCCCCTTGTCATCGCGCATGGGCTTTACGGCACGGGCCGGAACTGGGGGGTGATCGCGCGGCGGCTGGCCGACCGGCGCGATGTGGTGGCGGTGGACATGCGCAACCATGGGGAAAGCCCGCGGTTTCCGACACAATCCTACCCGGAGATGGCCGAGGATCTGGCCGGGGTGATTGCCTCTCTCGGCAGCGAGGCCGACCTGCTGGGCCATTCGATGGGCGGCAAGGCGGCGATGCAGCTGGCGCTGGCAGGCACGGCCCCGATCCGGCGGCTGGTGGTGGCCGACATCGCCCCGGTTCCCTACGCCCATGACCAAAGCCACCACGCCCGCGCGATGATGGCGCTGGACCTGACCGGCGTTGCCACGCGGGGCGAGGCCGACCGCAGGCTTGCCGCGACGGTCGAGGATCCGGGCCTGCGGGCCTTCTTCCTGCAATCGCTGGACCTGAAGGCCGAGGGAGGCCCGCGCTGGCGGCTGAACCTGCCGGTGCTTGAGGCCGAGATGGCGAAGATCGTCGGCTGGCCGGGCACGCAGGGCCGCTTCGACCATCCGGCGCTGTTCCTGACCGGCAGCGAAAGCCGCTACGTCCTGCCCGAGCACCGCGACACGATCCGCGCGCTTTTCCCCAAGGCCCGCTTCGCCAAGCTGCCCGGCGCGGGCCACTGGCTGCACGCCGACAAGCCGCGGGAATTCGAGGAAACCGTGCGGGTGTTCCTGGAGGTGTAAGACGGCTCCTCCTTCGCCTTCGGCCGTCATCGCGAGGAGCGGCGACGAGGCCCGGCCTAGCCCGCGATCTGCTTTGCCACCAGCCAACTGACCGGGATGGCCAGAACGAATCCCAAGGCCGCGGCGATCAGGATCGGTTGCGCGGCGACATAGCCCATGGTCAGCGCGGCCACCACGAACACCCCCATCAGGCTGGTGGCGATCATCGAGAACAGGGTCATCATCAGGCGGGTCATTGCGATCTCCCGTATGCGGCGCGTCCGGTCCCCCGATGCCGCACGGCCGGGCGGCCGGCCTTGACACGGATCAACACATGCACCTTTCGGCATGTGATCCTTTGCCGCAGGCTCAGACCGCGCCTTCCCGATGCACCACCCGGCCGCGGAACAGCGTCAGCAGGACCTTGGTGTCCGAGATTTCATCCGGCGCGCAGGCGAAGACATCCCGGTCCAGCACGATCAGGTCCGCCGAAAAGCCGGGCCGCAGTTGCCCGGTCGTCCCCGCCCTCCAGCAGGCCCGCGCGGCATGGGTGGTGTAGCCCATCACCGCCTCTTCCACCGTCAGCCGCTGGCCGGGCAGGAACGGCTCTTTCGGGCCGTCCGCGCGGCGGGCCTGCCGGGTGACGGCGGTCTCGATGATCTCGAACGGGTTCAGGGTGGAGACCGGCCAGTCCGAGGAGAGGCACCAGTCCGCCCCGGCGTCCAGCATCTTGCGGAAGGCATAGGTATCGGCGTGTCGCGCAGGGCCGATCATGTCCAGCGCGATGTCGGGGATCTGCGGATCCAGCCGAGCCCAGAGCGGCTGGATGTTCGCCGTCGCCACCTTCGCAAGCCGGACATGATCGCCGGGGTCCATCAGTTGCAGATGGGTCAACTGGTGCTGTGCGGGCCAGGGGGCGTTGGCGGCAAGCGCGGCCTCCAGCCCCTCGATGGCGCGGCGGGCGGCGGCATCGCCGATGACATGGACATGGATGGCGAAGCGGGCGGCGTCCAGCGCGGTGAAAAGCGCGCGGGTCTGCCCGGCCCCGAACATGCAGGGCGCGTTGCCCGGCTGATCGGCGTAATCGGCAAGGCAGGCGGCGGTGCGGTTCTCGAACACGCCATCCATGAAGAATTTGGCGGAATGGACGTGGAAGCCCGGTCCGGGATGGGCGGCGCGCATCGCGGAAAGCCGGGCGACGGCGGTTTCCGGCGTATCCGCCTCGGTCACCAGCGCCGCGCCGCAGACGTGCAGGGTCAGTTCATCCGCCGCAAGCCCGCGCGCATAGATCTGCGCCTCCTGCTCCGTCACGCGGGGGTCGAGCACGCCGGTGATGCCATGGGCATTGGCATGGGCCTGCCCGGCCAGCAGGCCCTGATACCAATGCTCATCTGTCAGTTGCGGCAGGCGGGCGACGGCCCATGGGATCGCCTCCTCATGCAGCATCCCGGTGGCGCGGCCCTGCCCGTCACGGAGGATATGGCCGTTCGGCGGGTCGGGCGTGTCATTGCCGATCCCGGCAAGCTCCAGCGCGCGAGAGTTCAGGCAGGCGTTGTGGAAGCTGCTGTCATAGACCACCGCGGGCCGGTCCGGCACCGCCCGGTCCAGAAGCGCCGCGGTCAGGTTATCGTCGCCGAAGAACCCCGGCTGCCAGCCCGAGCCGATGACCACCGGCAGGCCCGGCCGGGCCGAGGCATGGGCGGAAAGGATGGCCAGAAGCTGCGCCTCGTCCGTGGCATCGTAGAGCCAGGCCGCCGTTGCGATGTCCAGCCCGCCCGACAGCAGATGCACATGCGCATCCTGAAAGCCCGGCAGCACCAGCCTGCCGCCCGCATCTATCACCTCGGATGCCGCAGGAGGCTCCCCCTGCCCCACGGCCGCCACCTTGCCCTCGCGCACCAGAAGCCATTCGGCCCAGGGGGTGGCCGGATCCATGGTGCGGATGCGGGCGTTGCGGATCAGAAGGTCAGCCAAGGCGCAAAGCCTCCAGTTCGGGCCAGTCGGTGGCGGGGATGACATGCGCGGGATCCCAGATGTCCCTTGTCCAGCCGAAAAGACCCAGGAAAGGCACCGGGCCCACCTTGGTCAGATGCGGCTGATGGGCCGGATTCCACACCGGCAGATGCGCGGGCTTCACCACCAGAGGGCGCCCCCCGCCGAAGCGCCAGCCATGCGGGCCGGTCAGCGGCGCGTAAAGCTCGGGCGCGGCATGGGCGTGGTCGCGGTAAAGGACATGCGGCGCGATCAGGAACAGGCCGAGGTCGAAATCCTGCGCCGGGATCGCCGCCCCCTCGCCGACGATGGAACAGAAGGCATGGCCATGCAGGAAGGTCTCGCCGATCTGATCCGGCGGATAGCCCTCGAAGGCGGTCCAGCGCAGGAAGGGTGCCGCGGCGGCGATGGCTCCGGCCAGGGCGGGCTGGTCCGCCGCCAGAGCGTCCAGCGCCGGGGCGAGATGCGCCTCGACCACGCCATTCGGCACCGCCGCCGGCAGCGTCACCGGCCCTTCGCGCCAGCGGGCCAGCAGGGTCCTCACTTCCACCACCCCCGGCCCGGACAGACCGGCAAGATAGCGGTCGGCCTCATCCACCAGCGCGCGGACCAGCGCTTCGGGCGAAGGGGCGGCATCGACGGGGACGGGCAGGTGGCGATCCTCAAGCACCTGCCGCGGCGGGCGATGATCGTCGGCGGCGGCCACGCGATAGGCCTCAAGCTGCGCCGGAGACAACGCCCCCTCGGCCCAAAGCCGCATCGCCCTTCCATAGCGCGCCCGGCCTGAACCCTGCGCGCCAAGCGGAACCCCCAGAAGCCCGCTCATTCGTTGGCCCGGTAGGCCAGCCTTGCATCGGCGCTGGCCCTTGCGGCAGCCCGGTTCATCACGATGCCCGCGATCAGCACCCCGGCGCCGACCACCAGCACCATCAGCGTCGCCAGCGCGTTCACGTCCGGCGTCACCCCAAGCTTGACCTTCGACCAGATCAGCAAGGGCAAGGTCGTCGCCCCCGGCCCGGTGGTGAAGGAGGTGATGACCACATCGTCAAGCGAGATAGTGAAGGCCAGCAGCCAGCCCGACAGGATCGCCGGAAAGATCACCGGCAGCGTCACATCGAACAGCACCTGCCAGGGGCGGGAGCCGAGGTCCATCGCCGCCTCTTCGATGGCGCGGTCGGCCTGTATCATCCTTGCCTGCACGACGGTGGTGACGAAGACCATGGAAAAGGTGATATGCGCCAGCGTGACGGTGGTGAAACCACGCTGCGCGGGCCAGCCCACCCATTCCGCCATCATGATGAAGAACATCAGGCTGGAGATGCCGGTGATCACCTCGGGCATGATCAGCGGTGCCGTGACAAGGCCCGAGAACAGCACCCTTCCGCGGAACTTCTGGAACCGCGCCAGCGCGATCCCGGCCATGGTGCCGAGGATGGTGGCGATGGAGGCCGAGATGAAGGCGATCTTCAGGGACAGCACCAGCGCGGCCAGCACCTGCTTGTTGGAGAACAGCGAGACATACCACTTGGTCGAGAACCCGCCCCAGACCGTGGCCAGCCGGCTTTCGTTGAACGAATAGACGATCATCGACAGGATCGGGATGTAGAAAAAGGCGAAGCCGAAGGCCAGCATGCTGATCAGGAAGACCGGGCGGCGTTTCATTTCGACCCCTCCGCCTTGGCCTGGAAATGGCTGTAGAGCATGGTCGGCACGACCATCAGCAACAGAAGCACGACCGCCACGGCCGAGGCCATCGGCCAGTCGCGCGCCTGTGAGAACTCGTCCGAGATCACCCGGCCGATCATCGGGGAAGACGCATTGCCGACCAGCGTCGGAATGACCAGCTCCCCCGCCGCCGGGATGAAGACCAGCATCCCGCCCGCGATGATCCCCGGTACGCTTTGCGGCAGGGTCACGTCCCAGAAGACGCGCGCGGGCCTGGACCCAAGGTCCATCGCCGCCTCGTCCAGCGTCGGGTCCAGCCGTTCGAGGCTGGCGAAAAGCGGCAGGATCATGAAGGGCAGGTAGGTGTAGACCATCACCAGCACGACGGCGAAATTGGTGTTCATCATCGGGATCGACCTTACCGCCCAATCCACCGGGACAAGGAAGTTCCAGGCGTCGGTCAGCATCCCGTTGAACCAGCTGTTGCGGCCCATCAGCCCCATCCAGGCGTAGACGCGCAGCAGGAACGAGGTCCAGAACGGCAGGATCACCAGCATCAGCAGGATGCTCCGCCATGCGGGCGCCACCCGCACCAGACCAAGCGCCATCGGATAGCCGATCAGCAGGCACAGCACCATCGCCACCGCGGCATTCATCACCGAGGTCAGGAAGGCGCGCAGGTAAAGCCCGTCGCCCAGGACGCGGCTATAGGCCTCCCAGTTGACCAGCGGCACGTCGCCGCCCCAACTGATCGGCGGCGCGGTCGAGGTCTTGGTGGCGACGCTCATCGCCACCACGATCAGGAAGGGCACCAGGAACAGCACCAGCAGCCACAGATAGGGCGCGCCGATGATGATGTCGGACCAGCCCTTGCGGTCGAACCAGCGGGAGAGGCGCGAAGGAGCGGCCATGGCGTCCTCCTATTCCGCCAGCACGATGGCCGAGCCCGGGTCGAAGCTCAGCCAGATGCGGTCGTCCCAGTCGGCGATCCGGGTCGCCTCGTCCCCGCGCCTTGCGTTCACCGCATGGGCCTGCACCAGCGCGCCGGAGGGCAGGCTGATGCGGTAGAGGCTGTCCTTGCCGAAATAGGCCAGATCCTTGACCATGCCCTCCACGGCATTGGGGCCGGCCGGTTTTTCCTTGGACAGCAGAAGCTTCTCCGGCCGGATGGCCAGCGTCGCCTCCTGCCCTTCCACCAGCCCGGGCACCTCGCGCGCCATGATGCGGCCGCCGAGCGCCGGCACGTCCACCGCCAGCAACCCGCCCTCGCGCCCCGCCACCCGCGCCTCGAAAGAGGTGATGGAGCCGATGAAGCTGGCGACGAAGCGGCTGTTGGGGAATTCGTAGATCTCGGTCGGGCTGCCGATCTGTTTCACTTCTCCCCTGTCCATGACGGCGATGCGGTCGGCCAGCGTCATCGCCTCTTCCTGATCATGGGTCACCACGATGAAGGTCACGCCGGTGCGCTGCTGGATCGACATCAGCTCGAACTGGGTGTGTTCGCGCAGCTTCTTGTCCAAAGCCGCCAGCGGTTCGTCCAGCAACAGCAGCTTCGGCTGCCGCGCCAGCGCCCGGGCCAGCGCCACCCGCTGCCGCTGGCCGCCGGAAATCTGGTGCGGCTTCCGCGCCGCGAACTGCGTCAACTGCACCAGATCCAGCATCTCGGCCACGCGGGCGTCACGCTCGGCCCGGCTCATCTTCTCGTGCTTCAGTCCGTAGGCCACGTTCTTCGCCACCGTCATATGCGGGAAAAGCGCGTAGGACTGGAACATCATGTGGACGGGCCGGTTCCACGGCGGCACCCCCGCCATGTCGCGCCCGTCCAGGAAAATGCGGCCCGAGGTCGGTTCCTCGAACCCCGCCAGCATCCGCAGAAGCGTGGTCTTGCCGCAGCCCGACCCGCCCAGAAGCGCGAAGATCTCGCCCTTGCCGACGGTCAGCGACACGTCGCGGACCGCCTGGAAGGTGCCAAACGACTTCGAGACCCCTTCGATCTTCAGGAAGGGCTCGACCTCGGGCGCGGACATCCGTTCAGCCGCCCGTCTTGATCTTGGTCCAGATCCGGGTCATCGCCTCTTCCTGCGCATCGGTCTGCGGCTGGGGCGTATACATCCGGCTCAGCGTTTCCTCATCCGGGTAGACCGCCGGGTCCGAGCTGATTTCGGGATCGACCAGCGGGGTCGCTTCCTTGTTGACGTTGGCATAGCCGGTGTAGTCGGAGCAGGCCGCGATCACCTCGGGCCGCAAGAGATAGTCGATGAACGCATGCCCGTTGTCCACGTTCGGCGCGTCCTTGGGCATCACCCAGAAGTCGAACCAGCTGGGCGCGCCGGTCTTCGGCACGAAATAGGCAAGATCCACGTCGATCCCCGCCTCGGCCGCACGGGCCTTGGCCACGCCGTAGTCGCCCGACCAGGTATTGGCCACGCACAGCTCCTGGTTGGGCAATGTGGTCAGGTAGTTGGCATTGTCGAAGGTAGAGATGTATTGGCGGATCGGCGCCACCGCCTCGGCCAGCCTCGCATATTCGGCCTCGCCCGCGGTGTCGGTATCTATCCCGAGATATTTCATCACCATGAAGCCGAAGTCGGTCGGGCTGTCGAGGACCGAGATGCCGCAATCCGCCAGCTTCGCCGCCGTCTCCGGGTTCAGCAGGATGCCCAGGTCCTCAAGGTCCACGTCCTCGCCCAGGCGTTCCTTCACCATGTCCAGATTGTAGGTCATCCCGACCGAACCCCACATATAGGGCACGCCGTATTCCATGCCGGGATCGAAGCCGCCCGCGATCTTCAGCAGGTCCTGATCGAGGTTCACGATGCCCGGCAGCTTGGAATGATCCAGCTTCTGGAACACCCCCGCCTCGATGAAGCGGCCCATCGACATGCCCGAATGCAGCACCACGTCATAGCCGGTCGATCCCGCGAACAGCTTGGCCTGCGCCTCTTCGGCGCTGGAGTAAAGGTCGTAGACCACGCCGATCCCGGTCTCGGCCTCGAAATCGGCAAGGGTCGTCTCGCCAATATAGTCCGACCAGTTGTAGACATTCACCGTGCCCGCCTGCGCCCAGGAGGGACGCACATAGGGCATCGCCAAACCGCCCGTCAGGGCGGCAAGAGTGGAGCGACGTGTCAGTTTCATGGGTCTTCTCCTCTGCTGGGGATGGCCATCTGCGTGGCCTTTCTTTGATCAAAACCTTAACCCGAACTCAGCCCCTGCCAAGCATTTCCTTGTTCAGGGCAGCCATTTCCGTCTCGGCCGGGGCCTCGGTCCGCGTCATCACCGGAACCAGCAGTCGCAGCCGGTCGTGATGGCGGCGCAACCCGTATTCCATATCCGACAGGTGGAAACCGTCGAAGGCCTGGCTCTTCATCGATTCGTTCGACCAGATCGTCAGTTGCTGGTCCTCGGCCGAGGTGTCGCGGTCGATCCTTGCGGCAAGGTAGCGGGCAAGACGCTGCTGGCGGGTTTCATTCGGGAAACGGTAGGTGCGGCCGGTCAGATGGGTGCGGCCCGGCCCGCGCGGCAGGTCGTGGTAGAACTGCGCCCCCTCGGGCGTGAAGGAAAAGACGGTGTTGGGGAACAACCCGTAATAGCTCCAGCTTTTACGAAGGTGGCCGGGCAGGCGCGGCTGGTCCGGCGCGTGTTTCACGTAGTTCCTTACCGACCAGCGCCGCCCCGGCTTGTCGCCGAAGAAGCCGAAGGAGACATGCAGCCCCTCGGGCAGGTAGATGTCGCGGTAGTCGCGGCCATACAGTTCCTGCAAGGCCGGATGGGCCAGCGCGACATGATAGCCCTCGTTGTCCACGTCGCGCACCGACTTCCAGTTGACCGGCAGTTCGGTGTGCCATTTCGCCTGATCGGCAGGCAGCAGGGTATGCGCCTCATAGGCGGCGAAATCGGCGGCATAGGGCGACAGAAGCTGCGCCACCGCGGCCTGCGGGCCGGGGTGGAAGCGCAGGAAGATGAAGCCGTGGAACAGTTCCATCTCGATCGGCTTCAGCCCGAATTGCGCCTTGTCCAGCGTGCCGAAGGTGGTGGGCTGCGCCGCGCCGCGCAGGGTGCCGTCCAGATTGTAGACCCAGCCGTGGAAGGGGCAGATCACCGCACCGCGGCAATGGCCCTGCTCGCCGTCCACCACCCGCGCGCCGCGGTGGCGGCAGAGGTTGTGGAAGGCCCGCACCTCGCCATCCTGCCCGCGCATCACCACGGCGCGTTCGCCGAAGATGTCGAAGGCCAGCCAGTCGCCGGGGGCGGGGATGTCGTTGACATGGCCCGCCACCTGCCAGTGGTTCAGGAAGACGTTGTCGCGTTCCAGATCGAACAGGGCCTGGCTATGGTAGGTCCATGCCGGCAGGCCGGAGCGGTCCCAGTCGTTCGGGATGGCCAGCGATTTCATCGGCAGTTCGGTCATGCTTTCCCCTCCATCCGGTCGAGAACCCACTGGTGGAAACGGTGGATGTAATATTCCTCGGGCATCAGCCGCGCGGCCTTGAAGGCGGGCGAGCGGATGCCGCGGTGGTTCGTCTCGGACGCCGCCCCGTCCTGTTCCATCACGATCCTGGCGAAGGCGGCGACCTGGGCGACATCGAAGCCCGGCTGCGCCAGCGTTTCGGCCGGGAAATGCCATTCGGCGACCAGCCGGGTCTTCTCCGGCCCCTCCGGCACCAGCCGGACAGAGCGGACATGGTCGACATGCGCCACGATATAGGCCGAGGGCCAGAGGGTGACGAAACTGAAGCCCGCCTCGCGCTCGGCCCCGGTCAGGCCGGGGAAGACCGGACCGCAGGGGGCGCCGTCCAGGGTCCAGCTTTCGGCGCCGGGCTTCAGGTTGCGGTCCGCCTGCTGGCCGGGCGTCCAGCCGACCGCCTCGGAGGCGCCCATGATGCCGCGGCTGTAGATCGGCACCATGTCGCACAGTTCGGGGTGGATGCCCGGGCAATGCAGGCATTCGGAGTAATTCTCCCAGAAGGCCTTCCAGTTGCAGGCGATCTCCACCTCCCAGCGGTGGCCGGTGACCAGCCCGTCCATGGGCCAGTTGTCCAGGGAGTGCAGCCCGACATCAGAGTCGATCCCGCCCGGGTCGGCGGAGAGGTTCAGGAACAGAAAGCCGTTCCAGACCCGATGCGACACCGGCCGCAGCCCATGCGCCGCCCGGTCGAAATCCGTCGTCGGCACGGCATGGGCGGTAGAGACCAGCCGCCCGTCGGCCGCGGCGAAGGACCAGGCATGATAGGGGCAGCGGATCAGCTTGCCAAGCGGCTCCTCCTCGTCCCGGCAAAGCTCCGATCCCCTGTGCGGGCAGGTGTTGTGCCAGGCGGAGACCCCGCCATCGGCAGCCCGGGCCACAATCACCGGGGCGGTGCCGACCGTCGCCCGCCGCATCGTGCCGGGGGCGAAGGCGGACAGGCGCCCGGCCATCACCCATTGCCGGGCGAAGATCGTCTCCATCTCGCGCGCATACCAGTCCGGGTCCAGATAGGCCGCGCGGGGCAGCCCTTCGGGGCAATGGTCCAGCCGGGGCGAAAGCGGATGACGGTGGTCGTCCATCACGCCCTCCCCCTGGGCGATTTCCGCGCGGAAAGCGTGTCCCGGAATTCGCGCGAATTCCGGGTCCCGGCGTCCCACGGCAGAGCTTCGGTCATCGCTACACCCTCCCCGGCGGGGTGGCGCGCTTGCGGGGCGGATTGAAGAAGGGCCGCTCCGCCACCGTCACCGGCAGCATCAGTTTGGCATATTGCAGCTCTCGCAGGGCATAGATTTCGACCCAGAGGTCATCACCTTTCGCGTAGCGCGCCCTGACCTGCGCGATGGCGACATTGGCCTTCAGCGCCGGAGACCATGCGGCGGCGGTGATCATCCCGGCCTCCACCCGCTTGTCGTAGTAGAGGATCGAGCCCTCGGCGCTGACATTGCCCGGGATGTCCAGCCCCACCAGCACCCAGTCCGGCCCGCGTTCCTTCTCGTCCAGAAGCGCCCGGCGGCCGGTGAAGTGGCCCTTGTCCCAGTCGATCATCCAGCCCAGCCCCAGTTCCAGCGGGCTGCGGGGGCGATCCTCGCGCAGGGCCTGATGGGCGGGGATGAAGTCCATGTTGGTGATGATGAACCCCGCCTCGATCCGCGCAAGGTTCAGGGCGTCGCTGCCGATGGGGCGGATGCCCCAGGGCGCACCCGACGCCATCAGGTGATCCCAGAACGGCAACGCTTGATCGGGGGCCAGCCAGAGTTCGTAGCCCAGATCGCCGGTGAAACCGGTGCGCGAGATGGTGATCTCGGCCCCGCCGAAGGGGAAGCGCGCCATGCGGAAGGGTTTCAGGGCCTGCACGTCGAAGCCCGCCGCCTCAAGCACCGTGGCCGAACAGGGGCCTTGCAGGGAAAGCGCGGCGATCTCTTCGGTGACCTCCGCCACCTCCACCTCGAACCCTTCGGCGGAGGTCAGGAACCACGGCAGATGCCGCTCCTGGCAGCAGATCAGATAGTCCTCCGGGCCATGGCGGAACAGCGTGCCGTCGTCCATCAGCTTGCCGCCGTCATCCGTCCAGCCGGTGTAATGCACCGCCCCCACCGGCAGCTTCGCGGCATCGCGCAGAGTCAGCCGGTTCAGGTAGGCCGCCGCATCGCGCCCGGTGATGCGGTATTTCACCATCGGGCACAGGTCGTAGACCGAGGCGGCGTTGCGGATCGCCGTATATTCCATGTCCACGTCGCCGAAGCACAGCGCGGTCATGTAGCCGCCCCAAGGCCCCCAGCGGTTCAGCGTGTTGGCCGCTTGGGTGCGCGGATGGAACGGCGTCTGCAGCAGCGGCGTGCGGAAATGCGTCAGCGCGGTCATGCCTTCGCCTCCAGTATGGCTTCGGCCGCGTTCCAGCCCGCAGCCCCATTGATGCCACCGCCCGGATGGCTGCCCGCGCCGGCCAGCCACAGGCCGGGAAGCGGCGTGGCATATTGCGCGGCGGCGAAGGCCGGGCGGTTGAACAGCATCTGCTCCACCGCCAGTTCGCCATGGTGCCAGTTGCCGCCGACCATGCCGAAGCGCGCCTCGATGTCCTGCGGCATCAGGAGTTCGGCATGGGCAATCAGGCCGCGCAGGCCGGGGGACTGTGCCTCCAGCACGTTCAGCGTGTTTTCCAGCATCTCCGCCCGCGCCGCCTCCAGCCCCGCCTTCGGTGCATGGGGGGCATATTGCACGATGGCCGACAGGACATGATGCCCCTCGTGGGCCAGACCGGCCTCATGCGCCGAGGGCAGAATGACTTCCATCACCGGGGCCTCCGGCACCTCGCCGTATTTCACCGGATTGAAGGCGCGTTCCACCGCCTCGGACGAGGGCGCTATGACGATCCGGGATTTCGGGTCAGCGCCGCGGAAATCGGGGGTGCCGCTGAGGGCAAGGTGCAGTTTCGCCGCCGCGCCCCGCGAGCGGATATGGCCGACCGCCTTGAAGAAGCCCGCATCCAGCGCCGCCGCGCCGACCAGCCGCCGGAAGGTGGTGCGCGGGTTCATGGCCGAGACCACCAGTCCCGCCCGCAGTTCCTCGCCGCCCGCAAGACGGACGCCGACGGCCCGGTCGCCCTCGACCAGCACACGCTCCACCGTGGCGCCTGTGCGCAGCCTCACCCCCGAAGCCTCGGCCGCCCGGCCCAGGGCCGCCGCCAAGGCCCCCATGCCGCCCTTGGGCAACAGGGGATCCGGCCCGCGCGCCAGCCGATCGAGATAGAGGATCAGCGAGTTCGGCGACCGCGGCCCCAGCCATGCGCCCAGCGCGGCGTCGAAGGCCAGCAGGCCCTTCAGCCGCTCGTCGGACAACTCGTCCTCGGCCACGTCATGGACGTTGATCAGCACCATCCGCAGCAGTTCGCGGAAATCATCCTTGCCGAGTGCACGGATGCCCAGACCATGCCGGGCCAGCCCGAGAAGCCGGTTCTCCCCCGCCAGCCGCACCGGGCGCATCTGCCGGAAGGGCGACAGGACGCGGGCAAAACCGGAAAGCTTGCGGTGCAGCGCCTCCCAGGCCGCCGCATCGGGACCGGAGGTCTTGCCGCCCCGCACCACCAGCGGCTCCGCCGCGCCCGAAAGAACCGTGGTCGCCAGCGCCGGATGGAACGCAAGACCGTGGCGGTCCAGTTCCATGCCCTCGACCATCCGCGCATCCAGACCCTGCGTCAGATGGGCCAGCGCGGGGGCACGGTAGCCGGGGAAGAACTCGCGCTCCCCTGCCCCGCCGCCGGCCGTTTCCGCCGCTTCCAGCAAGGTGACCTTGCGGCCCTTCGCGGCCAGCCGGGCGGCACAGGCCAGCCCGTTGACCCCGCCGCCGATGACCAGAACATCAGAGGACGGCATAGGCATCGCGCATCCCTCCCTTGATCCCGGCATCGCGCAGCACTTCCGCCGCCGCGTTGCGGCCCGGCGCCCCCATCACCCCGCCGCCGGGGTGGGTGGACGATCCGCACATCCACAAATCCCTGATCGGGCTGCGGTATTGCGCGTATCCCGGCACCGGCCGGTTGAAGAGCAACTGGTCGAAGGTAAGTTCCCCCTGGAAGATGTTGCCCTCGGTCAGCCCCACCTCGGCCTCCAACTCGCGCGGGGTGCGGACCTCGACATGCAGCACACGGTCCTTGAAACCGGGGCTGTAGGCCTCGATCTGGTTCAGGCAGGTGTCGCGGAAAGCATCGCGGTCGGCATCGGTCCAGTCGTGGCCTTCGATCTTCGGCGGCGCATACTGGACGAAGCAGGACATGAAATGCTTGCCCGGCGGGGTCATCGTCGGGTCGATCATCGTCGGGATCATCACGTCCTGGAACGGGTCGCGGCTGAACCGGCCGTTCTTCCAGTCGTCATAGCCGCGCTCCATCTTCTCGATGGAATCGGTGAAATGCAGGTCGCCGCGGATGTTCGGCGCGCCTTCGGGCAGGGCCGGGAAGACCGGGGCGCTGTCCAGCGCGATATTCAGCTTGCCCGAGGAACCGCGGATCTTGAACGCCTTCACGCGGCGCACGAAATCGCTGGGCAGGTCGCCTTCATCGACATGTTTCAGGAAGGTGCGCTTCACGTCCATGTTGGAAATCACGCGCTTGCCCCGCACCTCGTCGCCATTGGACAGCACCACGCCCACGGCGCGGCCGCCCTTCACGAGGATCTTCTCGACCCCATGGCCAGTGCGGACCTCGCCGCCCGCCGCCTTCAGGCTGGCGGTCAGCGCCCGGGTGATCGCCCCCATGCCGCCGCGCGCAAAGCCCCAGGCGCCGACATTGCCGTCCACATCGCCCATGTAGTGATGCAGCAGCACATAGGCCGAACCCGGCGACATCGGCCCGAACGCGGTGCCGATGATGGCGGAAACCGCCAGATAGCCCTTGATCACCGGGCTTTCGAAATATTCATCGAGGAAGTCGGCGATGGACATGGTCCAGAACTGCACCATCCGCGCCCGCATCTCTTCGGACAGCGCGCCCATCTGCTTGCCCAGCCACATCAGCTCGGCCAGATCGCGGGGGCGGAAACTGGAAGGGTCCGGCGGCGTACGCATCAGCATCGGCCGGATGAAGCGGCAGAAGCGCAGGATGTCGCGGGCATAGAGGTCATAGGCCTCGGCATCCCGCTTCGAGTGGCGGGCGAATTCGCGGCGGTTGGCGTCGTGGTCGCGATACATGCCAAGATAGCCGCCGCCCTCCTGAAAGACGGCGCCGCCCTCGTAGGGCAGGATCTGCAAGCCGTGCTTCGGCAGTTCCAGATCGCGCATGATCTCGGGGCGGAAGAGGCTGCTGACATAGGAGCAGTTGGAATAGGTGAAGCCCGGGAACAACTCGCGGCTGACCGCGGCGCCGCCGATCCAGTCGTTCTTCTCGACCACGCAGACCTTCATCCCGGCCCGCGCCAGGTAGCAGGCCGTCACCAGCCCGTTGTGCCCCGCGCCGACGATCACCGCGTCATGGGTCATTCCGCGGCATCCAGCGTGCCATCGGCCTGATCCTGCAAGGTCAGGTCCACCGCCATCTCAACCGCCTTCAGCGTGTCGGTCAGGCACGAGGCCTCGGTCCCATGCGCCTCGCACATGAACCAGGGCTCACGGCTGTCCGGTTCGACGATGATCCCCAGATCGTGCAGGTAATGCGCCATCCGGTCGTAGAAGCTGTAGTCAGAGGTCTTCCAGGCCCGGTAATTGTCCGGCGGTTCGGCGGCGAAGAAGATGCCGAACATCGACGAATGGCCCGAGAAGCTGTGGGTGATCCCGCGCGCGTTCAGGATGCCGGAGATACCGGCCTTCAACCGCTCGCCATAGCCCGCCAGGGTATCCAGCGCCGGGGTCTCGTCAAGGATGCGCAGGCATTCCTCGGCGGCAGCCAGCGACACCGAATGCGCCGTATAGGTGCCGCCGTGCGACGCCCCGCCATAGCGGAAGGTGCGCATCACATCCTCGCGCCCCGCCACCAGCGAGATCGGGTAGCCGTTCGCCACCGCCTTGGCGAAGGTGGTGATGTCGGGCCGGATGCCGAGGATGCCCTGTATCCCGCCCTTGCCGACGCGGAAGCCGGTCTTCACCTCGTCGATGATCAGCAGCACGCCGTAGCGGTCACACAGGTCGCGGGCCAGTTGGACGTATTCCCTGCGGGCGGAAATCCCGCAGCAATTGCCCTGGATCGGCTCGATCAGCATCGCCGCCAGACGCTCGCCATGGGCCTTGAACGTGTCCTCCAGCCGCTGCAGGTCGTTCATCGGCACCAGATGCGCCAGCTTCTTCACGGTGGGCGGGATGCCCTTGCCATAGGGCACCACCTCGGGATCGTCATTGCCGCCCGGGGTCCAGTGGTCCATGTCGGCCATCCACATCGCCGCGTCGAAAAGGCCGTGGTAGCCGCCCTCGACCAGCAGGTATTCCTCGCGTCCCGTGTAGGCGCGGGCCAGCCGCAGGGCCGCCATCACCGCCTCGGTGCCGGAGTTGGAAAACCGCACCAGTTCCGCCGCCGGAACCATCTTCGAAATGCGGTCGGCGACCACCAGCTCCTTCTCGGTCGACAGCGCGAAGACGCCGCCCACCTCCATCCCCCGGCGCGCGGCGGCATCCACCCGGTCGTCGGCATAACCCAGGATCGCCGGGCCGTATCCCAGCCGGTAGTCCACATAGGCATTGCCGTCGATGTCCCAGGTCCGCCCGCCCTTGCCGTGGTGGACATAGATCGTCCGGTCGTCACCCCAGTAGCGGAAGGTCGAGGACACGCCCAAAGGCAGCCGCTGCACCGCGCGCCGGTATTGCGCGTTGGATTTCGTCAGGTCGCGGCTGGGAGGGGCCAGTCTCTCGGTCATGGGAACTCTCGTTTTCGGAACGGATGCGTCAGACTGTCACGCCATTGACTGAGTTGTCAATCAGAACAAGAATGGTTCCATCCGCCAACGGTTGCGTTACAACGGGCGAGGAACTATCGGGCCATTCCGCCAGGACGGAGACCGGTCACGACAGATTGCTGAAGAACCGGCGAAATCTCTGCCGGACGCCCCATCGCCAAGGGAAGGACCCGCCGAATTGTCCAGTGCCGCCCCAATCGACCCCACCCCCGTCGATCCCGCTGCCGAGACGCCTCCGCGCCCGCCCCGGACCATGAGCCGCGAGGCCCGCCGCACCCAGATCATCGAGGCGACGATTCGCACGCTGGCCACCCGCGGCCTTGCCCGTACCACGCTGACCGAGGTGGCGCGTTCTGCGGGCCTGTCGCACGGGCTGGTGCTGTTCCATTTCGAGACCAAGGAAGGGCTGCTCTCCGACACCCTGTCGGCCATGGCCGAGGAATACCGCCAGAACTGGCAGGCCGCCCTTGCCGCCGCCGGGCCTTCGCCCACCCAGCAACTTGCCGCGCTGATCGAGGCCGATTTCTCGCCCGCGATCTGTACGCCCGACCGCCTGGCCGCCTGGTGCGCCTTCTGGGGCGAGGCACAAAGCCGCCCGATGTATCAGGAAAGCTGCGGCGAGAAGGACGAGGCCTACAACGCGACGATGGAGGAGATCTGCGCCCGCCTGATGGCCGAGGGCGGCTATTCCGGCCAACCCGCCCGCCTCGCCCGCATCCTGCGGGTGACGGTCGAGGGGGTCTGGCTCGACATGATGACCATGGCGAAACCCTATTCCGTCGCCGAGGCCCTGACCACCGCCCGCACCTGCGCCGCAAGGCTGTTCCCGAAGCATTTCG
>CAYLSD010000008.1:118919-142506 GCA_964386345.1 uncultured Fuscovulum sp.
GAGGCCCTGACCACCGCCCGCACCTGCGCCGCAAGGCTGTTCCCGAAGCATTTCGAGGAACCGGAGTAGCGCAAACCTCTAGGTCCGGTCAGGTCCGGATCCACCCCGGCTCTGCGCGACCAGATACCAGTCCGGGCCCCGCATAAGGACACCGCACCGCTCTTCGCGGCCCTGTCAGCGCATATCAGGAAGGAAAGTGAAAAGCGGGTGTGGAATACCACGAAGTCTTGCTTTGTTCCACGTCGAAATCTTAATGAATCCATAGGCTTTGGCCAGCCTGTTTAACGACGATTGCCACAAGTTTCATTTTCCGGCGGAAGCAGCGCCGCCTCCCTCCTCTCGGGGCGGTCCAGCCATATAACTGGAAGCAAGGCCTTCCGATATGGAACATGTGTTCCGACGTCCAGCGCCACTCAGCCCAGGTCGAGCGGCCAACAGGCCACAGACGAAATCAGCCCGCCTTCGCATAGGACCTGGCACATTCCACCAATGCCGCAGCATGAGAATTGCCGATAGCCAACCCCGCCAGCCCGCATTTCCGGCGATCCCGATACAAGCCCTTCCCGACAACCCTGGCTGCCATCAGGAGACGCGAAACCCGCACCCTGTTCGCGCGCGCAACGATCGAAATGGGTGTATGATCCCCTCCTCTTCGCTTTCCAGGCAACTTGCCCGCTTCGCACCACTCACTGATGAAGGCGTCGAGGGTCGTTGGGGAATAGCCAGCCATCCTGTCGTTGAACTGATAGTCCGGAACCAGCAGCCCGTCACCGACCAGCCCCTTGAACACATCAATGCTGGTGCCGAGATGGCGCGCAGCCTCCCGGGCGTTGAGCAGGCCCTTCAGCTTCGGCGCCAATCCAGCGATCAGGTCGGGGTTGACCTCATGGCTGGCACAGACCCAGATGCCATATTGTTCTTTCAGCACCTGAGCGGTGATTTTCAACCCAATGCCATGCCGCTCGCAGAGGGAGCGCAGCGTCTTAGGCTCGACGCCCCGGGTCCTTATGCCGAAAACCTTCTCCTGGCCGGTGAAGCGGAATGTCTCGCCGACATATTCTGCCAGAACCGCACAGATGGGACGGTAGGCAGGCTGGTCCTTGCGGAAGTAGAACTCATTGAAGGCCCGGCCGAAGGCATTGTGGTAGTCGTTGCCCAGCCGGCCACGACCGACGTGCTGGCGCAGGAAGTCCTTGATCGCCACCGGCCCTTCGACCAGCACCTCTGCCCCGACATGGCCGTGCTCCCGACGCTCATCAGGAGATATGCCCTTCCAGTCGGCCTTGGGACCGCGCATCGCCATCGCCCCGAAGACCTCGGCGGTATGGACGACAACATCGAGTTGAACCCCGTCGATCCATTGTTCGGTGTGTGCCCCGTCCAGTCTCTCGGCAAGATAGCGTTCCAGCCTGGTGGGCTGGCTTGCCTGCCATGGCATGGCCTGTGCGGCCAGCAGCCTGGGGATCATCGGTGACAAATCCCGATGAACCCGCGCGGTCTTGTGGGGCGAGATCGTGATGAGCCGGATGCCGTGCCCGGCGCAAACATGGTTTGCATCCACCAGCCAGTCCGTCCGCCCGAGACAAGCAGTGCGAAGATCACCATCGGCCAGTCCCTCCAGACAGGCCGGGCAGAACCGGAAGCTGTGCGGGCAGCACTGAACCCTGTTGCGCCGGTCGGCACCCAGTTGCAGGCGATGCGGATTGCTGGCGTCGAGGGCGCCATTGGCCAGCGTTTGCGCATCACAGCCGGTATAGTCCGCCAGGCGCTTCAGGCTGAGAGGATCGCCCATCAGCAGGGCGCGCAGGTCCAGATCGAAGAGATGGGCAAGTTCTGGCAGTCCTGAGAGACCCGACAGCTTCGCGATGCGATAGCCGTAAGAGGCGATGGTTTCGCGTGGATGCGGTGCAGGAAAGGTCATGTCACCGCCCCCGTTTGCGCCTGACCTGAGGTTCAGCCACGAGGGCCGACCTGCCGGTCTGGACACTGCGAAAGTCCGGAACGATGAAAGGATTCCTGCCGGAGACATCCCTGGTGCGCTCGGCGTAGAAATGCGCGAAATCCTTGACGCTCAAGGCAGCTTCACCAGCCGCGAGAGCACGGGTGATCGCTCCGATGATCAGTTCGACCACGATGCCGAACTGCTCGCGGCCTGCATGGATCAGGCGCGGCACGAATTCCACATCCGCCAGATCCGGTGCCTGTGACAGGCCCGCCAGCTCCGCATAGCGTGTGACCGTGAGAGCGATTTCGTCGCGAGAGTCGAGCTCGGTCACAGGCAGGAAGTGGACGACGAAAAGGCGACGGGACAGCTGCGGATCCTGCATCAGCAGGTCGTGCAGTTCCGGTGTGCCGCTGATCACGAGATTGGTCGGCCAGTCCGGAATCTGCATGAGGCTCTTCAAGGCATTGATGACGGCAGCCTTCTCGATCTCCGAGCCCCGGCCGCCGAGTTCCTGCCCCTCATCGAGATGGATCAGCCAGCATTTCCGCAGATGCAGATGGAAACTGACCAGGTCCCACATGCGTGATGCCGTGGTGTCGCGCAGGATCTGGAAATCCAGAGCATGCAGTATCGCCCGGGCCAGATCCTTCTGGGTTGCGGGTGTCGGCACCCGGATCGAGATCCAGCGGAGTTCGCCAGCCCCGGCATCAGCGGCGTCGAGGCGGCGCAGTATCCGCTGGATCGCGGTGGTCTTGCCGCTGCCGGATTCACCGATGACCGCGATCCCGCGACCTTCCGATGTCAGGCCGAGATCGAGTTCGGCCTGCCGCTTGTCCATCAGCTTGCGGAAAAGCCGCTGTACTGTGTCGTAGCCCGGATGGGCTACGAAATGCTTGCGCAAAGACACTGCCATATGGGCCGCCTGCCTGGCGGCTGTCCCCTCCTCATTCTTCATCATCGAACCTCCAGCCCTTGCCCTGCACCGGGGGCTCGCCAGCAGGAGGCGCTTCAGGCGGAGGGGTATTTTCCGGATCGCCAGCGTCCGGTGCACCGACCTCGAACCCCCCTTCCAGCCAGTTGGATGGCGCCGCAGGTTGCGCCGGCGCATCGGACGGCAGGAAGTGCAGGCCCAGGCCAAGCGTCCGCTCCGCCCTGTCGAGTTCTTCTGCAGAGAGCGTCATTCGGCCAAGCTGTGCCGCATTGGCCGCCTCCACCGAGAGCAGTTCAAGGCGGCGCAGACCGTCATGGTAGATTCCGGCGGTCATGGCGGCCTGTTCGCGATTGGCCGCCATTACGGTTTTCGCGAAAGCTGACCACTGGTAGAAAGACACGCCGGAGAGCGCGCCAGACAGATCATATGCCGGATGCCAGATGCCGTTCACCTCGACGGCGATCCAGCCGAGATCCATCTGATCGAACCGAAGGCGCAGCTTGCGCTGGCGGTTGTGCTTGTATGCCTGCCTCAACGCCTCGCAGGAAAAGTCCGCACCGAATACGCGGACACCGCGTCCGGATATGGTGCGTTCCAGTTCAACCCCGAAGATCGCCCTGCGGTCCATCGCATCGACCGGGGCTGGAAGCCCATATTTTGCGACCAGCCTGTCCCAGCACTGGGCCGGGGACTCCTTACGCAAACCCATGTGGGGGCGCTGATGGTAGACATCGACGATATAGGTCACGAAAGCGCCCAGCAGATCTTGCTCGGTCAGTGAAGCCTCGGCCTCGGAGGCATAATCCCCGCGCCGGACCGGATCGGAAAAGGTCCGGCCCCGGAACCGGCTGACGAAATGGGAAGCAAAGGTTCCGAACAGGCGCTCGATACGCGAGCGCAGCTTTGCGACACCGGCCGGCGGGTTGATCAGGCGGGTGTGCAGCCCGGCGCAAGTCATCTTGAAATCCTCGCTGACGAATGCCGATCCCTGATCGGCGGCAAGGGTTTTCGGTCGCCCGCCCTGATGCCACCCGGCACCACACCCGAAGCTCATCGCGATGGATGTCTTGTCGATCGTCGCCATTTCCATTGCCCGGATCGCGGCCCCCGAGGAGGTGGATCTGGACAGCGTGAACCCGACGATGCAGCGGGTCGCACAATCGATGACGACACATATGATGAGCCGCACCGCTTGAAGGATGGCGACTTCATCTTTCGTCAACTGGTCGGGGAGCCCCGGTCTCGACACCAGGGCGAAAAGATCGATGTCCCATTCGTCGATCTCCACGCGTTCCATCGGCCGAAGAACCTGAACGCCGTATTCGACGATCGCGAACTTCTTGTTGGCGGCATCGACTCCTTCGCGCTGAAGGCAGGCCTCATATGGATCAAGCCGCTTTATGGCCCTGTAGACTGCGGAGCGGGAGGGAATCCGCAACTCGGCCAGATTCTGGAATGCCCGCTCCCTGTTGAAATCGGCATAGAGGTTCGTGGCGCGTTCGTGGATCTGACTGATGGTCGGCCGCAGTGGCGTCGCATATTCGGCGACCAGTTTCTCGAATGCTGCAAGTTCGCCCGGCATCATCCGTTCCCGCCGCCCGCATCGATGGGTTGTCGGAACCAGCGACATGATATCGAAGCCGCTTCTCTCGTAGGTTCGGGCCCAGATGAGGATGGTTTTCGCGCAAGGTGGCGTCCGATTGGTCTCGATGCGCCCGGCCCTCTTGCACTGGCCTCTCCGCCGCTGGCGGAGACGGCTTTCCACTGCGGTGATGACGGCCTGGAGGACTTTCGCAACCGATGGCTCATTACGCCTGGCCAAGCCCGTCTGGTAGCAGGACAGGAATTCCTCTGCGAATTCACGGCGCCAGAGCGCGATGTTGCGCTTGTCATCTGGCAGATCCCGGAAGTGCTCCGGAAACCCGCCGAGATTCCGCTCCGACACCGCGCGGGTTGCGCCACGGGGAATGTACCGAAACCCCGGAGTGCGAAGCAATCTGGTCAGGTCATCATGGGTGATGCTGCGAACGGGATGCGGAGGCTCTGCTGCCGACAGGACGATCCCGCCCGGCTCGCAAGACACGAAACGGTACTGGGCACCATCGATGATGAAGAGGTCCAGAGGGCTGAAGGTTTGCTGTTTCACGACGGCTTCCTCACATCATGATCATGTGCATGAAGGATGGGACCATCGGTGCGCCCAGTTCCCGGGCGCGCTCGATCAGAAGCGTGGTCGGCGCATGGGGGACAACCGCGGGGCGCGGGACATCGGCATCGGTGAAGAGCACGACCCGTGTCGCAAAGGAACGGGGTATCTGTGCGGCGATCAGCCTGAGGGTGTCGTCGAACCGCCACTTGCGAACCCGGGCGAGCGGCCGCACCGCAATGGCGAGCCTTTGGCCATCAAGGGTTCTCGCCAGAAAGTCGAAGACATGCGTGGCAGGCCTGCCCCGTCCATCGCGATAGGTGATCGCGGGCGGCTGTGCCTCGATCTCTCGCACGTTGGGGTCCGCGGCCAGTTGATCGTGGCAATGCGCCTCCAGCGAGGACTCCAGGCGCTTGATGACCGGCTGCGGCAGGAAGGGCCGGTTGTCGACGACCTGCACACGGGAACTCGCCTTCGAGCGCGCCGGAATGGTCCGGCTGGCGGGCGCCAGAACCGGGAAACGGAAGGAAGGATTCATGTCACATCCCTGACAATGGTTCACCTGGCGATCGCCCGGGACTGGGCGATCGCGGCAAATGCGGGCACAGCAACGCCATCGACACGCGCATGAACGCCGGTCGTTGACATCGAGTGCAGGTTTTGGGATGCTTTGACTCGTCGGGACCAATCGACAGATCAAAGCAGGGCCCCGGGGGTTGACCCTTGGGGTCTTTGTTTTTAGGGTGTCATGGTGCCTCCCTGCCTGTAGCGCTCGGGCCAGATTTTCTCAGGCGTGGTGCCGAGCTTCTCGGCGATAGCCTTTTCAATCCTATGGGACCGGCGATACCCTTGCGAGACAAGGGTGATGGTCGATGGGGCCACCGACAGAAGGCGAGCCAGGACTGAAATCCCCGATCCTTGCGCTGCAAGCGCAGCCTTGATGCGGGAATGTTTCGCCTTGTCGATCTCCACGACGACAACCTTTTATAGACTAAATGACCGGGCAGAACCGCTGCGAAGGGGCCCGGCCTCTTGCACTATGCAAGGCTTTTCGCGGGTTTTCCAGCAGAAAGATTACCGCAAGTCATTGTTTTTGCTGTACAATCTGTATTTAGATAGATTGAGAAATTAATCTCAAGGAGTTTCAATGCCTTAGTGCGAGCGATCAAGATAATGCGTAAGCCGCCATCGCTACGGCCCACGGAGCCATGAATGCGGGGCAGATCCTCAGCCTGCGCGTTGAAGCGTCTCCTCGACCTCTGCGATGAGTTCTGACGCCGACACGCCCAACTGCGCCGAGATCGTATGCAGGGCGGTAAGCGTGGGCTGGCGGTTCCGGGTCTCGAGCAATGAGATGTAGCTCATGGAGAGGTCGCACCGGAAAGCGAGCTCTTCCTGTGAAAGCCCTGCCTCCTTCCGGCGCCGCCGCAGGACGGTCGCAAAGGCCTTCAACAGGTCCGGGTTGCTGCGCTCCATCCCCAACCTAATGGAGAAGCTTGCGCAGCACATCTAATGACTATAGTCACTATTTATAACAATAGTCATAGTGAGTGTGAGATGCCCTGCAACCGTCTTCTTGCTGCCCTCCTGTCGGCCATCGTCGCAATCGGCCTAGTGCCCTCAGGCGCATCAGCTCAATCCCTTCTCCAACCCTCTGGCTATGACAGCTTTGTGGTGACGACTCCGGCGGAGCCTCCGCCCTACGAGTTTGCGATCCTGGGGGTGAAGCCGGGCATGCCGATCGAAGAGGCGCTTGCGCTGATCGAGGAACACCTGGGGAGGGAACTGACACCCGTCGAGGGCACGCTTCAGATCACCAGTTCCGATGGCCGGGCGTTCAAGACGCAGTTGCGGATCGGCTATGAAACCTCGGGCATCGACTTCTTCCTGCGCAACCAGAGCGTGGAGCCCTTCGACAGCATCGAGATCGATGTCTCTACGCCCGCATCCGGTTCGGTCGTCACCGCCATTCGCCGGGAGGTCAGGATGTCGGCGAGCGACGGCTCGGATGCGGCCAGCCTTCTTGCGCAGTTGGCGGGGCTCCACGGCACCCCTTCCGAAACCGACGAGGCGCCGGGCCAGCTCACCTGGCTTTGGGCACAGGATCTGACCTACACGGCCATTGGGCCGGTTGGAGGCGGGAATGTGCCGGAATATGCCTGCGTGTTCGGCATGCCGGAGAATGGGCAGTACAGCTACGAGCCGCCCTTCCTGAGCAATGGGCCGAACAACTGCGGCGTGACCTATCGCGTCAGCCACCGCTCGAACGGTGATACCGTGACCCTCCGCTTCTGGCTGACCGACTACAATCTTGTCGATCAGGACCGCGAAGCCGCCAATGCCCAGATTGACGAGAAGCTGAACACCGTGCCCCAGGCCTCGGACATCAAGCTATGAGCGCGGTGGCGGATCGGATCCAGAGCATGACCACCTGGCTGGAGTTCCTGCGGACGAACCCGGAAAGCGACTTCGAGTCGGTGATGGAACTGCATGTCCCGATGAGCGTCCAGGTCGAGATCATGCGCAAGGCCGAGGAGTTGGGGGTCACCCGAGTCGATGTGGTGCTGTCGGCGCTGGCCAGCTACGGTATCGCCCCGGGACTTTCTGTGTGAGTGGGCGGTATGGCGCGGTTTCTGGTCTGGAGCGATCTTCACGATGAATTCTGGAACGGCTTCGACCTGCCCGACCTGTCCGGGCCGGTGGACGGGGTTCTGATCGGCGGCGATACGCTCACGCGCGGCCGCCATCTGGATATTCCAGCTGCGGCGGCGCGCAAATACGGCTGTCCGGTCGTGCTGATCTGGGGCAATCATGAGCCATACGGCTCGATCTGGTCGGAGCTTCTCGCCGAAGAAGCGCGCCAGCTTGCCATCCTGCATGCCGCAGGACTCGACATTCGTGTTCTGCACGGGGCCTCGACGGAACTTGCCGGGGTGCGGATCATCGGCGCGACGCTGTGGACCGACTTCAAGCTCTATCCCCGGCTGGAGGCTCTGGCCCGTATCGTGGTCCCGCGTCTGCTCAACGACTACCATGCCATCCGTACCGCACCAGGCCGGCTCTTCACCAAGGCCGACATGCTGGCCCTGCATGCGGAACAGAAGGCTGCAGTGTTCGATGCTTTGGTGCAGCCTTATCCCGGCCCAACCGTCGTCATGACCCATCACCTGCCGGTGCGCCAGCTGGTTCACCCCGCCCGCGAGATCGGCCGCGACCAGGATCGCGCGCTCAGCGCCGGGTTCGCCAACGACCTGTGGGACGAGATCAAGGCCCATGACATCCACAGCTGGATCTGGGGGCACAGCCACGAGGGCGACGCCTGGACCGGTCAGGGCGATCACGGGCCGATCCGCTTCGTCACCAACCAGCGCGGCTATCCGGGAGAAGAGACCGGGTTCGACCCAGCGTTTGTGCTGGAGGTGTAGCGGGTGGCAGGGGCGGTGCGAGATGGTCGTTTTGGCGCAAGGCAACCCGGGCCTTATCACGCCGGGAGGATCGCAAGGGAGATCGAGCCATGGCCAGCCATCCAGACCGTCAGGCGCTTGATGACTGGGCGATCTATGGCCCTGGAAACCCACGGATCGCGGAACTGGTCCGTCGGCTGGCGCTGCTACATGATCTCCGCGCGGCTGATATCGAAGCAAGGATCGAAGCTGGCTTGCGGGAATGGCTACAGAGGCTGGAGGCTGCCGAAGAGGGTATCTAAGGAACAGCACCGACTCGTAAGTCGACGCTGCGAATCCGCAACATGCCAGCGCTTGACCGCGCGTGGGCCGGTAAGCAGTCGTTCGCTGCGACTGGGACAAGTGGCCTGTTCTGAGCCGCGAGAGGAATGTCAGCTTTAGAATGGTTTCGCTCACCGAAGCCACAGCTCCTGATTTACCTAGAGTGCTGTTCTTTGGAGGGGCCATAGGATACGCAGTTATGGGCTTGGAGGGTGAGCTAGATCGCCGCTAATATAACGTCCATGATGGCCGAGGGCACAATGATCGTTGGAAATAACGCCGAGGTTGCTGGAGAACACGCGCTGCGTGCGGGCGAGCAGGATCGCCTGGGATTTTCCGAAGTAGCCGACCGCATCGCGAACTCGATTGTCGACCGCGCCTCAAAAGATGGCTTGGTCATTGGCCTCGACGGCGAGTGGGGCTCCGGCAAGTCGAGCTTGCTGCACCTGATTGAGCGTTCTTTGGGCCAGCTTCCTAAGAACAAGCGCCCTACAATCATCAATTTCCGCCCCTGGCTGGTCGGCGACCGTGATGCGCTTTTGACGACCCTCTTCAGCGAGCTCGCCGATAAGATCGCCCACGTCCACTTGAGTCGGGGCGATGCCACGCAGGAAACCATCCTTAAGGCGAAGAAGGCAGCGGAGGCCGTACGCAATTTCGGCAAGGTGCTGGCCCGTACAGGCGAATTCCTTGGGGCCATTGACGGCGTTGCGCCCACGGCGGGGTGGTGGGGAAAGATTATCGGGGGTGTGGGAATATTGCTCCACAAGGAGCCCAAGACGCCGGATTTGGCCGCCCTCAAGCACAAGATTACCGAGGACCTGAGAGAGCTGGACCATCGGTTGATTGTCACCGTGGATGATGTCGACCGATTGGAGCCTAAAGAGGTCATCGAGGTTCTGCGGCTCGTTCGTTCGGTCGCCGACTTTCCGAATATCATTTATCTTCTCTGTTACGATGCCGAACGAGTGGCCGAGGCCATCACCAGTGGCACCAAGGTTGCCAATGGCGCGGCCTATCTCGAAAAAATCGTCCAGTTGACCGTGATGCTACCAAAGCCGGAGCCTTTCGAGCTGCGGCAGTGGTTCGAGGAAGATTTACAGACGATGATCGGGACCGTCCCGGACCAGATTCGGGCTCGCCTCAAGACTGTGATCGACCAAGAAGGAGGGCACCAACTACGGACGCCGCGCTCGGTGGTCCGTACTCTCGATTCAATCCGGTTCTTCTGGCCTGCGCTGCAGGATGAGAGGATCGATGTCGCTGATCTCGTTTGGATACAGCTCCTCAAGGATGGTTCGCCCAGATTCTATCGATGGATTGAGGCGTATGTTGCGAGCGCGGCGGCAATCTCTTTTGGCACGGCGACTGTGTCGGACAGAGGGAAGGCCGAACGACTGAAGGCGCTTATTGAGGCAGCCTCCGCCGATCAGCTCGGTGACACGATGTATTGCCATATGCTAGAAGACCTACTGCCCGGCGTACAGGCATCGCTAGATGACAAGGGCGCGCCCATAGAAATCTACCAGAAGGTGGATCGGGCGACGCGCCAGCGGGCGATCGATGGCCACCGCTTAGCCAGCCCAGACCATTACCGGCTGTATTTCAGCCTTATTGGGCCTACTCATGCGATTACCCAGTCGGAATTCGATGCTTTCTGGGCAGCGGTCGATGCTGGCCCGGACCAAACGGCCCAGTTTCTTTTGGCTCTCCATCATCAAATGGCGCTCGGATCGCTGCGCAAAACGGACGTGTTACTTGAGCGCCTTCGCGGGCTCGAGACCAGGCTTTGGACCAGCCAGAGGGCGCAAAACCTGCTACTCGGCCTTGGGCACATCATGGACGACGCCTATCGCCTGAACCCCAGCGAAGAGAATTTTATCGTAGATAGCTGGGATCGCGCGGATCGTCTGGTTCCCAGCCTTTACGCCCATCTGGCCGAGGATGAACGCGAGGTCATCAACAAGCAGTTTTTCGCAGAAGGGCGGGCGCTGGGCTGGTTGACCTCGATCTTGCGTCGAGAAACGTTCGCACACGGCAAGTACGGGGAACAGGAGAAGCGACGCGAGGAGTGGTGGTTGTCCGAAGATGAATTCGAGGCGGCGCGCCAGACCATGATCGACCGCTATCGCTCAACCGGCCTGACGACGATGATGGATACGCCTCGTCCGATAAACCTTTTTTTCGCTTGGCGTCAGGCAGGCGACGAGGACGGACCTAGCGACTTCCTTGCCGAGGCTACTGAAACCGATCATGCTCTAGTTGGCGCCTTGGGCATGTTTGTGTCATCCGTCGATAGCAGTGACCGAGGTCGCTACTTTGTCCTCAAGCGCGAAAACGTCGGTGCCTTCTTGGACTACGAATCTGTCATGAAGCGGCTTGCAGAAATCGCGGCGTCCGGCCCACCTGAACTTCGGCTCAGAGCGATGGAATTGATCGCCATGGCGGGCATGGAACGCCATTAGATCAGCGTTGCAGCCTCGATGCCAACGGGCGGAAAGCGGTCGTTCGCTGTGCTGTGAATAAGCGGCAGCAATACGGACTTCTGGTCGTTCAACAGCTTGCCGGACAATGACAGATTCTGTCGAAATGAGAAATGCCGTTTAGTCTTTCCGTAGCCCAATGGCGGCAGACTAGAAGGCATGGACAAATTTGCGCCAGATCTGGCAATGGCGAGGCGGGTCATTCCGAGGCTGGCGGCTTTGAGCCTTCGTTTGGCAAAATCGCCGCGATTATCGATAAGGAGGTAGGGCATTACCGGCTATTCATATCTTCGATATGGGGGCCAAAATCATTTTTGTATCAGATACCCCTTGTACATTCTCCAACCCGACGGTTTCGCGATCCGTAGTGAGTAGCTCAGGTTGCGCGAAGGTTTTCAGCACTTCAATCACGTCGACCGCCGGAAACTCGCGACGTTCGGCAAGCAACCGGCAAATTTCACGATCGACTGGTCGGGGAAGCATGACCTCCTTGGGAACGTGAGCGTCGGCAGCAATGAACGCCTGAACAACTCGCCATGCCTCATAAAAGGTCTGCATAAAGTCTGCGTCATGATGCAGCGGACAGACCACCAATCCGCGACCCTGATCGATTCTAACTCGATCACTTTTCCCTTGTTTCGTGGGAACAATTCCAATGCGAAGCCCAGCGGCGCCTTCTAGCTGCGAAGGATTGATCTTCACTGATGCACCAACCCAACGCTGGCTCTGCGTTGAGCCAAGAAATAGATCCGCTTTCCACAAACCCCTCATTGACCACGGTAAGGCATTCCGAGTGGTTGGACGTTTGAAAGCAGCTGCGATAGTGTTCAACCGGCGGCGAAGGAAGGGAGGCTGACCTTGACTTCCGCTTAGCGTTCGTGAGTCATCAGTCAGGATCCCCTTCGCGGTGTCGATGAGCTGAATCGAACCCGTTTTCTCTACACCAAAGAGGATTGACGATGGCTTGGGTGGCTTAATATTGCATAGTTTAAGTGCATCTTCGACCCTCTCCATTACCCTAGCGTCACCTTGGTTCAGAGCTTCGTGAACAGCATACTCGAAGCAAATTCCGACGTCGCCATCGCCGGGGCGATAGAGCCTGGGAAGCATCTTGAGCTTAATGTTTTCGTATCCTCCAGCCTCGGCAACTACATCTGCCTTCAGCGCATAAAGCACCCCTGTCAGAATGGGGCGGATGACTGCAGTCAACGCCAAAACATCGTCCCCAACCGCGTTAAGCTGCATCTCTCTGCGGACTTCAATAGCCATCTGACTTCCTCCTACCCCCTTGGAACGTTGGTCCGTCAGCTTCGGTCACTTCCTGACACGCGACCAAGGTCATCCCGGTAGGCCCCGCGTTTTCATAACACCTTGCTCTTACTCGCGCCGGATCAAAATCGCCAATGCTTCAACAGGTAGGTTACGATCAACGGGTCATCCCGCGCAACCTCGACAATTTCGTTGACCAAAACGGTAGCGGACGTTGGTGTCGGTTGCAAAAATTTACAATTTTGGCTGACATGCGTCCTCCGCTGCGCCTAGCATAAATGGCCGGTAAGGGCCGCGTGCGCCGAGCCAGGCCGGTTCTCAAATGCCGCCGTGCAATAGCTCGAGTCGTTCAGAGAGAGGCAAGTTGCAGGGAGACAGTCACCAGGCTGGCAACTCCGCGCAGCATGGGTGGAGTGAGGGGGCGCCCCGTACGTCTCGGGGCGTCCACCGTATAGCGTCGCGATGCCCACCCCACGTCGATGGTCAGACTGAAGCGGGATGGACAGAAATGGCCGTCACGGGATCAGCAGCAACTTGCCGGTCGTGGCGCGGCTTTCCATGTCGGCATGGGCCTGCGCCGCCTCGGCAAGCGGATATTCGCGGCCGATCTGCACCTTCAGCTTGCCTTCGCTTATCCAGTCGAAAAGCTGTCCCGCCCGGGCGCGTAGCGCCTCCGGCGTCGGGATATGGTCCGAGAAGGCGGCGTAGCCGATCTTGATGCTCTTCGGCAGGCTCATCAGGTCCAGCGACCCGGGCGCACCTAGTACCGGCCCATACCAGCAGAAGGTCCCCGACCGGCGCAGCGCCTTCAATGAGCCCTGGAAGGTTACGGGCCCGGAGCCATCATAGACGACATGCACCCCCTCGCCATCGGTCAGCCGCAGGACTTCGTCGGCGAAATCCCCGTCGCGGTCGACGATGACCTGCTCGGCCCCCGCCGCCCGCGCCGCCGCCACCTTGTCGGCCGAGGAGACGCGACCGATCACCCGCCCGCCCCGCAGCCGGATGATCTGCGTCAGCAGAAGCCCGAGACCGCCCGCCGCCGCATGGACCAGCGCGATCTCGCCCGGCTGCACCGGGTGAAAGTCGGTGGCGAAATGGCTGGCCGTCAGGCCCTGCATCATCACCGCCGCCGCCGTCCGGTCGTCGATCCCCTCGGGCAGCGGCACCAGCGCCGCGGCCGGCATCACCACCTTCTCGGCATAGCTGCCCGGGGCATAGACCCAGGCGACGCGCTGGCCGGGCGCGAACCCCTCGACCCCTTCGCCAAGGGTCAGGACCCGCCCGGCGCCCTCGACGCCAATCACCTTGGGGTCCGGGTCGGAGGTCCAGAACAGCCCGCGGCGCACCCCGGTATCCATGAAGTTGACGCCGGCGGCGGCAACTTCGACCAGCACCTCGCCCTTGCCCGGCACCGGGTCTGGCAGATCGGCAAGCTGCAGGACCTCGGTTCCGCCGGGTCGGGTCATCATGATGGCTTTCATCTTGTCCGCTTTCTTGATTGATCATTCCATAATTGGGCAAAAAAGGGGTCAGCGCAGGGCGCGCAGCGCCAGCCTCCCCAGGTTGGCCAGTTCGTCATCGGCAGCCCCGCCCCGCGCCGCCAGCCGGATCGCTGCGATCTGGGCGATCAGGAAGCCCGCCAGAGGGTGGGGGGCGATATCCGGGGCCACATCGCCCTGGGCCTGCGCCTCGGCGACCCGGGCGGCCAGCGCCTCGCGCAGCACCTGACCGCTCGCCGCTCGCGTGCAGGCCAGATCTTCTGGCGCCGCGCCGAACTCGCTGACCGAATGAGTGCCGAGACAGGGCTTGCGCGCCTCGGCCACGACACGGGCGATCATGGCGCGGATGCCGTCGATGGCCTGCGGCCCTTCCCGCAGCGCCACCAGATGCGCCTCGGTCTCGGTCTGTCCATAGCTCTGCACGGCCAGGCAATAGAGCCGCCACTTGTCGCCGAAGGTATCGTAGAGGCTCTGCCGCCCGATCCCCATCGCCTCGGTCAGCATGCCTGCCGAAGTCCCTGCGAAGCCGTGCGCGCCGAACATAACGATCGCCGCTTCTAGCGCCTTGTCCTTGTCGAATTCCCTGGGTCTGGCCATGGGCCGGCAGATAGTCGTTCTGGACTGATGAGTCAATAACATGTCCGCAGCAGCCTGCATGTCATCTCAGCTCCCGGGGGTCGCCCTCAGCATCCCGGCGGTTCTGGATATGGCACAACCATGCCCATCTATCTGAGACGCCTGGCGCTGCACCATCACCTCTCTGCACGGATGAACCGGACGCCTTCGGGCAGTGCAAGTGTATCCGACTGTTTTCGCCCGACTGAACAGCGACCTTCCCCCACGGACTGTCGACAGCGCCAACATAAAAATGCTGCGTTTCGCTTGAACGGCCGCTGTCGGGAAGCATCTTTCTGCGATCGAACGGCAACTATGGGCCGACCTCGACGGTACGGGCGTCGACATCACAAGGGGCGGAGAGCTGTCTGATGGTAGTGCGCAGCGACTACGGAAAAGCGGTCATTCAAACAGCGGGCCGAAGTGCCACGTGCTTGCCATGAGCGGGCGGAAAGCGAACACACGGCAATGCAGCATGGCAGCCACAGTAGTTACTAGGAACTCGTCATCCAGGCGCAGTGCCGCGACAGAATCGCAGGATCAGGCGGTAGAAGCGAAGATCGATCTGCTGTCCGTGCGGTACAACAACCCACGCAGCCCCAGGAAGGCGATAGTTTTACCCCAGTAATGTGCTTGCAAACGAACCGGCACGGGCGAAAGGTGACCTTCGGCGATCACAGGACATCGACATAAGTGGTTTTCGGCGTTAGGAGACAATGCAGTGCGGATGTACTGAACAGGACGGGCCGCTTAGTTGGGGGCTCTCTAAGTGAAATACATGGGTTCTAAGCGAGCGATGCTGGGCAATGGGCTCGGGGAGGCGCTTGGCCGCTCGCTAACAGACGCTAAACGTGTTCTGGATCTTTTTTCTGGATCAGCAGCTGTCGCTTGGTACGTAGCGGAGCGTCATGATAAGGAAGTGCTGGCAAGCGATCTTCAAGTATACTCTCAGGTCCTGGCAGCCTCAGTAATTGAGCGCACCGCTCCAATTACTGAGCGTGATTGGGTCCACAAGTGGTTTCGCCGTGCCCGAGCTCGCGTCTCCGCACACAATCATTGGCGGGACATCAAGGCTCTCCAAGATTCACTTGAAAACATATCAATATCCGACACGGCACGGGATGCCAGATCCATCGACTTCGGAATAAAGTTTCCGCTGAGTCGGGCTTATGGGGGATACTACTTTTCTCCTTGGCAGTCAGTGTGGATTGACGCGCTGCGTGCAAGTCTTCCGGAAGCAGAAGATTTGAGGATAGCCGCGCTAGCCGCTTTGATACAGGCAGCCAGTCGCTGCGCTGCATCTCCCGGACATACAGCCCAGCCGTTCAAGGCAAATGAAACGGCAGGCCGGTTCCTCATCGACGCCTGGAAACGGAATCTCCCAGAAATTGTTCGGGCACGAATCGATGATATCGCACCAAGAAGTGCAAGAAGGCAGGGGCGCGCCCATTGCATGAATGCACTGGATCTTGCTCAAACAGCTCAACCTGGAGACCTTGCATTTCTAGATCCACCTTATTCAGGTGTACATTACAGCCGTTTTTACCATGTCCTCGAGAGCGTTGCTCGAGGCAATGTAGGCGAGGTGTCTGGGGTAGGCCGCTACCCAGAAAAATCTGATCGCCCTACCTCCAGTTTCTCAATGCGAAGTGCCTCAAAAACTGCATTAAATGATTTACTTAAAGTTCTTGCCGAAAGAAGAGCGAATGTTATTATAACATTTCCTTCCGGTGCCGCATCCAACGGACTTAGTGGAGATGACGTGAAATCTCTTGCTGCAAATCACTTCCGAATCGAGGAAGAAAAGGTTTCTTCGCGATTTTCGACTATGGGTGGCGATTTAAAGCACAGAGCAGCACGTCATCAAGCATATGAGCTTATCCTTACCCTATCACCAAGTCCCGGCCGCTAATTGAGAGCAACGGCGTTTCTGGTCATTGAGGGTGCGCGCTATGCGTGCAATCGTATAACGTCTGTGCGACGGCAAGTATAAAAAGATCTGGGAGGAATGAATTGTGCACGGTGGCTTGCAAATAACTTCCTGTCTCATCAAGGGTGGGGCACATCCAGATCGGTGATGCCGACATGCCGCGCCACATCGTCGCTCTCATTCGTCCAGCGGGAGCTGCATCTGTTCGAATAGATCTTCGGGCTCGGCCTTGCCGGATAGCACTTTGTAGAATGAGGATTCACCAGAGCTGCCAGGTTTAAAATTTCGAGTAGTTAGCTCGCTGTCGTCAAGGTCAATACTCGCAAGTACTTGAGCATAAGCTTCAACCGGAACAACTCGACCTTTGATTTTGGCCAAGTCCGGATAGACATCTTTCAGGTGCCGCATGAACGCTCGGAATGCGTTGGTCTTCGGAAGTATGCCACTCTTACGTGATGTATCCGACCAGGCTTTGGGCCATTTTTCTCTCACCGCACGAAAATAGTTATCGACGTTGTCTGCAATGTCGAGGTCTCCTTCTTGGCCCTCGATGAACATATTCCTGAACGGGGTGCGCCGCTCCTCGTCTCCTCTGACACTTTCTAACCTCTTGCCGTCGATATACGCGTTACGGTCAGCAAAAGGGTCACGGGATATCAGGGCGGTCAATGCCTCCACAAATGCTGCTTGGGTGATCGTCTCTCCAGTTCGCCCCGGCGTTACATACCCAAGGCGTTTGATCCGTTTATGGAAAGGGCTCGATTGCAAGCCATCGAGACCTACGGCGATGTTGTGGGCTGTTCGAAATGGGCTCCGAGCCTTAGATAGGTCTTCGAGTTCATACACTAGGCTCCGACTAACTTTTGTTTGAGCTAAATTCACGGTGGCGAAGATCTGCGCCTGCACGGAAAGATCAGCGCCCACGAATATAGACACGTTCAGGTCGAATTCAGCGCCACCGATGTCGAACTCTCCCTGCTCATTATAAAAACCGGCAAGCCTGTGTTGCCCATCCAGTACCTTCGCTATCTTTCCAAAAGGTATTTCTGCGCCGTCACCCGTGTCTTTGGACACATGTTCTTCGAACAGCGTCATCATGCTGGTTTCGGGATCAAAGCGAACGCAGCGCTCGTCGATAGCAACAATGATTGCCGTGGGGAATGTAGGGTCTGGCGATAAGATATAATCTCGGATTTTCTTTACCCGGTCCCGGCTGATAGGCCTCTGGACACCGAGGTATCGCTCGACGTCTCGCTCCTCGTCAACAAGGCGACGCACGTCACTAAAAGTGATCTGAGTGAGTATTTCTGCAGGTAGGCAGGCAGAAAAAAATGCGCCATTCTTCTGCTTTACTTCCTGAACAAGGAATGGACCACAAATCTTCTCGTCCATTAGCCTTCCCCTCTGCGTCTTGCCAGTTTTTCGGAGAAATCTTCCTCGTCGGCCTTCTGTGCAACTTCAAGAGAAAATGTCGGAGGTCCTTTCTCCCAGAGAATTACAGAGAACCAAATCATAAGCGACACTAGATAGAGGATGTATCCTTTTTCTTGAAGAAATATGGCCAAATAAGTGTTTGGGAAAACCTCACTACCTGTATTTGCACCGGAGTATGAAATGAGTGTTAGTATCAGAATAAATATTGAAGTTAAAAATACCTTATCCATACCCCTCATTTGCTGGCTGACCTCCTTGATTGTCAGCTCAATCTTGTTATTTTTGTAGGCATCTACCACATCAAATATCACATAGAGCATCGGCGCGAGAAAGGCGGCTGAGTAGACGAAAATCTCCGTTAAGGTAAGGCGTCGAAGGATTTCCTGAAAAAATTGTTCCCAAATCTCACCCTGACCAATCTTGGGCGTGCTTAGGGCAATGCTTGCCAAAACTGGTGAGGTGGAGACAAGCCAAAGAAAAAAAGCCTTCCATCCGGCCTGCTTCATCTCTTCCTTCGTGTACCGGAGTATGAACCGGATCGACGCCCACGAGAGTAGGCCAAATATTAAAATACTTATTCCGGCGTTAACCATCAATGCCATCATCGGGAGCCCCAAGCGTTCAGAACACCCTGATCGGGACAGTGCCGGAAATCAAGTGGCACTTGAGGCTACCTGGCTGACAGCGAGGACAACGTGGGACTTTCTGCACGTTGCAAGATGGGCGGCTTCCGGGAACGATCCTGTTTGTCGCGCAAAGCTCTGAGTGGCTGCTATGGGCCGTGATCGACGCTCGCCTCTGGAGTGGCTCTGCGAGGCCACGGTGGCGGCCCAGTCCAGCCCCGCAAGCCGAGTTGTAGAGCCCACGCCCCCGCCGGAAGAGCCGCCCTTTGACACAAAAGGCAAGACTTTGTGAAACTTCACAAGCGGGAAACTGGTCGGAGCGAGAGGATTCGAACCTCCGACCCCCTGCTCCCGAAGCAGGTGCGCTACCAGGCTGCGCTACGCTCCGACCGTGAGCGGGGGATTACCTGCAGGCAGGGGCTTTGGCAAGGGGGCGGGCGGAAGATTCCTCCGGCCATGGGACGGCCGCCCCTACCCCTCCTTCGGGCCGAAGCGGCGGGCCCAGAGGCCGACACGGGGGATGGTGCCTACGTCAAGGCGCGAGCGGTTCTCCAGCACCGGGCGGTTCTTCGACACCTGCGGCCTGCCCTCGCGCAGCACGATGTAGATGCCGCTGGCGATGATCACCCCGGCGCCGATGGCGGTCCAGCGGTCGATCTCTTCCGAAAACAGCAGCCAGCCGTAGAACACCGCCCAGAGGATCTGCGAATATTGCATCGGCGCGACGATCACCGCGGGTGCGGCGCGATAGGCCAGGATCAGCAGGAAGGCGCCGCACATGCCCAGAAGGGCGACCACGCCGTTCAGCGCCAGATGCTCCACCGGCATCGGGCGGTAGACGAAGGGCATCACCAGCCCCATCGCCACGACCGAGACCAGCATCGGATACATCATCAGCACGACCGAGCGTTCCGCCTTGCCGATCTTGCGGATGATGATCGCCGACAGCGCCCCCATCACCGCCGCGCCAAGACCGGCCAGATGGCCCCACGACAGCGGCTCGCCCCCCGGGCGCAGCACGATCAGCACGCCCAGAAGCCCCAGGATCACGGCGATGCCGCGGTGCAGGCCGACCCTTTCGCCCAGCATGGGGATCGCCAGCACGGTGATCACCAGCGGGGTGGCGAACAGCATGGCATAGACCTGCGCCATCGGCAGGACCGAGAAGGCGTAGAACCCCATCGCCCCGGTCGCCACCCCGGTCACCGATCGCGCCAGCGACCACCAGGGATGCCGCGGCACCAGATTGCCGTCGGTCTTGTCCGACAGCAGGAGGACCGAGACCACGGGAAAGCTCAGCAGCCCCGAGAAGAAGATGATCTGGAACGAGGTGTAATGGTGGCCGAGCACCTTCACCACCACGTCATGGGTGGAATATATGCCGAAGGCCGCGACCGCGATCAGCGCGCCGCGCAGGGTTGGGGACATGTCACACCGGTCCGGGCGGGGGCGCCGCCGGGCGCCCGTGTTAGCGGAAACAGTGTCGCGCGAATGCCTGCCGAAGGCAAGGGGCGGCAGGGCGTTCAGGCACCTTCCGGCTTGGGTGCGGCGGCGGCGGGCCGGTCCTGCCGGGCCACCACCATCACCCCGGCGATGGCGATCAGCACCATGCCCAGGAAGGTGCCGGGCCGCATCTGCTCGCCGAACAGGAGGGCGCCGAAGATCGCGGCCCAGGCGATCTGCGAATATTGCATCGGCGCCACCACGATGGCCGGGGCGCGGCGATAGGCGGCAAGGATGGTCAGCATCCCCGCCATCAGCACAAGGGCCATCACCGCCGCGATGCCAAGGTCGCGGATCGGCATCGGCCGGTAGACGAAGGGCATGGTGGCGGCCACCGCAAGGAACAGCGCCACCTGCGGCCAGATCAGCATGACGGAGGTGCGCTCGACCGCGCCGGTCTTGCGGATGATGACATAGTTCATCGCGCCCACCAGCGACCCGGTCAGCGCAAGGGCATGGCCAAGGCCAAGCGGCGTCGCGCGCGGGTCCAGCGCGATCACCACACCGGCCAACCCCAGCAGGACAGCGAAGCCGCGCAGCGGATCAAGCCGCTCGCCCAGCACCGGCACGGCGAGAAGCGAGATGAACAGCGGCATGGTGAAGAAGATCACATAGGCCTCGGCCAGCGGCAGCAGGGTAAAGGCGGTGACGCCGCAGACGAAGTTCAGGATCGTGCCCAGCGACCGCAGCGCCATCAGCCCGGGGCGCGCCGGCCGCAGCGATCCGGTGCCGCCATCCAGCACCGCATAAATCAGCACCAGCAGCGGCATGGTCATCAGCCCGGCGGCGGCAATGATCTGCAACGGATGATAGGCCCCGCCCATCACCTTGGCCAGAACGTCATAGGCCGAATAGGCGCCGAAGGCCAGAAGGCCCAGCCCCGCGCCGGTCAGAGTGGAGGGAAGCGCCATGACGCCGGTTCCGGGGCGGGGGGAGGACGGCGCGGGATTGCGCCGCCGGGGGTGTCAGAGGCTGGCGTCCAGCGCCGCGACGATGGCGTCGCCCATGGCCGCGGTGCCGATGGGGCTGCCGCCTTTCGGGCCCAGCAGGTCGGCGGTGCGCAGCCCGTCGGCCAGCACCTTCTCGACTGCCTTCTCGACCCGCGCCGCCTCTTCGCCAAGGTCGAAGGAATAGCGCAGCGCCATGGCGAAGGACAGGATACAGGCGATCGGATTGGCCTTGCCCTGCCCGGCAATGTCGGGGGCGGAACCGTGGACGGGTTCATACATCGCCTTCGGACGGCCGTTCGCCATCGGCGCGCCAAGGCTGGCAGAGGGCAGCATGCCAAGGCTACCGGTCAGCATCGCGGCGGCATCCGACAGCAGGTCGCCAAACAGGTTGTCGGTCACGATCACGTCGAACTGCTTGGGCCAGCGGCAAAGCTGCATCGCGCCCGCGTCGGCATACATGTGCGACAGCTCCACATCCGGATAGTCCTTGTCGTGGACCTCCTGCACCACCTCGCGCCACAGGATGCCGGATTCCATGACATTGGCCTTCTCCATCGAGCAGACCTTGTTGTTGCGGCGGCGGGCAAGTTCGAAGGCCGATTTCGCCACGCGGGCGATCTCGGATTCGGTATAGCGTTGGGTGTTGATCCCCACCCGCTCGTTGCCTTCCTTGAAGATGCCGCGGGGTTCGCCGAAATAGACGCCCGAGGTCAGTTCGCGCACGATCATGATGTCGAGACCGGCGACCACATCGCGCTTCAGCGACGAGAAATCGGCCAGCGCGTCGAAGCATTGCGCCGGGCGGAGGTTGGAGAACAGGTCCATCTCCTTGCGCAGGCGCAGAAGGCCGCGTTCCGGCTTCACCGAGAAGTCCAGCTTGTCGTATTTCGGCCCGCCGACGGCGCCCAGCAGCACCGCATCAACCTCTTGCGCCCTGGCCATGGTGGCATCGGTCAGCGGCGTCCCGTGGGCGTCATAGGCCGAGCCGCCGACCAGATCCTCGGAGACATCGAAACCGATGCCGCGCTTGGTTCCCATCCAGCCGATGATCTTCTTCACCTCGGCCATCACTTCGGGGCCGATGCCGTCGCCGGCGAGGATCAGGAGGGAGCGGTTGGCCATGGCGGAATCCTTGCGGGGAAAGGGGTCGGCGGAGGCCTAGCCAAAGGCCGGGGCGGGGTCAAGGGCGGCCCGCTGCGGACAGCCGGGCGGGCTTGGGGATTCCGGGGATGCGGCGGCCTTCCGGCCCCCGCCGCTTCATGGACCTCGCGCCGAACCGCCCACCCCCGGAGCAAGACTGCCCATCGCATCCGCAAGCCGCCGCATCAGATGCGCGAAGGTTTCGATGTCGGCCGCCGTCCAGCCGGACAGGACCAGCCGCGCGATCCTTTCGCGTGCGTCGCCAATCTTTCGCGTGACCTCGCGGCCCTTCAGGGTGACCCCGACCTCGCGCATCCGCCGGTCGGCCGAGGACTGGCGTCGTTCGATCAACCCAAGGCTTTCAAGCTTTCCAAGCTGGCGGCTGACCGTCGTATGATCACGACCGGCCCTGTTAGCGAGTTCCACGACCCCGATGGGCCCGAAATGCAGGACACCGATCAGCAGGGGAAGCAGGGTCCGGTCCAGCTTCACGCCCGCCTCGGCCAGCAGGGCCGCATCCCGGTCGGGATGATTCATCACGGCGATGATCTCCACCAGCGCTCGGTGAAGGTCCACGATCTGCGTCGAGATATTTGCATCTTGCACGGAGTTTCCCATCGACTTACAAGACCCTTATGCGTGCATGATGCATGCAATTCTGCGCGGACAACAGACCCCTTCAGGGGTTGCGCGCAGATCGAAGTCGGACGGAAAGGATCGTTGCCCGTGCCCGGATCCCTGCCCCTTCGCCGTTGGGCGACCCCGCTGACGCTCGGCGCCGCGGTCCTGATGTCGGTGACGGGCATCACCATGTTCTTCGACTGGGAGCCGGGGCACACGACCTTGGTCCATCAATGGATGTCATGGATCTTCCTGATCGGGATCGGCGCGCATCTGGCCGTCAACATCCGTCCGCTCAAGCTGCACCTGAAATCCGCCTGGGGCCGCGGCAGCATCGTGGTCTTCGGCGTCATCCTGGCCCTGTCCTTCTACCATTGGGGGATGATCTCCGGTCCGCAGATGAAGGATCGGATCGAAGCCCTGCTGGTCGAGGCGCCGGTCTCGGCCCTTGCCGGCGTGGCGAGGGTCAGCCCCGAGGAACTGGCCGGGCGGCTGGCGGCGCATGGGTTCGCGACCGGGCCTGGCGACTCGATCCACGATCTGGCTCGCCGTCACGGCGCTGATGAAAACCTTCTTCTCGCCATCGTGTTCCTGCCGGAGAGGTTCGCCAAGCCCGAGCACTGAGGCCCGGGCGGGCCGACCTCCGGCGATGTGTCTGGAAGGGCGAACACTAGCCTACGGCAATTCCACATCCACCCAGACCGGCGCATGACGAGAGGCCCGGGACAGGGTTTCCGCAAAAGGATCGTCCGCAGGCGGCCAGAGCACCC
>CAYLSD010000009.1:0-126236 GCA_964386345.1 uncultured Fuscovulum sp.
GAAAACCGACGTGGGCGCAAGTCCACCGTGGGTTCGAATCCCACCTCCTCCGCCACCGACCCTTGTCTCTGTTTCCCATGGCGAAGTTTCCGGATTTTCCTACGACTTTTCCGCGGGTTACGAGCATGCCGTTCTGACAGAGATGCACCGCCGCCGACACATTCCTGCCTTTTCCGCTGACCGCCTCTGACGGCGCAAAGCTGCGGTGCGGTTCTGGGGAGATTTCCCTGTTCCAGGGCGTTTTGCAGGGAAGTTGACCCGAACAGCAGGTTTTGAGCCTGGATCGCGATCCAGATCATGAATTTGAATCAATGGCTTGCGAGTTGAATTCCCTAACCCCGGAACACGGAATTTTCACTACCCGAACAAGGAATTCACCGCAGGTATCACGGAGTGAACATGATCCTGCAGGGAAGCTCTACCGCCACCCCCTCCCGGCCTGTGAAGCCGAGTATCCTCTCCTGCTCGCTCCAATCCAGCGGCAGGGGGCGCGGACCAGGCGCTCGAGGGTCAGATCGGTCGGCTGGGTGCCGGCGAGAAGGGTGGCCTGGATCCTGGGGGAGAGACCGATCAGCGGAATGATCCGGGCCATGTAACGCTCGGAGGCCTTCTCGCGAAGGGCAAGCTGGCGCAGGGCAAGGCCGGCCTTGATGGCCTCGCCCCAGCGATGGGCATGGCGCAGCGCCCGTAGTATCGCCGGGTCGGGCAGGGGCTTGCGGGTGCCGGCAATGATCCGGGTCTCGACCCCGCGACGGCGGCAGGCGAAGGGGGGCGGTGATGCGGCAGAAGGCCTCGTCCAGTGCCTCGGCCGGCTGGTCGAGCACCCTGCCCAGGACCGCGCGGTCGAGCGTGAGCTGCAACTGGTTGCACCCGATGCGCCCGGTGGCGATGTCGGTGACCTGGCGCGCGACCTTGCCGAGACCTTCCGCCGCCTGATGCAGAGCGATCTCTACAAGGAGCTCTTTCCCGCGACACGGATCGACCCACGGCATCACCGGTTCGACACGATGCGCACCACGGCCGGAGGCAGCCGGATGGCCTTGTCGCTGGCCGGTCCCATGACCGGCAAGATGGCCGACCTCATCATGCTTGATGACCTGATCAAGGCCGACGATATCCAGTATCCGAATGCCCGGGCCGATCTGCGCAATAAGTTCGACCAGTCGATCTACTCGCGGCTCGACAGCAAGCGCACGGGGGCGATCGTCTCGGTGGCCCAGCGTCTGCATGCCGATGACATCACCGCCTATCTGCTGGAGAAGGGGGGCTTTCGGCATCTGTGCCTGTCCTCGATCGCCGAAGATTCGGTGGAATAACCGCTCTGCTGGGGGCGGACATACCGTCGCACTCGCGGCGACATCCTGAACTCCGCCTGGGAGTCGCGCGAGATCCTGGATGATGTCCGGACCATGATCGGTGAGCAGGCCTTCCAGGCCCAGTACCAGCAGGACCTGCGCCCGGGCGCGAGCACCTACCTGAAACTGGAGGATCTCACCTTGGTGGAGGAGTTGCCGCCGCTGGAGAAGTTTACCCGCCGCACGCAAAGCTGGGATACGGCGGCCAAGGACAAGCCCAGTTCGGAGTTCAGCGTCGGCCTGACCTTCGGCTGGCATGACTTGGAGGAGCGGTGGTACCTGTTCGACATCTGCCGCGAGCGGCCCGGCTATGGGTCGCCAGGGCCGGTGCCCGCACCTAGTGCTTCATGGTCTGCAATCATCGCTTCTTGTTCGACTGGGACAGGACCGAACCGGCAAGCATCTTCGTTTTCTCAGAGTAGTGATCGCTGCGAAGCACCTTTGAGGCAAGGTCTTCCATCTCTGCACCCGTTTGGCGGTTGGTGCGGGATTGGGACAACGCCGAACCGGCGAGCTTGCGGGCGATCTGGGAGGAGCCCGGTTTGAAGAGGGTGTCCGCCGCCAGCGAGGCCACCTTGCCCGAAGTGCCCTTACGATTGACCGCCATAGGAGCCTCCATGTGGTATGCGATGTGCTTTAACATACCAAATTTGGGGATAGGGCGAGCCCACCGCAAGCCTTCGCGCGGAAAAATTTGGATGCCTTCTGACGTCATCTCCTGCAATCCGGTGGTCACGACATACTGCTTCAGCGCTGCCCGAACGGCAACTATGGGGAACGCTGTCACGCAGCACTGAAAAAGCTCGATCGCCCGCCAAGGACCGCGCTTTACCGTGCTCGCCGGGCGGCAAATCTACCTCGTTCTGCCCTGCGGCACGTTGGTCAGAGCCCTTAGCCGTAATTGGTTCCTGCTTTGACCATTCAGTCCCGCACCTCCCTGACCGCCGTCGGATGCCGCGTAGTGCGAAGCGAGACGAGTCAGAAATCGGCACCAACCTGCGGCCGTGCAGGGATGCGATACAGTCCGTTTTCCGCCCTTAGTGACTTGATGACGGATCGTCGACGAAAGCAGAGTTGGACTTCATTGCGTCAGTCAATCAACTCGGGATGTAGACGAAGTTAAACCTTTTGGCCTCGAAGGAGCCAGCCTCCAAACAGGTTGTCTTCGCCGAGCGGACCGCGCGCTTAAACGTCTAGCCGTTCCGTCTGAGTGCTTCCGCGACCGCAGTTACCTTCGCGCCAGAAAGACAGCAATCGACAGTCCTGGCTGCCAGACATTTACCGAGCGCGTCTTCCGGCGGCTGGTATTGCCGGATCTGGCCCGGTCAGAGGAAATCGTCGCGGCGGGGCGAGAAGGCGTCGATCAGCCGGCCTGCCTCGATCGCCAGCACGCCATGCCGAAGGCCCGGCGCGACAACAAAGCTTTGACCCACGGTCAGGACCTGCGTGGCGCCCTCGATCACCACCTCGAACCGGCCCTCGGCGACATAGCTTGCCTGAGCATGAGGATGCGAATGCGGCGGGCCGACGGCCCCTTGTTCGAAGGCGACCTCTACCATCATCATCTCGGCGACATGGCCCAGGATGCGGCGCCGGACTCCCGGCCCGGCATCCACCCAATCGCCCGGTTCGCTGGCGATGTTGTTCATCGGCACCCCTTTCTATCGCGCCAGCCAGCCGCCATCGACGGCCAGAATGGTCCCATGGATGTAGTCGGATGCGGGCGCCGCAAGGAAGACGGCGCTGGCGCCGATATCCTCGGGCCTGCCCCAGCGCCCGGCGGGGATGCGGTCCAGGATCTGGGCGCTCCGCCCGGCATCCTGCCGCAACCCGGCGGTGTTGTTCGTCTCGATATAGCCGGGCGCGATGGCGTTCACGTTGATCCCGCGCGCCGCCCATTCGCAGGCCAGAAGCCGGGTCAGCCCGGCCAGCCCGCTTTTCGACGCGGTATAGGAGGCCACCCTGATGCCGCCCTGAAAGCTGAGCATCGAGGCGATGTTGATGATCTTGCCGCGCCCGCCGGCGCCGAACACCCGGCGCGCGAAGGCCTGCGACAGGAAGAAGGCGGATTTCAGGTTGAGGTCGATCACATCGTCCCAGTCGGCCTCGGTGAACTCCAGCGCGTCGGCGCGGCGGATGATGCCCGCGTTGTTCACCAGCGCGTCGATCGGCCCCTGCTCGGCCCAGACCTGCGCCAGCATCGACGGACCTGCGGCGGGATCGGCCAGATCGACCCGCACCGGCACGAGCCGCCCTGCGGGCGCTTCGCCCCGGAACGCCTCGGCTGTGGCATCCATGGCCGAGCGGCCCGCCGCCACCACATCGGCACCGGCCCGGCCCATGGCCAGCGCGATACCCTGGCCGATGCCGGTGTTGGCCCCGGTCACAAGGACACGCCGACCGTGCAGCGAGAAGGGCGACCCGCTCATCGCAGATCCGCAGGCGGGCAGACTTCGACATCGGTATAGTCGACATTGTCGCCGGCCATGGCCCAGATGAAGGTGTAGCTTGCCGTCCCCGCGCCGGAATGGATCGACCAGGGCGGCGACAGGATCGCCTGCTCATTGGCCACGATCAGGTGCCGGGTTTCCTGCGGCTCTCCCATCAGGTGGATCACCCGCTGTGCCGGGTCGAGATCGAAATAGAGATAGGCCTCCATCCGGCAGGAATGCACATGGGCCGGCATGGTATTCCAGATCGAACCGGGGGCAAGGGTCGTCATGCCGACGACCAGTTGGCAGGTCTGCGCCCCCTCGGGATGGATGAACTGGAAGATCGACCTTTCGTTGCAGGTTTCCGAACTGCCCAGATCCAGCCGCCTGGCCTGGTCGATGCGGATGTGGCGCGTCGGAAGGTTCCGGTGGGCCGGGGCGCTGACAAGGTAGAACTTCGCGGGTTGGGCGGCATCCGCCGAGAAGAATGCGACATCCCCGACCCCCATGCCGAGATAGATCATGTCGCGCGGGCCGAGGTCGTGGCGGTGGCCGTCGGCCATGACGCCGCCCGCCCCGCCGATGTTGACCGCGATCATCTCGCGCCGGTCCAGGAAGCCCGGGGTGCCGGTCAGTTTGATCGGCTCCAGGCGCAGCGGCCCGTCGAGGGGCATGGCCCCGCCAAGAATCATCCGGTCGTAATGCGTGTAGGTCAGCGAGATCATCCCGGGCTGGAACAGGTCTTCGACCAGAAAGCCTGCACGCAGGGCAGATGTGTCCATTGCGGCGGCCTGTTCCGGCGCGATCGCATGGCGGGAGGTGACGCGGGTCTTGCTCATGTCAGCACCACATATTCTGTCAACTGGCTGATGCTCGTGTCGGCCTTGGCGACGTCGAACACCTTTGTTCCATGGCTCATGATCACGAAGCGGTCGCAGACCTGATAGGCGTGATAGATGTTGTGGGTGACCAGCACGCTGGACACGTTCTCCGCCTTCAGCTTCAGCACCTGGTTCAGCAGCGCCTCGGTCTCGCGCACCGAGAGAGCCGAGGTCGGCTCGTCAAGAAGCAGGATGCGGCGCTTGAAGAAGACCGCGCGGGCGATGGCCACGGCCTGCTTCTGCCCGCCCGACAGATCACCGACCATCTGGTCGGGGCTGTCTATGCCCGAGATGTGGACAGCGGAATTCAGCACCTCCATGGCGATGTCGCGCATCTGCGCCTCTTTCAGGAAACCCATCGCATTGGTCTTTTCGCGCCCCATGAAGATGTTGCGGGTGATCGACAAGCTGTCGACCAGCGCGGTGTTCTGATAGATCGTCTCGATCCCGGCATTGGCGGAATCCGTGCGGCAGGTGAACAGCGTCTCCTTGCCGTCGACCGTCAGATGGCCCGACGTCGGCCGGTGGATGCCCGACAGCAAGTTGACGGTGGTCGACTTGCCGGCACCGTTGTCGCCCAGAAGGCCGATCACCTCGCCCTCGCTGATATGGAAACTGAGATCGCTGAGGGCGGTCAGCGCGCCGAAACGCTTGCAGATGGCGTGAAGCTCCAGAATAGGTGTTCCCGGCATCAGGCTGCCCCCCGCTTCTCGATGACCTGGTTCAGGATCGACGCGCCGACGATCAGCACGGCGATGAACATCTCGAGGTAGAAGCCGGGCGCCCGGATCAGCAGCAGGACATTGGTGATCGTATGGATCATCAACACGCCCAGGAAGACACCGATGATTGATCCGCGCCCGCCGCGCAGCGACAGACCGCCGATGACGCAGGCGGCGATGGCCTGCAGTTCCAGTCCGGTGCCCTGGCCAGGTTGCACGCTGCCCACTCGTGCCGATGCAAGGATGCCGGCCACCGCCGCCATGCCCCCAGCGATGGCGAAGGCGATGATCTTCACCCGCCCGGTCCTGATGCCGATGGCCGTGGCCGCCGCCCGGTTGCCCCCCGTCGCAAAGACATGGTTTCCGAAGCGGTGGTGGTGCAGCAGCAGATAGAAGGCGAGGCTCAGCGCCAGGAACCACAGGAAGGCGGCGTTGAGACCGAAGAGCGTGCCGGCGAAAAGCGCGGTGAAGGCGGGCTCGGGGTCGAAACGCACCTGCACCGCGCCGTTGTAGTAAAGCACCGCGCCGCGCCAGAAGAGAAGTCCGCCCAGCGTCACGATGAACGAGGGCAGGTTGAACCGCAGCGTGATCAGCCCGTTCAGCACGCCGATGCCGATGCCGATCAGCACGGCCAGCGGCGCGGCGAGAAAGCCGCTCATCCCGGCCGAGACCTGCACCGCCATGACGATGGCGGTCAGCGCATAGACCGAGCCGACGGACAAGTCGAACTCGCCCGCGATCATCAGGATGCCGACGCCCAGCGCAAGGCAGCCCAGCACCGGCACCGCACGCATCAGGATCGCAAGGTTCTGCGGCGACAGATAGCGGAAATCGTCCGGATTCAGCAGCGCCCAGCCGATGCAGAAGACCTGGATCAGGGCGAAGACCAGAAAGATCGACCCGGCCGGATGTGCAAGCAACCTGCGCAGGGCGTTTTTCCGTCTGGTCCGGCTTCTGGCCGGACCGGCATGGGCGACATCAGTCATGGAAATTTCCCTCGGGCTGAGATCGTTTCCGGGCGGGAGCATCGCCCGGGAACGAGTTGCGCGATCAGCGGTAGGTGCCGATCAGCGGCATGATGTCGCCGATGCGCGACTGGTCGAGGAAGGCGCCCTGGCCGGTGTCCACATCGGTCGGGGTCAGGCCGTAACGGGCCGACAGGGCAATCTGCGCAATCGGATAGTAGCCCTGCAGATAGGGCTGCTGATCCATGGTCGCGAACATCGCGCCGGACTGCACGGCATTCGCGATCTCAACCGCAAGGTCGAAGCCCGCGAAAGGCACGTCCAGCCCGGCATCGCGGATCGCACCCGCCCCCACGGTCGACGTGACCGATCCGGTGCCGAACACCGCCTTCACCTCCGGGTTGGCAATCAGGAACTGCGTCATGATGTTCTGGGCTTCGGCGGGGTCCAGCCCGGCCCGCACGGTTTCCACCGTGATGCCGTGTTCCTTCATCGCCCGCTCGATCCCGCCGCCGCGCGCCACGGCGAAGGTCGCTTCGGGAATCTCGCGCGGGTTGAAGACCATGTCGCCTTCCTTCAGGCCGAACTGCTTGACCATGCGCTGGCCAAGCTCGTATCCCGACGCCTCTTCGTTCATGCCTACGTAGGCTTGGCGGCAGTTGCCCTGCGCACCTTCCAGATCGTCGTTGTTGAAACCGATGACGACGATCCCTTGCTCCACCGCCGCGCAGATGCTGGCATCGAAGGCATCCGAGCTTGAGATCGCCACGGCGATCCCGTCGACGCCCGCCGCCGTCGCGCTTTCGATCAGGTCGTTTTGCCGGACCGGATCGTTGTTGGCATATTGCACGTCCAGATCGACATTGAAGGCTGTCGCCGCGTCCTGCGCGCCCTTCACCACCGGGTTGAAGAACTGCACGCTCGGGTCAAGGTAGATGATCATCGTCGCCTTGACCGGCGCATCCTGTGCAAGTGCGGTCGCTCCCACAAGTGACAGGCCGATCACACCCATCGCCTTTCTCAAAGCCGTTCCCGTCATTCCCGTCTCCTCCCTTGTTCGATTGCGAGGCGAAATACCTCTGGGGCCGGCAGCCTCCTCCGCTGCCGGTAGCTCTTGCTGGCCGGGCCGGGCCGGGTCTCAGCCCGTGAACCATCGTGGCGGGCTGCCCAGCGTGGCGTGGATGCCCTTGAACTGCGAATATTCGTCAAAGCCGTAGCGACCGAGTTCCCGGCCAAGGCCGCTTTTCTTGTAGCCGCCGATGGGCAGCTCCGGCGTGCCGTCGATGACGCTGTTGATCCAGCACCTGCCCGCGCGGATCCGGCGGATCGTCTGCATCGCGTTTTGCAGGTCGCGCGACCAGACCGACGCCGACAGCCCGAATTCGGAGTCGTTGGCCAGCGCCACGGCCTCGTCCGCCGTGCGGAAGGTCATTGTCGACAGGACCGGCCCGAAGATTTCCTCGCGTGCGATGGACATGTCGGGGCGGACGCCGCGGAACACGGTCGGTTGATAGTAAAGCCCGTCCCGATCCTGCGGCGATCCGCCGTAGAGGATTTCCGCCCCTGCCGCTTCGCCTGCGCGAACATAACCCTCAACCTTGTCGAGATGCGCGCGCGAGATCATCGCGCCAACCCTTGTGCGTTGATCCAGAGGATCGCCGAAGGGCAACCGGCGCGAGATGTCCAGCACCCGGTCCAGCAGCACATCGCGGATGCTGTCCTGGACGATCAGCCGGCTGCCCGAGATGCAGCACTGCCCGGCGTTGTGGTAGACGCCGAAGGCCACTCCATCCGCCGCAGCGTCAAGATCGGCATCGGCAAAGACGACCTGCGGCCCCTTGCCGCCCAGTTCCAGGCCGACCCGCTTGACCTGCCGAGCCGCGATCTCGGCAAGTTTCGTGCCCACCCGGACCGACCCCGTAAAGGCCACGACATCGGTGCGCGGATCCTCGGCCAGCACCTGCCCGGCGGGGTCGCCGTAGCCGGTGACGACGTTGAAGACGCCATCGGGCAGCCCCGCCTCGCGGGCAAGCTCGGCCATCATCACGGACGTCCCCGAGGTCAGTTCCGAGGGCTTCAGCACCACCGTGCAGCCGGCGCCGATCGCCCATGGCACCCGCTCGGAGCCGATGATGAAGGGAAAGTTCCAGGGCGTGATGATGCCCACCACCCCGGCTGGCTCGCGCAGGACCAGGCCAAGCCGGTCCTCGCCGATGTTGTTGTGGCTCTGGCCTTCCAGGGCCCGTGCCAGACCGGCGGCATAGTCCCACAGATCGGCGGAATAGAGAATCTCGCCCTTGGCCTGGGTGAGGGGCTTGCCCACCTCAAGGCATTCCGCCAGCGCGAGCTCATCTGCCCGCTCGACGATCAACGCCGCAACGCGCCGCATCAGGCCGGAGCGTTCGGCCCCGGTCATCCGTGGCCAAGGCCCGGTGTCGAAGGCCGTGCGCGCCGCGCCGATGGCCCGTCGCACGTCCTCGGCCGAGGCATCCGGCCAAGTCCCGACCACCGCACCGGCATGGCCCGGGCTTTCCCGGCTGATGACCTTCCCCGAGGCCGCATCGACCGACTTGCCGTCGATCACCATCCGGTAGCGGCGGCCTGTGGCCAGCCGCGGATCGTCGCGACGGGGCAGGATGAAACTGGCTGGCTGGTTCATTCTCGGTCGTCGCCTCTCAAGCAGTTCGGGCTTCTAGCCTGTGTTGTATGGTAGAGTATGGTAGTGCATTCCGGCTGTCAACCTGCTATGAAGGGGCATGAACATAGAGTCGCTCAAACTGGACAGGCCCGCCGGGAAAGGGTCATCAACCGCCGCGCAGGTGGAACAGGACCTGCGCGAGGCAATCATCCGCCTGGATCTCAAGCCCGGAACCCGCCTTTCGGAACAAGAGATTGCCGATAACCTGGGCGTATCGCGCCAGCCGGTGCGCGAGGCGCTGATCGCCCTTGGCAAGTCGCGGCTGGTGGCGGTTCAACCCAAGCGCGGCACGATGGTGGTAAAGATCTCGGCCCGGCAGATGATGGAGGCGCGCTTCGTGCGTGAATCGATCGAAACCGCAGTGGCCCGTCGCGCCTGCACTGCCTTTGATCCCTGGATGCGAGAATCGATCGCCAGCATCCTTGCCCGCCAGATCGCGGCGCGCGACGCGATGGATTACAACCGGTTCCGGCGCGAGGATGAACAGTTCCACATGGCACTGGCGCGAGGTGCAGGCTGCGCCATGGCCTGGTCGGTCATCGCCGACATCAAGGCGCATATCGACCGGGTCTGCAACCTTCAGCTGCGGAAGCCAGAATCCATGGCGGGCCTGATCCGGGAACATGAGGCGATCATGGCCGCAATCGACTCCCGCGACCCGGATCGCGCCGAGGCGGCAATGCAGTCGCATCTCAACGGCATCCTGTCCGACCTGCCCCGGATAGAGGCCGAGAACCCGGATCTCTTCGAACCCTGAGACTTGGCCGCATCCTGTGCGGTTGCCGGTGACGCAGGGAGGCTGCGGATGAAGCGTTTTGTATCGGTCGGCGAATGCATGGTGGAAGTGGCGCCCGACGGCGAGCGCTGGCAGATCGGCATTGCCGGGGACACATTCAATACCGCCTGGTATGCGCGAGCGCTGCTGCCCGGTGACTGGTCGGTCGCCTATCTGACCAGCCTCGGCCCCGACCCGTTCTCGGGTCGCGCGCTCGACCTGATGCAGGCAAACGGAATCGCGACCGATCTGGTGCAACGCCATCCCAGCCGCAGCATCGGACTTTACGCCATCGCGCTGACGGACGGTGAACGCAGTTTCTCATACTGGCGCGACAATTCGGCCGCGCGCACTCTGGCCGACAATGCGGCAGTGCTGGAAGCTGCATTTCGTGATGCGGATATCATCCATATCTCGGGGATCACGCTGGCGATTCTGCCGCCCGAAAGCCGGGCGCGCCTGATCGCCGCGCTGGCTGCCGCGCGGAAACGCGGCGTAACCACGGTTTTCGACCCGAATTTCCGACCGCAGCTGTGGCCCGACCCGCTGGCCGCGACGGAGGCGATCGCGCGGGCTGCTCGGGCCGCAGCCATCGTCCTGCCCAGTTTCGACGATGAGGCCACGCTCTTCGGCGATGCCTCGACCGAGGCCACTGTCCGACGCTATGCCGCCGGGGGTGCTACGACCGTGGTTGTCAAGAATGGCGAACAGGGGTTGATGCTGTTTGACCGGGGCAGGGCTTGGCCGTTGACCGGCCTTTCCTATGCACCTCCCCTTGATACGACCGGGGCCGGCGACAGTTTCAACGCGGGTTTCCTGTCGGCCCTGCTGGGCGGCGCGGATACGGAGACGGCCGCCCGCGCCGGGCATGCGGTCGCAGCCCAGGTGGTGCGCTACCCCGGCGCGCTGATTCCGATGCAGGATCTGTGTATACCTTTATTCTCGGCGAACCTTGGATGCTAGGGGCGGCCATACGACCTTGAGGGCCCGATCAGCGATGATCGGATCGGCCGCATCTCCGGCGATGCCGACCGATCCATGGTCGGCCATCTGTGCTTATCTCAACAATACCCCGCGCAAGTGTCTCGGATGGCAGGCGCCCACCGAAGCCTTCAAGGCAGAAATCATGAACCTGAGATAGCGGAACCCTTCGCAACAACCCTTGAACCCACACGAAAAGTAGAACTGTCTCGCAGTTTCTTCAGCCCGGCCCGCAGCCGACCACTCGGCGAATGACTTACTCGTCTTGCTCTCCGCTACGTTGCGGACACGCTTGCCGATGCAGGCTGACTGCGGGTCGCCATTGTTCCATTCATAGAGATAGCCCGCAGTTTCGTGCGTCTTCGCGCAAAGGTACGCAAGACAGCTTGCGCGGTGAGGCGCAATGCGTTTGTCATCTTTCTTCCATACCACGCAGAACATCGTCATCCTCGCTGGCAACATCGGTCAGAAGCCGGAAGTCCGCTCGACCCAAAGCGGCACGAAGATCACCAACTTCACCCTGGCCACCTCGCGGCCGCGCCTCTCTGATGACCCACAAGGAGATGAGGAACCCCTTGAGTGGGGTAGGGCGGGGGCACAACCGCGTTGAGGCGACCCAGTTCGACGTAGAGCTCGAAGAGCATGCCCACCGTCTCGGCCTCGGCAGCGTTCACCACCAGTTCGCGGCGCTGCCGGTCGGGATGCGGATCGTAACCCAGGGGAGGCACTCCTGCCATCCAGAGCCCCTTCTTCTTCGAGGCGGCGCTCCCCAAAGCCGCCGCTCGGCAGGTGCTGCAGCGAAATCCTTGTCATCATGGTAGAGATGCGGACTTTCCGGTTATTCGCGGTAGCTGCGAGGCCGGCGATGCAGGTGCCCCATGCTCGATACGCACGGGCGGAAAGCAGACCTCCTCACAAATCTTGATGGGCGCGCTGTATCTCGAAAGCAGCCACGGAGTTGCAAGAGCACGTCAGGCGTCCAACCCTCGCCACAACGGTCGTGTGGAGCCCATTGGGTAGGAAATGCGGTAAGTAGGTAAAGTTGGCACGCTGTTGTTGCTCCATCCTCTGGCTAACCAAACGAGTGGGTGGCGATAAGCTGCGGGATAAATTTCACACCTAAGCATAAATTGCGAAAATCGTTGACCGGAGAGCCTGCCCGCTCTAGCCGTGGCGATGCAATATCTTGCAAAAATCGAGAAAAATTGCAGAAATGGCGCTCTGCGCGTCGTCATGGGAGGAACACATGAACTACGTCAAGGCACTGGTACTGAGCGGGGCATCGGCCGTCGCGCTTTTGGGGACGTCTGCGGCAGTCCTGGCCGAAGGGGGGTTGCGCTGCGAACCGGGCGAGACCTACGTCATGAACGTCATGGTCAGCGGGCACCCGTACTGGGTGCCGGTGTTCGAAGGGTTCAAGCAGGCGGCCGAGGCCCTTGGCTGCGAGGCCGTGTTCTCGGGCACGCCGGACTATGACATCACCAAGCAGATCGCCTCGTTCGAGCAGGATCTGGTGACCGGCCCCAAGGGCGTCCTCCTGCACCCGATGCAGGCCGATCCCTTCATCGACCCGATCAACCGGGCCATCGACGCAGGTATTTCCGTCACCACCTTCGCGGCAGACTCGCCCAAATCGAAGCGGACGGCCTATGTCACCTCGGACAATCTCGCCGAAGCGGCCTTCGCGGCGGAAGAGATCGTCAAGACCGTGGGCGACAGCGCAGAGTACGCGGTGCTGGAAAACCCGGGCCAGTCGAACCACGACCTGCGCGTGACCGCCCTGATCGCCTACATGGAGAAGAACTACCCGAACATGAAGCTGGTCGGGCGCCAGGCCACCAACCAGGACCCGAACGTGGCATTCACCGCCGTCTCGGCCATGCTTCAGGCCAACCCGGATCTCGCGGCGCTGTGGATCCCCGAATCCGGTTCGGCCGAAGGCGCGGTGGCGGCAGTCAAGGCCGCAGGAGACACGCTGATGATCATCCACGCCGACGTCTCGCCCACCACGCTGGAAGAGATCAAGGCTGGCAACATCCACATGGCGCTGAACCCGAACCAGGGCATCCAGGGCTTTGTCGGCTTCGTGAACACCTTCCTCGGGGCCCACGCCGACCTGATCGACCCGTTCAACGACTACAAGGTGTCGGGTTTCAACCCGATGCAGATCCCCTTCGTGGACAACGGCTTTGCCGTCATCACCAAGGACAACGCCGACAGCTTCGTGCTGGAAACCTACATGGAAGGCCGCAACTGAGGCCCGCAGAGAAGTACTTGTCGCCCCGCCGAGACAACGGCGGGGCACACCCTTGCTGGAAAGACGGTTGACCATGACCACTCCGCCCCTTCTGCAGCTGACCGATATCGCCAAGTCCTTTGGTGCCGTCCGGGCGCTGCGCAGCGGCCAGTTCGAGCTGCGGGCGGGGGAAATTCATGCGCTGGCGGGGGAAAACGGCGCGGGCAAGTCGACCCTGATGAACATCATCGACGGCATCCTGCAGCCCGACAGCGGCACCATCCGCATCGACGGGCGGGCGGTCCAGATCGACAGCCCGGCCACGGCCCAGCGGCTGGGGATCGGTTTCGTGCATCAGGAAATCGCGCTCTGCGCAGATATTTCGGTGGCCGAGAACATCTTCATGGCGGAGACCGCCCGGGCGCGCCGCCGGCTCATGGACGGGACTGACCTGATCGCGCGCGCCGCCGAAGTGCTGGCCCCCCTGGCCGAGATCGACCCGCGGCTGCCTGCCGGCCGGCTTTCCATCTCGCAGCAGCAACTGGTCGAGATCGCCAAGGCCCTGACGCTGGATTGCCGCATCCTGATCCTGGATGAACCGACCGCCGCCCTGACAGAACACGAGGCGCAGAGGCTGTTCGGCATCCTGCGCGGGCTGGCCGCCCGGGGGATCGGGATCATCTACATCTCGCATCGGATGGCCGAAATCTTCCAGAACTGCGACCGCGTCACCGTCATGCGCGACGGCCAGCACATCCGCACAGACCGCATCGCCGACCTCACTCCGGCGGATGTGGTCAACGCCATGGTCGGTCGGCAGTTGGATGCGCTTTATCCCCCGAAGCTCGCAGGCCCGCGCGGTGCGGAAATCCTCAGCGTCACAGGCCTGACCGACCAGCGCTACCGCGACGTTTCCTTCATGCTGCATCAGGGGGAAATCCTTGGGTTTGCCGGGCTGATTGGCGCCGGGCGCAGCGAGATCGCCCGTGGTGTCACACGGCTGGAAGGCAACGCCCGGGGGAAGGTGCGGCTGCACGACGTAGAGATGCGATTGCGCGACTATGCCGACTGCATAGCCGCAGGGATCGTCTACCTGTCCGAGGACCGCAAGGGCGACGGCGTATTCCTCGACCTGCCGATCGCCGCAAACATCGCCGCGCTTGATCTTTCGCGCGTGGCGCGCTCAGGCGGGGTGATCGACCCCGCGCGCGAGACCGCACAGGCCCAACGCATCGGCGCGCGCCTGCAGCTCAAGGCCGCAAGCATGGCCCATCGGGTGGCCAGCCTCTCGGGAGGCAACCAGCAGAAGGTGGCGCTGGCCAAGCTTCTGGCGGTCGAGCCCAAGGTGATCTTCCTGGATGAGCCCACCCGGGGTGTCGACGTCGGTGCCAAGGCGGAAATCCACGGCATCCTGCGCGGGCTGGCCGACAATGGTGTGGGTGTTGCCGTGATCTCATCGGAAATGCCCGAACTGATCGGCCTGTGCGACCGGGTGCTTGTGGTCAGCGAAGGCTGCATCACCGGAGAGCTTTCAGGTCCAGCCCTTACCGAAGCCAATATAATGACACTTGCCGCGCCCGGTGCGATGGCCCTGTCCGGGACGAAGCAATGACCAAGACGACCCAAGACCGCAGCCTGCTGTCGCGACTGTTCGGCGCCCGGGAAACCGGGCTGGTGCTGATCATCCTGACCCTCTTCCTCATCATGTCCTTCGCCTCGCCGCATTTCCTGACCTGGACGAACATGCGGGCGATGACGATGGCTTTTTCGGTCGAGGCGATCGTCGTTGTCGGCATGACGATCCTGCTGATCTCGGGCGGGATCGACCTGTCGGTCGGGTCGGTCACGGCGCTGTCAATGGTGGTTGCGGGCCTTCTCTTCCTGAACGGCGTGAACCCCTGGGTCGCGTCTCTGATCGCCATCGCGGTCTGTGCCGGGATCGGGGCGATCATGGGGTTCTTCGTCACCTATGTCGGGCTGCATCATTTCATCGTGACGCTGGCGGCGATGGTGATCGCGCGGGGGCTTTGCCTGCTGGGGACGGGCGGCCGCCCGCTGGGGCTGTTCGCGTTGCCCGAGAGCTTCAAATGGATCGGAATCGGGTCGCTCGGCGTCATTCCGGTGGCCATCGTGATCTTCGTCGTGGTCGTTGCGGTGTTCGACTTCCTCCTGCGCCGCACCACGGCCTTCCGGCTGGTCTACTACACCGGCAGCAACGAGAAGGCTGCCGCCTATTCCGGCATCCGCACCAAGCGGGTGATCTTCCTGACGACCGTTCTCTGCTCGACCCTCTGCGGCGTGGCCGGAATCATCTACATGGCGCGCTTCGGGTCGGCCCAGCCCACGTTCGGCGTCGGGATGGAGCTGAACGTCATCGCCGCCGCCGTGATCGGCGGGGCCAGCCTGTCGGGCGGCAAGGGCACCATCCTCGGCGCGATCCTGGGGGCGGTGCTTCTGTCGCTGGTGTCCTCGTCGCTCGCGCTTCTGAACGTCTCGGTCTACTGGCAGGACATCATCCGCGGCTCGATCCTGCTGGCCGCCGTCACCTTCGACCACTACCTCGTCAAACGTCGGGCGGCAGGAGGCAGGGCATGAACGAGTTGAACGACGACTTCACCTCGATGCGGCAGATGCATGCGGTGCTGGTGCGCCACTTCATCGAAGGACGCAAACAGGCCGAGATCGCCGAGGAGATGAACCTGTCCACGTCGAAGGTGAACCGGATCATCGCCCAGGCCCGGCGGTCGGGCATGGTCAAGATCAGCATCGAAACGCCCTTTCAGCGGTTGATGGAGCTTGAGCGGCAGTTGGCGGCGACGGGGCTGGTGCAGGGGGCCATCGTCTCGCCCACCGTGTCGGACAATGACGGCACGCGGCTCGCGCAGGTCGGGCAGGCGGCGGCGGCGCATCTGGCCGAGACGCTGCGGGACGGCGACATCCTGGGAATCTCGGGCGGCAAGGCGGTGGCGGCCGTGGTCGACGCCCTGTCGGTCGACCGCCCCATCGACGTGCAGGTCGTGCCTCTGACCGGCGGGGTGCAGGGCAAGTTCCACACCGACGTCAACAACCTGGCTTCGCGCATGGCCGAGCGGCTGGGCGGACGGTCGCTGCAACTGCACGCGCCCCTCTTTGCGGAGCGGGCCGAGCAGCGCGAGATGCTGATGAATATGGCAGCGGTGAAGGAAGTGCTGGATCTTGGCCGCCAGGCAACCGCCTGCCTGGTGGGGATCGGGTCGATCACTCAGCCGGGATCATCCTATTTCGACCTGCACCCCCTGTCGGCACCGGACCGCGCGATGCTGCCCGGTCTGGGCGTCATGGCCGAGTTCCTGGGCCATCTGGTGCACGACCGGGGGCAGGTCGCGAACTTCGCGCTGAACCAGCGGCTTGTGGCCCTGCGGCCGGACGAGATCCTGGCCTGCCGGCGGGTGGTGGCCGTGGCGTCGGGTGAGGACAAGGTCGGGCCGGTGCAGTCGGTCCTGCGGGGTGGCTATGTGTCGACGCTGGTGACGGACGAAGACACGGCGGGTCGGATACTGACAATGAACGGAGAAGCGGCATGACGGGGATGTTGATGCGCGAGTTCGCGCCGGGGCTGCGCGCCAGCGCCGTGGGCCTGGGGACATGGGCCATCGGCGGCTGGATGTGGGGCGGCACCGACGATGCCGCGGCCGAGGATGCCATCCGTGCAGGGCTCGATGCGGGGATCACCCTGATCGACACCGCACCCGCCTATGGCCTTGGCCATGCCGAAGAGGTGGTGGGCCGCGCAATCCGCGGACGGCGCGATCAGGTGGTGATCGCCACCAAATGCGGGCTGGTCTGGCATGACCAGCGCGGCCCCTACTTCTTCTCGCAAGGCGGCCTGCCGGTACATCGCGACCTCAGCCCCGCCGCGATCCGCCATGAAGTGGATCAAAGCCTCAAGCGGTTGAACACCGACCGGATCGACCTTTACATCACCCACTGGCAGGACCCGACGACCCCGATTGCCGAAACGGTGGACGAACTGAAGACGCTGCAGTCCGAAGGCAAGATCCTAGCCTACGCTGCCTCGAACACAACGCCCGACGATCTGACCGCCTATCGCGCGGCCGGAGGGATCGCGGCGGTGCAGGAGGAGTACTCGATGCTGCAACGCCGGATCGAGACCACGCACCTGCCGCAGTGCCGGGACGCCGAGATCGCGGTGATGGGCTATTCCGTTCTGGGCCTTGGCCTGCTGTCGGGCGGCATCACGGCCGGCCGGGAGTTCTCGGGCGACGACCAGCGGCGCGCGGACCCCCGGTTTTCGCCCGAGAACCGCGCCCGCGTCGACAGGCTGATGCAGACCATCCGGCCGATTTCCAGCCGGCATGGCGCCAGCCCGTCGCAAGTTGTGATCGCTTGGACACTGGCCCAGCCGGGGCTGACCTTTGCCCTCTGCGGCGCGCGCAATCCCGACCAGGCGCGCGAGAACGCCAAGGCGGGTTGCCTGCGCCTGACCGAAACAGATCTTGAAACCATCACCCGCGCCATCGACCAGCACCTGAGCCCCAGCGCCGCCTGAGGCGACCCACAGACCTGCAAGATCATAACGGCGGAGTTTGCCCCTCCGCGAAGGAAGTCGTCATGCCTGAAACACGCTACCAGAGGATGGAGGAGATCGCCGGAAACGGGGCGTTCGACGTGATCGTCGTGGGCGGCGGGATCAACGGGATCGGCGTGTTCCACGACCTCGCGCATCAGGGACTGCGGGTGCTGCTGGTCGAGATGAACGACTTCTGCTCGGGCTGCTCGGCGGCGCCGTCGCGGATGATCCACGGTGGGTTGCGCTATCTGGAGAACGGCGAGATATCCCTAGTGCGCGAAAGCCTGATCGAACGCGACCGGCTATTGCGCAACGCCCCGCACCTTGTCCGCCCACTTCCCACGACCGTTCCCATCGAACGGTTTGCCTCGGGTCTGGCCAATTCCGCCTTCAGCTTCCTGGGCTTCACCGGGCGTCCGCGTCCGCGCGGGGCATTGCCGATCAAGCTGGGACTGATGCTTTATGATGCGATCACCCGGCACGGGCGGATGCTGCCCCGTCACCGCTTTCGCGGGCGCCCCGCAACACGGGCGGCCTTTCCCGCCCTGCGGCCCGGGGTGCGTTTTTCGGCCACCTATCACGATGCCTGGATCTCGTATCCGGAGCGGTTGGGGATCGAATTGATCTGCGATGCCGAGGCGCGCAATCCTCAGGCTCTGGCGCTGAACTATGCGCGTGTCTTGCACACCTCAACGGGTCTGACGCTGACCGATGCGGAAACGGGGCGGGCGCTGCCGGTCGCCGCGCGCGCGATCGTCAACGCGACGGGAGCCTGGATCGATGAAAGCGCCGCCTCGCTTGGCGCGCGGCTGACCGAAAGGCTGGTGTCGGGCACGAAAGGGGCACATCTCATTCTCGACAATCCGAGGCTGATGTCGGCACTGAACGGCCACATGTTCTACTACGAGCACGATGATGGCCGGGTCTGCATCGTCTTTCCCTACCTCGGCCGCGTGCTGGCGGGGTCCACCGACCTGCGGGTGAACGCGGCGGGCCGGACAGCCTGCAGCGACGAGGAGCGCGACTACATCCTCGGCGCGCTGCAGGGGCTTTTCCCGGCGATCCCGGTCACGCCGGATCAGATCGTCTACGCCTATGCCGGCATCCGCCCTCTGCCCTTCAGCGATGCGGATTTCACCGGCCGGATCTCGCGCGGGCATGCCGTGCGGCGCCTGAGCGGCGAGGTGCCGCAGATCGGGATGGTGGGCGGCAAGTGGACCACCTACCGTGCCTTTGCCGAAGAGACCGTCGATATGGTGCTGGCCGATCTTGGCCTTGTCCGGGGCGCAAGCACCCGCGACATGCCCATCGGCGGCGGAGCGGGATACTCGGACCATCTGGCGGCCGATCTCGTGGCATCGCATGGCCTGGCCCCCGATCGCGCCGCGCATCTGGTTGACCTTTACGGTGCCCGAGCGGCGACCGTTGCAGCCTTCTGCGGTAGGGATGACCGCCCCTTGCCCGGCGTGCCGATGTCCGAGGGCGAGGTGATCTGGGCCGTCCGGCACGAACAGGCGCTGCATCTGGCCGATGTGCTGCAACGACGCAGCCCGCTGGCCATTCGCGGCCTCTTGTCCGTGCCGCTGATCACCGCGGCCGCTCGCGTCATGACCCGCGAATGTGCTTGGTCCGATGAGCGGACCCAGACCGAAATCACCCGCTTTCTCGGCGATCTTGAAACCTGGCACGGGGTCAGACTGACCGACCCGGAAGGAGCTCACCCATGAAAATCTCGTCCAAGGTCCGGATGAACCGGCTGTTCCGCAACGGCGGTTGTCTGGATGTCGCCGTCGATCACGGCGTCTGCAACGAGCCCAGCTTCCTGACCGGGCTGGAGGACATGCCGCGCGTGATCGACCTGCTTGCCGGGGCCCGCCCCGACGCGATCCAGATGACCTTCGGACAAGCCGATCTGCTGCAGTCGCGGCCGGAACACGACAAGCCTGCGCTGGTCCTGCGGCTGGACATGGGCAACCCCTACAATGCCACCCGCCACCGCGTCATGTGGGCCGAGTTGCAGAACGCCGCCGACCCGGTGCTGCCCGCGGTCGAGATGGATGCCGCCTGCGTGGTGGTCAACCTCTTCATGCTGCCGGACGAGCCCGAGCTTTTTCGCCAGTGCGTGCAGAACATCGCCCGTGTCCGCGCCGATTGCTCGCGCTACGGCATGCCGTTGATGATCGAACCGTTGGCCATGCTGCCCAACGACGTGCGGGGCGGCTATCAAGTGGACGGCGATGCGGAAAAGATCGTCCCGCTGGTGCGTCTGGCGACCGAGATGGGGGCCGACATCATCAAGGCCGACCCGACGAGCGACCCGGGCGAGTTTCATCGCGTGGTCGAAGCCGCCCGTGTCCCGGTGCTGGCGCGGGGCGGCGGGAAAGAGGACCTGCGGCTGGTCCTGGAGAAATCGGCGGCGCTGGTGGCGCAGGGGGCAAAGGGTCTCGTCTACGGCCGCAACATCTATCAGCATGCCAATCCGAAAGCGGTGGTGGCGGCGCTGATGGCGATCATCCATCAGGGAGCCGACGGGGCCGCCGCCTGGGAGGTGTACAACCGTGGCGCCTGATCTTCTGCTGGGCATCGACATCGGCAATACCATCGTCAAGGCGGTGCTGTTCGACATGGCCGGCCGTCAGGTGGCGCGTCACGGAGTGGACGGAACCACGCTGAAGCCCGCGCCCGGCATGGTCGAGCGGCCGGTGGCCGAGCTTTGGGCCAATGCGCGGGCGGCCATTTCGGGTTGCCTTGCCAAGGCGACCGTTGCGCCCGAGCGGATCGCGGCCATCGGCCTTGCGGGGCACGGCAACGGGCTCTACCTCCTTGATCGCGCAGGAGCGCCGCTTCTGGGCATCCAGTCGCTCGACACCCGCGCCGGCACGCTGGCGGCCGAGCTTGATCTCAGGGCAGGCACTGATCTGCACGCGATCTGCGGGCAGCGGCCCTGGCCGTCGCAGACCCCGACGCTTCTGGCATGGGTCAAGGCGCACCGGCCCGAGATCTATGCCCGGGCCGGAACCCTTTGCTTTGCCAAGGATATCATCGGCTGGAACCTGACCGGCCAGCGCGCAAGCGAGGTGTCGGACATGTCCGGCGCAGGTCTCTTGCGCCTGCCGGAGGCGAGCTATGACGCGGATCTGCTGGCCCTTTACGGCCTGGCCGATGCCATGCCGCTTTTGCCCCGACTGGCGCAGCCCACCGATGTCGTGGGCCATGTGACCCCCGCCGCCGCCGCTGCAACCGGCCTGAGCGCGGGCACGCCGCTGGTGGCGGGATATTTCGATGTCGTGGCCTCGGCCCTGGGATCGGGGGCAATCGGTGCGGGGGCGGCGTCGATCGTCCTGGGCAGTTGGTCGATCAACCAGGTCTTCGCCGATGCGCCGGCCCGCGATCCGAATGTGTTCATGGTTGCCGCCTTCGGCCCCGGCCGCTTTGCCAACATGGACAACAGCGCCACCTCTGCCGCCAATCTGGAGTGGTATGTCCGCACGCTGGTCGAACGCGCAGACCACGACGGCGACGCCTTCGCCATGGTCAACGATCTGGTTGGCCGCGCCGCCGTCGCCGCCGCCGACCCGATGTTCCACCCCTTCCTCTATGGCGGCAGGCAAGGCGCACATCAGCGCGGCGGCTTCTACGGCCTTGCGGGCTGGCACGACGAGGGCCACATGCTGCGCGCGCTGTATGAAGGCGTCGCCTTCGAGCATCGCCGCCATGGCGCGGTGCTGGCCGCTGCCGGGGCCGGCATCCGCGAGGTCTCGCTTTCCGGGGGTGGCACGAGGTCGCCGCACTGGCCGCAGATGATGGCCGATGTTCTGGGTCTGCCCGTGCATCTTGGCGGCGCCGAGGAGACCGGGGCGCTCGGCGCCGCCATAGCGGCAGCAGTGGGCGTCGGTCTTTGCGCCGATGAAGAGGCCGCCGTCGCCGCGATGACGACGCGAGTGCAGCAGCTTTCCCCCGATCCACAGCGCAAGGCCCTGCACGACCGCCGCTTTGCCGTCTGGCAGCGCCTGACTGCCGCGATGGAGCCGTTCTGGGCCGAGCTTGCGACGCTGGGCCGGCCATGACCGACGAGGACCAGTACGACTATATCATCATCGGGGCTGGAACGGCGGGCTGCGTGCTGGCCAACCGGCTGACCGCCGATGGCCGGACCCGTGTCCTGCTGCTCGAAGCCGGGGGGTCGGACCGCTATCACTGGGTGCAGATCCCTGTCGGCTATCTTTACTGCATCGGCAATCCGCGCACCGACTGGATGATGAAAACCGCGGCCGAGCCCGGCCTGAACGGCCGCAGCCTCAGCTATCCGCGCGGCAAGGTCCTGGGTGGCTGTTCGTCGGTCAACGGCATGATCTACATGCGCGGCCAGTCCGCCGACTATGACCTCTGGCGGCAGCTGGGAAATCCCGGCTGGGGCTGGGATGACGTACTGCCCTACTTCCGCCGGTCCGAGGATCACTGCGACGGCGACAGCCCGCTGCACGGCGCGGGCGGCGAATGGCGGGTGGAGCGCCAGCGGCTGACCTGGGACATCCTGCGCGCCGTGCAGGAGGGGGCGAAGGAGTTCGGCATCCTCCCCCGGGCGGATTTCAACGACGGGTCGAACGAAGGCTCGGGCTTCTTTCAGGTGAACCAGTCGCGTGGGAGACGCTGGAACACCGCGCGCGGGTTCCTGCGTCCGGCGATGCGGCGCGGCAATCTGCGGGTCGTGACCCACGCGCTGGTCCGCCGGATCACGCTGGAGGACCGCCGCGCGACGGGCGTCGAATGGCTGGCCGACAACCATCCCTTCCGCGCCCGGGCGGGGGCCGAGGTCATCCTGGCCGCCGGCGCCATCAACAGCCCGAAACTGCTGGAGCTTTCCGGCATCGGCCAACCCGGCCGCCTTGCCGGCCTGGGCATTCCCGTCGCGCATCCCCTTCCCGGCGTCGGCGAAAACCTGCAGGATCACCTGCAGATACGCACCGTGTTCAAGGTGCGGGGCACGCGCACACTGAACGACATGGCAGGCAGACTTTCCGGCAAAGCCCGCATCGCGCTGCAATACGCGCTGACCCGCAGCGGGCCGATGTCGATGGCGCCCAGCCAGTTCGGCATGTTCACTCGCTCAAGCCCCGACCGCGCGACGCCGGATCTGGAATACCACGTCCAGCCGCTGTCGACCGACCGATTGGGCGACCCGCTGCATCCCTTTCCGGCGATCACCGTTTCGGTCTGCAACCTGCGCCCGACCTCGGTCGGCAGCGTCCATGCGACGACGGTGCGTCCCGATGTCCATCCCGACATCCGCCTCAACTACCTGTCTACCGCCGAAGACCGCCGCATCTCCATCGCCTCGATCCGCCAGGCGCGGCAGATCATGACCGCCCGTGCCCTGCAGCCCTACACTCCTGAGGAATGGCTTCCAGGCCCCGGGTTTGAAACCGATGCCGAGCTTGCTGCAAAAGCGGGAGACATAGCGACCACCATCTTTCACCCGGTAGGCACCTGCCGCATGGGAAACGATGAATTGGCTGTCGTCGACCCGACCCTGAAGCTGCACGGTATCGCAGGACTTCGCATCGTTGACGCTTCGGTGATGCCCAGGATCGTGTCCGGCAACACGGCCTCGCCCGTCGTCATGATCGCCGAACGCGCAGCAGATCTGATCCTTGGTCGAGACTGAAGGGAATTCGCCCGTGATGAATCCGCTCACCATGTTCGCAATCATCGAGGTGTCAGATGCCGACCTGACACATGTGAAGGGGGCCGCATTGGAGCTTGCCCGTCAGTCAATCAGCGAAACCGGCTGCCTTCGGTATGATGTCTACCAATCTCGCAAGGACCCAGTTCGACTGATCATTCACGAGCTTTGGGCAGATGACACTGCGATCGAACGGCATCGAGGCTCACGCCATCTTGCAGAATTCAAGGCCGCACTCGATGGGACAACAGCAAAGGTATGGGCAAGTCATTGCGAAATGCTGGAGTAGGCTACAGAGGCGCGGCCGGGTCGAGGCCGCGAAACGCCTCAGTATGACCGAAGTTCCGACATTGCGCCGTAGTGATATGAGCGAGGCCGATATCCGGGCAAATGTCATCGCCGACAACAGGCAGGCGGAGAACACCGGCTGGGACAGGCAACTGCTGGGAATCGAGTTCAAATACTTGGCCGATCTCGATTTTGACTTCGATCTGATCCTGACCGGGTTCGAACTTCCGGAGATCGATGCGCTGATCAGTGGTGTCGGTGTGGAAGAGCCGGACCCGGCCGACGATGTTCCGGAACCGCAGGCCGGTTCGCCTGTCACTCGCCTGGGCGATATCTGGCAGATCGGAAGGCACCGTCAGATCTGCGGCGATGCCCCGGATGGGGCGACCTACGATAATGGGTAGGGAAGAGGCGGACAACCGTCTGTGGGCCAAAGGCTGACGACCACGAATGCGATCTGCGATCTTTTCGGCGACCATGATGATCGGCGCATTGACATTGGCCGTCGGGATATAGGGCAGGATCGAACCATCGACAATGCGCAGCCCGGACAGACCGCGCACGAGGCCTTCTCCATCCGTTCAGGATGTTTCTGACCAGACCCGTGCCTGGGGGTTATGCGTTCTTCGTCCTCGCCGGGGCGGTCGGCCTATCTTCCTGTATGGCGATCCCGGCGGCCATTGCTGCGGTGGTGCTTCTGGCTGCGCTGTTTTCGTCGCTGCTGTTCCGGCTGGAGAGCGCTTATTTTGCGGTCGGAACCTGGCTGGCGGCGGAAACCATGCTCCTTGTCTTTGCGATGATCCCGGCGCTAGGGGCGGGGCAGGGATGTCGCTGCCCGCCGCAGCCGTCAAGGCGATCGCGGAGGGCAGGGGTCAGCGCGAGGCTATCATCTTCTGGCTTGTCGCGGTTTTCCGCGGCCGGCATCGGCAATCCTCGCATTTCGGATAGCGCAAGCGCGGACAGGACTTAAATTGAAGCAACCGTTCCGGCGGAGCCGCCATGCCGACAGACTTCTGCGATAGCGCCGCTCACCAGCCCGTCGGTTTGCCGGACCGCGCAGCCCATCCGCACCGGCCCGCCTGCACCCCCCGTCTGCGCCCGTATCGGTGTCACGCGGCCGGCAAAGACCTCGCCTCCTCCCCAGCCCCCGAAAGGATCCTGACCATGACCCTCCGCAGCCTGACCCGCTTCGCGGCCCTGCTTCTGATGATCGGCGGCGCCCCCGCGCTGGCCGATGACATCCGGCGCGAGACCGTGCATTTCGCCCCCGGCACCTCGGGCTCGACCATCGAGGCCAGCCTCAAGGGCCATGAATCCGTGCATTACAGCCTCGGCGTCACGGCGGGCCAGAAGATGAGCGTCCAGCTCGATGCCAGTAACCCGAGCCTCTACTTCAACATCACCGCCCCGGGCGCGACCGAGGCGCTCTACAACAGCTCGATCGACGGCAACGGCACCACGGTCGACATCCCTTCCAGCGGCGATTACGTCATCGACGTCTACCTGATGCGCAATGCCGCGCGGCGGGGCGAGACGGCGGATTACACGCTGACCCTTTATGTCGAATAATTCACGGCACCGCAGGCACGCAGCAATGTCCGGGCGGTGAAGGCAAGATCTTCCTGTGCTACACAAATCCCCAAGAGGCGGGCGATCGGCGTCGCGCCCGGCGGCAGCGCGCGCGCGGCGGAAAGGCGAGACAACATGGAGGTACGGCCGGATTTCCCGTTCTACAATGGCCTTCCCGTCGCGGTGGAGGGGCAAGGCTGGCTTCTGTTGCTCGGATCGGTGGCCTTGGCCTTCGCCACTCTGGTGCTGCTGCCGCTGCAGGGCTTTCCGCTGAACCTGATCCCGGCGCTGCTGTTTCTGGCCATCCCGCTGGTGGCGCTGCGGCTGGTGGCGGGCCGGCACTGGGTCGCGCTGTTTCGCCCGGTGGGCCTGCTACAGATCGGCCAGATGGTCCTGTTCGCCTTGCTGACCATTGGCGGATCGCTGCTCGTGGGTCTGGTGCTGGTCCGGCTCATTCCGACGAGCGACAACCCGATCTCCGAGGCCATCGGGCGGATGGGGCCGGCCGAGCTGGCGATGCTGCTGATCCCGACGCTCCCACAGCTGATCGGCGAGGAACTGCTGGGCATCCTGCCTTTCCTCGCGGTGCTGTGGTTCTGCGTCAGCCGGTTGCACCTGTCGCGGGGGGCGGGGATCGGGATCGCGCTTCTGGTGTCGGCGCTGGTCTTCGGCGCGGCGCATCTGCCGACCTATGACTGGCACTGGGGGCAGGCCCTGATCGGCATCGGCGCGGCAAGGATCTTCCTGACCCTGGCCTATATCGCCACCCGCAACCTCTGGGTCTCGGCCGGGGCGCATATCCTGAACGACTGGACCGACTTTCTCTCTACCTTCGCCGCAGGCCATGTCCCCATCGGCACCGATCCATGAAACAGCCGGATGTCCAGAGGGTGTGCCGGTGCGGGTACTGCCCGCACCGGATCACTTCATCCGGCTGATGCGCCGGCGCAGCCAGCCCGAGCCGATCTCCGCCAGAAGCACCATGCCGACGATGACCAGAAGAATCGCGGCCACCCGAGTGGTTTCAAGCTGCTGCGTGGTGCGCTTGAGATACCAGTCCATTCCTCCACCGCCGAAGAAGCCCACGACGGTCGCCGCACGGAAGGCCACGTCCCAAGTGTAGATCGCGATGCCGGTGAAGGCACGCGGACCTGCGGGATCACGCCCCACTGGAACACCTGCAGGGGTGTCGCGCCCGCCGAGCGCAGCGCCTCGACCGGGCCCATGTCGATCGCCTCCAGCTCGTCCGAGAACAGCTTGTCGGCGAAGCCGATGCAGAACAGCGTCAGCGCCAGCGTGCTTGCCAGCATCCCGAAGCCCAGGATGGTGACGAAGAGGATGGTCCAGATCGTGATCCAGGCGATTTCCAACGGGCTGGCGCTGCTGAACCTGTCGTCGCCCCCTCGCCACATGATCACCGGTGGCGTCCTGGCCATCGCCATGATCGTCGACAGCCTGGCCCGCCAATCGCGCGTCAGCCATCCGCGCACGATAGAGCCAAGGTCCCGTGCCGCAAACCCTCTGCGTGCGGGTCGCAGCGCTGACGCGCGCGCGGTTTCCACGGACCTCACAATTGTCTTAGGTTACTCTTTCAGCCAGCAAATTTAGTCGTTCAATTCTATTGCCGGTGCATTTCGCCCAGCCAGCTTGCCAGCACGGTCGCCGTCCTTTCCACCACGCCATCCTGCTGCGGCCTGCCCCGGATCACGACATGCCAGGGCAGGGGCAAACCCTCCTGCGTCAGTCTGGCGGCCACGAGTTCGTTATGCTGCAGACGCGGGGACAGAACCCAGCGGGACAGGATGGAAATTCCGATTCCCGCGGAGACAAGCTCGACCGCGGCCTCGGGCAGGGCGATGTTCATCAGCTTCTTCGGGTAGTGGCCCCCGGGACGAAAGAACCTGTCATATTCGAACCCGGGCTGGATTTCGGAACTGTAGGTGACATGCGTCTCGGCGGCAAGGTCGGCCGCCTCGACATGGGCACGGCCGGACAGCGGATGACCGGGCTTCATCACGCAGACCAGCTCGTCCGTGAAACAGGGGATCGCGATCATGTCCCGCTCGGTCACCTGCCCGGGCACCAAGACGATATCGACCCGTTCGTCGCGCAGGTAATCCAGCGGCCGATGGGTGGCCTCGCCGACGACTTCGAACTTCGTCTCCGGGAGGATCATCTCGAAACGGGGCATGAACTCCGGCAGCCAGTTGTAGAAACTGTATGTGCCGATGCCGAACCGGACCACGGGGCCGATGCCGCGCCCGATCCGGGTGGCGTCGATCTCGGCGCGGTTCAACTCGTCGAACACCTTCTCGGCGGCGCGCACCAGACGCTGGCCTGCCTCGGTCAGTTGCATGCTGCTGCCGGCACGAAGGGTCAGGCGGATGCCGAGGCGGCGCTCGGCCTCGCGGATGCGGTGCGAGATGGCCGACGGGGTCAGGCCAAGATGCTCGGCCGCCGCCGACGCGGTGCCCCAGCGTGCCACCTCATGCAGGACGGCAAGATGGCGGACCTCAAGTCGGGATGCCCTGGGTTGAAGCATTTTCAATGACTCTCTGACAATTATTCACTTTTTTCAACATCCAGCGGCGATACTGTCAAGCTTGGGGATGGATGCCACCGCCGGGCCACGGGATGCCCGGGGCGGCCTGACAGGAGAGAAAACTTGACCAGGATCACCGATCTCAAAGGCTTCTCCTATCCATCGCCCAAAGGCATCTCGAATGTCGTGGGCCATTTGCCCTGGCATTTCGGGACCGAACATATGTGCATCGCCTACCGGACCGATCCGGCGGCGCTGGCGGCCTATCTGCCCGAACCGCTGGAGCCGAGCAGCGAGCCCGATCTGGTGATTGTCGACTTCGGCAAGTGGTATAGCCTCTGGGACCAGCCCGAGCAGGCGATCATCAACCCCGAGCGCACCTGGTATCAGGAAACCGTGCACTGGATCGGCTGCCGCTATCAGGGGCAGGACGCGCGGTTCTGCGTACAGACCTGGGTGAACAAGGATTTCAGCCTGGTCCGCGGCATGATCATGGGCTTCAACAAGCGGTTCGGCGAGACCTACAAATCGACCTACCAGTCGCAGAACCCGGGGATGCCGGCGCTTGGGCCGGGCACCAGCATGGGTGCCTATACCGCCAGCCATGGCGAGCGACTGTTCGAGGGGCGGCTGGATATCGAGCGGGCGATTCCCTACGAGGAGATTCCCGCGCTGATGCAATGGCCGCAGATCAACCTGCGCTATTTCCCCAGCATGACACCGGGCGGCAAGCCGTCGGTCTGCGAATTGATGCGGATTGAGGCGACCGATTTCCGCAAGGGCGTGGCCTTCGCCGGCAAGGGGCATCTGAAGCTGCTGCCCAGCGTGCTGGAAGAGCACACCAGTCTCGAAGTGCGCGAGATTCTGGGCGGCACCTATTTCGAGAACGGCTGCACGATCACCGGCGGCACGGTGCTGCATTCCTGGGTCTGACGCCCGCCAGCCCAAGTCCGAACCGCCCAACAGAAGGTCACGATGCAACAGGTCCGGTTTCTTCCCCGCTTCGATGACGGCAACGGCTGGTATAACATCCTGCCGCCGCCGCCGCCCGCGCGCGAGCTTGAGGGGGATCTGACCACTGACTGGCTGGTGATCGGCGCGGGCTATGCCGGTCTTTCGGCCGCGCGCACTCTGGCCGGGCATTTCCCCGACAAGCGCATCGCCCTGGTCGAGGCGGACCGCGTCGGGCGTGGCACGGCGGGGCGCAACGCAGGCTTTGCCATCGACCTGCCCTTCCTCGGCGAAGCCCATGCCGATCTGGCGCGCGGGCGGCGTATCCTGGCGTTGCATCGGGCCGGGCAGGCGGAACTCGACCGGCTGGTCAACGAGCATGGCATCCAGTGCCAGTGGAGCAGGCGCGGCAAATACATGGTGGCCGTCGGCGCCCGCGCCCGCAGGGTGCTGGACAAGACGCAGGAGTTCCTCACCGCGCTCGGCGCCGACAGCACGCCGCTTTACGACGAGGCGCTGAAGGAGCTGCTGGGCATCGGCTTTTACCGCATGGGGCTTTATTCCCCCGGCACCTATCTGATGAACCCCGCGGCGCTGACGCGCGGTCTGGCGGCCAGCCTGCCGGAGAATGCCGATCTCTTCGAGAATTCGCCGATCACCGGGGTGCAGTTGCAGCCCGAGATCCTTGCCCGCAGCCACAAGGGCAGCCTGCGCGCCAAAGGGGTGATCCTTGCCACCGACGGCTTCACCGAGGCCTTCGGCATCGCGCGGCATAGCCTCTTCACCATCATGTCCTTTGCCAGCCTGACCAGACCCCTGTCCGAAGTGGAGACCGGGAAGCTGGGCGGGACGCCGGACTGGGGGGTTCATCCGGTCGGCGCGGCGGGGCCCACGATCCGGCGCACCCAGGACAACCGGATCTGGCACCGGATCGGCTTTACCTATTCCGCCACGGTCAGCGCCAGCGCCGGCGCCATCGAAAAGCACCGCAGGCGCCACATCTCCGATTTCAAGGCCCGCTTCCCGGCGCTCGGCGAGCCGAGGTTCGAGCATACCTACGCCGGCGGATTGTGCATGACCCGCAACACCGAGCCGCTGTTCCAGCGCCTGTCGGACAACGTGTTCGTGGTCGGCGGCCAGAACGGCATCGGTGTGTCGAAGGGCACCATCCACGGCAAGCTGATCGCCGACTGGGCGGCGGGAAAGACCTCGGAACTGCTGGACCACGCCCGCGCCTACGGCGTGCCCAGCAAGATCCCGCCCGAGCCGTTTCTCGGTTTGGGAGTCTCGGCACGGTTGCGGCTGGAAGCCTGGAAAGGACGGATGGAGTGAACGAGACAGTCAGTCAGGCCATATTGCCACTGGAAAATGCCGGGCGGCGCCATCGGCGCGGCCACCGCGAAAAGGGCGCGCTGACGCAGCCGCCGTGGTCGCGGTTGCAAAACCCGCTGCCGCCGACCGAGGTGCTGAGCCTCGATCAGGTCGAGACGATCCGTTTGACCTCGCTGCGCCTTCTGGCCGAGGTTGGGATGGAGATGCACGACCCCTGGGCGCGCGATGTGCTGAAGGCAGCCGGATGCGACGTGGATCACGGCACCATGCGGGTGCGGTTCGACCCGGCCTTTGTCGAAGAGCAGATTGCCAAGGCCCCGTCGGAGTTCACCCTGAGGGCGCGCAATCCGCAGCACAACCTGGTGATGGGCGGCAACAACGTCAACATCGGCTCGGTCATCGGCCCTCCCTATTGCAGCGATCTCGACCAGGGGCGGCGCACCGGCAACACGCAGGATGTGCGCAACTTCGTGCGGCTTCTGCAATCGCTGAACACCATCCACTACGTCTACGGCACCCCGTTCGAGGCGATGGACCGGCCGCCTGAAATCCGCCACCTGCAGGGCTACATCAACGGGATCGAACTGACCGACAAGGTCTGGGGGTCCTGGATGCTGGGCCGGTTCCGCGCCGTCGATGCCATCAACATGGCCTGCATGGTGTTCGACACCGACAGGGACGGGCTGCGGCAGAACCCGGCCCTGATGGCCAACATCAACACCAACTCGCCGCTGGTGCTGGATGCCGCGATGACCCATGGCGCGCGGGCCTTTGCCGAATGCGGGCAGGCGGTGATCGTGACACCGTTCACCCTGTCCGGCGCGATGGCCCCGGCCACCATCGCCGGGGCGCTGGTCGGTCAGAACGCCGAGGCGGTGGCCGCGATCACGTTGTTGCAGACCGTCCAGCCGGGGATGCCCTGCGTCTACGGCTCCTTCACCTCGAACGTGGACATGCGCACGGGCGCGCCCGCCTTCGGCACGCCGGAATATGCCAAGGCCGCCTTCGCCTCGGGCCAGCTGGCGCGGTTGCAGGGCCTGCCGTGGCGGTCTTCCAACGCCTGTGCGGCGAATGTCGAGGATGCCCAGGCCGCCTACGAAAGCGAGATGTCGATCTGGTCGACGGTGATGAGTCATTGCAACCTGATGATCCACGGCGGCGGCTGGCTGGAAGGCGGGCTGACGGCCTCGTTCGAGAAGCTGATCCTCGACGCCGAGATGCTGCAGGTGATGACCAGCATGCTGCGCCCGATCGAGGTCTCGGACGCGACGCTGGGCCTGGACACATTCAAGGAGGTCGGACCGGGCGGGCATTTCTTCGGCGCCGCCGATACGCTCAGCCGCTACGAGGATGCCTTCTATGCCCCGCTGGTGACCGACTGGAGCAACTACGAGAACTGGCGCGACAGGGGCAGCCTGACCGCGACCCAGCGCGCCAACGGCATCTGGAAGAAGATGCTGAAGGACTACGAGCCGCCCCCGCTCGACCCCGACCTGCTGCAGGATCTGCAGGCCTATGCGGCCCGGCGCGAGGTCGAGATCGCCTCGGGGATCGGGGTCGAATGACGATGGCCGGATCATCTTACAGGCAGGCATTCGGGCGGGACATGCAATGACCGAAGTAAAGCTCTTTCGCAAATCCGATCAGGATCTGGTCCCGGGCCCGGACGGCGCGGCGGTGCGGGGACTGGTCAACACATCCTTCAGCACCCGGATGGGCGCCGGGATCGGCGTGTTCGAGAAATGCGCGATGGAATGGACTGTCACCTATGACGAGGTGCTGTTCATCCTGGACGGCCAGTTCCGCCTGAAGACGCGGCAAGGCACCTTCCACGCCGGGCCGGGCGACACGCTGTGGATCCCCGAGGGCACCTGGCTGATCTACGAGGCCGATGCGCCGGTCACCTTCTTCTACGCCGTCGCTCCGGTCTCCGGCTCGCCGACGACCGGAATTGCCGGAAGCCATCCGACCACCGCCCCGATCACATAATCCGTTCACCCCAATCCGGCGACCCGAGCAAGGAATGAGACAATGAACACCGACATCAAGGCTGGCGCTCCCCTCCACTCTGCGGCACAGGCCTATTCCGACGAAGTCCGCCGCGGCAGCCTGAGCCGCCGCGAGTTCCTGACCCGTGCCACCGCGCTCGGCGTGTCCTCCGCGGCTGCCTATGGGCTGCTGGGCCTTGCCGCCCCCCGGCCGGCACAGGCCCAGCCTACGGCGGGGGGAACGCTGCGCATGGCGATGGAGACCAAGGCGCTGAAAGACCCGCGCACCGCCGACTGGGGGGAAATCTCCAACTTCACCCGGGGCTGGCTGGAATATCTGGTGGAATACGAACCCGACGGCAGCCTGCGCGGCATGCTGCTTGAAGGGTGGGAGGCGAACGAGGATGCCACCGAATACACGTTGGCCGTTCGCAAGGGCGTGAAATGGAACAACGGCGACGATTTCACCGCCGAGGATGTGGCCCACAACATCGCCCGCTGGTGCGATGGCACTGTCGAGGGCAACTCGATGGCCGGGCGCCTGTCCGCCCTGGGGAAACCGGAGACCAGGAAAGTGCGCGACGGTGCGGTGACGGTTGTGGACAGCCATACCGTCAAGCTGGCGCTCAGCGTGCCCGACATCTCGATCATCGTCACCATGGCGGATTATTCGGGCGGCGTCGTCCACCGAAGCTATGACAACAGCGACCCCTCGCTGACCCCCATTGGCACCGGCCCCTATCTGCCGGAGACCAACGAAGTGGGCGTGCGTCAGGTTCTGGTGCGCAACGCCGACCATGTCTGGTGGGGCACCGAGGTCTATGGCGGCCCTTATCTCGACCGGATCGAGTATATCGACCTGGGCACCGATCCTGCGGCTGTTCTTGCCGCCGCCAACTCCAATGAAATCGACGCAACCTACCAGACGGCGGGCGATTTCGTCGGGGCATTCGACGCCTTCGGCTGGACCAAGTCCGAGGCGGTGACGGCCGGCACCCTTGCCGTGCGGTTCAATCAGCTTGCCGAAGAGTTCAAGGACATCCGCGTGCGCCGCGCCCTGCAGATGGCGGTCAACAATGCCACCGTGCTGGAACTGGGCTATGCCGGGCTCGGTTCGCCTGCGGAAAATCATCATGTCTGCCCGATCCATCCCGAATACGCCACCTTGCCGCCGCAGGTGGTGGACCCGGCCGCCGCCAGGGCGCTGATCGAGGAGGCGGGCCATGGCGACACCGAGTTCGAGCTGATCTCGATCGACGATGCATGGCAATCCGGCACCTGCGATGTGGTCGCGGCCCAGATCCGCGATGCCGGGATCAAGATCAAGCGGACGGTCCTGCCCGGTTCCAGCTACTGGAACGACTGGCTGAAGTTTCCGTTCTCGGCCACGGAATGGGCAATGCGGCCGCTTGGGGTGCAGATCCTTGCGCTTGCCTACCGGACCGGTGAGGCCTGGAATGAATCCGCTTTCGCGAACGCCGAGTTCGACAGCCTGCTCAGCGAGGCGATGGCCATCCGCGATGACGCCAAGCGCAGCGCGGTGATGGCCAGGGTCGAAAAGATCATGCAGGACGAAGGCGTCATGATCCAGCCCTACTGGCGGTCGATCTACCGCCACATGAACGCCAGAGTGAAGGGCGCCGACATGCATCCGATGCTGGAGCATCACCACTACAAATGGTCGATCGACACGTAGGTCCAGTTATCTGGAACTGTGATGATGCATAGGAACCCCTTGAGGGCGGCCGGGCGGAGGCATAGCCTCGCCCGATGGTCCAATGTTCCCCGTTCCGCTACTTCAAGTCGAGCCCTGATATCATTCGACTGGTGGTGATGCCGTATGTCCGTTTTCCGCTGTCGCTGCGCAATGTCGAGGACCTGCTGCATGAACGCGGCATCGAGATCAGCCACGAGACGGTGCGGTTCTGGTGGAACCGGTTCGGCCCGACGTTTGCCGCCGAGGTCCGGCGGCGCCGGGTCGACCGGATGCGGTTGTGCCGCCAGCGGCGGTAGAACGCCGGATGCCATGGGGCGCATCGCGTCGGCCAGACGCTGGCCGGTGGTCCAGGCTGAGAACCCTGGCGTGCGGGTGGAGCCGAACGCGACACGGCAACTGCGGCGCAGCTTGTCGGCAACCTGGGCGTCGGCCACCATTGGAATGATCTCCGGTAGTATCTCGACGATCCAGGGTTTGGGCACCGGCAATCCCAGATCGGCGGCCAGGCAAGCAGCGATTGCCTCGCGGGCGAGGTTCACCACACCCTGATCGCAGCCTGACGAGGGCCTGATGAGAATCTCGACCTCTTCCTCGTCGTCCGCTTCGCAGGCCGACAGGATCGGGCCGGTGCGGCCCTGAACGGCAACCCTGTCGATTAGGGTCAGGACGGCGCGTGGAATCATGCAGCGACAGCCTTTCGGTTGAAGATTTCATGCAGATGCGCGCCCGGTCGCCGACAAAGACGATGCGGCCATCCGTGAACGTCCGCTGCTCGTTGATGGCATGCGGACTTTCGTCCCAGCCCGCCGCCTGCAGCTTCGGAACGGCAAATTTGCGGCAGGTATCTGCCTCATTCATAAGCTCACCCCGAGATCCATCCACGCCGTTTCGGCCACAAGAGGCTGGCCTGAAATGGCTGGGGCTGCCGGTGCGGTCAATGACCAGACCCTTACCGCACGGCTGACAAGGTCAACCTGGCGGGTGAACCCGCCAAATCCGAGCTTGGGCGCCGTGTCCTGCCACGCAACGCCCTGACGGGGGAGGAGGAAACTCCGCGGCTGACGTTGCGCCAGCGCGACCAGAGCTTCTTTCGTCGCCATGCTCTTGCTGGTCAGGCCATCCCGGGCCCTGCTCTTTCCATATCGCGACCATGCGCTCGAAGGTGATGGTTCGGCCGATGGCCGGCAACCGGATTGCCGAAATGGTCGTCATGTCGGAAAGGAAGGCTTTAGTCTGCGCTCAGCTGCTGGTCACGGCTGTGCTTGGGTCACCGGGAATTGCCCGCGCCCTTGCACCTTTCAAACCTGGTGGCAAGGGCATGCAAGAGCGCGCAACAAAGTCCCTGAGCGTCGCCCCCCTCGAATCCGACACACGTGTGAGCGCCGACCATCGCACTCGAAGCCCGCTAGCGGTCAGCGGCAGGGCGACGAGGCGGGATCTGAGCGGTGACATCGCGAGGGCCCAGTGGCTGAGGATGGAAAAGCCCATCCCGCTTGCCAGAAGATCAAGGATGGTATCGACACTGCTCGCCTCGATGATGCGGGGCGGCGCGTGGCGGGCCGGTCGGAAAAGAAGGTCGTCCTCCAGTCCGTATTCCAGCACCCGTGAATAGGTGATGTAGGTCTCCTGCCTCAGGTCGCGGGCCTCCACATAGGGCAGAGAGCGCAGGGGGTGTCTGGCGGAAACGACAGCGACGAGTTCATCGTCGAACAGCGGCAGCGCCATGACTCCGCGTTCATGCGTCTCGCCCGGAGCAAAAGCGATATCGATCTCGCCCTGCGCCACGGCGCGGGCGAGAGGAAAGTTGCTGGTGCGCGAAATGTAGTCCACATGCGCGGTGGGCTTCGCACGTCCTTGCGCGAGAAACCAGCGATGGATCGGATAGGCGCCGCCGCCCAGACGTATGACGGGTTGCTCGCCCTTGCGCGACCTTTCCAGCACCTCTTCAGCGCGGTCCAGTTCCTCCAGTATGATCCGCGCCGAGGCGAGAAGCTGCTGGCCGAGCGGTGTCAGTGTCAGCCGGCGCTTGGTGCGGTTGAACAGCGCCACCTGCGATGCGGCCTCGGCATCGCGAACCTGGTGGCTCAGGGCGGATGGGGTGACGTTCAACTGCGCTGCGGCAGCCGTCATCGACGGGGTATCCGCCACCGCAACGATGGTTCGGAGCATCCGCGCGCTGATGTGCCAGGCCATACCTCACTCCCCCGAGCAGCCAAGATTGAGATAACCTCATCATAGAGTTGAACAACGCTCAATGTGAAGTCGATATCCGATCCCGTAGGCTGCGCAATTGAAATGGATTCGATCAAAGGCGGAAGCGATGAAGTCGCACTATCGCGTTGTAGTAATCGGCGGCGGCATCGTCGGGGCCAGTGTGCTCTACCATCTGGCGAAGCTCGGGTGGAGCGACGTGGCCCTGATCGAACGGCGCGAACTGACGGCCGGCTCCACCTGGCATGCGGCCGGCGGGTTCCACGCCGTCAACGCCGATCCCAACATCGCCGCGCTGCAAACCTACACGATCCGGCTCTATAACGAGCTTCAGGCCGAGACGACGCAGTCGCTGGGAATGAAGGTGCGCGGCGCGATCACCTTCGCCAGCACGCCGGAGCGATGGGAGTGGTTGCAGGGCGCCTTGTCGGGGTTCCGCACCATCGGGCTGACCGATCCTTGCCTGATCGGCCCCGACGAAATCCGGAAGCTCTGCCCCATTGTCGATACAACCGGTATCTATGGCGGATTGTGGGATCCGAGCGACGGCTACATGGATCCCTACGGCACCACCCACGCCTTTGCCGAAGCTGCGCGCAATCGGGGTGCGGACGTGATCCTGCGCAATGCGGTGCTGGAGTTGAAGGCCAACGCCGACGGCGGCTGGACCGTCGTGACCGAGCAGGGCACCTGCATCGCGGACCATGTGGTCAATGCGGCCGGCCTCTGGGCGAAGCGGATCGGGCGCCTGGTGGGCGTCGATCTGCCGGTGATCCCGATGCAGCATCACTATCTGGTCACCGACCGGATCGACGAACTTGCGGCGCTCGACGACGAGATCCCGACGGTCGTGGATCTCGAGGGGTTCACCTATGCCCGGCAAGAGGGCAAGGGGTTGCTTCTGGGCGTCTATGAGACGAACCCGAGCCACTGGAACCCCGAGGGCGCGCCCTGGGACTACGGCATGGACCTGATCCCCGAGGAGGTGGACCGGATCGCGCCCGAGCTTTCGATGGGATTCCAGCGCTATCCGGTGTTGCAGAACACCGGTGTCAAACGCTGGGTCAATGGAGCCTTCACCTTCACTCCCGATGGCAACCCGCTGGTCGGGCCGGTGCCCGGCCTGCGCAACTTCTGGTGCGCCTGCGGCGTGATGGCCGGCTTCAGCCAGGGCGGCGGCGTCGGTCTTTCGCTGGCGGAATGGATCGTCTCGGGAGAGCCGCAGGCGGATATCTTCGGCATGGATGTGGCGCGATATGGCGCGTTCGCGGCTAACGACGCCTATCTCAAGGCCACCACGCGGCAGTTCTACGCCCGCCGCTACCTGATCGGCTATCCCAACGAACAACTGCCCGCCGGGCGGCCGCTGAAAACCTCGCCGCCCCACGACGTGATGAGCGGCGAGGGATGTGTCTGGGGCGTGTCCTGGGGAATGGAAGCGCCGCTCTACTTCGCGCCCAAGGGCGGTGACTTTGTGGAGACTCCGACGCTGAAACGCTCCAACGCCTTCGACATCGTCGCGGCGGAATGCCGGGCAGTGCGCGAGGGGGTGACGCTGCTCGATACGTCCGCCTTCTCGCGGTATGAGGTCACCGGGCCGGGCGCGCGCGCCTTTCTGGACCGGATCCTGGCCTGTCGCCTGCCCGCGCCCGGTCGGGTGAAACTGGCTCCGATGCTGACGCGGGCCGGTCGGCTGATGGGTGATCTGACCGTGCTGAACTGGGACGACGCGCGGTTCTGGCTGATGGGGTCCTACTATCTGCGCGCTTGGCATATGCGCTGGTTCCACGAGCACATGCCGGACTCGGGTGTCGCTGTCCTCGACGTGTCGGACGCCGTGCCGGGATTAGCCGTCACCGGTCCGAAGTCGCGCGATTTCCTTCAGACGCTGACCGGTGCCGACCTGTCGAACGAGGCGATGCCGTTCATGGCCTGCTCCGAGATGGATATCGGCCAGCACCGGGCACAGGTGGCGCGCCTTTCGGTGATGGGCGAGCTGGGATACGAAATCAACCTGCCCTCTGTCGAACACCGGCAGCTTTACAAGACGCTTCTGGCCGCGGGGCGGGACCACGGGCTGAAGCAGGTAGGCTTCTACGCCATGGGGTCGCTGAGGGTCGAAAAGAGCTTCGGCATCTGGTCACGCGAGTTCTCTCGCGCCTACACTCCGGCGATGAGCGGGTTGGACCGCTTTGTCGCGTGGGACAAGAAAGGCTTCATCGGTCGCGATGCGGCACTGGCCGAGCGCGAAGGGGGCAGACCGCCGCGCCAGCTGGTCACGCTGGAGGTGGATGCAGATGACGCCGATGCCGGCGGATACGAGCCGATCTTCGCCGACGGCAGGCTGGTCGGCTATGTGACCTCGGGGGCCTATGGGCATACCGTCGGCAAGAGCCTTGCGCTTGCCTACGTCGACAGCGCGGTCGTCGACGACCGGCCCCCGCTGACGGTGGACGTGATCGGACGGCCGCGTCCGGCCCTGATCGTTCCGGCCTCGCCGCATGACCCATCGGGCGCGAGGATGCGGCAGTGACGGCGCAGGAAAGCCATCACCCGGCACGGCCGCAGCGCGGCGGCCGGCGGGAGCGTCGCGCGGTCGGCACCGGGGTACCACGCGGCAAGGCGGCCTGGCGCCATCTCGTCAACCCGCTGGAGCCGCAGCGGGCGTTTTCGGACGACCAGATCGCCACCATCCACGATACCGCGCTGCGCGTCCTGGAGGAACTGGGCATCCGGGTGCTCAATCAGCGCGCCATCGACCATTTCCGCCGCGCCGGTGCCAGCATCGACGCCGAAGGCATGGTCCACATAGACCGCGGCATCATCGCCAATGCACTTGCCAGTGCGCCGGCCAGCTTCACCATTGGCGGCGGCAATCCTGATCGAGACGTGCTGATCGGCGGCCGGTCGGCTGCCTTCGCCTGCGTCGGCGGACCGCCGAACGTCATGGATCTGGACAGGGGCCGGCGGCCGGGCACCGAGGCGGACATGCTGGACTTCTTCCGGCTGTCGCAGCATTTCGAGGTGCTGCACATGCAGGGCTCGAATGTCGAGCCGCAGGACGTTCCCGTCCATCTTCGCCATTACGCACAGATGCTTGGGCAGCTTCGACTGAGCGACAAGCCGATGTTCACCTATGCGCGCGGCACGGCGCAGGCCGAGGATACCTGGCAGATGATCCGCCTCGGCCGGGGGCTTTCGGAGGAGGCGTTCCGGGCCCGGCCCTGGTGCTTTTCGGTCATCAACACCAATTCGCCGCGCCAGCTCGACGGCCCCATGTGCAACGGCATCATCGACTTCGCCGAGGCGGGACAGGCCACCATCATCACGCCCTTCACGCTCATGGGCGCCATGGCGCCGGTGACCATAGCGGGCGCATTGGCGCTCCAGCATGCCGAAGCGCTTGCGGGCATCACCTTGTCGCAACTCGTGCGACCCGGTGCCCCGGTCGTCTACGGCTCGTTCACCTCGAACGTCGACATGAAATCCGGCTCTCCGGCCTTCGGAACGCCCGAGTTCGTTCGCGCCGCCTTCGGTGCGGGACAGCTCGCGCGGCACGTGAACCTGCCCTGGCGGGGATCGGGAGCGACCGCGTCGAACGCGCCCGATGCGCAGTCGGCCTACGAATTCCTGAATTCGGCCTGGGGCACGCTGCTTGGCGGCGTCAACGTGATGCTTCATGCGGCGGGCTGGCTGGAAAGCGGCCTGTCGGCATCGCTCGACAAGTTCGTGCTGGATATCGAGATGCTGCAAATGTTCGCGCATCTGTTCCAGTCGGCCGAACAGGAGACGGACGGCCTTTTTCAGGCGATCGCCGAGGTGCCGCCGGGCGGGCATTTCTTTGGCACGGCCAATACGCTCGCGCGGTATGAGACCGCCTTCTACGAACCGCTGGTGTCGGATTGGCGCAATTTCGGCCAATGGACCGATGACGGCGCCAGAACGGCGACCGAGCGGGCCAACAGGATCTGGAAAGGCGTCATCGCCGAATTCGAGCCGCCTCCCGTCGATCCGGCGCGGATCGAAGCCGTGGAGGACTTCATCGCCCGCCGCACGCGGGACGGCGGCGCACCGCCGGAAACTTGAGAAGGAGGCGCGATATCCGATGAAAGCCTATCCCGACTTCTCGGAAGCGAAACTGCTGAACGAGATCCTCGACTGGGTGCGCATCGAGAGCCCGACCTTCGCGCCCGAGCGGGTGGCGCGCATGCAGGCCCATGCCGCCGACCGCCTCCGGCCACTCGGGTTTTCCGTGGAAAGGCTGCCGGGCAGGGCTGGCCTGCAAGGGTGCACGATCTGCCGCAGGCAGGGGCCGGAGGATGCACCGGGGCTGCTGATCATCGGGCATCTGGACACGGTCCATCCGGTCGGCACGCTTGATGGGCCGCTTCCGATCCGTCGCGACGGCGACAAATGCTATGGCCCGGGCATCTACGACATGAAGGCCGGACTCGTGATGGCGTTTTCGGCACTGGAGGCGCTGATCGCCACGGGCCGGCTCGAACGGCCGGTCACGGTGCTGCTGAACGGCGACGAAGAGGTGGGTTCGCCGGTGTCGCGCGACGTGATCGAACGCGAGGCCGACCGGCACGCCCACGTGCTGATCCCCGAGCCGGCCTTCCTGGAGGCGGGCGAGGTGACGACCGGGCGCCACGCGTTTCACCGCTACATCATCGAGACGTCCGGCCGCTCGGCCCATTCCGGCTGGACCAACAGCGAAGGCCGTTCGGCCATCCGGGTGATGGCGCAGATCATCGAAGCGCTTGAAAGCCGTTCGGATTTCGATGCCGGCCCGACCTATTCGGTGGGCGTCGTCGATGGTGGGCAATGGGTGAACTGCATTCCGGGGTCCTGCCGCGCCGAGGTTCTCTGCGTTGCCCGCAGCGACGGGAAATCGGCCGAGATCCTCCGCACCATGGCCGAGATCGAAGGTGAGATGCACGGCGTTCGGATCAGGGTCGAGAAAGGTCCGGTCCGCCCGCTATGGACGGCCGGGAAAGGCACACTGGCGCTTTATGAACGCGCCCGCGGCCTTGCGAGGGACATCGGCTTCGAGCTGCCGCACGGCCAGCACGGGGGCGGATCGGATGGCAATTTTACCGGCGCGCTCGGTGTGCCGACCCTCGATGGTCTGGGGGCCATGGGGCATGGGGCGCATACGACGTCAGAACATATCCTCGTATCGTCCCTCGTCCCTCGTCCCGCGCACGCAGTTGCTTGCGGGCCTGATGGCCGATCCCGAACGATGAGACCTCGAGATGCGGCGTGGCCGAATGGCCGGCAACGTGGTGCCCCAGGACCGTCGCGCAGCGACGGCGATGATCAATGGGCAAGAATTATTCTGAAACCGGTCTGACCGGAAAGTGCGGCCAACTCAAAGACAAAACTTGGAAACTGGAGGGAGAAGATCGAATGAAATACGTCAATCGGAACGGATCAAGCATTTCCTCTTTCGTTCTCGGCCTTGCCGAAGCGACGCGCGCCGGCGAGTTCAGCCGGCGTGAATTCCTCACGACAGCCAGCGCGCTTGGTGTGACGACGGCCTCGGCGCTCGCCCTGGCCGGCTTGCCGGCGCCGGCCATCGCCCAGACCGCCGAACCGAAGAAGGGCGGGACGCTGCGCGTCGCCATGAGCATCTATCAGCCCAAGGATCCGCGGACTTTCGACTGGACCGAGATGGGAAATGTCGCGCGGACTTTCCTGGAACCCCTGGTCAGCTACGAGCCCGATGCGACCTTCAAGCCGGTTCTGCTGGAGACGTGGGACGTTAACGATGATGCGACCGAATACACCCTGCACGTCCGCAAGGACGTGACCTGGACCACCGGGGAAGAGTTCACCGCGGACGACGTTGTGTTCAACCTCGAACGTTGGTGCGACAAGTCGGTCGAAGGCAATTCGATGGCCGCCCGGATGGCTTCGCTTGTCGATCCGGAGACTGGCAAGGCCCGGGCCGGGGCGATCGAGAAGATCGATGACCACACCGTCAGGATCGTGCCCTCGCAGTCGGACATCACGCTTATCCCCGGCATGTCGGACTATCCGGCCCTGATGGTGCATCGGGGCTTCGACGCGGCGGGCGGCGATTACGCCGCGCATCCGGTCGGGACCGGCCCGTTCGAGTTCGTGTCGCTGGAGGTCGGCATCAAGGCTGTGGTGAAACGGCGCGAGAACGGCAAGTGGTGGGGCGGTGAGGCGCCTCTCGACGGCATCGAATTTATTGATACGGGAACCGACCCGGCTGCAGTACTCGCGGCTTTCGAGGCAGAGGTAGTAGACATGAACTACGAGTCCTCTCCGGATTACGCAGAGATTCTCGAATCCTCTGGCTTCGTTCAACATGAGACCATTACGGCAAGTACGATCGTCGCGCGCATGAACGTGAATAGCGTACCCTATGACGACAAGCGCGTTCGCAATGCAGTGCAGCTTGCCGTTGACAACAACGTGGTCCTCGAACTTGGCTACAAGGGTGCGGGCACGATCGGCGAGAACCATCAGGTGTGCCCCATCCATCCCGAATACGCCGAACTGCCCAAGATCAACCGTGACGTGGACAAGGCCCGCGCTCTCATGGAAGAAGCTGGCCAGCTTGATTTCGAGCACGAGATCATCACGCTCGACGATGGCTTCAATCTGGATACGGGGGACGCGATCGCCGCCCAGCTTCGTGATGCGGGCTTCAACGTCAGACGCACGATCCTGCCAGGTTCGACCTTCTGGAACAACTGGACCAAATATCCGTTCTCGCTTACCCAATGGGCGCAGCGGCCGCTTGGAGTTCAGGTCCTCGCGCTTGCCTATCGTTCGGGCGAAGCATGGAATGAATCCGGCTATGCCGATCCGGAATTCGACGCAATGGTGAACGAAGCGCTCACGATCGTGGACGTGGAAAAGCGCCGGGAATTGATGGCGAAGATCGAGGCCAGGCTTCAGGATGCCGGCGTAATCATCCAGCCGTTCTGGAGAAAGGTCTTCATCCACAGCCGACCGGCGATCCAGAACGTGACGATCCGGCCTGACCTCATGCAGGATTTCTCGATCGTGTGGATCGACGCATAGGCCTTGCATTCGAGGGTGCCGAAAGCGCCACCTTCTTCGGCGAGAGCTTCGACGGCAGGATGCGGGACAGGTTTCTGAACGAGACGCTGTTCCGCAACTTGTCGATTCCCGGTGTCGGAAATCAAGTCGGGGCAGGGGGCAGGTCTCCCCGGATTGCCTGCCGGTGCGCCTCTGGGGGCGGGGATGTGATGTAAAGATTGTCGTAGCGGGCCGCAGGGTGCCACCGAACTTTGGATCATTCAGGTGAAGCAAATGACTTACGATACTGCGGCATGTGCCCGCTTCTGGGCGGATCGGCTGACGCGGCGACCAAGCGTGAACGGGACGGAGGACGAAGTGTCGTTCGGACCCTGGTTCGCGGAGGCGCTGCGGGCCAGCGCCGATTTCGGACCAGACGCCGAGGTCTGGACCATTCCGGTCGCCTCTGGCGACCGTCGGGAGTGTGTCGCGCTTTTCATCCGGGGCAGCGGGCGCCGGACCGTTCTGCTCACCGGGCATTACGACACCGTGACAACCAAGGATTACGCGGACCTGCAAGACGCGGCGATCCGACCGGACGACCTTTTGCAGGCGCTGCGCAAGACGCTGTCCACCCGGGCCGAGACACCGGCCGAACGACTGGCACGGCAGGATTTCGCGGGCGACGACTACCTGCCGGGGCGCGGACTTCTTGACATGAAGGCGGGGCTCGCGGCCGGGCTTGCCGCGATGCGGGATTTTGCGACGGCCGCGGACCGCAGCGGCAACATCCTGTTCATCGCAGTCCCCGACGAAGAGAACGCGTCGGCTGGCGCGCGCCGCGCGGCGCGCGAGCTTGGGCCTGTCGCCGAACGGCTGGAGATCGACATCGTCGCCGCGATCAACCTGGATGCCATTGCCGATGACGGTGACGGCAGCGCGGGCCGGACCATCGCGCTGGGCACTGTGGGCAAGGTCCTGCCGACGGCCTTTGTCGTGGGGGTGCCGACCCATGCCGGCTTCCCGCTCAACGGCATCAACGCCGCCGCGCTCGCCGCGGCGATCGCAGCCCGGCTGGAATGGGCGACGGAACTGACCGACTGCACCGCCGCGCAGCCGGGCACGCCGCCCAGCCTTCTCAGCCTCCGCGACGGCAAGGCCGATTATGACGTGACCACGCCGGCCACCGCCTTCGCGACCTGGAACGTGCTGATCCACAAGCGCAGTCCGCAGCAGGTGCTCGACAGTTTCGATGACCTGTGCGCCGAGACAGCGGCTCAGTTTCGCAATGATCTGCTGCAGCGCGCGCGCGCCTCGGCTCCCCCTGATGTGCCGATTCCAGAACCGGCCGCGATCCGGATCTACCGCTATGAACATGTGCTGGCCGAGGCGGAGCGCCAGTCCCCCGGGCTGACCCGGGCGCTTGCGGACTTCTCGGCAGAACTCGCGCAGAGCCGTCTCGCACTGCCGGACCAATGCCATCGGCTGACCGAGCGGGTCTGGCGCGAAAGCCGGTATGCCGGTCCTGCCATCGTCACCGGCTTCGGCTCTGTCCCCTATCTGCCGACCTGTCTGTCGGGATCGGCCGACGCCCGGGCACTTGAAGCCGCCGCCCGCGCCGCTGCGCAGGACTCCGAGGACCGCTATGGCAGCCGGATCGGCTGTTCGGAGTATTTCGCCGGCATCTCCGACATGAGCTTTTTCGGCGAGGCGGACGAGGCCGCGCTGGGAATCGTCACGCGCAACACGCCGGTATGGGGGACAGGCATCACCTGGCCGGAAGGAACTGCGTTGGGACACACCCCTGTCATCAATGCCGGGCCCTGGGGACGCGATTACCACACGCCACTTGAACGGTTGCATGTGGGTTATGCCTTCGACGTCCTGCCGCGGCTTCTGTCGGATCTTGTGCTGGATGTCCTGACCCGCAATGTGCCGGCACCCGGCTAGCGCCTCGCCGTAGCCGGTGACCCGGTTACGGCGAGGACCTCGGCGAAGGACTCTGGGGTTTGACCGCCAAGCGGGGAATGGTGTTGAAATCCTCGATAGACGCATGCCGACAGCGGGCCGGGTTGCCGCTGGCAGGACCTTTCCATGCGTCGAGCGGTTCTCACCCATCCTTTCAGGTCAACATCCGCGTGGAACCAGAATCGCCGATGTGATGGCGATCAACCGTCACTCTGCCGCGGTGCGCAGCGGCATTTCCACGCTTTCCAGCCGGTCGCCGATGACAAGGCCGCGGCTTTGCAGGAAGGCGCTTGCGGTCAGCTTCTCGCCCGCTGCGGTGCGGACGCGGCCGAATTCCACCATGCCGCCCTGAAGCGCGATCCTTGCCCTGTCGCCCTCGATCCCGGTGATGGTGCCGGGCTTGCCCTGCACATCGGCGAAGCGGCGGGCGGGGATCAGGCGGCTTTCGTGAAGCCGCACCTTCTCGCCCTGCACCAGGGTCCAGGCGCCGGGCGCCGGATCGCAGCCGCGGATCAGGTCGTGGACCTGCTGCGCATGGGCCGACCAGTTGATCCGCGCCTCGGCATCGCGGCACCAGCCCTCATAGCTGGCCAGTGACTCGTCCTGCACCTCCTCGCGATGTTGCCCGGCCAGGATCAGGTCGGCGGCCTCAAGCATCGCCTCGACCCCCATCGGGAACAGCCGGTCGAAATAGACCGTGCCCAGCGTGTCGTCGGCGCTGATCGGCGTATGCTTCTGCAAGACGATATCGCCTTCGTCCAACCCGTCATTCGGGCGGAAGATGGTCAGCCCGGTCTCGGTCTCGCCGCGGATGATCGGCCAGTTGATCGCGCTCGGCCCGCGGTATTTCGGCAGAAGCGAGGGGTGATAGCAGATCGCGCCATGCTTCGGGATGGAGACGAAGCCCTGCGGCGCGAATTGCAGCACATAGGCCATGACCGCCAGATCGACATCCAGCGCGCGCAGTGCCTCGGCCGCCTCGGGGCTGGTCAGGTTGGGAAGCTGGAAGGTCTTGACGCCCTTCTCTTCGGCCGCCAGCCGGAGGGGATCGGGTTTCGCGCCGGCTTTTTCCGGGGCGCAGAAGACGGCGGCGACGTCGTCGCCCCGGGCAAGAAAGGCATCCAGAACGGCCTTGCCAAAGGCCTGCTGTCCGATGATCGCGATACGCATTGCGCTCTCCTGTGATGGGATGTTCGGGAAAAGGCGGGCCCGCCCCGTCGCGAAGACAGCGACGGGCCCGCAGGTGTGCCTTCAGGGATGAAAGGCCGTGGGGAAAGGCGGCGCGCCGTCCGGGAGCGGATGGACGGACGCGCCCTGCGCCATCGGGGGGCACGCCAGCGACCCCCCGGGCGCAGAACGGGTCAGGCGGGGCCGGTGTTGATCCAGACCACCTTCGGCTCGGTGAAGTTGTCGATGGCTTCCTCGCCATGTTCGCGGCCGAAGCCGGAATCGCGCACCCCGCCCCAGGGCAGGCGGATGTCGGTCGGGCCATAGGTGTTGACCCAGACCGTGCCGGCCTTCAGCTTGCGGGTGAAGCGGTGGGCGCGGGTCATGTCGGCGGTCCAGACCCCGGCGGCAAGGCTGTAGACGGTGCCGTTGGCCAGCCGCAGCGCCTCGTCGTCGTCCTTGAACGGGATCACGGCGGCGACCGGGCCGAAGATCTCCTCCTGCGAGATCCGCATCTCGTGGCGGACGCCGGCAAAGACCGTCGGCTCGATGAAATAGCCCCGGTCGCCGTGGCGCGCGCCGCCGGTGACGACCCGGGCGCCCTCCTGCTTGCCGATCTCGATATAGTTCAGGATGCGGTTCATCTGCACTTCGGAGACCACCGGCCCCATGGAGGTGCCCGTCTCCTGCGGATTGCCAAGGCGCATTCCCTTTGCCCGGGCAGCCAGTTTCTCGGCCACCTCGTCATGGATGCTTTCATGCACGAGGATGCGCGATCCGGCCGAACAGACCTGCCCGGTGTTGAAGAAGATCCCCGACCCGGCGGCGCGGACGGCGGCGTCGATGTCGGCATCGGGGAAGATGATGTTGGCCGACTTGCCGCCCAGTTCCAGCGTCACCCGTTTCAGGTTTCCGGCCGAGCCCTGCAGGATCTGCCGCCCGACGACCGGGGACCCGGTGAAAGTCACCTTGTCGATGTCGGGATGGTCGGTGATCGCCTGACCCGCCACCTTGCCGAAGCCCGGCACCACGTTCAGCACCCCCGGCGGCAGCCCGGCCTCCAGCGCCAGTTCGCCCAGCTTCAGCGCGGTCAGCGGCGTGATCTCGGCCGGTTTCAGCACCACGGTGCAGCCGCAGGCCAGCGCCGGGGCGATCTTCCACATGCCGATCATCAGCGGAAAGTTCCACGGGATGATCGCACCGACCACGCCCAGCGGTTCGCGCACCGTATAGGTCAGCGCATCGGGGCGGGCGGGGACGACGGTGCCGGTGATCTTGTCGGCCCAGCCGGCATAATAGGTCAGCGTGTCGATCACGGCGGGCAGGTCCTGCCGCCGGATGGCCGAGACCGGCTTGCCGGAATCGAGGCTTTCCAGTTCGACCAGTTCCTCGCTGTGCTGCCGGATCACCTCGGCGAAGCGCAGCAGCAGGGCGCCGCGGTCGGCGGCGCGCATCGGGGCCCAGACCTCTTCGAAGGTGCGGCGGGCGGAAGCGACGGCAAGATCGACATCCTCCGCGCCCGCCTCGGCCACATGGGCCAGAACCTCGCCGGTGGCGGGGTTCAGCGTCTCGAACGTGCGGCCGGATCGCGCCGGGCGAAACTGGCCGTCGATCAGCAACAGGTGTCTCTCGCTGGCTCTCTGGTCGAGCATGGCATCCTCCATGTTATGCAATACTGTTCATATTTCATGCGACTCGCCCGTCGGTTTATCGATCGAGCCTGACGAAAACATGCTTACTCAGAGGAATATTTTTGGGAATATGATATGAGTTTCAGGTCTTCGGCGGATGAGATGTGAAATGCGCTGCCGGACCCTGTAACAAAATATATGAACACTACTTCATAAGGTGGTCAGGATGATCAAGGTCGAGATCGCACCCGTCTGGCGGTTCCAGCGCAGCGGCGAAACGCGGGGGCTGGAGATCACGCTGGACCTTCTGTCCGATATCCGCAGCACCGGGAAGCTGTCGGTCGCGGCGGCCCGCGCGGGCATGTCCTACCGTCACGCCTGGAACCTGATCGAGAAATGGTCGGCCTTCTTCGAGACCCCGCTGGTCGAACGCCGCCAAGGCAGCGGCACCAGCCTGACCCCTTTCGGCGACAAGCTGGTCTGGGCGGCCGAACGGCTGGAGGCGCGGCTGAGACCCCTGTTGCAAAACCTGTCCCAGGAATTGCAGACCGAAGTGAACCAGTCGCTGTCCTCCGGCCGGCCGGCTGGTGCTGCGGGTGCGGGCCAGCCACGGCTTCGCGGTGCCGAAGCTGCGCGAATTGCTGGCGCGGGATTTCGAAAGCGGGGTGGATTTCCGCTATGTCTCGAACTCCAACTCGCTGGTCTCGATGGTGGAGGACACCTGCGATCTGGCCGGGATCCACCTGCCGCAGGGCGAGTTGCGCGCCCGCACCATCGCCATGAGCCGGGGCTGGCTGGACCACAACGACCATCGGGTGATCTCTTTCGTCACCCGCGAGATGGGGCTGATCGTGAAGAAGGGCAATCCGCTGGACATCACCGCGGTGGAGGATCTGGCCCGCCCCGAGGTGCATTTCGTCAACCGCGACCCGGATTCCGGCACGAGGATCCTGCTCGATCAGATGCTGGCGCTGCGGCAGATCTCCCCCTCGGCGATCAACGGCTATTCGCATTCGGAATTCACCCATGCCGCCGTCGCCGCCTATGTGGCCTCGGGGTTCGCCGACGTGGCCTTCGGAGTAGAGGCGGCGGCGCGGCAGTTCGGGCTGGATTTCGTGCCGCTGCTGACCGAGGACTACGTCTTCCTGTGCCGCCGCCCGATCCTCGACCATCCGGCAATGGGCCGGGTGCTGGCCGTGATGCGCGGCCCGGAATTCGCCGCGGCGATCTCGACGCTGCCGGGCTATCGGGTCCACGAGCCGGGCGTCATCAAGACCATCCGCGAAGTCTTCCGCGCCCGGAGCTGACCGGAAGCCGGTCAGGCGAGGTAGCGGCCGAACCAGGCGAGGGTGCGGTCCCAGGCGAGCTGCGCCGCAGCCTCGTCGTAGCGGGGCGTCGAATCGTTGTGGAAGCCGTGATTGGTGCCCGGATATACATGGGCCTCGTAGGTCTTGCCCTGTTCCTTCAGCGCGGCCTCGTAGGCGGGCCAGCCAGCGTTGACGTTCTCGTCCTGCTCGGCGAAGTGCAGCAGCAGCGGTGCCGAGATCTTCGCGACCTCCTCGACCGGCGCCTGGCGGCCGTAGAACGGCACCGCCGCCGCCAGCTCGGGATAGGCCACCGCCGCCGCGTTCGACACGCCCCCGCCATAGCAGAAGCCGGTGATGCCGATCTTATCCGTTGTCATCTCGCTGGCCAGCAGAAACTCCACCGCCGCGAAGAAGTCGTTCATCAGCTTGCCCGGATCGACCTCGCGCTGCAGGTCGCGGCCCCGCTCGTCATTGCCCGGATAGCCGCCCTTCGACGTCAGCCCGTCCGGCGCCAGGGCGACGAAACCGGCCTTGGCCAGGCGGCGGGCGACATCCTCGATATAGGGGTTGAGGCCGCGGTTTTCGTGCACCACCACGATTCCGCCCGCGGGCGTGTCGAGGGCGACACCTTCCGCCGCCGGACGCACCAGATAGCCGCGCACCTCGCCATGGCCCTCGGGCGAGGGATAGGTGATGTATTCGGCGAGGATATCAGGATCGGTGAAGGCGATCTGCTGGGCCAGCGCATAGTCGGGGCTGAGCGTTTTCAGCAGCGCCAGCGCGGTCATGCCGCCCACGGTGAACTTCGCGGCGCGGTCCAGGAATTCGCGCTTGGTGATCCGGCCATGGGCATAGAAGTCGTAAAGCTCCAGCAACTCCTGCGGGAAATCCTTGGCGGTCATGCGGGCCATCGGGAATCCTTTCCTGTCTTTGCGTTGTGCCGGAAGCATAGCCCGAACCGGCACTGAGCGGGGTAACAGTTGCGAAAGCCGAGACCGGCGTGCCGATGCCGACTTGCCCCTCCCGGTTTGTCCGGATGAATTTCCATTTCATATCAGAATATTGACGCAGTCCCGCCGGCCACCGGCGGGATGGCAAAGCCGCATCCCCGCCGATGCGCCCCTTTGGGACAGCGATTTCCTGTTGCCCGAGGTTCTGGCCGCCTTCCCCAGGTCAAGGCGATCCTGGCCACGGGCCGGTCGAACCGGAGGCCGCGCCGTGACCCGCCCGCTGCGCCCATATGGCTGACCGGGTGGTTGCAGCCCTGCGGGAAAGCGGCAGCCGATGACCGCTGGTTTCGGGCCGCTGCCCTGTGCGGTGCGGCGAAACCCCCCGGTCTCGTGATGATCGCCGCAGGCCAACTCGTGCTAGCCTGTCGGCAAAGGCGGTCTGCGGCGCCATGTCCCCTTCAAGCGGCCGCCGTCCCGGGCGTATCCCGATCCACGGCACAGGAGGCAAGGTGATGACGACAAGGCGATCACTCCTGAAGGGCGGGGTGGGGCTCGCGCTTCTTTCCGCGCTGCGGCCAGGGTCCCTCGCCGCGCAGGGCTTTGCGGTCACCCGGACCGAAGGGGAATGGCGCGCTTCCCTGACCGAGGAGCAATTCGCCATCCTGCGCGGCCATGGCACCGAATATCCCGGAACCAGCCCGCTTCTGGACGAATACCGCCGCGGCCGGTTCGACTGCGCGGGCTGCGGGCAGGAGCTGTTCTCTTCCGCCACCAAATACGACAGCCGCACGGGCTGGCCCAGCTTCTGGGCACCACTGGAGGGTGCGGTCGGGGAACGCGAGGACCGATCGCTCGGCATGACCCGCATCGAAGTGCATTGCAGCCGCTGCGGCGGCCATCTCGGCCATGTCTTCCCCGACGGCCCACCGCCGACCGGGTTGCGCTATTGCATCAACGGGACCGCGCTGACCTTCACCGTGCTGGACGCTTGAGACGCTTCCCCTTCGGCTGAAAGAGCTAAACCCCTTCCGCGCCCTGCTTGCCGTCGTCACTCCCGCCCTTTCCGGCCCTGTCGTGGCGCAGGAGGGCATCGGGATTCCCGCCGCGACCAATGCCGCCCGCCTCGCCCACGCGGCCGACCGGGGCGAGGTGCTGCTGGCCGACGGCTGTTTTGGGAGCATGCAGGGCGTGTTCCAGCATCCGCATGCAGAACCATGCAGCGGTTCCGGCGGATCTTCATGCCGGGGGGCTTTTTGCCTGTGACCGGATCGGGCGCATCCTGCACGTTCCGCGCTCGCACGCCATCCCCCCCTGGGGGGAGGGGCATCCCCTTCGGGGCGGATGGCCGGGCCGCGCGAAACGCGAGACAAGGGGCAAGCCGCCGCTGAAAGGGTTCCGCCATGACCGCCTATCCCGTCGACCTGATCCGCAACCGCTTTCCGGCGCTGGCCGGATCGCGCACCGCCTATCTGGACAATCCGGCGGGAACGCTGGTTCCCGACAACGTGATTGCGGCGGTGGCCGGGGCCATGGCGACGGCGTCGAGCAACCTTGGCGGGCGCTTTGCGGCCTCGGCCCGCGCCGATGCGATCTGGCGGGCGGCGCATGAGGCAGCGGCGGAGTTCGTGAACGCAAGGAAGTGGCAGGAGATCGTGATCGGCCCGAACATGACGACACTGGCCTTCCAGATGTCGCGGGTGATCGGCAGGACGCTGGCACCGGGGGATGAGATCATCGTCACCAGGATGGACCATGAGGGCGATATCTCGCCCTGGCTGGCGATGGCCGAGGAGCGGGGCCTGGTGGTGCGCTGGTTGCCCTTCAACCGCGAAAGCTGGCGGATCGAACCCGAGGATCTGGCGCCGCTGTTGTCGCCGCGCACAAGGTTCATGGCGCTGAACCACGCGTCGAACATGACGGGCAGCATCAACGATGTGGCGCTGCTGGCCGGGATGGCGCGGGATGCGGGGGCGCTGGTCTGGGTGGATGCGGTGCAGCTGGCGCCGCATCGCCTGCCGGATGTCCAGGCGCTGAACTGCGATTTCCTGGCCTGTTCGTCCTACAAGTTCTTCGGCCCGCATCTGGGCATGTTCTGGGGCCGCGAAGAGGTGCTGCGCGCCCTGCCGCCGCACCGCGTGCGCTGCCAGAGCGACGATCTGCCCGACCGGTTCTGCACCGGCACTCCGCAGACCGAACTGCTGGCCGGGCTGACGGCGACCATCGACTATCTGGCCTGGGCCGGGGAGGAGACCGGCCATTCCGGCACGCGGCGGCAGCGGATGGCCGGGGCCTATGCGGCCTTTGACGCCTATGAGGCCGGGTTGACCCGGCAACTGGTGGGCGGGCTGACGGCCCTGCCCGGGGTGCGGCTGATCGGGATTTCCAACCCGAACCTGTTTGCCCATCGGGTGCCGACGATCTCCTTCACCCATGATCGCATTTCCACCCACCGCTTTGCCGAGGCGCTGGCGGCGGCGGATGTCAATGTCTGGTCGGGGCACAACTACGCGCTGGAGCCTGCGCGGCATCTGGGGCTGGACGAGGATGAGGGCGTGGTCCGCATAGGAATTGCGCATTACAACACCGGGGACGAGATCACCCGGGCGCTGTCGGTGGTCGAGACGCTTGTCTCGGCCGGGGGGCGATCCTAGACTGGACGCAGGGGCCGACATACGCCCCGGGATCCCCATGCCCGAACACGACACCGCCGACTGGATTGCCCCGTTTTCCCATGCGCTTGACCGGCATGACCAGCCGGACGGGGTGGTGGCGCTGTTGGCGGCCATCGGTGCCGTGGTGCCGTTCCATCTGGCGCTGTCGGTCGTCTATCGCCGCACAGGCGCGCCCAGCTATGTGTTCGATACCTTCTCGGGGCCGCGGGCCAAGCAGGCGGTGCAGTTGTATGTGGCGGGCACCTATCTGCTGAACCCGGTCTACAACGCCTATCTGGTGGGGCTGGCGCCCGGGGTCCACATGATCCGCGATCTTGCCCCCGACGATTATTTCGACAGCGACCTGTATCGCAACCTCGACATCCGCCGGCACGAGGACGAGGAACTGGGATACCGCACCCATGGCTGGCCGGAAGGGATGGAAGAGGCGGTCTTTGCCATCGCCCTGCCGGGCGGCGAGATGGCCGAGATCAGCCTGTCGCGCATCCGCAGCGAGGGCGGGTTCGACGCCTCGGCCATCGCGCGGCTGAAACAGGCCTTTCCGCTGATCGCCGCGATCTTCCGCCGCCTCTGGGCGCATCTGTCGCGCGACGAGCCACGCCCGCAATCGGGCGCCATCGACCATCTGTTTGAAGACTTCGGCCGTGGCCTGCTGAGCCCGCGCGAGCGGGAGGTGGCGTTGCTGATCCTGAAGGGCCATTCCAGCGAGTCGATCGGCTATCACCTTGGCATTTCTACCGCGACGGTGAAGACGCACCGGCAGAAGCTTTATGCCAAGCTGAACCTGTCGACCCAGCAGGAGCTGTTCTCGACCTTCCTGCGGGGGCTGAGCCTGTAGGGGACTGCCGTCCCGAAGCGGACACCGCCCCATGAAGCGCCGCTGCCTTCGCGCCGCAGGAGCGCCCGCCCGCGGCCGGGCGGAACCTCCGTTGCGGCTTCAGCCGACCAGACTTTCGCGGATCGCGGCGGAGATGGCGGCCAGGCCTTTGCGCAGCTCTTCCTCGGTCGACCAGGCATAGCCGATGCGGAAATGGCGGTCGTCCTGTTCGAACCAGCGGCCGCGCCCGACATAGGTGCCGTGGTCGCGGTAAAGCCGTTCGTGGAAGGCAGCCAGATCGACCGGCGCCGAAGGCACGATGCGGGGGAAGCAGACGCAGCCGCCCGAGGGTTCCACCCATTCCACCAGCGGCTCGGCCTCGATCCAGTCCTTCACGATGGCGAAGGCCGAGGCGATGCGGGCATTGTTGTAGGCCAGCCATTCCTCGCGCTGGCTCAACGCCACATAGGCGATGTATTCATCGACCGTGCTGCCCGAGATGCCGATCTGCTCGCGCGCGGCAAGGAAGGTCTCCATCAGCCCCGCGTCGCGGGTGATCAGCCAGCCGATGCGGATGCCCGGGATGCCATAGGTCTTGGACAGCGACGAGACGCTGATCACCCGGTCCGACAGGCTGGCGGCCACCGGCAGCACGGGGCCGCGTGTCATCTCGCGGTAGGTTTCGTCGAACAGCAACCGGATGCCCTTGCGTTCCACCAGATCGACCACGGCGCGCAGTTCGGCTTCGGTCAGCATCACGCCGGTCGGATTGTGCGGATAGGTGATCGACAGATATTTCGTCTCGGGCCGGATCGCCGCCTCGACTGCCGCCAGATCCAGCCGGAAGCCGTTCTCGAAGGTCAGGTCGATGAAGCTGATGTCCGCCCCGATGGCGCGCGGGGTTTCGATGTTGGTGGCATAGTTCGGGCGGACGACGACCAGATGGTCGCCCTTGCGCAGCATCGAGGTGGAGATGATGAACAGCGCCCCGGCGGCGCCGGCGGTGATCAGCACGTCATCGGGCATGAGGCCGGCGCCCGTCGCAGCGATCTGCTGGCGCAGATCGGGCGCGCCGCGATGATCGCCGTAGCACAGCAGCACATCGTCCAGCCTGACTTTCAGATCCCCCAGCCTGCGATCCGCGACCGAGCTTTCCGACAGGTTGTAGCGGATGGTGTCATAGCCCAGTTGCTCGGGCGATTCGAGTTCGATGGGCATCCGGGCGTAGTTCACGGCGCGCTCCTCCCTGAGGCGGTTTGGCCGGATGATGGGCTGCGGCTGCGGCCCGCGCCATCCCCCGCAAGGCGGATGCCGGGCATCATCCCTTGGGGGGATACACGCGGGGGTGTGGCGCGCGCATCGTTCCATCATCGGCACCGCAAGAGTCGCCGTCAAAGAACATGCCACCACACAGGGATATCGCCATGAAGATGAAGACCGGTTTCTTTGCCGCCGCCCTTTCCGGCCTGCTGGCCGCCCTGCCTGCCAGTGCCGAAACGCTGCGCGTCGGGATGGAGTGCACCTATGCGCCGTTCAACTACCGCACGTCCGACGGCGAGATGGCCGGGTATGACGTGGATGTCGCCAAGGGCATCGCCGAACGCATCGGCGCCGATCTGGACTATGTCTGCCAGGATTGGGACGGGATGATCCCGGCGCTTCTGGCCAACAAGTTCGACCTGATCGTCGCCTCGATGTCGATCACCGACGAGCGCAGGGAGAAGATCGACTTCTCGATCCCCTATCGCGTCTCGGTCGGGCGTATCCTGGGGGCCAAGGATGCCGGGCTGAAGCTGTTCGACGATGCCGATGCCCCGATCCCCGAGGCCTTTGATGGCCTGCGCTTTGGTGTCGAACGCGCTTCGACCTATGCGAAATGGGTCGAGGCCAAGCTGCCGGGCGCGCAGGTGGTGCTGTATGATGGCGCCCAGCCGATGCTGCTGGACCTGCAGAACGGCCGTCTGGACATCGCCATCACCAACCCGATGAAGGCCTATCTGGACTTCCTGTCGAAAGACAACGGCGCCGGTTTCGAATTCGTCTCGCCCGCCATCGACGAAGTGGATTTCTTCGGCGTGGGCGTCGGTGTCGGCCTGCGCAAGGGCAATGACGAACTGCTGGCCAAGATCGACGTGGCCCTGGCCGAGATGATCACCGACGGGTCGCTGGAGGAATACAGCCTGAAATACTTCCCCTTCTCGATCCATCCCGAGAACTGGCAGGGCGTCGGCCAGTAAGACGCGAAACCTCCGGGCGCCGCGGTCAGGCGGCGCCCGTTTGCACTCGGGGGTATCGCCATGTCGGTGCTGGACGGATGGTGGGACGATTTCTTCTTCGGCCTGTTGATGGTGTTGCAGGTCTTTGCGGTCTCCCTGTTTCTCGCGGTGGCCTTCGGCCTGCTGGGGGCCTCGGCCAAGCTGTCGAAAAGCCGGGTGCTGCGCGGGCTGGCGCAGGCCTATACGGTGGTGTTCCGCGGCACGCCCGAACTGCTGGTGCTGCTGCTGTTCTATTTCGGCATGGCGCTGACGCTGACCGCCATCGTCCAGCTTTTTGACCCATCGGTGAAATTCATCGACCTGCCGCCGTTCTGGGCCGGGTCGCTCGCCATCGGCCTGATTGTCGGCGCCTATATGACGGAAACCTTCCGCGGCGCCTTTCTGGGCGTCGATCAGGGCCAGGTCGAGGCGGCGCGCGCGCTGGGGCTGAAGCGGGGCCAGATCTTCTGGCAGGTGCGGGTGCCGCAGATGTGGCGGCTGGCGTTGCCGAATTTCGGCAATCACATGCTGTCGATCATGAAGGACACCGCGCTGATCTCGGTGATCGGGCTGGAAGAGATATTCTTCGTGGCCGAGATGGCCAATGCGGTGATCCACAAGCCTTTCACGCTCTACATGACCGTGGCGGCGATCTATCTGGCGATGACGACGGTGATCACCATCGTCGTCGGGCGGCTGGAAATCCGGGCCAACCGGCATATGCGGGGGGCCAGATGAGCTTTGACCTCTCGCTGATCTCCTCCAGCCTGCCCAAGATCCTGCAAGGTCTGGGCCTGACGCTGAACCTGCTGGTGGTGTCGACGCTGTTCGGGCTGCTGCTGGCGGTGGTGATCCTGTTGATGCGGCTTTCGGGCCGGGTCTGGCTGGTCTGGCCGGCCAAGGCCTACATCTACATCTTCCGTGGCACACCGCTTCTGGTGCAGCTGTTCATCATCTACCACGGGCTGCCGCAGTTCGGTTTCATCCGGCAAAGCTTTCTCTGGCCCCTGCTGCGCGAGCCCTATTGGTGCTGCGTCATCGCGCTGTCGCTGAATTCGGGCGCCTATGTGTCGGAGATCCTGCGCGGCGGCGTCCTTGGCGTGGACCGGGGGCTGATCGAGGCCGGAAAGGCGCTGGGCCTGACCAGGCTGCAACGCACCACCCGCATCACCACGCCGCTGGCCGTGCGGCTGGCACTGCCCGCCTACAGCAACGAGATCGTCTCGATGCTGAAGTCCACGGCGCTGGCGTCGACCGTGACCCTGATGGAAATGACGGGCGTGGCCCGGACCATCGTGGCGCAGACCTTCGCCCCCTACGAGATCTTCATCGCCGCGACGATCATCTATCTGGTGCTTGTCTGGGTGATCCAGACAACGTTCGGCCTGATCGAGGCCCACGCCAACCGTTTCCTGCGAAAGGGATAGTTCATGTCCGGGATCATCGTCCTTGAAAAGGTGAACAAGTATTTCGGCACCTATCATGCGCTGCGCGACATCAGCCTGTCGGTGGCCAAGGGCGAGAAGGTGGTGGTCTGCGGTCCCTCCGGCTCGGGAAAATCCACCATGATCCGCTGCATCAACCGGCTGGAGGAACATGACAGCGGCCGCATCCTTGTCGACGGGCAGGAACTGACCGGCGACGAAAGGCAGATCGATGCCGTGCGCCGCGAGGTGGGCATGGTTTTCCAAAGCTTCAACCTCTTCCCGCATATGACCGTTCTGGAAAACCTGACACTGGCGCCGCGTCTGGTGCGCAAGAAGACAAGGGCCGAGGCGGAAGAAACCGCGATGAAATACCTGACCCGGGTGCGCATCCCGGATCAGGCGCGGAAATATCCGTCGCAACTGTCGGGCGGCCAGCAGCAGCGCGTGGCCATCGCCCGGGCCCTGTGCATGAATCCCGAGGTGATGCTGTTCGACGAGCCCACCTCGGCACTGGATCCGGAGATGATTTCCGAGGTGCTGGACGTGATGACCGATCTGGCGCGCGACGGCATGACGATGGTCTGCGTCACGCATGAGATGGGCTTTGCCCGCTCGGTCGCCGACCGGATCGTCTTCATGGACCAGGGAGAGATCGTGGAAGCCGCTGCCCCGGCCGAGTTCTTCGCCGCGCCGCAGACCGAACGCGCCCGCACCTTCCTTGGCCAGATCCTGGCGCATTGAGGCTGACATGACCGACATTGCCGAACCCCTTCTGGCCTTTTCCGAAAAGCTGGCCGACGCATCGCGTGCGATCCTGCTGGCCGCCGCCGCCGAGGCGCCGCGCATCGACCTGAAGGCGGATGCCAGTTTCGTCACCGAGACCGACCGCGCGGTCGAGGCGCGGCTGCGCGAGATGATCCGCGCCGCGTTCCCCGATCATGGCATCATGGGCGAGGAACATGGTTCGGAACGGCTGGATGCCGAATTCGTCTGGGTGCTGGACCCCATCGACGGCACCGCCGCATGGGTGGCCGGGATTCCGGTCTATGGCACGCTGATCTCGGTGGCGCGGGGCGGACGCCCGCTGACCGGCGTGATCGACCTGCCCGCCACGGCCGAGCGGCTGACCGGGATTGCTGGCCGTGGCGCCTGGCACAATGGCGCGGCGGTGCGCTGCCGCAAGGGCGTGGCGCTGGCGGATGCCTATATGACCTCCTCCAACCCCCGTTTCGTGCCCGAGGGGGACCGCTTGCCCTTTGCCCGGCTGGATGCGGCGGTGCAGTTCACCCAATACGGCGGCAGCTGCTATGCCTACGGCTGCCTGGCCCGGGGCCGCACGGATCTGGCGGTGGACGCCGGGTTCGACGCCTATGATCTTTTCGCCCCCACGGCCATCATCGAAGGCGCGGGGGGGATCGTCACCGATTGGGCCGGGGTGCCGCTTGACCTTGGCTGGCAAGGCCGTGTCATTGCGGCCGGGGATGCTGCCCTGCACCGGCAGGCTCTGGGGCTTCTGGCGGATTAGGTGACGCATGGACGATTGGCTGGGGCAGGTCGCGGGGCACTTCGGCCTTGTCGGCGCGCTGGAGCGGCTGGGCGGCGAATATGACCTGAACTTCCGGGGCAGGGATGCCGAAGGGCCGGTCATCGTCAAGGCGATGCGGCCGGGTTGCGACCCTGCCTATGTGGCGATGCAGATTGCCGCGCTGCACCATGCCGCCAGCGCCGACCCGGCCCTGCCCTTGCCGAGGGTGAAGGGCGGGCCGGTTTCCTTGGCCGATGAGACAGGCGCCATGCGGATCGTCTGGGTGCAGACCGCTTTGCCGGGTGTGCCGCTGGGCGCGGCGCCCCCGCAATCGCTGGCGCTGTTGCGCGAACTGGGGGCGATGGCGGGGCGGCTGTCGCGTGCGCTGCGGGATTTCGACCATCCGCTGCTGGACCGGCCGCAGAAATGGCGCCTGCCGGATGGCGGCTGGATCGCCGGCCATCTGTCGTTGCTTCCGCAGGGGCGGGGGGATCTGGTGGCCGGGGCGCTTGAGGCCTTCACCGCTCTGCGCCCGGCCCTGGAGGCGCTGCCGATGCAGGCGACCCACAATGATCTGAACGACTGGAACCTGATGATCCGTCAGGGCATCGCCGCGCCATCGCAGGTGACGGGGCTGATCGACTTCGGCGACATGACGCGCGGGCCGGTGGTCTGCGATCTGGCTATCCTGGCCGCCTATGCGATGCTGGACCGCGACGACCCCGAACAGGCGCTTGCCGCCGTGGCGGCGGGCTATCATTCGGCCTGCCCGCTGGAGGCCGGGGAACTGGCGATGCTCTGGCCGCTGGTCAGGATGCGGCTGGCTGTCAGCGTGGTGAACTCCACCATCGAGGCGCAGGGCAATGACGATCCCTATGTCACCATCTCGCAGGCCCCTGCCTGGCGGCTGCTGGAGCGGCAGGGAATGGACCCCGCGCGCATCCTGGCCCGGCTGCGGCTGGCCTGCGGCCTGCCGGTCACGCCCGGGGCGCCGGGCATCCTGCGATGGCTGGACAAGGCGCGCGGCAGCTTTGCCCGGCTGATGGAAACCGATCTGGCGGGCTTCCCTGTCGGCGATCTCTCGGCGGGCGGCAGTCTCTGCCCGGAAAACCCCTTCGCCCTGACATCTGCCGAGGCCGCAGGGCTGGGCCGTGACGACGCCCGCTGGATCGGCCGCCATGGCGAGCCCCGGCTGGTCTATACCGAACCGGCCTTCACCGGCCCGACGAAATCCGCCAGCCGCCGCACGGTGCATCTGGGTCTGGATGTCTTCGCCCCTGCAGGCAGCGCGCTGCATGCGCCCCTTCCCGGCATCGTGATCCATGCCGGATATGAGGACGGTGCGCAGGGCTATGGCGGGATGGCGATCCTGCGACATGACACGCCGGCAGGCGCGTTCTTCACCCTCTGGGGCCATCTGGCCGCCGATTGCGCCAGCCTGCGTTCCGGCCAGCGGATCGCGGCGGGCGAAGCCTTTGCCCGGTTGGGCGCCCCCGCCGAGAACGGCGGCTGGGCACCGCATCTGCATCTGCAACTGGGATTCGAGAACGACCCCGGCTGGGAGGGCGTCGCCGACCCGGACGAGGCTGCCCTGCAGCTTGCCCGCTTCCCGAACCCCGCCGCGCTGCTGAATCTGCCCGATGCCACGACCGCCTTCGCGCCCGAGCCGGAGGATGATCTGCTGGACCATCGCCGCAGACATTTCGCGGCGAACCTCAAGCTGAGCTACCGTCAGCCGGTGATGTTCGTGCGCGGCTGGAAGCACCACCTGTTCGACCAGTGGGGCCGCCCCTGGCTGGATGCCTACAACAACGTGCCGCATGTCGGCCATGCCCATCCCCGGCTGCGGGCGGTGGCGGCGGACCAGATGGCGCGGATGAATTCCAACACCCGCTATCTGCACCGGGCACAACGGGATTTCGCCGACAAGCTGATCTCGAAGATGCCCCCTGGACTGGAGGTCTGCTTCTTCCTCAACTCGGGGTCGGAGGCGAACGAACTGGCGCTGCGGCTGGCCCGGGCGGCCTCGGGCGGATATGATATCGTGACGCCGGACCACGGCTATCACGGCAATACCACCGGCTGCATCGACATCTCGGCCTACAAGTTCAACAAACCCGGAATGGGTGGCAAGAAGCCCTGGGTGCATCTGGTCGATGTGGCCGATGATTACCGCGGGCGGTTCCGGGCCGACGATCCGGCCTGCGCCGACCACTACGCCGCGCAGGTCGATGCCGCGCTGGCCGGGGTGGCGGCGCGCGGCGGCAGGCTGGCCGGCTTCATCTGCGAGACCTTCCCCAGCGTGGGCGGCCAGATCATTCCCCCCAAGGGCTATCTGGCCGGGGTCTATGCCCGCATCCGCGCGGCGGGAGGCATCTGCATCGCCGACGAGGTGCAGACCGGGCTGGGGCGTCTGGGAGAGTATTATTTCGCCTTCGAACAGCAGGGCGTCATTCCCGACATCGTGGTTCTGGGCAAGCCCATCGGCAATGGACATCCCGTCGCCGCGGTGGTCACCACCGCCGGGATCGCCCGCCGCTTCGCCCAGGGGCCGGAGTTCTTCTCGACCTTCGGTGGATCGACCCTGTCCTGCCGCATCGGGCGCGAGGTGTTGCAGATCGTCGATGACGAGGGCCTGCAGGACAATGCCGCCCGCATGGGCGCGCGGCTTCTGGACGGGCTTCGGGCCTTGCAGGCGCGGCATGAGAGCATCGGAGATGTGCGGGGCATCGGTCTCTTCACCGGCGTCGATCTGGTGACGGACCGCGACACCCGCGCCCCGGCCACGGCGATTGCCGATCACGCGATCAACCGCCTGCGCGACATGCGCATCCTGATCGGACGCGAGGGGCCTGCCGACAACATCCTGAAGATCCGCCCGCCGCTGACCATCGACGCCGAGGGAGTGGACCTGATCTGCACCGCGCTGGATCGCGCGCTGGCCGAGGCGGCGCTGGCCACCGGTTCGCGGTGCAGCGGATCAGGATCGGATGCCGATTGACAACGGCGGGGCAGGGGCTTCTCGGATCGACAGGCCCCTCAGCCCCGCAAGCCGGAAACGGAGGTGCCGGGCTGATCCGTCGAATGCCTGATGCGGGAGCCGGCCATTGCAACATGGCTTCCGGCTGCCATACCTCTATTGTGCAGGCGCGCGAACCGGTCCGGCGGCATATGGCCTTCAGCGGTGGACCGGCCTTTTCGATCGGGCGGGGCGGTGCGCGGGCACAGCGGCAAAGGGGGGCGGGTCGTGCTGAAAGAGATGGATACGCGCCAGTTGCGGGTTCTTCGGGTGTTGCTGGAAGAATGCAGCGTCACCCAGGCCGCAAGGAAACTGGATCAGTCGCAGCCCAATGTCAGCCTGACCCTGCGCAAGCTGCGCGGCATCATCGGCGATCCGATCCTTGTGCGCAGCGGCGCGAAACTGGTCCCGACCGAGCGCGGGCTGGCGCTGCTGGGCCATGTGCGGGCGGTGCTGGACGGGATCGACAAGATCGTCGGCGCCCCGGCATCGTTCGATCCGGCGGTCTCTACCGAGCCGTTCCGCATCGCCTCGGCCGATTGCATGGAGGCGATCTTCCTGCCGCCGCTGGTGCAGCGCCTGCGCCGGCAGGTTCCCGGCGCGCGGGTGATCGTGCGCGGCATCGACGCCAGTTTCGACTATGCCGAGGCGCTGGAGCGCGACCAGTTGGACGCGGTCATCTGCAACTGGCCCGGCGCGCCCGGCCATCTGAAGACGGCGCATCTGATGACCGAAGAGATCGTCTGCCTGATGGGCGGGCAGCATCCGCTGGCGGGCCGGGACCGGCTGACCATCGAGGAGTATCTGGCAGCCGATCACATCGCCCCGGTGGCGCGGTCGCGGGCCGATCCGGGACCGATCGATCTGCAACTGGCCGAACGCGGCTTGCGCCGGAACATCCAGACCATGGTGGCGGAGTTCAACCTGATCCCGCACATGTTGCTGGGCTCGGATCTGATCTTTACCTCAAGCGCCCGTTTTGCAGGCTATTTTGGATCGCTTATGCCGCTGCATTGGGCAGCCGCGCCACCCGAGTTCGGAACGCTGAAGTTCTTCCTGCTCTGGCATGAACGTGCGCATTCGGATGCCCGGAATATCTGGCTGCGCAGCCAGATTTCCGCGGTGGCGCGGTCCCTGGAGGCCAACCGGGACCGGGCAGAGAGAATATAAGTAATTCCATATAGAGTTCTTAATCCCGTGCCGTCTTTCCGGCTGGGCCATCGGTGATAGCGTCGGGGCATGGGCAAGTTGTCCTGCCCTCTGCCAGCCTCATCCCAGGTGGCAGTCCTTTGCCAGACCGGAACGCCATGTCTCACTCCACCTTGAATTCCACGCTTGAATCCACCGAAGAAGAACGGGCGGGCCGCTGGGCGGGCCGCAACTCCGACAAGGACCGGCTGCGCGCCGAAATCTGGGAGAACCTGGAAACCAGCGGCGTGAACATCGGCCCGGTCTGGAGCCGCATCTCCAACTGGGTCGGCGCGGAAGAGGCCGCCAGGCGGCTGTCCGGGCTGGAAATCTGGAAGCGGGCGAAGGTGGTGAAATGCAACCCCGACCCGCCGCAGATCCCGGTCCGGCTGCGCGCGCTCTATGATGGAAAACTGCTCTACATGCCGGTGCCGGAATTCGGCTCGGGCGATGCGCCCTGGGTGCTGCTGGACCCGGAGAAACTGGCCCGCGACGGGGTGCAGTTCGAACTGGCTGCCACCTCGCAGGGCGCGGTCAACGTCGGCCAGAAGCTGGGCTTCGAGGAGATGCTGCCGCTGGACCTTGCGGTCTGCGGCTGCGTCGCGGTCACCCGTGCGGGCGGGCGCACCGGCAAGGGCGGCGGTTTCGCCGATCTGGAGCTGGGCCTCTTCCGCGATCTGGGCAAGATCACCGATGCCACCCCCATCGTGACCACGGTGCATTCCAGCATGGTGGTCGAGGATGACCGCCTGCCGATCATGCCGCATGATTCCCTGCTGAACTGGATCGTCACCGAGAAGGAGGTGATCGAGACCCGCCCCTCGGGCCATCAGCCCGGCGGCGTGGTCTGGGATCTGGTCCAGCCCGACCAGCTTGAGGACATCTGGTTCCTCAAGGCCCTGAAGGAAAAGATCCTGGCGGCCAAGGCCGGCAAGACCCCGGCCTGACGGCGCGGGGCGGAGGAGCGTGACATCGGGGATCGCGGTCGTGATCGCGCTTCCCGGCCCGGCGGATCAGGAGGGCCGCCGCAAGACAAAAGGCAACACAACCGTCAGCCAATGACGGCATCCCCAACAGATGGAGTTCCCATGTCCGCATTTTCCCTTTCCCGCCGCGGCCTGATGCAGACCGGCGCGGCCGCGCTGGCCGCCTCGATCCTGCCCTCCCGTGCCGTTCTGGCGCAGACACCGGTCGTCATCGGCGCGATCTATGTCGGCCCGCGCGATGACTACGGCTGGAACCAGTCCCATGCCGCCGCGATGGACATCCTCCGCGATGTCGAGGGCGTCACCGTCGTCGAAGAGGAAAACGTCGCCGAGACCAATGCCGTCAGCCAGACGATGGAATCGATGATCAACCTCGAAGGGGCGAACCTGATCCTCGCCACCTCGTTCGGCTACTACAGCCCCTTCGTGGTGGATGCGGCGAAGAAATATCCCGCCGTGCAGTTCCGCCATTGCGCGCCCTTGTGGAACGAGGCGACCGATCCCGGCAATGCGGGCAGCTATTTCAGCTACCTCAACCAGGCGCATTATGTGAACGGCGTCGCGGCGGGGCTGTCCTCTGCCACCGGCAAGCTGGGCTTCGTCGCGGCCAAGCCGGTGCAGACCGTGCTGTCGAACTGCAATTCGTTCCTTCTGGGCGCGCGGTCGGTGAATCCGAACGCCACGGTGCAGGTGATCTTCACCGGCGAATGGTCGATGCCGGTGCGCGAGGCCGAGGCGACCAATGCCCTGATCGACGCCGGCTGCGACCTGATCGGCTGCCATGTCGACAGCCCGAAGGTGGTGATCGAAACGGCCGAGGGCCGGGGCGTGAAGACCTGCGGCCACAATGCCGACTGTTCGCCACTGGCGCCCAAGGGCTTCATCACCGGGGCGGAAAGCAAATGGGAGACGGTCTACAAGATCTATGCCGCAGCCCTTGCGGCGGGCGAGGCGCCGCCGAACCTGATCGCGGGCGGCTATCACAACGACATGCTGCGCAACACGGCCTTCGGCGCAGGGGCCACGCCCGAAGCGGCCGCCGCCGCTACCGCCGCGATCGAGGCGCTGCAGGCGGGCAAGCCGATCTATGCCGGCCCGCTGAACGACAACAAGGGCAACCAGGTGATCGCGGCCACGCTGGACAACTATGCACCCGAACTGGAAAGCATGAACTATCTGCTGGACGGCGTCATCGGTTCGACGAACTGATTGCAGGGGCAGGGCGCGGCTTCTCCCCGTTGCCGATTGTCCTGCCGCACGGTTCCGGGTCCGGCTTTGCCGGGCCCGGCATCGCCCCCGTTCCAGCGGTCTCCGGCCCGGCCGGCTGAAGGATTGTCCCGATACCCATGTCCACCGCATCCTCTCCCGACAACACCCCCGCCAGCCTCTCGGCCCGCATCCGGCAAAGCCTGCCCGATGCAAGGCTGGTCGAGCCTGCGATCATTCCGCTTGCGGCGCTGGCCGCATCGGCCCTGATCTTCTCGGTCTTCCTGCTGGCGCTGGGCAAATCCCCGGTCACCTTCTTTTCCCTGGTCTGGACCGGGGGCTTCTCGTCGTGGTTCTCGATCCAGAACGCGTTGCAACGGGCCGCACCCCTGATCCTGACCGGGCTGGCCTTCGCGATCCCCGCCCGCATCGGGCTGGTGCTGCTGGGGGCCGAGGGCGCGCTGGTGCTGGGCGGTTTCACTGCCGCCGTGGTCGCCCTTCCCTTGCTGCATTGGGGAATGCCTTCGGCGCTGATCCTGTTGATCATGGCCTTTGCCGCGATGGTGGTGGGGGCGGTCTGGATGGGCCTTGCGGGCTGGCTGAAACATGCGCGCGGGGTGAACGAGACGATCTCGTCGCTGCTGCTGACCTATATCGCCATCGCCATCGCCAGCTTCCTGATCGAAGGCCCGTTCCGCGACCCCGGCTCGGCCAACAAGCCCTCGACCCAGCCGCTGGGCCCCGATCTGCGCATCGGCGAGATGTTCGGCAGTTCCGTCCATTGGGGGCTGGCCGCCGGGCTGGTTCTGGCCGGGGCGCTGTGGGTCCTGATGGCGCGCACCAGCTTCGGCTTTGCCGCAAGGATGACGGGCGGCAACCTGCGGGCGGCGCAGGGGCAGGGGCTGCCGGTGGGACGCCTGCTGCTGGCCTGCTGCGCCATCGCCGGGGCCTGCGCCGGTCTGGCCGGGTTCTTCGAGGTCGGCGCGATCCATGGCCAGGCCAATGCCTCGCTGGCGGCGGGTTACGGCTTTGCGGGCATCCTGGTCGCCTTCCTTGCCCGGCAGAACCCGCTGGCGGTGGTGCCGGTGGCCATCCTGTTCGGTGCGCTGGATGCCTCGGGCGGGCTGGTCCAGCGGCGGATGGAGATGCCGGATGCCACCATGCTGGTGCTGCGGGGCATCATCTTCCTGGTGCTTCTGGTCAGCGACACTCTCTACGGACGCCTGCCTTTCCTCGACTACAACCGCAGCGGAGACCGGACATGAGCGGGTCGGACTTTCTGGGGGCCGATCTGATGATCGTCCTCTATGCGATGATCGGCGGTGCGATCCGCGTCTCGACGCCGTTCCTGTTCGTGGCGCTGGGCGAATGCCTGACCGAGAAATCGGGCCGCATCAATCTGGGGCTGGAGGGCAACCTGATCCTGGGCGCGATGGTGGGCTATGCGGTGTCCTACAACACCGGCTCGCCATGGGCTGGCGTGCTGGCGGCGGGCGGCGCGGGCGTGGTGCTGGGCGCCGCGCATGGCTGGATCTGCAAGCTGCCATCGGTGAACGACATCGCCATCGGACTGGCGTTCATGAGCCTTGGCACCGGCCTCGCCTTCTTCTTCGGCAAACCCTACATCCAGCCCTCCGCCCCGCGGCTGGACTCGCTGCCCTTGGGCGGCTGGTCGCAGAACCCTCAGGTGCAGCAGGCGTTGCAGGTCAACCCGCTGTTCTTCGTCGGCATCGTGCTGGCCGTCGTGCTGTGGTGGGCGCTGCGCAACACCCGCGCCGGGCTGACGGTGCGGATGGTCGGCGATTCCGCCGCCTCGGCTCGTGCCATGGGGGTGAACATCGACGCCGTGCGGCTGCTGGCGACGGCGGCGGGCGGCTTTCTGGCCGGGGTGGGCGGCGCCTTCCTGTCGCTGTCCTATCCCGGCAGCTGGAACGAGGGCCTGTCCTCGGGGCAGGGGCTGATGGCGGTGGCGCTGGTGATCTTCGCCCGCTGGAACCCGCTGCGCTGCGTGCTGGCGGCGCTGTTGTTCGGTGCGGCGGGGGCGCTTGGCCCGTCGCTGCAATCCATCGGGATCAGCTACGGCTATCACTTCTTCAATGCCGCGCCCTATATCCTGACGCTTGGGATCATGGTCGCCTCGGCCCGGTCGAAATCCGCCGCGCAGGAAGCGCCGCGCGAATTGTCCATCGTGAAATAGGGGATGGCAGTGAATCAGGTTTCCCCGGTTTCCGCCCCTCACCGCGCCCTCTCGCTGGCGACCGAGGGCATCACCAAGATCTTCGGCCCGATGCGCGCGCTGGACGATGTGTCGGTGCAGGTGGAGGCCGGGTCCTTCCACGCGCTTCTGGGCGAGAACGGCGCGGGCAAGTCCACGCTGGTCAAATGCATCATGGGGTTTTACGGGGCGGATGCGGGCGCGATCCTTCTGGAAGGCGAGCGCCTGTCCCTGCACAGCCCCCGACAGGCCCAGTCGCATGGCATCGGCATGGTTTACCAGCATTTCACGCTGGTTCCCTGCCTGACGGCGGCCGAAAACCTGGTCATGGCCCGTGCCGATGCGCCGGGCGTCATCAACTGGCGTGCCGAAAAGCGGGGGCTGGAGGCGTTCATGGACGGGATGCCCTTCCGCGTGCGGCTGGACAGCCTGGTGTCCGACCTGTCAGCGGGCGAAAAGCAGAAGCTGGAGATCCTCAAGCTCCTTTACCTCGACCAGCGTTTCCTGATCCTGGACGAACCGACCTCGGTCATGACGCCGGGCGAGGCGGACGAGGTGCTGACCCTGCTGCGCGGCATGGCCGGGCGGGGCGAGATCACCGTCCTGATGATTTCCCACAAGTTCCGCGAGGTGAAGGCCTTCTGCGACAGCTTCACCGTCCTTCGGCGCGGGCGGGTGACGGGCCGGGGCGATGCGCAGACCGCCAGCGTGGCCGAGATGAGCCGGATGATGATCGGCGAGACCGAATTGCGCACCCGCGCCCCGCGCCGGGGCCGCAGCGAGGTAAAGCCACGCCTGACGCTGGAGGGGGTCAGCGCCGAGGACGAGACCGGGCGCCGGGTGGTCGACGATCTGTCGCTGACCATCGGCGCGGGCGAGATCCTCGGCATCGCCGGGGTGTCAGGCAACGGGCAGACGGCCCTGGTCGAGGTGCTGGCCGGGCAGCGCCCGCCCACCGGCGGGCGGCTGATGATCGGGGGCAGGCCCTTCGCCCCCCGCCGTGCCGATCTGGACCGCTGCAAGGTCTTCGGCCTGCCCGAGGAACCCCTGCGCAACGCCGTGGTGCCAAGGATGAGCGTGGCCGAGAACATGGCCTTCCGCAGCTTCGACAAGCCGCCGCTGGCCGGGCGCTTCGGCCTGATCTCGCCCGCCCGGATGCGGGCGCAGGGCGAAGATCTGATCCGGCGCTACAACGTCAAGACCAGTTCCCCCGATGCCCCCATCGAAACCCTGTCGGGCGGCAACGTCCAGCGCGCGGTCCTGGCGCGGGAACTCTCGGGCGATGTGGACGTGCTGATCGTCGCCAACCCCTGTTTCGGGCTGGACTTCGCCTCGGTGGCCGAGATCCGGGCGCAGATCATGGACCAGCGCAACCGGGGTGCTGCCGTATTGCTGGTCAGCGAGGATCTGGACGAGATACTGGAATTGTCCGACCGCATCGCCGTGATGTCCGAGGGCCGGCTTGGTCCTGCAAGGCCGGTCGATGGGATCGACCGCGCCGAAATCGGACGTCAGATGGGGGGGCATTAGGTCCTGGCCTTCCCCCTGAGAAGTGATCCGGTCCGAGAGTTGGAGTTTCGGCTGTTTCGGGCTTTGAAAGGCGCACGGAATGGCAAGGAAGAACTGCACGGCCGAGCAGATCATCGGCATGTGGCGGAAGGCGGAGGTCCGGTTTCTGCGAGGCGGGACTGCCGGTCTCGAAGCCGTCGAGTTCATTGACCGTCATGGGCCCGTTCTCGACAGGCAGGGCCCGCAGCAGTTCTTGCAGACGGTCGACCGTTCGCAATGTCGAGGACCTGCTGCATGCCCCTCAGCGTAAGGAAGCCGGTCATCATCCGATCTCCAGATCGGTGATCCGGTCGTCCGCCAGCCCGAAGGTGAAGGTCAGGACGGCCGGGCTGCCGGGGAAATCGCCGCTGACTCGCGCGCGGACTACCGCCTTGCCTGCGATCTGGGACAGGTCCAGCGGCTCGGCCCTATGGCGATACTTGGCCTTGGCGGCTTGCCACCAGCTGCGGATTTCGTCCGGGCCGCGATGGATGCGGCCCTCGTCATGGACGATGGCGTCGGTGGCGAAAGCCGCAGCCAGCGCGGCGCCATCCTGCGGAGGTTCGGCGCTGAAATATGTCTGGATCGGTGCGGGAAGCTTCATCGGGAGCCGTCCTTTCTGTGCTGCCCGGAACATAGCGCTCGACCGCTGCCATAATAATCGGGATAAATCTGCATTTGATGATGACGAAATCGGGACAATGATGGATGCGGGGCTGAAAGGGCTGGAGGCGGTGCTGGCCATCGCGCGCCGGGGATCGTTCCGGGCGGCGGCGCTTGACCTCGGCATGTCGACCACCGCGCTGTCGCATACCATCGGGCGGCTGGAATCCGGCCTTGGCGTGCGGCTGTTCAACCGGACCACCCGCAGCGTGTCGCTCAGCGATGCCGGGCGGGATTTCGTCGAACGGGTCGGCCCGGCGCTGGCCGAGATCCGGGGCGCGATGGACAGCGCGCGGTCGCAGCGCGAGACGCCTTCGGGCTTGCTGCGCATCAACGCCTCGGTCCAGGCGGGGCGGGAGATCGCGCCGGTGGTGCTGGAGTTCCTGCGCCGCTATCCCGAGATGCAGGTCGATCTGGTGACCGAGGGGCGGCTGGTCGATATCGTGGCCGAGGGCTTCGATCTGGGCATCCGCCCCACCGATTTGGTGCCGCGCGACATGATCGCGCTGCCTTTGGGCAAGCCGCAGCGATATGCCGTTGTCGCCTCGCCCCTCTGGCTGGCGGCAAATCCGGCGCCTGCGACCCCCGTCGATCTGCCCACACAAGACTGCATCCGCGTGCGCCTGCCGAACGGGGCGCTGTTCCGCTGGCCGTTCGAGCGGGCTGGCGAGCAGGTTCTGGTCGAGGCCAAAGGCCGCCTGACGCTGGACGAGGCCGCCATCGCCCGCGCCGCCGTGCTGGACGGCGCGGGCATCGGCTTCTTCATCGAACAGGATGTCGCCGACGACATCGCCGCCGGCCGCCTGATCCGCCTGCTGGCAGACTGGACCCCGCCACGCCCCGGATTCAGCTTGTATTATCCCGGACGCCGCAACCCGTCCGCGGGGTTTGCGGCCTTCCTCGCAATGGTGCGGGAAAGGTCGCCCCCTCGGCCATCGCACGGGTGAGCGACGGCCTGTCGCCGACTGGCAGGTCATCCGGCCAAGGCCAGAGCCACCGCATCCGGGCCTGCCGGATAGCGCAGCCGGTCGGAGGTATTGTTCGCCGCCAGCCAGACCGCCTCGGCCACGTCGCTTTCTCTGGTGGTCAGAGCCGGCCTGGCGAAGGCATCAAAGATCGGACGGGCAAAATCTGCATAGGGTTCGGGGATCATATCCTCGATGGAAAAGTCGATGTTCTGCGCGAAGCGCGTGGTCGGGGCATAGCCGGGCTCGACCAGCTTCACCCGCACGCCGAACGCCGCCATCTCATGCGCCAGCGATCCTGTGAAACCCTCGACCGCCTGCTTGCTGGCGGTATAGGCGGCGGCCAGCGGCATCGGTGCCAGCGTCGCGCTGGAGGTGATGTTGACGATCACGCCCGAGCGCCGCGCCCGCATCTGCGGGATGACCGCCTGCACCATCGCCATGGTGCCGAAGGTGTTGGTCTCGAAGAGCTTGCGGACGTAATCCATCGGTGCGGCCTCGAAGGCGCCGACAAGGCCGATGCCCGCGTTGTTCACCAGCAGGTCGATGGGGCCTGCGGCCTCGATGGCGGCGGTGATGCTGGCCGGGTCGGTAACATCCAGCGCCAGCACCCGCACCCCATCTGGCAGCAGCCCCTCGCGCGGGGTCCGCATGGTGGCGATGACGTTCCAGCCTTTGCGATGGAAATGGCGGGCGGTTTCGAGGCCATAGCCCGACGAGGTGCCGGTGATGAGAATGGTGTTCATGGCGGTCTCCTGTGCGTTGTGGTTGACACGAGGGATGTAGCGCGCATGATCCGGACGATCATCAATCCATAATCCTGAATGAATTTGCGATAGTCCTGAATGCCTGATCCGCTGACCCAGATGATCGAACTGCTGCGCCCGCAGGCCGTATTCTCGAAAGGGATCAGCGGCGCCGGGGCCTGGGCCGTGCAATATGTCGATTTCGGCCGCCCCGCCTTCGCGGCGATGACCCTCGGCCGCTGCCGCCTTGCCGTCGAGGGCGAAGACCCGGTGGTGGTCGAGGAGGGCGATTTCGTCCTGCTGCCCGCCACGCCGACCTTCAGCATGTCGAGCCTTGAGCCTGCGCCGGTGCAGCGCATCGACGCCAGGTCCCCGCCACCGCAGCACGAGGTTCGCCATGGCCGCCAGGACGGCCCGCCCGAGATGCGGCAGGTCGGCGGCTGGTTCACCTTCGGCATGCCCGACGCGGCGCTGCTGGTGACGCTGCTGCCCCGGATGATCCACATCCGCGGCATCCCCCGGCTGACGCAACTGGTGCGGATGCTGGGCGACGAGGCCGCCCGGGATGAGGCCGGCAGCGAACTGATCCTGGAACGGCTGGCCGAGATCCTGCTGATCGAGGCCTTGCGCGCCGCCCCCGCCCGGACGACGCAGCCCGGCCTCCTGCGCGGGCTGGCCGATCCGCGCATCGCCAGCGCGCTGCGCGGCCTGCATGGGGATATCACCCGGCCCTGGACCATCCCCGATCTTGCAGGCGAGGCGGGCATGTCGCGTTCGGCCTTCATCGAGCGTTTCACCCGGATGGTCGGCTCGCGCCCGATCGAATACCTGACCGCATGGCGCATGGCGGTGGCCCGCGATCTGCTGCGCCGCGGCGGCATCGCGCTGGATGGGGTGGCGGCGAAGGTCGGCTATGGCTCCGCCAGCACCTTCAGCACCGCCTTCAGCCGCCACACCGGCCAGCCGCCGGGACGGTTCATGAAGGCAGCGGTCCAGGAAGGATAAGCAAAGCCGGCCACTCGGACGCAACAGGGTGCCGAAGTGCGGCTTCCCCGAACTGGTCACTCATGCTGGTGCTGGCGAAACTTCATTTCGCGGTCAGCCCAGGGAAGGGCTGCGCCATCCTGCAGGTGCCAGATCAACCCGTCGGGCCGATCCGGTCAATGTTCTGCAATGTCCCGATATGCTCTTCCAGCAGGCGGATCGCACCGTCTTCGTCGCGGTCGAGCGCGGCATCCATCAGCGGGGTGTGGCGCTCGATGCCGGAGCTGGAATGCAGCGTCGCCAGCAGGGCCGCATCCGTGCGCGGGTCCGACAGCGCCGCCCGGCCCAGCACGATCAGGCGCTGGTGGCGGCGGACCTGCGCATAGATCTGCTCAAGAAAGCGGGCAAGCCACAGGCTGTTGCCGCCGCCGACCAGCGCCAGATGGAAGTCCTGATGCGCGGTCTCGAAGATCTCATACTCGGCCTCGGGCATCCCCGTCGTCAGCACGGGCGCGCGCGACAGGGTGCGATGGGCCAGAAGGACGCGCTTTTGCCAGTCGTCATCGCCCAGACGGATGGAATCCCGCAGCAACTGGGTTTCTATGGCCAGCCGGGCCTGCTGGATATCCTGCAACTCGGCAAAGCTGGCGCCGCTGACGCGGTAGCCGCGGTTGCGCACCAGCGTCACCAGATTCTCGCCCTCGAGCCGCGAAAGCGAATCGCGCAGGGGCGTCCAGCCGAAGCCGTAGCGCGAGGTCAGCATGGCCACGGTCAGTGGCTCGTCCGGGCGCAGCGCGCCCGACAGGATGTCGCGCTTCAGCGTCTCATATGCCTGATCTGTCTTGGACATTCGTCCTTGCCTTCACATTTCCCGCGCCACTCTGCCGCCCCGCTTGCACAGGGTCAACGCGACAGGTTGGGATCATATTTGATATAATATTGACATAAACCCAAATATTATATTTTATTTAGACGGCAAGCGGAGAGGATCCCGCGCACAACCGGCACGCGCCGCAAGAAGAACATCCAACCCAACAGCGAGATCAGATGATGAAACATGTCCTTGGACCCCTTCTTCTGGGAACGGCCCTGACGGCCGGCCCCGCGATGGCCGACGATCTGAAGATCGGCATCCTGTTCGGCTTCACCGGGCCGATCGAATCCCTGACCCCGCCGATGGCGGACGGCGCCGAACTGGCGATGAAGGAAGCCACCGACAGCGGGCTTTTGCTGGGCGGCGTGGCGGTCTCGTCTGTGCGTGGCGACAGCACCTGCGTCGATGCCTCGGCGGCCACGGCAGCGGCCGAGCGGCTGGTGACGGTGGACAGGATCGTCGCGCTGATCGGCGCGGATTGCTCGGGCGTGGCCACGGCGGTCCTGAACAACGTGGCGGTGCCGAACGGCCTTCTGATGATCTCGCCCTCAGCCACCTCGCCGGCGCTGTCGGCGGACAGCGACAAGGGACTGTTCTTCCGCACCGCGCCCTCGGATGCGCGGCAGGGGGAACTGCTGGCCAAGGTGCTGATCGACCGGGGCATCATGACCGTCGCCGTCACCTACACCAACAACGACTACGGCAAGGGTTTCGCCGATGCCTTCGACGCGGCCTACAAGGCGGCGGGCGGCACGGTGACGCTGGTCGCCCCGCATGACGACGGCAAGGCGGATTACTCGGCCGAGGTCTCGGCGCTGTCGGTGGCGGGGGGCGAGGCGCTGGTGGTGCTCGGCTATTCCGACCAGGGCGGCAACGGGATCATCCGCGCCTCGCTGGACAGCGGCGCGTTCGACCGTTTTGCCGTGGGCGACGGGATGCATTCTGAAAAGCTGATGACGGATTTCGGGCCGGACCTGAACATCTTCGGCACCGTTCCCTGGACCGAAGGCGACGGGGCGGAGAAATTCGCGGCCTTCGCCACCGCGGCGGGCAAGAACCCCGACAGTTCCTTCGTGCGCGAATCCTACGATGCGGCGGCGCTGATCCTGCTGGCGATCCAGAAGGCGGGCGATCCGGCCAAGGCGCATGAGCAGATCATGGAGGTCGCCAACGCCCCGGGCGAGAAGATCTATCCGGGCGAACTGGCCAAGGGCCTGCAGATCCTGAAGGACGGCGGCGATGTCGATTATGTCGGCGGCTCGGATGTCGAGATGATCGGCAGCGGCGAAAGCGCCGGCAGCTACCGAGAATTCGAGAACAAGGGCGGCAGTTTCGAGACCGTCCGGATGCTGACGGCCGAATGACGCCCCGGCGCCGGGCTGGTCTGGGCAGCCCGGCGCTTTCACGAGGATATCGCCATGACCGACACCCTCCCGTCGCCAGATCTTCTGGTGGTGCAGAACCTCTGTATCTCGTTCGGCGGCCTGAAAGCGGTCGACGACATGTCGCTGACCATCCGCCGCGGCAGCATCGCCGGGCTGATCGGGCCGAACGGGGCGGGGAAATCCACGCTCTTCAACCTGATCGCCGGTTACTACCGGCCGACCGCGGGCCGTGTGGCCCTGGACGGCGAGGACATCACCGGCCAGCCGCCGCATGTGCTGTTCGGCAAGGGGCTTCTGCGCACCTTCCAGATCGCGCGGGAGTTCTCCACCCTGACGGTGCGCGAGAACCTGATGATGGTGCCCGCGCGCCAAATCGGGGAAACATACCTGGGCGCGCTGCTGCGCCCGGCCCGGGTGCGGGCCGAGGAACGCGCCTTGCGTGACAAGGCCGACGAGATCCTCGACTTTCTGGAAATCACCCATGTCGCCGACCTGCCCGCGGGCAGCCTGTCGGGCGGGCAGAAGAAGCTTCTGGAACTGGGCCGGACGATGATGGCCGAGCCGAAGATCGTCTTTCTGGACGAGGTGGGGGCAGGCGTGAACCGGACGCTGCTCTACACCATCGCCGATGCCATCCGGCGGCTGAACGCCGAGCGCGGCTATACCTTCTGCCTTGTCGAGCACGACATGCAGTTCATCGCGGAACTCTGCGACGAGGTGACCTGCATGGCCGAGGGCCGCCTGCTGGCACGCGGCACGGTGGACAGCATCCTGTCGGATGAGGCGGTGATCGCCGCCTATCTGGGCCGTGGCCGGGCCGCCAAGGGCACGGGCCTTGCGGGAACGGAGGTCGTCGCATGAGCTATCTCAAGGCTGAGGCGCTGGTGGGAGGCTATGGCGGGCCGCCGATCCTGAACGGCTGCACCATCGAGGTGGACCGCGGCAGGATCGCCGTCATCGTCGGCCCGAACGGCGCGGGCAAGTCCACCGCGATGAAGGCGGTGCTGGGGATGCTGCGGCTGACCTCGGGCCGCGTCACGCTGGACGGGCGCGACATAACGGCCCTTGCCCCGCAGGCACGGATCAAGGCGGGCCTCGGCTTCGTGCCGCAGACCGAGAACGTGTTTCCCGGCCTGACCGTTTTCGAGAACCTCCAGATGGGCGCGCTGCTGCGCAAGGACCCCATCGACGGCACGCTGGACGAGATCTTCGCCCTGTTCCCCATCCTCGCCGACAAGCGCAACCAGCCCGCGGGCCAGCTTTCCGGCGGGCAGCGCCAGCAACTCGCGGTGGGGCGGGCGCTGATGACGCAGCCTTCGGTGCTGCTGCTGGACGAACCGACGGCAGGCGTCAGCCCCAACGTGATGGACGAACTGTTCGACAAGATCACCCGCATCGCGGCGCAGGGGCTGGCGGTGCTGATGGTGGAACAGAACGCCGCCGGCGCGCTGGAGATCGCCGATACCGGCTTCGTCCTTGTGCAGGGCGCCAACCGCTTCACCGGCACCGGGCGCGAGTTGCTCGCCGACCCGGACACCCGCCGCAGTTTCCTGGGGGGCCGCGCATGACCGATCTTCTGAACGGGCTGGCACATCTGGCCAGCATGCTGGTCATTCCGGGCCTCGCCTATGGCAGCCAGCTTGCCCTTGGCGCGCTTGGGGTGACGCTGATCTTCGGCGTGCTGCGCTTTTCCAGTTTCGCCCATGCCGAGGGCCTGTCGCTGGCCACCGCGCTGACCATCCTGTTCACCCTCTGGCTTCAAGGCATGGGCGTCTCGCTGGGTGTCCTGCCGACGGCGCTTCTGGGGATGCTGCTGGCGATGCCGGTGATGGCGCTGGTGTTCATCGGCACCGACCGCGCGCTCTACCGCCATTTCCGCCGCATCAACGCCCGGCCCGAGGTGTTCATGATCGTCTCGGCCGGGGTGATGCTGATGACGAACGGGGTGATCCGGCTGGTGATCGGCCCCGATGGCCGCGATTTCGAGGATGGCGAGCGGTTCATCGTCACCGCGCGCGGCTTTCGCGACTGGTCGGGGCTGGCCGAGCCCTTGGTGCTGAAGACCTCGCAGGTGCTGACCATCGGGATTGCGGTCGCCGCAACGGTGGCGCTGTTTGCCTTCCTGAGCCGCACACAGGCGGGCCGGTCGATGCGCGCCTATGCCGACAACCGCAATCTGGCGCTCTTGTCCGGGGTGGACCCCGACCGGATCGTGCGGCTGACGTGGATCCTTGTTGCGGTGCTGTCGGTGCTGGCCGGCGTGCTGTTCGGGCTGGACAAGGGCTATCGCCCCTTCGTCTACCAGCAACTGCTGCTGCCGATGTTCGCCGCCGCCGTGGTGGGGGGCCTGGGCAGCCCGGTCGGCGCCATCGTCGGCTCGATGATCGTGGCGTTTTCCGAACTGGCGCTGACCTTCGCCTGGAAGAAGGCGCTGACCTATTTCCTGCCCGCGACGCTGGCGCCCGAGGGCATGGTCCAGGCGCTGTCCACCGAATACAAGTTCGCCGTCTCCTTCCTGATCCTTGTCATCGTCCTGCTGGTGCGCCCGGCGGGCCTGTTCGGAAAGGTGGCCAGATGAGCCGCAGCCTTCTCCTGTTCGCCGCGATGGCGGCGGTTCTTCTGGCCGTGGGCCTGCTGCAAAGCTGGCAGCTTGCGCTGACCATCCTGAACCTGTGCCTGATCTCGGCCGTCATGTCGCTGGGCGTCAACGTGCAATGGGGCGTGGCGGGGATGTTCAACGTGGGCACCATGGGCTCGGCCGCCGTGGGCGGGCTGGCGGTGGTGCTGGTCTCGGCCCCGCCGGTGCGGGCGGCCTGGGCGGCGGGCGGGCAGGGGCTGCTGGCCGCCGGGGCGATCCTCCTGGCAACGGCGGCGCTGGCCTTCGTGCTGTGGCGGCGGCTCGCGGATTGGCCGCTGTCGCGCGGGGCGGCGGTCGGGGCGGTCGTGCTGCCGGGGATGTTCCTGTCGCAGCATTGGTTCCTGCCCGCCACGGCCGCCATCGAGGCGGTGGATGCCGCGAGTGCGGGCTACCTCGGCGGGCTCGGCCTGCCGGTGGCCTTGTCCTGGGGCGTCGGCGGGTTGCTGGCGGCGGCCGTGGCCTGGCCCATCGGGCGGCTGACGGCAGGGCTGCGGTCGGATTACCTTGCCGTGGCCACCTTCGGGATTTCCGAGATCATCCTTGCCGTGCTGCGCAACGAGGAATGGCTGGCGCGCGGCGTCAAGAACGTCACCGGCCTGCCGCGCCCGGTGCCCTACGAGGCCGATCTTCAGTCCGCCGGATGGGTGCAACGGCTGGCGCAATGGCTGGACTGGCCGCTGCGCGACACGGCCTCGGTTCTGGTGAAGCTGGCCTATGCCGCATGGTTCATCGCCGTCCTGCTGGCGATCTGGTGGGCGCTGGAGCGGCTGGGCCGCGCGCCCTGGGGCCGGATGATGCGCGCCATCCGCGACAACGAGGAGGCCGCCCGCGCCATGGGCAAGGATGTCGCCCGGCGCCACCTGCAAGCCTTCGTCCTCGGCTCGGCCATCGTCGGCATCGGCGGTGCGATGCTGGTCACGCTGGACGGCCAGTTCACCGCCGGTTCCTATCAACCCTTGCGCTTCACCTTCCTGATCTGGGTGATGGTGATCATCGGCGGTTCGGGCAACCACAGGGGCGCGATCCTCGGCGGCTTCCTGATCTGGTTCGTCTGGGTGCAGGCGGAAACCGCGGGCCTTTGGCTGGCCGCGACCGGCGCCGCGGTTCTCGCCCCCGAAAACCCGATCCGCGTGGCGCTGGAGCAGGGCCCGGCCCAGCTGCGCTATGTGGTGATGGGGCTGATCCTCGTCCTTGTCATGCGGTTCGCCCCGCGCGGCCTGATCCCCGAAGCAACCCCGGAGACCCCGAAATGAACGCCGATCTGCTGGCACCCTATGACCTGACCGGCCGCATCGCCCTTGTCACCGGCGGCACGGGCGGCATCGGCCGCGCCTGCGTGGAACGGCTGGCCGCCTATGGCGCCACGGTCGCGCTGACCTGCGTGGAGGGGGGGGAAGCCCCGGCCGCCCTGCGTGACAGCTTCGGCAACCTGCCCGTGACGGTGCATCCGCTGGACCTGCGCTCGGCGGAGTCGATCCGGCGCTGCATCGCCGATGTGGCGGCCCTTCATGGCCGCATCGACGTGCTGGTGAACAACGCCGCCGTCGGAACCGCCACCGTCGCGGCGTTCTCGGACGATCCGGGCATGCAGGACAGCCTGATGCTGGCGATCAATGCCGACGGCACGCTGAAGATGTGCCAGGCGTTCATGGCCCTGCCGGGCGGGCCGGGGCGCAAGCTGATCAACATCAGCTCGGTCGGCGGCGGCATCACCGCCTTTCCGGGCTTCCGCCTGTCGGACGGGATGAGCAAGGCCGCCGTGGCCTTCCTGACCCGGCAGCTGGCGGCCGAGACGGTTCATGCCGAGGTCGATGTCTTCGCCATCTGCCCCGGCGCCACCGATACGCCGATGTTCCAGGCCAGCACCCTGTCGAAACTGTCGCCCGGGGAACGCGCGGCTTTCCTCGCACGCCTGCCGAAAGGCCGGCTGATCGAACCGGCCGAGGTCGCCGCGCTGGTGCATTTCCTGTCCGGACCGGCCTCGCGCGTGCTGCACGGGGCGATACTGGATGCCTCGATGGGTCTGGGCGTCCGGCCCGGCCTGATGTCGGAACAGGCCTGAGGGGAGAAGAGGATGACGACGGACTTCACCGCCACGAAGACGCTGTTCGACCTGCCGGAAGGAGTGATCTACCTTGACGGCAACTCGCTGGGTCCCCTGCCGCGCGGCGTGGCCGACCGGCTGGCGCGCATGGTGCGCGACGAATGGGGCCGGATGCTGATCACCGGCTGGAACCGCGCGGGGTGGATCGGGCTGCCCGCCCGGGTCGGCGACCGGATCGCACGGCTGGTCGGGGCGGAACCGGGCAGCGTCGTGGTCGGCGACACCTTGTCGATCAAGGTCTATCAGGCGCTGGCCTCGGCCTTGGAGATGAATGCGGGCCGCCGGGTGATCCTGTCCGATACCGGCAACTTCCCGTCGGATCTCTACATCGCCGAGGGCCTGGCCCGCACGCTTGGCCCCGATGTCGCCCTGAAGCTGGTCGAACCGGAGAATCTGGCCGCCGCACTGGACGAAACCGTCGCCGTGCTGCTGGCGACAGAGGTCGATTACCGCACCGGACGGCGGCACGACATGGCCGCCCTGATCGCCCGCGCGCAGGAACTCGGCATCCTGACCATCTGGGATCTGGCGCATTCCGCCGGGGCCTTCCCGGTTCACCTCGCCGCCTGCAACGCCGATTTCGCGGTGGGCTGCACCTACAAGTATCTGAACTCCGGCCCCGGCGGCCCGGCCTTCATCTACGTCGCCCCGCGCCATCAGGACCGCGCCCGCCCGGCCCTGTCGGGCTGGATGGGGCACGAGGCGCCCTTCGCCTTCGATCTTGCCTACCGCCCCGCGCCGGGGATCGAACGGATGCGCGTCGGCACCCCGCCGATCCTGCATCTTGCGGCGCTGGATGCCGCGCTGGATGTCTGGGAGGGCGTCGACCTCGACGACCTGCGCGCCCGGTCGCTGGAACTGGGCGACCTGTTCATCGGGCTGGTCGAGGAGGCCTGTCCCGACCTGCGCCTCGCCACCCCGCGTGACCCCGCCAACCGGGGCAGTCAGGTCTCGTTCCGCCATCCGCAGGGCTATGCCATCATGCAGGCCCTGATCGCCGAGGGCGTGATCGGAGACTTCCGCGCCCCCGACATCCTGCGTTTCGGCTTCACCCCGCTGTATCTTGGCCATGAGGACATAAGGCGCGCGGGAGACATCCTTTGCCGCATCATGGCCGAACGGCGGTGGGAGCGCCCCGAGTTCCACGAGCGGTCCCTCAAGGGAGTGACCTGAGCCCGGTCTCGCCTGAAGCGGGGCATATTCGTCCTTGCCGGACGACCTCCGGCTTCCCGAAGAACAGGTCCAGGCATCTGCCGCCATGCATTTGCTTTCCCAAATTGCTGCGGTTGCTCCGCCGCAGCGCCGTCTGCCCCTCTCTGGACATGATGGGGTATTCAGCGGATGTCCGTGACTGCGCCGCCGCGCATGGCTGGACCATGCTTGCTGACGAGATCAGGCGTCAGCGCGCAATTCCTGCGCGATCCACTGGCGGAAATCGCGGGCAAGCCGCCCGCTTCGCCCCTGTGCCGCCCCGTCCGCGATCCAGTAGCTGCAACCGCTGGGCATCTCGCTGCCCGGAACCGCCCGGAAGCGGCCGGTCTCCAGCAGGCGCGAAGCGTTGACGGTGCTGACCAGCGCAAAGGCATCGTCGGTCAACAGAAGCTCGATCGCCAGATGTTCGGCCGAGACCGTGGCGGCTTTGCCGGTGCCGGGCATTTCCAGCCCCAACGCCGCGGCCCAGACGCGCCAGCTGAACTCGCCCCAGTCCGGGCCTCTGTCGTGGGTGATATGAACCAGACGCCCCTCAAGCACCGAGGCCAACCCGGCCTCCTTGCGGGTAAAGAACCGGTGCCCCGCGCCTGCCAGAACCGCGCAGCGGTCAGCGAACAGCACCGACCAGGCGCCCGCCTCGGGCTGGCGCGCGGCATGGACGATGCGGACATCCGCGGCCCCCTCGGTCATCGGGTTGTGGCTCGGATGGATGAAAAGTTCCGTATCGGGATGCCGCGCCTGGAAAGTGCTGATCCGGGGCATCAGCCAGAGAACGGCAAAGGAGTAGGAGGCGGTGATACGCAGCCGCTCCGCGTCGGGCTGCAACAATGCATCGGCGGCGCGGATACGGTCGAAGGCGTCGCCCAGCGTGTCAAGGACCGCCCGTCCGGCCTCGGTCGCCCGGAAACGCCCGGCCTCACGCCGAACCAGAGGTTGCCCGCTGGCGGCTTCAAGGTCGCGCAGGCGATGGCTGATCGCGGCAGGCGTGACGCAAAGCTCCCTTGCGGCGGCTGACAGCGAACCGAGGCGCACGACCGCCTCGAACACGCGCAATCCGGTCATTGAAGGGGCTTGGCGCATGAGGGCCTCTTTTACCTGAGGTAAAACCCCTGCAGCGCTCTTGTCAATTTGGTCGCAGCGGCTGCGGGTGCAGGATGGGTTCAGGAACGGTTCGCGACAGATGGACCGGCTATGAAATGTGCAACAGCAATCCAGCGGGGCCGCCACATGACCGGAAAAATGGAAAAGCATCGCGTGCAGATGATCTGCGGTATGGTGGAATCGGTTCGCCAGGGCAGGATGGACCGGCGAGAGTTCATGGCGCTTGGCAGCATCCTCGGCCTGTCGGCAGCTGCCGCCGGCGGGATGATAGGCATCGCCCCCTCTCGCGCGTTTGCGCAGCAGCCGAAGCGCGGCGGGGTGTTGCGGATCGGTCAGCAGGTGTTGGCGATCAACGATCCGCGCGTCTACGACTGGCCGCAGAAATCGAATGTCGCGCGGCAGTTCTGCGAGCCGCTGGTGCGCTGGCAGCCCGATGGCAGTTTCACCCCTTCCTTGCTGGAAAGCTGGGAGGTATCGGACGATGCCCGCACCTATACGCTTCATGTCCGCAAGGATGCCACCTGGACGAATGGCGATGCTTTCACGGCCGCCGATGTCGTCTTCAATATCCGTCGGATGGCGGACGCCGGGGTTGAGGGCAACTCTATGGCCGCCCGCCTTGTGGCCCTGCGCGATGGCGAAGAGACGGCGGCGGCCGAGGATGCCGTGGTGCAGCTGGACGATTTCACCGTGCAGTTGAACCTGCGGCGGCCGGACATCACACTGATCCCCAGCTTCGGCGATTATCCCGCGCTTTGCGTTCATCCGTCCTTCCCCGATGGCGGCAATCTGGCCGAGACGCCGATTGGCACCGGCGCCTTCGAACTGGTTGAATTCGGCGTCGGGCAGAAGGCCGTTCTGAAACGGCGCGAGAACGGCAGTTGGTGGGGCGGTGAGGCGCTGCTGGACGGGGTGGAGTTTATCGACCTCGGCACCGACGAGGCAGTGTTCCTGTCCGCGTTCACCTCGGGCGAGATCGACATGAACGACGAGACCAGCGCCGATTACGTGATCGCGCATGATGCCGCCGGTCTGGTGCGCGAGACGGCGATCACCGCAACCACCATGGTGGCGCGGATGAACACGCTGGCCGCGCCTTTTACCGACCAGCGGGTGCGCAATGCGGTTCAACTGGCCTGCGACAATGCGGTGGTGCTGGAACTGGGCGTCTCGGGTCTGGGCACGGTGGGCGAGAACCATCATTGCGCACCGGTGCATCCCGAATATGCCGAACTGCCGAAGATGGCCCCCGATCCCGAGCGTGCCCGGACCCTGATGGCCGAAGCCGGTCAGATGGACACCGAGCTGGAGCTGATCTCGATCGACGAAGGCTGGCTTGCCGCCACATCCGACGCCATCGCCGCGCAATTGCGCGATGCCGGGTTCAAGGTGAAGCGCACGGTGATGCCCGGGTCGACCTTCTGGAACGACTGGACGAAGTATCCCTTCTCCACCACGTCGTGGGGCGCGCGTCCTCTGGGCGTGCAGATCTATGCCGTCGCCTATCGCAGCGGCGAGGCCTGGAATGAAAGCGCCCATACGAACCCCGAGTTCGACGCGCTGCTGGACCAGGCGCTCGGCATATTCGACCCGGACAAGCGGCGTCCGCTGATGGCCGAGATGCAGAAGATGCTTCAGGACAGCGGCGTGATCATCCAGCCCTATTGGAACGAGTTGATCATGCATCGTGTGCCAGCGCTGCAGGGCTACAGCCGCCATCCGCTGCGCGAGATGCATCTGGAAAGCGTCTGGCTGGACCGCTGACATACTGCCGCCCTGGTCTTCCGGGGCGGCACCAGGATGGCGGCAGGAACATTCCGCATGAAGATCAAGACGATCCGCGCGACACCGGTGAACATTCCGCTGCGCGCACCCTATCGGTTCAGCTACGGCTCCACCGGATCACTGACCAAGACCGTGATCGAGTTGCAGACCGAGGACGGCGTGATCGGCCTTGGCGAATGTGCCGATGGCGACCGGGCCGCAGATGTGGTCCGGATGGCCGCGCGGCTGGAAGGCGCCGACATCCGCGACATCCTGCCCGCACGGCAGCTTTGCGTGCCGGGCATGACCTACACGCCCTGGGACAATGTCGCCGCCCACCGCCGTGTCTTCGCCGGGATCGAGATGGCGATGTGGGATGCGCGGGGCAAGACCGAGGGGCTGCCGCTCTATCGTCTGCTGGGTGGGGCGGTGCGCAAGGATATCCCGCTGACGGAATACTTCAGCTATCGTCTTCCAGGTACGGATGAGCCGGGCGAGGCCAGTCCGCTGGACGTGGCGCGCTATTGCGCCCGGATGCTCGAGGAGCACGGCGCCTGCATCTTCGAGGGCAAGGTGGGCACGGTCGATCTGGCCGAAGAATTGCGGATGGTGGCCGAGGTGCGTGCAGCCATCGGCAACCTGCCGCTGCAACTGGATGCCAACGGCACCTGGACTTTGCCTGCGGCACGCACGGCGCTGCGCCAGCTGTTGCGCCATGACATCACCTGGTTCGAGGAACCCTGCGAAAGCTACGAGGAGATGGCGGCACTTCGCGCCCAATTCGACTGTTCCTTCTCGACCCATGTCGTCGATCTGCCCAAGGCCGCGCGTCTGGGCTGCCCCGATGCCATCGTGACCAACATCAACGAATTGGGGGGCATCCGCGGCACGGCGGATTTCATCGCCGCCTGCGCCGCCATGGGCGTGGGCTTCCGCTTCCATTCCGGCGAGACCGGCATCGCCAGCGCCGCCTATCTGCACCTTTCCGCCGCCTTCGAGCATCTGCGCGGCGCCAGCCAGACGCTGCTGCGCTGGTATGGCGACGACGTGATCGCGGGCGGTCCCCTGACGCCCCGCAACGGCGTGGTCCCGGTGCCCGAAGGCCCCGGCCTCGGCGTCGTGCTGGATCCGGTCGCTCTGTGCCGCTGCCATGAACGCTATCTGGCCGAGGGCCGCTTTCCCGCCGGGGCCAGCGCGGTGACGGGCAGCGCCTATGGCAGCGTGTTCCGTAAAGTCTGAAAGAGGGGAAAACGATGGTTAGCCTGACGCTCGACCAGGTCGAAATGCTGGCACGCGACTGCCTGACCGCCAGCGGCGCCTCGGGTCTGCAGGCCGGTGCCGTCGCCCGATCCATCCGCGATGCCGAGGCGGAAGGCAACCGCAGCATCGGCCTTGGCTATCTGCCATGGTATTGCGGCCATCTGCGTGCAGGCAAGATCGCCGGGCACGCCGTGCCGCGAATGAGTGTCGCGGCACCGGGGTTGATCAGGGTCGATGCCGCCGACGGTTTTGCCCATCTCGCCTATGAGACGGGCGAGATGGCGTTGCGGGAGGCAACCTGGCGGCAGGGCATTGCGCTGATGGGCATTGCCAATGCCTATGCCTGCGGGGTGCTTGGTTACTTTACGGGACAGCTGGCCCGGCAAGGGCTGATCGCGCTGATGGTTGCCAATGCCAGCGCGACCATGGCGCCATGGGGCGGGCACAAGCCCTTCTTTGGCACCAATCCCTGGTCACTGGCGGCCCCGCGCAGGGGCGAACCACTGATCCTCGATTCCTCCTCGTCCGCGACCGCCTTCGTCAATCTGGTTGCAGCCGCCGGCGAAGGGCGCGAGATTCCGCCCCACTGGGCGCTGGACGCTGAAGGCAGGCCCACAACTGACCCGGTTGCCGCCATGGCCGGAACCATTTCGCCTGCCGGCGGGCACAAGGGTTCGGCCCTTGCCCTGATGGTCGAGGTGCTGGCGGCCGGGCTGACCGGGGCAAACTGGTCCCATGCCGCATCCTCGCTGGGCGACGACGAGGGCGGCCCGCCGCGCCTTGGCCAGACGATCATCGCGATCCGGCCAGACGGCCTGGGTGAAACCGGTTTCTCCGGGCGGCTTGATGACCTTCTCGAGAAGATGGCGGATCAGCCGGGTGTCCGCATTCCCGGCGACCGGCGCCATGCTCACCGGCAGCAGGGCGAACTGCGTGGAGTTGCCATCGGAGACCAGCTTGCGGCGCAACTTGGCCAATTGGCGATGCGCGCATAGTGGCATGCCCCTGTGCCTACAGAGCCCCTGTGCATCAAGGCCATGACGATGTCGCACAAGCTGCAGAAGCGGAGGCTTCGCACCAGCCGTTCCGGCTGCGTGGCACGGCCTGTTTGTGCATGATGGCGAAGCAGGGCAGGGGGCTTATTCCCATGGCAGTATCTTCTGGAGAACCCTGAAGACCAAATTCACCATATGCCGCCGGGGTTCGGAAGCATGGTCTGCCTGGAATATGTGTCTTGCTCTGGTCGTGGCACGGAATATCCCGTCGCGCACAGCGTTGGCGGTGATCACACGGCGGAGGGTGTGTCTTTCGACAGCAGCATTTATGTTCGGGTCAGTCAGGGAAGCCCGGCGACATAAGGCGCCGCCCCTTGCGTGAAATGATTGCGCACGATCGGGTCCAGCGCGCGGCTGTCGGGCGCGTAGAGGCCGCATTGCGCGACGGCGTCCTGCAGCGACTGGTTGGGGCGAAGCCGACGCAGGATCAGGTGCGACGCGAAGGGGCTGCGGTGCGGGTGCCAGCCGATGCCGAAGGCCATGCCGGTGATGTAGTTCGCCGAATGGCGATGGGCCGGGAACAGGATCGTCTGGGCAAAGCTGTCGATGACCCCCCGGGAATACTCCATAAGAAAGATCCGGTCGCCCCGCAGCACCGCCTGCCCGTCGAACCGCGACCGAGTGACGGTGCCATAGATCGGATCGCGCACACGGCCCAGATAGCGGGTCAGGATCCGGCGCTCCTTCTCGTAGATCTGCAGCACGCTGACCTGGATCTGCCCCGGCCAGGAGGGCGTCAGGAAGTGATACTGGTAGGTTCCGCAATAGTTGCGCAGCAGCGGCAGCTCCCCCGGCTGGCTGCGCAGGGCCTGCGCGAAGGGGGAGGGGTCGGCCAGGCTGTCGCGGTCGATGGGCCGGGCGCCGGAAGGGGGAGGGCCGGCCAGAAGCTGCGCCTCGTCCAGCGAGAAATACGCGCAGATCCGGCGCAGGTTGTGGGCTGAGGGCATCGCCGCGCCGGTCAGGTAGCGCTCGAACTGCTGCCGGTTGATGCCGATGTCGCGGCAGATCGCCGAGACCGAGGGCTGCGTCGCGCACAGCCGGCGCAGGTTGCCGGAGAAATATTCTGAACTGTCGGCGGCTTTCCGGGCCAATTTGCGCCCTTTTGAGTGGGTTGGCATAAACTCGCTTAAAGTCGCACAAACCCATGAAATTGGCAAGCCGCCGCTATCGGCCGATGATCCCCAACAATACCGGCCGGAGGCGCAGCGAAGATGACGGACGAGCTTGTCGAGATCCCGCACATGGGTATTCCGATGTCCGACGGGATTTGCCTGTCGGCCCGCATCTGGATGCCCAAGGCGGCAGAGCTGGCGCCGCTGCCGGCGATCCTGGAATACCTCCCCTACCGCAAGCGCGACGGAACCGCGGTCCGCGACCAGATCAGCCATCCCTGGATGGCCCGGCACGGCTATGTCTGCGTCCGGGTCGACCAGCGCGGCAATGGCGAGTCCGAAGGGCTGTTCGACGACGAATACTCGCCGCAGGAGATGCAGGACGCGCTGGAGGTCATCGCCTGGCTTGCCGGACAGCCCTGGTGTTCGGGCGCGGTCGGGATGATGGGCATCTCCTGGGGCGGCTTCAACGGCCTGCAGGCGGCGGCCAACGGCGCGCCGGCGCTGAAGGCGGTGATCTCTCTCTGCTCGACGGTGGACCGCTATGCCGACGACATCCATTTCAAGGGCGGCTGCCTGATGGGCGAGAGCATCGCCTGGGCGGCGACGGCGGCCTCATGGTTCTCGCCGCCGCCGGACCCGGCCCTTGTCGGGGACAACTGGCGCGGGATGTGGCTGGAACGGCTGGAGAAGGCACCTTTCCTTGCGCGCACCTGGCACGAACATCAGCAGCGCGACGCCTATTGGAAGCACGGCTCGGTTTGCGAGGATTACGATGCGATCCGCGCCGCAGTCTTCGCCATCGGCGGCTGGCATGACGGCTACCGCAATACGCCGGCGCATCTGGCCGCCAATCTGAAGGCGCCGGTGCGGGCGCTGGTCGGGCCGTGGAACCATAAATATCCGCATATGGCGGTGCCGGGGCCGCGGATCGGTTTCCTGCAGGAGGCCCTGCGATGGTGGGACCACTGGCTGAAAGGCATCGACAACGGCGTCGGGCGCGAGCCCGTCTATACCGCCTGGCTGATGGACAGCGTGAAGCCCGCGACCAGTTTCGCGCATCGTCCCGGCCGCTGGATCGCCGAGGCCGAATGGCCCTCGCCGCGCATCGAAACCCGGCGGCTGCATCTCGGCTTCGGGAGGCTGGGGGACGCGCCCGAACCCTTCACCCAGCAGGCGGTGCCCTCGATGGCTGTCGGCATGGGCGCGGGCGAATATTTCCCGTTCGGCTTCGGCCCGGGGGAATTGCCGGACGACCAGCGCGCGGACGACGCGCTGTCGGCCTGTTTCGATTCCGCACCGGTGGCGGAGATCACCGATATCGTCGGGGCGCCGCGGGTTGCGCTGCGCATTGCGGCGGACCGGCCGAAGGCGCAGATCGCCGTCCGGCTGAACGACCTGCGCCCCGACGGCACCTCGGCCCTGATCACCCTGGGCGTGCTGAACCTGCGCCACCGCACCTCGCATGAGGTGGCCGAGCCGCTGGTTCCGGGGCAGGTCTACGAGGTGGTGCTGGACCTCGACCAGATCGCCTATCGCCTGCCCGCGGGCCATCGCCTGCGGATCGCGGTGTCGACCAGCTACTGGCCCTTCCTCTGGCCCGAGCCCGAGCCGGTGACGGCGACGATCAGCGGCGGCCATCTGGACCTGCCGGTGCGTCCGGCGGCCGAAGGTGACGAGGCGGCCTTCCCTGAGCCGGTAGGCGCATCGCCCCTGCCGCTGAGGGCGCATGGTGAGGGGCAGGAGAGCAAGCGGGTCGAGACCGACATGACCACGGGCGAGACCCGGATCATCATTTCCGGCACGGTGCCCCCGACCGAGAACCTGGACCACGGGCTGATCACCGGCAGCCGGCTGGAGGAGATCTGGTCGATCCGCCGCGACGATCCGGCCAGCGCCCGGGTCGACATCACCTGGGACCGCAGCTGCGGCAGGGGCGGCTGGCAGACCCGGACCCGTGTCGTCACCAGTATGTGGGGCGATGCCGGGTCCTGGCACATCGTCCAGCATATCGACGCCTGGGAGGGAGACCGCCCCGTCTTCCACCGCAGCCACCAGGACAGCGTCGCCCGGGACTGACCGGGCGGCGCAGGACAACGAGAAAACAAGTGCAGCGCATCATGCTGTCAACAGGAAGGGAGCAACCATGACTTCGAATTCCTCACTCTCCGGGCTCTCGCGTCGGCGCCTGCTTGCCGGTGCAGCCGGCCTTGGCGCCCTGTCGCTGCTGCCGACGCGGTCGGTTGCACAGGATCAGCCCATCCGCGGCGGCGTTCTGCGCATGGGTATCGGCGGTGGTTCAACCACCGACGATTTCGACGTGCGCAAGATGAACGACTGGGTGCCGGTCAACCAGGGCTACATGGTGATGAACGGCCTGGTCGAGATCGACGGGAACAATATCGCCCAGCCCGAGCTTTTCGAAAGCTGGGATGCCGCCGAAGGCGCTTCGGAGTGGACCTTCCGCATCCGCCAAGGCGTAACCTTCCACAACGGCAAGACGCTGACTGCCGATGACGTGATCTATTCGCTGAACCTCCACAGGGGGGAGGAGACCCCTTCGGCCGCGCGCTCGATCGCTGCCGCCTTCGCCGATGTGGCCAAGGTGGCGGACAACGAGGTGCGGATCACACTGCATTCGGCCAACGCGGACCTGCCCTATGTCCTGTCGGACTATCACTTCCTGGTCGTGCCCGAAGGCTTCGACGACTGGTCGAACCCCATCGGCACCGGCCCGTTCAGGCTGGAAAGCGTCGAGCCTGGCGTGCGCGCCCGCTTCGTCCGCAACGAGGACTACTGGAAGCCCGGCTGCGCCAATGTCGACGCGGTCGAGGTGATCGTCATCAACGACATTGCCGCGCGGACCAATGCGCTGATGTCGGGACAGGTCCATGCGATCAACAGCCTTGACTTCAAGACGGTCGACCTGCTGGCCCGCAACCAGAACCTCAGCATCATCCGCTCCGCGGGCGGGCAGCACTATACCTTCCTGATGAACTGCACCCGCGATCCGTTCACCGATCTGAACGTGCGGCAGGCGATCAAGTATTCCATCGACCGCGAGCAACTTCTGCAGACCGCGCTTCTGGGATACGGCACGCTGGGCAACGACCATCCCATCCCGGTCACCGACCGCTTCTTCAATGCCGAACTGCCGCAACGCGCCCATGATCCCGACCGGGCCCGGTTCCACCTGCGCGAAGCGGGGCTGGACAGCCTGGCGCTGACGCTGCAGACCTCGGATGCGGCCTTCCCGGGTGCGGTCGATGCCGCGGCCATCTTCCGCGCCTCTGCGGCGGTGGCCGGCATCGACGTGACAGTCCAGCGTGAGCCGGCCGATGGCTATTGGGACAATGTCTGGATGAAGGCGCCCTTCTGCATGTCCTACTGGGGCGGGCGTCCGACCGCGGACCAGATGCTGACCATCGCCTACCATTCGGCCTCGGCGCAGAACGACAGCTTCTGGAAGAACGACGATTTCGACCGGCTGCTGGTCGAGGCGCGGGCGCTGCTCGATGAGGAGCGCCGCCGCGAGATCTACTGGGAACTCCAGCGCATGATCCATGACGAGGGCGGCGTGATGATCCCGATGTTCGGCGACTATCTCGACGGGGTTTCGAACCAGGTGAAAGGGGTCAGCCCGCATCCGATGTTCAACCTGATGGGTGCGCGCCTGGCAGAGAAGGTCTGGCTGGAAGCCTGATGGGCAAGCTCGTCCTCCAGCGCCTCGCGCTTGGCCTGCTGACCCTGGTCCTTGTTTCGATGCTGGTCTTTGCCGGCACCGAAATCCTGCCCGGTGATGCGGCGGCGGCCATCCTCGGCCAGAACGCCACGCCCGAATCCCTGGCCGCCCTGCGCGAGCAACTCGGCCTGAATGCAAGCCCGGTGGCACGCTACCTGTCCTGGGCGGCGGGAATCCTGCAGGGCGACCTTGGCGTGTCGCTGGCAAACCGCCAGCCCGTGGCCGATCTGCTCTGGCCGCGCTTTGCCAATACTCTGGCACTGGCAGGCTATGCGGCCGTCATCGCCCTTCCATTGGCGGTTGGGCTGGGCATCGCCACGGCCGCCTTCCGCGGGTCGCTGTTCGACAGGATCGCCAATGTCGTGGCGCTGGCCACCGTCTCTCTGCCCGAATACTTTCTGGGCCTCCTGCTGATCCTCCTGCTCTCGGTCGAATGGGGTCTTCTGCCCAGCCTTGCCGATACGTGGGACAACATGGGCCTTGGAGCCTGGCTGAAGGCGACGACCCTGCCGATGCTGGTGCTTGTCCTCGTCACGGTGGCGCAGATCATGCGGATGACCCGCACCGCCGTTCTGGCCATCATGGACCAGCCCTATATCGAGATGGCCTTTCTCAAGGGCCTGAAGAACCGCCGCGTCGTGCTGCGCCATGCCGCGCCGAACGCTGCTGCGCCCATCATCAATGTCGTGGCCTTCAACCTCACCTATCTCATCGCGGGCGTGGTGCTGGTCGAGACGATCTTCAACTACAACGGACTTGGCCGGTTCATGGTCGATGCCGTGTCGAAGCGGGATTTGCCGATGGTACAGGCCGCCGCCCTGGTGTTTGCCGCCGTCTATGTGGTGCTGAACATGGTGGCCGACATCGGCGCCATTGCGCTGAACCCGCGGCTGCGCCAGCCGCGCATGAAGGAGGCGTGAGCCGTGAGCGTCGTTTCCCCCGGCCCGCGCCTGCCGCTGTCCGCCGCCTTCGGGCTGCTCATCGTGATCGTTGCCGCCTTTCTGCTTGTCTTCGGGCCCTCGCTTGCACCCTATGGCCTGGAAGAGACCGTCGGCATCCCCTTCTCCCCGCCCACGGCCGAACACTGGTTCGGCCTTGACCAGAACGGGCGCGACATGCTCACTCGCCTGCTGCACGGGGCGCGGATGTCGATCGGCGTCTCGCTTTCGGCGGTGACGATCTCGTTCTGCATCGGTGTGCCGCTGGGGTTTCTCGCCGCGTTGCGCGGCGGTCTGCCGGACCTGATCGGTTCGCGCCTCGTGGATGTCGTCATGTCCATCCCCGTGCTGATTTCCGCCCTCGTGGTGCTGCAGGCCCTGGGATCGAGCCTGCCGGTCCTGATCGGGGCCATCGCGCTGCTGGACAGCACCCGCGTCTTCCGGCTGTCGCGCGTCGTGGCGCAGGGCATCGTCGTGATGGAATATGCCGAGATCGCCCGCCTGCGCGGCGAGAATGTGTGGTGGATGCTCTCGCGCGAGATATTGCCCAACGCCCTGCCGCCGCTCCTTGCGGAATTCGGGATGCGCTTCTGCTTCACCTTCCTTTTCGTTGCGGGCTTGTCCTATCTGGGTCTCGGCGTGCAACCGCCTTTCGCGGACTGGGGGGGCATGGTGCGCGAGAACCAGCAAGGCATTCTCTACGGCCTCTATGCACCGCTTTTCCCGGCCGGGGCGATTGCGCTTGTCACCATCGGGGTCAACCTGGTCGTGGACTGGGCGTTGGCCGGTCGTACTGCAATTCAGGGTGACAATCGTTGATGGGCCATGTCCTTGAAATCCGCGGCCTCAGGGTCGAAGCGCCAAGCGGCCTGGTGCTGCTTCATGATGTTTCCCTGGACCTCGCGGCGGGCGAGGTGCTGGGGCTGATCGGCGAATCCGGTGCGGGCAAGTCCACCATCGGGCTGGCCGCAATGGGCTATGGCCGGGGTGGTTGCCGCATCACCGGCGGCGAGATCCGCCTGGTCGGGACCGAGATGCGTCAGACCGATCTTGCGGGGCGCGAGGGGCTGCGCGGCTCTCGCATCGCCTATGTCGCCCAAAGCGCCGCCGCCGCCTTCAACCCGGCGATCCGCCTGGAAAACCAGATCCTCGAAGTGCCGCTGCTGCACGGGCTGATGTCCGAACCCGAGGCGCGGGCTTGGATGCTTGAGCTTTTTGCGGCACTCCGCCTGCCGTCCCCCGCGACTTTCGGCAAGCGATACCCGCATCAGGTCTCGGGCGGGCAATTGCAGCGGGCGATGATCGCCATGGCCATGGCGGGCAAGCCCGACGTGCTGGTGCTGGACGAGCCGACGACAGCGCTGGACGTGACCACGCAGATCGAGGTTCTGGCGCTTTTGCGTGACGTGATCCGCCGCTATGGCACGGCCGCGCTATACATCACGCATGACCTGGCGGTCATCGCGCAGGTGGCTGACAGGCTGATGGTGTTGCGCCATGGGCGCGAGGTCGAATCCGGCCGCACCGCCGACATTCTGGACCACCCGCAACAGGACTATACTCGCAGGCTGGTCGCGGCACAGCGCGACGCCCTTGCTGCTGCGGGCGGCAAGGCGGGTGCGGCCGGCCAGATGCTGCTGCGGGTCGCGAATGCCGATGCCCATTATGGGACTGCGCAGGTCCTGCATGGCGTCTCTCTGAATCTGCGCCGCGGTGAAACGCTGGCCATCGTCGGCGAATCCGGGTCCGGCAAGTCGACGCTGGCCCGCCTTATTGCCGGCTTGCTGCCTCAGACGGCGGGCACGGTGCAGTTCGACGGCAGCCCGCTGCCGCCGGGCCTGCGGGCAAGAAACAAGGACCAGCTGCGCCGGATCCAACTGATCTACCAGATGCCCGATGTGGCGCTGAACCCCCGCCAGACTGTCGGAGAGGCGATCGGGCGGCCCCTGAGCAAGTTCCGCAACCTTGCCGATGCCGCCCGCAGGAAAGAGGTTTCGCGCCTTCTGGAAATGATCGACCTGCCGCGGGATTTCGCGGATCGTCTGCCGGCAGCCCTGTCGGGTGGGCAAAAGCAGCGTGTCTGCATCGCCCGCGCGCTTGCGGCCGAACCCGATCTCATCATCTGCGATGAGGTGACATCTGCGCTTGATCCGCTTGTCGCCGAAGAAATCCTGCGCCTTCTGCGCGATCTGCAGGATGACCTCGGGATGACCTGCCTCTTCATTACACATGATCTTTCGATCGTCCGGCGGCTGGCGGATCGGGTTATGGTGATGAACAAGGGACGGGTTGTGGAGGAAGGCGTGAGCGCAAGTGTCTTCGCCAACCCCGGTGATTCCTACACGCAGAGCCTTATCGAGTCGGTGCCGCAGTTGCGCACCGACTGGCTGTCCGAAATCATGACGGCGCGCGGTTCCCTGTGAGGTCATGATCGACGGCAGTTCCTCCAGGCTGGTCGCTCCATTTCTGCCGTCACGCTGAACCAGGCTCTCCAGAACAGGCGCAGTTGCGGCTTTGAAGAGAACCCGCTCCCCAACACGACTCTCGAACTTTCCCATCGGCTAGAGGCGTAGCCTCTCGGTGCCGCAGCGTTTCCCCGTTCCGCTGCTTCGGCGACACCTGGATACGATGCGGTTATCCGGCTTCATCCCGCGCGACGCGCCTTGTGAGCAGATATTCGCCGCGCGTCCGGTCGAAGCCCGTGATCTCTTCTTCCCGTGCAAAGGCATCGGTAATCTCCCGCCGCAGACGCAGCCGTTCGGCCAGGGCCCGGTCGGGATCGGCGGTCAGCATCCCGGCGAAATCGGCGGGAATGGCGATGCGCGATACCGGCGCCGCCTTCACCGCCTGCCGGCTTGCACGTGTGGCCACCACCGCATCCTCGACGAACCATTCGGCCAGAAGCCTGTCGGATGGCGCGCCTGCGTTGATACCCGCCATCTTGCCGTAATAGTCGGGATAATAGGTCCGGCCGACGGCGCCAAGTGTGCCGATGTTGAGGTTCGCATTCAGGAGCCGCAGCGGATCATAGGTCCATCGGACCAGCTTGATCCCACGGGCAAGGCACCAGTCGCGCTGATACCATTTCAGCCGCGCGCCAAGGCCGAGACCGCGCGCCTCGGCCAGAAGGGCAAGGCGGTGGGAATGCTGGACCTGCGGGTCGCGCGTCGGGAAGGCGAAGATGTAGCCGACCAGCCGGCCCTCGTGGAAGGCGCCCGCGCAAAGGCCGCCTTCGGCCTGGACGACCATCATCAGGTCGGCCGGATCGGCCGTGTCGTCCTGGCCCCAGACATCGTTCTGCAATGCCTCGGCCAGCCGGAACTCGGCCATGCCGTCCAGATCGCGCAGCACGACATCCCTCATCCGCCGAACCTGCGGATGTCGGTGCTGACGGTCGCAAGGAAATCATGGTCCAGCGTCACGCCCGTGCCCGGCCCCCTCGGCACCGGCATCCGCCCCTCTGCCGCCTCCAGCTTCTCCACCACGATATCGCGGGCGAAGTAGCGGCTGGCCGAGGAGGTGTCGCCCGGCTTGCGGAAGTTCGGCAGGGTGGAGAGGTGGATGTTGTGCGCCCGTCCCACGCCGCTTTCCAGCATTCCGCCGCACCAGACCGGCACGTCGAAGGCCTGGCAGAGATCGTGGATCGCCCGGGCCGATGAATGCCCGCCCACGCGCCCGACCTTGATGTTGACCACCCGCGCCGCATCGCTCTGCAGCACCTTGCGCGTCTCGGCCACCGAGCCGAGACATTCATCCAGGCAGATCGGGGTCTTCAGCCGCCTTTGCAGCACGGCATGGTCGTGGATGTCGTTCCAGGCCAGAGGCTGTTCGATGTAGTCGAGGCCGAAGGCATCCAGATCCTGCAGGCACGCGGTATCGGCCAGCGTGTAGGAGCTGTTGGCGTCCACCGTGAGATGTGCGCCCGGAAACGCCTCGCGCGCGGCGCGGACAAGCGCGAGGTCGTGGCCCGGCATGATCTTCAGCTTGATCCGCTTGTAGCCTTGGTCCAGATGGGCGCCGATGCGGTCGAGCGTGCCGGGGATCGGACCGATGCCCAGGGATACGCCGACATCTATCGCATCCGCTTCGCCGCCGAGCACGGTCTGCAACGGAAGATCCAGCGACCGGGCCCAGAGATCCCAGAACGCCATCTCGACCATCGCCAGCGCCATGCGGTTGGCCCGCCACGGCGCGAACAGGCGGTCCAGCGCATTCGGATGCGCAAAACTCTTGCCGATGAGGCCGGGCAGGATCGCCTCGGACAGGAAGGCCATGGCACCGGCGGTCGTTTCCGGCAGGTAGTCGGGCAGGGGGTCCATCACCCCTTCGGCAGCACCTTCCCACGCACCCGAGAACAGGCGGAGCAGCGGGAAGTGCTTTTCGCGCATGGTGCCGGTGGCGATGGTGAAGGGTGTCACCAGCGGCAGGCGGACGAGGCGCAGTTCTGCCGCCTCGATCACCAAGGGAAGCCGCGTCGAGACCTGCGCCGTTGCCTTGGCCATCCCGTCCTCCTCCGATCCAGCACCGCCACCTTAGATCATTGCAGTTTTCTTGCAAGATTGACGCTTCGGAATATTTCTGTCACCGTTTGCTGAATCAGGATGGCCGAAGGCCGCAAACCGACGCCGCAAATCGACCGGGGGGGTCAATGGCAGATCAGGGGGCAGTCCAGCCTTTGCCGGCCGATTTGCGCGGCCGTCTGGAAGACAGCCTGCGGGACGCCACCCCCGCGAACCAGATGCTTGCCAGCTACTTCCTGTCGAACTTCAAGGACCTTCCCTTCGAGACCGCCGCCTCGGTCGCCGCCAAGGTGGGCGTCAGCGAGGCCACGGTGGGCCGCTTCTGCCGCAGCATCGGCTATCGGCATTTCAAGGAGCTGAAGGGCGCCATCCAGTCCGATCTGGGCGACAAGGCCTGGCTGGTGGGCGACCGGCTGACGGACTTCGCCCGGCGCCAGAAGAACGGCGCCATCGAGATCTCGCGCGGGCTGGAGCGCGAGATGACGGCGATCCTGGCCAATTACGAAACCGCCGCCTCGCCCGAGTTCGCCCGTGCGGTCCGGCGGCTTGCGCTGCGCAAGCAGGTCTTCGTCTCGGGCTTCCAGACGGAACGCGGCCACGGGCAGTTCCTGGTCCACCAGTTGCAATACCTGCGCCCGGGCGTGCAGCTTCTGGACCTGTCGGCAGGCACCTTCGCCGAGGTGCTGCTGGCCCCGCCCGAAGAGGTCTGCCTCGTCCTGATCGACGGGCGCCGGTATTCGCGGCTGACCCGCCGGCTGGCGCTGGTGGCGCGGGAGGCGGGCATCCCGGTGACGCTGATCACCGATCCCTATTGCCCATGGGCGCGCGAGGTCTCCGACGAGGCTTTCGTCGTGCAGACCGATTTCAACCAGTTCTGGGATGCGACCTCGGCCATGTCCTCGCTCATCGGGCTGTTGGTGAACGGGGTCTTCGCGCAGCTTGGCCCCGAGGTCGAGGAACGGATGACCCGCGTCTCGGCCCTTTACAACGATTTCGTCGGCCATGCCGGCGACCCCCGCCGACCAAGGAAATGACCATAACAATCAGCACAGGGAGTTCCATTGAGATGTTCATGACGTTCAAGAAACACATGCTCGCGGCGAGCGTGTCGGCCGCGGCTCTGCTGCCCCTGTCCGCCGCTGCGCAGGAGGCGGTCTTCGTCCTCGGCACCAGCGAGGTCGGCATCCCGAACTACAACGTGCTGGCCGCGGTCAACACCAACACCGTCCATACGATGCTTTACGACAACCTTGTGGCGCAGGATGCGGACCTGTCCTTCCACCCCTATCTGGCCGAAAGCTGGGAAGAGGCGCCGGACGGCATGACCTGGACCTTCAAGCTGAAGCCCGGGATCACGTTCCACAACGGCAAGTCCTTCACCTCGGCCGATGTGGCGAAGGTCATCGAGATGTTCCGCACGACCGAGAACAGCTACATGGTCGACGCGATCGCCTCGGTCGAGACGCCGGACGAGCTGACGGTGAAGTTCGTCATGGGTTTTCCAGAGCCGAACCTCCTCTACAATCTCGCGTCTTCCTTCATGGGCATTCCCGATCCTGATGCGGTGACGGCGCTCGGCGATGATTACGGCATCACCGAAGTGGTCGGCACCGGCCCGTTCAAGCTGGAAAGCTTCACGCTGGGGCAGGAAACCGTCGTCGTGCGCAATGACGACTATGCCTGGGGTTCGCCGCTCTCGGCCAACCAGGGCCCGGCCAGGCTCGAACGGATCACCTTCCGCGAGATCCCCGAGGTTTCGACCTCCTTCCTCGAGCTGAAATCGGGCGGGGTCGATGCGCTCCTGTCGCTGCCGACGGACTATCTGGCCGAGATCGAATCGGACGCGGCGCTGGCCGTGGTGCCGATCGCGGGGCAGGAAGTCTACTACATGCCGATCAACGTGACGAAAGAGCCGTTCACCGACATCAAGGTGCGGCAGGCCGCGGCGCTTGCGATCAACCAGCAGGAGATCCTCGACAACGTGTTTTCCGGCTACGGGGCCGTGGCCAACGGCTTCCTGGTCTCGGCGCTGCCGGAATCGCGGATCGACCCGGCGGTGGCCATCAGCTACGACGCCGACAAGGCCAATGCGCTTCTGGACGAGGCCGGCTGGGCGAAGGGCGCGGATGGCGTGCGCGAGAAGGACGGCGCCAAGCTGACCGTCACGCTCTGGACGCAGAACGACAGCGTGTTCCGCCGCCTGACCGAAGTCGTCCAGGCGCAGCTCAAGGCGGTGGGCTTCGATCCCCAGATCCAGACTTTCGACAGCTCGATGATCCGCGACCAATACAAGTCGGGCGACCAGCAGCTTGCCGTGCGGTCCTACTTCTGGAACAACGCCGATATCGTCGACTGGTTCTTCGGCGGCGACCGGCTGGGCTATCCGAACGTGTCGATGTTCAACGACCCGAAGGCCGAAGAGCTGCGCGTCGCGGCGATGACCGGATCAAAGACCAGTGACGAGCGCGAGGCCAACTTCAAGGCCTACCACGAATACGTCACCAGCCAGTTCCCCTATGCGCCGATCTACCAGCCGCCGCAGAACATGGCCTACAACACGGGCCGCCTGGACATGCCGACCAAGATCAACGGCACCTCGATCACCGGGGTCGTCATGGTCGATGTCGGCGTGAAAGAATGACCGGCTGAGGGCGGAGGGGCGAGATGCTCAACTACCTCATTCGACGCATCCTGCTCCTCGTGCCGGTCTTTCTGGCGGTGTCGGCGATCATCTTCCTGATCCTGCACCTGATCCCCGGCGATCCGGTGGACAATCTTCTGAAAATCGGCTCGGGCCCCGAGGCCCGGGCCAGGATCGAGGCCAAGTATGGCCTCGACAAGCCGCTTGTCGCGCAATACGGCCTGTGGCTGGCCAATGTTCTGCAGGGCGACCTCGGCACGTCGATCATCACCCGCCGCCCGGTATCGTCGATGATCGCGCAGGTCCTGCCGAACTCGCTGGTGCTTGGCGGGCTGGCGCTGCTGTTCTCGTCGGTGACGGGGGTGATCCTGGGGGTGATCGCCTCTGCCTATCGGGACCGCTGGCCGGATCAGGCGATCATGGGGGGCGTGCTGCTCGGCTCGACCATGCCCTCGTTCTGGCTCGGGCTGCTGCTGATCCTGGCCTTTTCGGTCCAGTTGGGTTGGTTTCCGGTCTCCGGTGCGCGGGGATGGGAAAGCGCCGTCCTGCCGGTGCTGACCATCGGTCTTGGCGGCATGGCCCTTGTCGCGCGCGTTACCCGCGTGTCGATGATCGACGCCGCAAGCCGCGATTTCGTGCTGCTCCTGCATGCCAAGGGCCTGTCGCCCGCCCGGATCCGCCTGCGCCACGTCCTGCGCCATGCGCTTATCCCGGTGGTGACGATTCTTGCGCTGCGGATCGGCTGGATCCTCGGCGGCGCGGTGACGGTGGAATATGTCTTTGCCCGCCCCGGCCTTGGCCTGACGCTGATCAAGGCGCTTGGCCAGAAGGACTATCCGGTGGTGCAGGCCTGCCTTCTGATGCTGGCCATCGCAGTCATGATCGGCACCCTTCTGGGCGACATCCTGCAGGCCCTGATGGACCCGCGGGTGCGGAGTTCCATGACATGAGCCTCGGGGGCACATTCAACGCGGTCGGGCGGGCATTGCGGACGCCAAAGGGGGCGGCCTCGGGCGCCTGGCTGGTGCTGGTGGTGCTGGGCGCGATCCTTGCCCCGGTCCTGACCCCCTATGCCTATGACATCCAGGACCTGCCGAGCGCCTTTGCCGCCCCTTCCGCCGCGCATTGGCTCGGCACCGATGAGGTCGGGCGCGACCTGCTGACCCGGATCCTTCATGGCGCGCGCACCTCGCTCAGCGTGTCGGTGCTGTCGATCGGCGTGGCGGTCTTCGCCGGCATGGTCCTCGGCGCCGCGGCGGGCTATTTCGGCGGGGCCTTCGACCGGGCGGTGACGGTCTTCGTCGATCTCACCTGGTCCTTCCCGGAAATCCTGATCGCGCTGATCCTCGTCGCCATCATCGGGCCGGGCATAACCGGCACGATGGCGGCCATCGCGGTCGCCTATCTTGCGCAGTTCACCCGCCTGACCCGCGCGCAGATCATGGCGATCCGGTCCGAGACCTATATCGAGGCATCGAGAAGCCTTGGCGCCAGGGTCGGCTTCATCCTCTCGCGGCATCTCCTGCCCAACTCGCTGGCCCCCGTGCTGGTCGCGGGCATGCTGGCCACGGGCGACGCCATCGTCCTTGAGGCGACGCTTGGCTTTTTCGGCCTCGGTGCGCAGCCCCCGACGCCGAGTTGGGGCTCGATGATGTCCTCGGGCTCGGCGCTTCTCTTCAAGGCGCCGTGGATCATCATCTTCCCGGGCCTTGCCGTGGCGATCACCGTCGTCGCGATCAACCTCTTCGGCGATGCGCTGATCCGGGCGCTGGACATCAAGACCCGACTGAGGGAGGCGTAAGGATGCTTCTGTCGGTCGAAAATCTGGGCGTGCGCATCGGAGTGGTGGAGCCGCTCTCCGGCCTGTCCTTCACACTGGACCGGGGCGAGATCCTCGGGCTGGTGGGCGAAAGCGGCTCGGGCAAGTCGCTGACGGCGATGGCGGTGACGGGCCTGCTGCCGCTGATCGGCGGGCGGATATCCGAAGGCGCGGTCGTCTTCGACGGCACCGACCTGTCGAAACTGCCCGAGGCGCGGTTGCGTCCCTATCGCGGCAAGCGCATCGCGCTGGTCACGCAGAACCCGATGACCGCGCTCGATCCCGTGCAGCGGATCGGCGATCAGGTGGACATCATGGCCCGGCTGCATCTGGGGATGGATCCCAGGGCGGCCCGCGCCCGGACGGTGGAACTGCTGACCCGGCTGCGCATCCCCGAGGCGGCGGCGGTCTGCGATTCCTATCCGCACCAGCTTTCGGGCGGGATGAAGCAGCGCATCGTCATCGCCATGGCGCTGGCCGCCGAGCCGGACCTGATCGTCGCGGACGAGCCGACCACCGCGCTGGACGTGACCGTACAGGCGCAGATCATCCACATCCTTGGCGAGCTGGTGCGCGAACGCGGGCTGGCGCTGATGCTGATCACCCATGACATGGGCGTGGTCGCGCAGATCTGCGACCGGGTCGCGGTGCTCTATGCCGGGCGGCTGGCCGAGACGCGGGCCGTTGGGCCGCTCTTCACCGCGCCGCAGCATCCCTACACGACCGCGCTGATCGGCTGCATCCCGCGCGAAGGCATGGCGCCGGGCAGCCTGACCGGTATCCCGGGCCTCGTGCCCTCGGTCCTGAACTATCCTTCCGGCTGCCGCTTCCACCCGCGCTGCCCGCGGTCGGACGGCCGGTGCGAGAGTGTCATCCCCGAGGTCCACGCCTTGCCCGATGGCGGAACCCTCGCCTGCCATCACCCGCTGGGAGGTGCGCATGGCTGAGGCCCTGATCCATGCCGAGGCGCTGGTCAAGCGGTTCCAGAGCGGCGGCGGCCTGTTGCGGAAACCCCGCGCCATGCTGGCCGTGCGCGGCGTGTCGCTGGAGATCGGCAAGGGCGAGGTGGTCGGCGTCGTCGGCGAAAGCGGCTGCGGCAAGTCCACGCTCGCCCGCCTGATCCTGCGGCTGATCGAGCCGACCTCGGGCACGATCCGCTTCGCCGGGCAGGAGCTGACGGCCCTGTCGCGGGGCGAGATGCGCCGGATGCGGCGGCGGATGGCGATGGTGTTCCAGGATCCCTATTCCTCGCTGGATCCGCGCTTCACCGTGGCCGAGGTGCTGTCCGAACCCTTCCGCGTGCAGAACGAGGCGCCGCCCCCGGGCAGGGTGGTCGAGCTTCTGGGGCAGGTCGGCCTGTCCGAACGTCTGGCGGCAAGCTATCCGCACCAGATGTCGGGCGGCCAGCGGCAGCGGATCGGCATCGCCCGGGCGCTGGCGCAGGCCCCCGAGTTCATCGTGCTGGACGAGCCCACCGCCTCGCTCGACGTATCCATCCAGGCGCAGATCATCGCCCTTCTGTCCGAACTCCGGCGCGGGCTTGGCCTGACCTATCTCTTCATCTCGCATGACCTTGGGCTGGTGCGATACTTCTGCGACCGGATCGTGGTGATGTATCTCGGCGCGGTGGTCGAGGTCCTGCCCCGCGCCGATGCGCCCCCGCGCCATCCCTATACGGCCGCGCTGATGGACAGCACCTTCGCCCCCGATCCCGGCCAGCGCAGGCACCTGCGCGCCATCAAGGGCGAAATCCCCTCGGCCTTCGATCTGCCGAAGGGGTGCGCCTTCGCCTCCCGCTGCCCGTATGTCTCCGACCGTTGCCGGACGGAGAATCCGGGTCTCACAGCCGGCGATCATCCCGTCGCCTGCTTCCATCCGTTATGAAAGGCTGTGCCCATGACATTCCGCGTGCTGACCGCCGAATTTATTACGGAGAACAACACGTTCAAGAAGGGCTGGACGGAACTTCACGACTTCCGGGTCGATACGCTTGCCGAAGGCGATGAGGCCATCGCCATGCGGGGCGGGGCCAATACCGAACTTGCCGGTTTCCTTGACGCCGCCAAGGATCGCGGCTGGGAAATGACGCATGTGATCTCGGCTCTCGCCTCGCCGAATGCGCCGGTGTCGATGGAGGCTTATGAATATGTGACCGGGCGCATCTGCGATGCCATCCGGGCGCGGCAGGACAAGATCGACGGCATTCTCCTTGGCCTGCATGGCGCGCAGGTGGCTGAGGGGCATGAGGACGGCGAAGGAGAACTCCTGCGCCGGATTCGTGCTCTGGTCGGCCCCGGGATGCCGATCGCCGCAACGCTGGACCTGCATGCGAACGCGACCGAGGCCATGGCGCGCGATGCGCAGATCTGGGTCACCTACAAGACCTATCCGCATATCGACATGCGTCTCTCGGGCAAGCGCGCGGGCCTGCTGCTGGACGATGCGATGGCCGGGCGGACCCGGCCCGCGACGATCCGGCGGCACATCCCGATGATGGACGAGGCCAATGCGGGGCGGTCCGATGTCGGGCCCCTGGTGCAGGCATATGAGAAGGCCCGGGCCGAGGAGGCCGAGCCGGGTATCCTGTCTGTCTCGTTGAATGCGGGCTTTTCGGATGCCGACATCGCCGAAATGGGACCGGCGGTCTATGTGACCTATGACAGGAACGCCGCAGGGGCCGGACAGCGCGCGGCCGAAATCGCCGATGCCCATGCCCGCGCGATCTGGGACGCCCGCCATTCCTGCGCGAACACCTTCCTTGAAGTCACGGAAGCGGTGGCGCAGGCGGAGGGTTTCGATGCCTCGAAAGGCCCGCTGGTGATCGCCGACTACGCCGACAATCCCGGCTCGGGCGCCTATGGCGACTCGACCAACCTGCTGAAGGCCATGCTCGACGCGAAACTGGCCGATGCCGTCTTCGCACCGATGATCGACCCGGAGGCGGCCGCCGAACTCCACCGGCACAAGGAGGGAGAGACGGTCACCATCGCGGTCGGCGGCAAGAATGACCCGGCTTTCGGCGGCCCGCCGCTGACCCTGACGGGGCGGATCGAGAGGCTGTCCGACGGTGCCTTCCGCGGCGACGGCCCGATGCTGGGCGGGCTTGACCGCAGCTATGGCCCGACCGCCGTGCTGAAGGTGGACGGCATCGAGATCCTGATCGTGACCGAGCGCGAACAGATGCTCGACCGCCAGCAGCTTTACGCCTTCGGGATCGACCCGACCCGGCGCAAGGTGCTGGCGCTGAAGAGCATGCAGCACTTCCGTGCCGCATTCGAACCGATCGCCGGCAAGGTCATCGTCTGCGACTCGGGGGCGCTTTCCACGCCGCAGATGTCACGCCGCCCCTACAGGCGCGTCAAGCGGCCGATCTGGCCGCTTGACGAGGCGACGACATTCTAGCGGCGGTGTCCGGGCGATATGCTTTTCATGGACTGGCGGCTTTATGGGCAGTGGTCGCGGTTGTACGGGAGATAAGATGGCGAACGAAAGACAGATGGCGCAGGAGTATGGCAAGGCCGGCATCAATTGCCTCTTGCTGGTGAACGGTGGTGGAGCTTTCGCGCTGCTGACACAAGTGGGCACCCGCCCCGAAACCGACCACTATCGACCCAAGGACCCTCGTCATGGTCGAGGGGCGCCTGGGGGACAGATCGTCCTGAACCCGTGCCGCATTCCACGGATAGCCCGTATGAGCGCGGGGCGGGTACCCGGGCTCCAGATGATCAGATCGCACAGCGGGATATCTCCGGTTGCCAGGAAACGGTAAGCGTCCTTGCCGGAATAGAAGTTCATGCGGGCGGTCATGGGATCCTGCAGGTGGTGCCGCATGATGGAAATCGTCAACAGGGCGCCGGGCGAGTAAGCGTCGAGCGCGTGGTCGAAGAAGGTCTTGAGGCAGACCAGCTCTCCCGCCGCCCGGCGCAGGATCATTCCGGCGATGGGGCGGCTGTCCAGCCGCATCAACCAGATCTCGGTGCCGGGCAGTGTGGCCACGGAACGGTAAAAGCCGCTTATCCCGGGTGAGGCGGAAAGCAGCTCTCCGCCTGCCGCTTTCCAGCTGAGTTGTTCGGCCTGAAGGTAAACCTCCAGCGCAGCGAAGCGGTCCGGGCCGGCGGTGCGTGTGAACTCGACCCGTCCCATCCGTTCCAGTGCCCGCAACTGACGATCCTTGCGGCGGCGGGTTGCGCCGCTCATCGGCGCTGGCAGGGTGCCTGCGCGGATGGCCGCAAGGTCGGCGACGTGATGTGAAAACCGGCGTTCGGTTTGCAGGTTGAGGCCAACTGCATCCGCAGCGCGGTGCAGCGGGTCGCGGTAGGCCAGGGACAGGCCCTGCAGATGCAGGAAATCCCATCGAGGCAGGGCGGTGGCGGCGCTCAGCAGAGCCTTGGCCGAGCCTTCAGGATTCTCCGGCGAAAGCGCAAGGCCAGCATATTGCGAGTGGCCATTTGTCGGGCTGCAAAGGACGCGCAGCAGGTTGGCGGGTCCGCGCGACTGTCGGAGCAGGGGCATGCAAGCGGTGCCATCGGGGGTCAGCAAGAGGCGGGTGCCGGTGTTGAAGGCCATGGACCAGGCCTGCAACCAGGCGCCATCGGTGACCGGACCGTCGCCGGGAAGGGCAGGGCGCGAGGACAGCGGCAGGAATTGAACGGTCATTCCGGCCTGCCCCGGGTGGTCATCCAAGCCAGCAGGGCCAGAGCGCGGCCGCGCAGTCCGGGGGGGAACAGGGTCAGCCCCTGAACCAGATCGACGCGATTTGCATAGGTTCTGAGCCAGCCGGAATTGGCGTTGAAGTCCAGCCGGGGCAGCGCCTGCTCATGGGCGAAGTCGATCAATTGCTGCAGGACCAGATGGCCCAGGCTTTCGCGTCCCGCACTGGCATCCTGTACCATGACGAAGGGCGTCAGAGCGGAAGGGGTGGCGAAGGCGAGGCAGGCGGCGCGCAGGCCCTGCGGGCCAGCGGCACAGGCCAGGACCGGACGCAGGCTGCGGGCATGGGCCAGCCGTTCAGCCAGCGCCTGTTGGGCGCCGCGATAGGGCACCACCGCAGCTTCGCCCCGCGCGCGATCGCTGTCGGCGCGGGATTTCCAGCTTCGTCCGGCAAGGGCGGCGAAAGAGCCCAGGGCCGCGCGGGCGGCATCGTCCGTCAGGATGTCCAGCGACACACCGGCTTCTTCGGAAAAGCGGACAGCCCGGCGCATGTTCTGGCGGAACTTCTGATCGCCGGCTGCGATCAGGGAGGCCGAGGGGACAACCGGATCAAGCGCCTGCATCGGACGATCGAGCGTGACGCGCCGGGACAGGGGAGCGGCTTGTTCGAGGATGGACAAGGCCGGATCGGCCAGCGGAAAGGTGGCGATATCCCAGCCGGACAGGGCGGCAAGCGCGGCGGGAAGGGCCTGCCAGACGGATTGCTGCCAGCCGGGGACCGCAAGAATGTGGGAAGACATCAGGCTGGCCTCAAGCCCCAGGAGCGGGCTGATCTGGCGCAGGGGGAACGGGCGGCGGCCGGGAAGCGCCAGCAGGGCCGTGTCGCCCGCCATGTAGTCATGCCGCACGGCCAGACCGGCACCCCGGCGCACGCGGCTGCGCATCAGGGGCAAGATGCCGACCAGCTTCGAGCCGGACCGGAAGGACAGGATCAGGCATTCGGCCCGTCCCGCAAAGGTTTCGGCGAAGGCGCGTGCGAAGTCGGGACCCCCAAAGAAGCCGCCGACGGCATCGCGCGCCGCAAGCGCCTCCCATTCGGCGGCTAGGCCGGGCGGGCATTCCTCGAGGTTGCAATTCGCTGCTTGCATCGGCGGAAAGGCGGAAGCGCCCGGAGGAGTGGCACCAAGGGTCAGGTCCATGGGCTAGGCCCTGTCGGAAAGGCCCGGATCGCGCGAAGCGGCCAGGCGATGCAGAAGGCGGCCTTTCAGGTGGGGCGGGAACAGCAGAAGATCGTGGAAGGCCTGCGTTCGATCAGCGTAATTGGCGTATAGCGGATCGGTGGCGTTGAAATCCAGCCGTGCGATGCGGTGGGCGCGAGCCCAGAAAAACGCCTCCCGCATCAGCAGAAGGCCGGGCGAGAAGAGCCGGGATTCCTCGGTATGGAAGGTGACGGCGCCCAGAAGATCGCCGCCGTGCCGCAGCCAGAGCGACACCGCAATCGGGCCTTCGGGACCGTCCAGCCGCACCGCGACACCCTGCATTCCGGGCAGGCGGCAGGCGGCGCGCAGGAAGGATTCCTGCCGCGCGGTATAGGGCACCAGAACCGGGGCGGTTTGCAGGCGCGCGATCTTGGCGGACTTGTCGGCGATCTGCCGCAGGGCGGCAAAATCAGCCTCCGTGGCGGGGCCGGACCAGAGGCTGAGGCCCGCCTCTCCGGCCCGGCGCAGGGCGCGGGCTTCGTTCTTGCGGTCGTTGCGCGAGGCAGATGCCATTCGCCCATCCCAACCGGCGCGGGCCGACAGGTTGGCGTGAAATACCCGCCCCGTGGCGCGCATCAGCGCGGGCAGGCCAAGGGCCGCGGCGGCCCCGGTCCAAAGCGAGGCTTCGTCGGCCGGAACGGGAAGGGTCAGGTAATCCCAGCCGCGCAGGCGGGAAAGTGCGGAAACGAGGCCGCTGATCGCTTGCGGCAACGGGGCTCCTGCAGCCACTTGCAGCCCGCCGCGCAGGTTTCCCGCTTCGAGCGAGATCGGGGCGGAAAGTTGGCGCAAAGGCAGAAGGCGGCGTTCGGGACGCGAGACGAAGGGCGGGTCGGCCGGGCAGAAGATGAAACGCGATCCAAGAGCAGGGCGGCGGAGGCCAAGAGAGGAGATCAACTCAAGCCGGGCCATGCCGCAGTCCAGCGCAACGCGGCGCAGGCGGGCGCCGAAATGGCGGTGCCAGAGCGCAACATAGTCGGCAGAGCCCTGAATTGCGCAGCGGGGCCAGCCTTGCGGCAGGGTCAGGTAGGAAGGAGCGGTGTCGGGGGTCACCATCGGGCCTCCGCTTGGCGCTTTTCGGGCGCGTGGCGACGCAGCAGGCCCATCCCGCGTCGGACCAGTCTTGCTGCATGTCCCGATGGGTCAGCGCGATATAGCCGCCAGTTCAGATGTGCGCGCTCGCCCGTGGACCAGCGGGCGAAAAACGGGCTGCGGCCGTTGAAGTCCACCCGGCCCAGGCCCCGGATGCAGGCATCCCGCATCATGGCGGCGAATAGCACCATGCCGGGAGCATGGTCGGCAAAGGCGCGGTCGAAATGCATGGTGTGGACATAGGCGGCGCGGGTGTCCTCAAGCATCCGCAGCGCGGCGACGGGGCGGCCGGAAAGGCGCAGCAGCCACAACTTGCCGCAGGGTGCGAGGGTGCGGTGAAAGGCCCAATCGGCGAGGGTCAGGGCCGAGGCTTCCGGTGTTTCGCCCTGCCAACTGGCGGCGGTGACGGCTTGCCACTCGGCAAGAGCGGCGGTGAGCGCGGGGCCGGACAGGGATACGATCTCGACCGGGCCAAGGGCGCGCAGTTCGCGGTCGCGCTTTTTCAGCTGGCGACGGAACTGGCCGGACCGGGTTGCAAGATAGGCGTCAAAATCGGGGCCAGGATCGGCATGCAGCAGGATGCGTCCAGGGGTCGGGGCATCGGCCAGCAGCCCGGCAGCACGGGCAGATGCGGGGATCAGGGGGGCAAGGGCGGGATCATCGGGGATATTGTCCAGCGCCAGGGTTTGCCAACCGGGCAAGGCGAGGCAGGCCGCGAAAAGTGCCGTCAGGGGCGCAAGGGCATCGACGGGCAACAGCAGATCGTTGCGCAGGGTGTGGGCGTTGCGGGCAAAGCCCAGTTCGGCCAGCCGCAGCGGGCCGGCTTTCAGCGGGCGAGTGACCATCGGCCACAGCGCCATCAACTCTGCCCCCTGTCGCGCGGCAAGCAGATGTGGCACCGGGCCGAAGGCGGTGGCATGGGCCAGTTGCACCAGCGGTCCGGAAAACACCGTGGCCAAGGGACGAAGGGCCATCAGTTCGGTCCATTCGCCGGCACTGGCGTGATCGGGGGCTGTGGTCAAACTGGTGTCGGGAGCGGGGTTCATCGGGCACCCTTGGCGCTCAGGCAGACGCCGACAGTGCGGATCAGGATCATGACATCGCGCCGCAGCGACCAGTTGCGGATATAATCCAGATCCAGCTCCACCCGTTGAACCAACTGACCAGGGGTGTCGACAGGTCCGCGTGATCCGTTGACCTGCGCCCAGCCGGTGATGCCGGGAGGCACGAGGTGGCGGGACATGTAGCCGGGGACCAGATCCTCGCAAAGGATGCCATCGACCCGCATGCCGCATGGGTGGGCGCGTGGACCGATGATGGCCATCTGGCCCGACAGCACGTTCAGCAGCTGGGGCAGCTCGTCCAGCGAGGATTTGCGCAAGAACATGCCGAACCGGGTGACGCGCACATCATTATGGGCTGTCTGCATGCCACCGGAAAGATCGCATCGGTCGGCGCGCATGGTGCGGAATTTCAGCACATCAAAGGGCTTGTTGCCGCGACCGAAGCGGGGTTGACGAAAAAAGGCTGGGCCGGGGCTTTCCAGCCGGATCACTGCGGCAATGGCAATCATGAGCAGGCACAGTGCAGCCAGAAGGGCGGCGGCAAGAGTGAACTCGGCCATTCGCTTTATCTTCCAGGCGGCGCGGCGGGTGGGGTCCGGCAGGGGGGCTGCACCTTGGTCCGGGAGCGGAAAAAGCCGCTCGGTGGTCCGGTGCGGGGAAACGGCGGAGGTGGGCAATCGGGCGGTCGACATGAAGGTTTTTCCTAGCAACGCTGCCAGCGAAAAAGGTGTTGGCGAGGGGGATCAGCCGCGCATCTCGGCGAGAACGGAAAGGATACGGTCATTGGTTTCGGCGCGCGCCACGGGGACCATCATGTATCGGTCGGCGTGAAACGAGTAGCGGGCCAGATAGATTCCTTCGGCTTCCAGCTTGTCATGGGCGTGGTCCATTCGATCGGGCCGGAGGCACAGCACGAAAGGTGCTTGCGACGGCAGGGGGGCAAGCCCCAAACCCTGCAATGCCTTCGTCATCCGCGCCCGTTCGGCCAGAAATGCGGTGCGGACAGAGGTGATGTGGGCGGTATCCGACAGCGCCGCCACGGCGGCGGCTTCGGACAAGGAGGCAATCCCGAATATATGCTCGGCATTGCGGACCAGCGCGATCAGATCGGGACGGGCATAGGCATAACCTACCCTTGCCCCCGCCAGCGCATAGAATTTGGAGAAGGTGCGCAACCCGATCACAAGCCGATCGCCACGCGCAACAGCGGCGCGGGTATCGAAGAGATCGGGACCCTCGGCATATTCCAGATAGGCCTCGTCCACGATCACCGGCAAGCCGCGCGGCAAGGCGGCAAGGAAATCGTCCATTTCGGCCTGGCGCAGTGGCACGCCCTCGGGATTGGCTGGGTGTATAAGATAGACCAGACGCGTCATGGGCGTGACGCGTGCTGCAAGGCCTGCAAGGTTGTGGTGCGAGCCAAGCCCGGCTTCGGCAATGTGAAAGGGGGCCATCGAAAGCCGCACCCCGGCGCGCTGCGCCACCAGATTGAAGCCGAACCATCCGGGTGCGTTCGAGACGATCTCCTCGCCCGGTTTCGCAAACAGCCGCACCAGCCGCGACAACAGCTCCCACGAACCCGGGCCGACAGCGAAGCAACCGGGCGCAAGGCCGTGATGCGCCGACAGGGCATCGATCAGGCGGTCGTGCCGTTCCTCGGGGTAGTAGGACAGCGGCAGGCGGGCCATTTCCTCGGCGATCGTCTCGGCGACATGGGGCGAGGGTCCCCAGGGGTTCTCGGCCCGGTCATTGATGCGAAAGCGCACCGGATCGCGGTCGACCTGCTGACCCTTGTGCAGGAAGGGCGGATAGGCGATGGGCTTGATTGCTGCCGCCGGGCCCGCCAGCAGGGTTTCGGCGAAGGGAGCAGCAGCGAAGCGCCAGGCTGCGATACAGCGGCCCTGCACCTGATCGGCCGGGGCGGTCAGCGCGTGAAGAAAAGCGGGAACCACGGTTTCAGCGGGTGGCAGCAGGGCATTCGAAGCCCAGTCATGCGCCGCCTTGCGCTCGGTCTGGACCGAGTTCAGCGACACGGCCACCGCCACCACTCCCTTGCCTGCACCGTCTTGCGCCATGGCGCTGGTCAGCGCCTCGACCCCCGATTTCGAGGTGGTGTAGGCCGCAATGCCCGACATCGGCATTTCGGTGGCGATCGAGGTGACGTTGACGATGCGGATCCCCCGACCGGCGGCCACGGCCCGGGCGGCGGCGGCGCGCGCCATCCGGAAGCTGCCGGTCAGGTTGATGTCCAGCGCGGTAACGAAATCCTCTTCAGGGGCTTCCCAGAATGGCATGCCCCAAGGGCCGCCGACGCCAGCATTGTTCACAAGATGCGTGAGGGGCCCCAATTGCTGTTCGATCTGATCCAGAACACGGGCGATGTCGTCGCTGCGCGCGATGTCCCCGGTCTGAACGATGGCCTTCCCGTTCGCGGCCGGGATTTCGGACAGCACGGAATTGAGCGTTTCGGCCTGACGGCCCATCAGGCAGACCTTCGCACCGCGTTCCGACAAGGCCAGCGCAAGCACTCGGCCCACGCCTTGCCCGGCTCCGGTGATCAACACCACCGATTCTCGCAAGGATGTTTCGGTGGCCACGACGGGCAGGCTGGCCATCAGTTGATCGATTGCATCCGGGCGGCTGAAATGTTCGCGGGTTTTGCGCAGCGCAAGCGTTGCCTTGGCTGCAAATGTCCGCAATTTGCGAGAAGATGGCATATCCATCCGCATGTTGTAAAATCCCCGGGAAACACAACTTTAAAGGGAGGACAAGGATATATACCGTAGACAGGAATGATACTTTACCAAGACTGGGGGCGGACTTATAGTACGGAAATCATCAAGTCTGCTAATTGCCTTGCTTTAGCACGGCGCGAATTGTGACGCCGCGATGTGATTTTCTGACAGGTCATTGGAGTCTGGTCATGGAAAAGCGCATGGGCCGCTCCGGGTTCGGCCTGATCGGGGCGGGACTCTCCCGCTTCCGGCGGAGCTTGGCCGATGGCGCGGTGCGGCGCCTGCGGCCGCACTGGATCAGGGATTCGCTGGCGCTGGCGGGGTACGAGCGGTTTGGCCCGCTGGAACGGATGACCTTGCCCCAGGGCGGGCGGCTTGCAGTAGTGGCGCCGCACCCGGACGATGAAAGCATCGGAGCGGGCGGGCTGATCGCGCTGTGGGTTCGGGCCGGACGGCGGGTGCAGGTGGTGGTGGCAACGGATGGTGCGGCAGGCCACCCGGCACTGCGCGCGGCCGCCCTGACGCCGGCAGACCGGGCGGCGCTGGTCTCGGAAACGACGGTCCGGCGGCGGACGGAATGCGATGCGGCATTAGGGGTTCTGGGCGCCCAGGGGCGCTGGCTGGACGGCACCGACGGCGAACTCTGGCGTGACGAGGCGCGTCTTGTCCGGGCGCTGGAGGCCGAGTGGAAGGTCTTTCGTCCCGATTGCCTGGTGGTGCCGTTTCCCGCCGATCGCCACCGCGACCATGCCGTTGCGGCGCGGATCGCGGCGCGGGCCGGAATGGCGGCGCTGCCGGAAGATACCGCGGTTCTGTGCTATGAGGTCTGGTCGCCCTGCCCGGCGAATGTGGTGCTGGATATCTCTGCCGTGGCGGCGGAAAAGGATCGCGCCATTGCCTGCCATGCCAGCCAGATCGCCAGCACGGATTATGTGATGGCAGTGCAGGGATTGAACCAGTATCGCGCCATCACGGCAGGTCTGCCGTCGGGCAGCCGGGCCGAGGCGTTTCATCGCTGCACGCTGGCCGAACTTGCAGCGCTGTGCGCGCGCCTGAAGGTCTGACGATGCCGGTTGTGCTGCAGATCCACGACAAGCCGGAAGACGGCGGCGGCATTGCCCGCGTGGTGGCGGATTTCGCCGCCGGGCTGACGGCGCGGGGGTGGCAGGTGCAGGGTCTGAGGTTGGCCCGGAATGCGGAAACGGGTGCGTTCGCCACCCGGCCCGGGCGACGGGCGGCGGCGGGCGATGCCGGGCTGGCGGCAGTGCGGGCTACCGCGCGAACGGCGGATGCGGTGATCTTGCACCTGGGCTTTTCGCTGCTGACTCCCGATCTGGTGCGCGCCGCGGCTGCGGTCCCGCTCTATGTGCAGTTGCACGATGTTTCACCCTTTTGCCCCAATGGGTTGCGGCTGCGATGGCCGGGGGATTCCGCCTGCGACAGGACCGAAGGTGCGGGCTGCCTGATCGGCCTGTGCGCCGGGCGTGGCGCGGCGTTGGAAGCTTCGCGCGCCGCTTATCGGTTGCCGGGGCGGCGGGCGGTCTGGGCGGCATTGTGCGATGCGGCTACCGGGTTTCTGGCGCCAAGCCGATATCTTGCGCAGATGGCGGTTGCGGCAGGGGCAGATCCAGCGCGGGTGTATCTGCATCCGCATCCGGTGGAGATGGGCGAACCTTCCGGCCATGCGGCTTCTGGCGGAACCGGGATTGCCTATGCCGGGCTGCTGTCGCTGGCCAAGGGCGCGCCTTTGCTGCTTGAGGCCGTGGCGCGGCTGCCGGGAGCGGTGTTGTCGATCTACGGCGACGGGCCCGAGGCCGGGGCGATGCGCGCCCGGGCGGCCCGGCCAGATCTGGCCGGGCGGGTGCATTTCGCCGGGGTGGCGGGGCGGCAGGCCCTGCGCGACGGGCTGCTGCGGGCGAGGGTCCTGGCGCATCCGTCCCTGGTACCGGAGGGCCTTGGGCTGGCCGGGATCGAGGCGATGGCCTTGGGCCGGCCGGTGGTGGGGTTCGGCAGGGGCGGTAGTTCGGACTGGCTGAAGGATGGGGCAACCGGGCTGGTTTGCGCACCCGACGCCTCGTCTCTGGCCGCAGGTCTGGCGCGGGTGTTGCAGGATGCCGCCCTGGCCGATGCATTGGGCGCGGAGGCCATGGCGCAGGTGCGTGTGCGTTACGCCGCGGGTCCGGCGCTGGACGCGCTGGCGGCCCGGCTTGGGCGGCACGCCCGGCAGAGAGGCGTACAATGAGGGTGCTGCTGCTGATCAGCACGCTGGATGTGGCGGGGCGGCGCAACAACCGCGAACACGCGGCCCTGCGCGAGTTGGGGCCGCGCTATGACCGGGTGATCGTGGTGTTCCGCTGCAGGGCTGCCGCGGGAAAGACGAAGGCGCGTGTTCTGCGCACCGGGGTGCGGCGCTGGCAGGATGGCGCGGTCGGCTGGGTATCGGTCGATCCGGCGCTGAACCTGCCCGAAGGCGCGGTGCGCGGCGCCACCACGGCGCGGCCGGGTGCGGGCCTGCTGCGCCGTGCTCTCGGCCGGGCGCTGGATGTGGTGGCCATCCTGCGCGACCGGTTGACGATCCGGGCGCTGACCGACGCAGCAGCGCAAGAACTGCGCGGGCTGGCCCCCGACAGTCTGGATGTCGAGGCCTTCGGCCCCTGGGCCGCCGAGGCTGCGCGGCGGCTGCGCGGGCGCGGTCTGATCCGCGCCTTTGCCTATGTGGATCGTGATTATGAACCGGGGTTCGTATCCTCGGCGCTACGCCAGGCCTGGGCGCGCAGGATGGAGCGGCGGGCGGCGCGATCGGCCGATCTGGTGTTGTCGATCGGACATCGGCTGGCTGCGCGGCATCTGCGCGCCGCGGGAGTGACCGCGGTATTGTCGCCGACCGGGGTCGAGACCGGCTTGTTCGAGGCCCCGCCTCGCCCCGCGCGGCCCCTACATATCGCCTATGTCGGAGAAGTGGCGCCGTGGTCGGCGCTGGATATACTTATACAGGCGCTGGATCATCCCGATCTGGCGGAGGCGCGGCTTTCCGTGCGGGGGCCTGCTTTGCCCGGCTACCGGGCACATGTGCAGGGGCTGGCGGCGCTGCTGGGGGACCGGTTCGACTGGCCGGGCGATGTGGAGCGCAGGTTGCTTCCGGGCCTGCTGGCCAAGGCAAATCTGGGCTGGTGCGTGTTCCGGCCCACGCCGCTGCGGGTGCATGCGGCTCCGCTGAAGCTGCTGGAATATCTTGCGGCGGGATTGCCGGTTCTTGCGGTGCCGGGCAGCGAGGCGGGCGACATGGTGCAAGGCGCAGGCGCAGGCCTTCTGGTGGCGGCCGATCCGGCGGCTGTGCGAGAGGCGCTTCTGGCGATGCAGGCTGACGCGGCGGGCCACGCGGCGATGTCGGCGGAAGCGATGAAGCTGGCCGCGGCGCATGACTGGCGTGACATCATGGCGCGCGAGGCGGCGCTGCTGGCCGGTTTGCGCCGGACCGGCAGCGGCACTGCAAGGCCCGCGCTGGAGGCTGCGGAGTGAAGCGTCCGGGTCCCACGGCACAGGTGGCACTGTTCAATGCCGCAGGCGCGGGGCTTGGCTTCGCCGTGCTGATAATGCTGACGCGGGGGCTGGGTCCCGAAGCCTTCGGCCGGTTGTCGCCCGTTCTGGCAGTGATGGATCTGGGGCCGCTCTTGATCGACACTGTGCTGGCGGTGGGCGCTGTCACCGTGGCCGCCCGCAGTCTGGCCCGCGATCGGGTTGAAGGGCTCGACGCCATGGCGACGGCGCTGGCGCTGCGGGGCGGGGCGGCCATGGCCTATGTGGCTGGAGTGCTGATCTTCGTTTCGCTGGTTCAGGTCGCCGAGCCGGGGCTTGTCCTGATGGCCGGGCTGGCAGGGGGGCTTCTGGCCGCGCAAACGGCGCTGATCGGCGGGCTGCAGGTGGAACGGCGGTTCCTGGCCGTCGGCGCGGCGCAGGCGATGAAGAACCTGACCCGCGTCGGCGTGTTGGGGGCGGTGCTGGCGCTGGCCACCCTGACGGTGCAGGGTGCAGCACAGGCAGTCTTGCTGGCGGCCGCGCTGGCCGCTGGCATCACCTTCGCCGTGGCGCGTCCGCTGCGCGAAATCGGGCGTCCGCGCAAGCCGCTGTTGCGACAGATGCTGGCGATCAACCTGTGGATGGCGGTAGCGGCGTTGTCGGTCGTGTCTGGCCGTGTGGACGTGCTGCTGTTGTCGGCGCTGTCCGGCCCGGTCGAGGCGGGATATTATGCGGCCAGCATGCAATTGTGCATCGCGGTGGGTGTTTTCAGCCAGGCGATCGTCACGACGACTCTGCCGCGCGTGGCCGCACTGGCGCGGATGGAGGAGTTGCGCGCGGTGCTGAAAGGCTGGTTGCGGCGGGCGCCGCTTGCCCTGCTGCCCGTGCTGGTGCTGCCGCTGCTGTCTCCGTCGCTGGTGCCGCTGCTGCTGGGGCCGGGCTTTGCCGCGGCGCATCCGGTGTTCGATATCCTGTTCGCCGCTTCGATGTTGACGCTGGTGGCCAATCCGGTGTTGCTGCTGCTGTTCCCCCTGGGTGCGGCGCGGGTGTTCGGGCTGGCCGCGCTGGGGCAGGTGGTGGCCAAGATGGCGATTGCCGTGCCGCTGATGCCCTATTGGGGCGCGGCGGGTGTGGCGGCGGTGGATCTGGCCACGCGCATCGTGATGGCAGCCGCAATACTGGTGGTGTTGCGCCGCAAGCTGGCGCAGGACGGGCCGATCGATCCAGCTTTGAACGAGGCTTCCGTATGACCATGCCTTCCCGTTCGCATGCATCGCTTCTGCGCTTGCCCCGACGCCTGCTCGGCAGGCTGCGCCGCCGGGTCGAGCGTGCCATGGCCCCGGCGATGCAGGCCAGGCTGACAGCCGCCTGGGAGGCCGATCAAGTGGGCTGGACAGCCCGTGCCGATGCCGCGATCGACCGGGGGTTGGCGTGGTTTGCCCCGCAGGCGGATTTGACCATGTCGGCGCTCTACGTGCTGTGGCAGGGCTGGCGGCGGGGGGCAGAGCCGCGCTTTGCGATGATCCATGACAAGATCGCGCATTACCGCCGCACCATCCGCGACCCGGCCCTGCGGCTGTTCGATCCTGCCTATGATCCCGACTCTTCCGAGGTGAGTTCCCTGCCCGACGTCATGCAGGTGAGACCCTATCTGCCGGTGGAACTGTTGATGATCGAGGCCGTCTGGGCGGATATCCGCAATCCCGGACGCGATTTCCTGCAACGTCTCGCGGCCATCGAGGATGGCGGCGGCTATGGAACCACGCATATCGTGGTGGCGGCCGAATTGATGCTCCGCTCGGGCGCTTATCCCGAGCCGGATCTGCAGCCATTGATGCAGTCGACTATCGGGCCGATGGCATCGGCAAACGAGCGTTCGGATCTGGCGGGCGATATCTTTGCCGAGCGCGGCGTGATGCTTTTCTGGCTGGGGCAGGGGCATCGGGTGACGGCGGGCCAGGTGGCGATGCTGCTGAACCGGCAGCGGGCGGATGGCGGATGGGACGCTCCGGGAGTGCCGCCGGTGGGACAATCGAACCAGCACACGACGGCGCTGGCGCTGGCGCTGATTGCCGAATTCCTGGCAGCAAGGCGAGCGAAATGAATTCTCCCCGCCGCTTGCGCGTTCTGGTGAATGCGATCAACGACAATGCGCATCCGCGGGGGCCGGACCGTTACCTGACCGAGTTGATCTCGCATATGATGGTTCTGCCGGATGCGCCGCAGATCCAGCTGATGCACGCGCCCTGGCAACGGTTCTTCGATACGCTGGACCTTGGCCCGGGGGGGAGGCGACACGAGATTGCGGCCCCGCGCGGCCCAGCGATGCGGCTGGCCTGGCAGGCCGCTGTCTTTCCGCGCCTGGCCAATGCTTCGGAGGTGGATGTGGTGTTCCTGCCGAACCTGATCTGGACGCCGGGACTGCGGCTTCCCACGGTGATGACGGCGCACGATCTGCTGCACTTCCGCACGCCGGAAAAGTTCGGCCGCAGCAAGGCGGCCTTGCTGCGGCCGGTGATAAGGCGGGCGCTGGCAAGGGCGACGCAGGTCATCGCGGTTTCCGGGTTCACCGCCGCGGATGCACGCCGGTTCGGCCGGGTGGAGGAAAGGCGGCTGTCGGTGATCCCCGAAGGCGGGCCGGCGCCGCAGGCACGCAGAACGGTAGAAGAGGGGGGCCCGCTGTTCCTGTTCGTCGGCAAGGTCGAGCGGACCAAGAATACCGGCCTGCTGATCCGGGCCTTTCTGGAGTCGCATGTCCTGGCCGCTGCCGGTGCGCGGCTGGTGATCGTGGGGCCGGACGGCAATGCCAGCGCCGATATCGCACCTTTGCTGGCCGAAGGCGGGAGGCGCGTCATCCGCCCGGGTTTCGTGCCCGAGGCCGAGTTGGAGGCCCTGTATGCGCAGGCACGGGCGTTCGTGTTCCCCTCCACCGCCGAGGGGTTCGGGCTGGTGATCCTGGAGGCGATGGCGCGCGGCGCGCCGGTGATCGCGGCGGCCGCCACGTCCCTGCCGGAAGTGGTGGGTGAGGCGGGTCTCATGGTTCCGCCGGACGACGGCCAGGCCCTGATGGCGGCGATGGAGCGGCTGGCGGTCGACCCTGCCCTGGCCGAGCGGTTGACGGCGGCGGGTTATGCGCGCCTGGGTGATTTCAGTTGGGATCGCGCGGCGCGCGATACGCTGGCGGTTCTGGAAGCGGCGGCAGAGGAGAGGCGGCGATGAGGGAGGTCGAAATCTCGGTTGTCTTACCGCTTTACAACGATGCGGACAGTATTCCGGCGGTGCTGGAGGCCCTGAAGATTCAGGCTACCGACCGGGTGTTCGAGATCATCGTGGTCGATGACGGATCCCGGGACCGGGGGCCGCAGATCGCGCGCGAGTCCGGTGCGCTGGTGGTGGCGCAGCCCAATGCCGGGCCTGCGGCGGCGCGCAACCGCGGCGCGCAAGAGGCGAAGGGTGGCATCGTGCTGTTCCTGGACAGCGACTGCGAGCCGCCGCCGAACTGGGTGGAGGCGTTGGCGGGGGCACTGGACGATCCCCGGTTCGATGCGGTGATGGGCACGATCCGGGCAGCGAACGACGGCGTGGTGCCACGCATCGTGCAGGCCGAGGTGGAAGAGCGCTATCAGGGCATGCGGGCGGCGAAGGATGGGGTGGATTTCATCGCCGCCCCCTCCTGCGGCTTCCGCCGGGCGGTATTTCTGCGTCTGGGCGGTTTCGACCGGCGTTTGCGGCAGGCCGAGGATGTGGAGGTCGCCTATCGCACCACGGGCGCAGGACATCGCATCGCCTTTGTCGACGCCGCACCGGTGGCACATCGCCACCAGACCGGTTGGGGTGAGTTCCTGTCGGTGAAGCTGCGTCGTGCGCGGGGGAGGATGGAGGTGTTCCGCCTGTTTCCCGACAAGCGGCGGCATGACAGCTGGACACCCTTGTCGCTGAAGCTGCAGTTCGGCTTTGCGGCGCTGAGCGTACCGGCATTGCTGACGTTGCCCTGGGGGCCATGGCTGCCGGTGGCCTGCCTTCTGGCGCTTGTCGCAACGGGCACCCGGTCGGTCATTGCAACGGCGCGGCGGCTGGCGTCCCTCACGGGTTGGCCGGCGGCGGTGCTGGCGGGATGTGTCTATGTCGTGGCAAGGGCCTATGTCATTCTGCTAGCGGTGGCGCAGGTGAAACTTTTCCCTCGCCCCTTGCCGAAAGACCCGGTGCGGCCGTTGGATGAAATCCTGCCATGATTGCCCGCGTTGCTCTTGCACTTTGGCTGGCCCTGGCCCCGGTTGCGGGAGCCGAGCCCTTGGCCACGGTGACGGTGGGCGGCGAAAGCGGTGTCGAGGCCCCCTTCGCCTTCGGCGGCGGGGTCTGGCATGTGCCCAAGGTCGCACGGCTGGCGGAACCCTCGCTGACGGCCTTGGGCGAAGGCGGCACATGGCGTGCGGCGCTGGCCTGGGAAGTGCTGGCCGCTGCACGCAGCCCGGAAGATGTGACGCGGCTGTTGCAAGCCTATCCGCTGAACGGCTTTCTGGCCGACAGGGCGGCGGCTGGCGGCGAGATCCTGATCACGCTGGACGCGATGCCGCGCTATCTTGCGCGGGAGAAGTCCGACGAAAGGCTGGCCGACGGCCCGCTCTGGGCGCGGTCGGCCACGGATGACCCGGAGGGCTGGGCGGATGCGGTTTCGCGCATCGTGCGGCATTTCCGGTCGCTTGGAATCGATGCCACCTATGAGGTGTGGAACGAGCCGGATCATGCGTTCCGCGGCGGGCTTGAGGATTACATGGCGCTCTATCGTGCCACCGTTCTGGGTGCGCGCCGGGTGGACCCGCAGGCGCGGATCGCCGGGCCGGCGCTGTCGGACTGGACGGCCTCGATCGACGGGGAGCGGTGGGTCGCGGCGTTCCTGCGCCGTGCGGCAGGGATGCCGTTGCCGGAACTCGGGCTGGCGCGGCTGCCCGTGGATGCGCTGACCTATCACAGTTTCAACCGCGTGCCGGGCCGGCACCATGCGCGGGTGGCGGCAGAAGCGCGGGCATTTCTGGCCGAAAACGGCTATGATGCGGTGCTGGTCTGCTCAGAATGGAACGTGGCGGCCGAGCCGCCCTATCCCGAGGGGGATCTGAACGGCAGCTGGCCGGGGGCGGCACATGCAGGGGCTACGCTGATCGCAATGGCGCATGCAGGGGTTCAGGCACAGGTGTTCCAGATGGCCGTGGACCCCGGCAGCAAGGGATATTCGGCGGGCGTGCTGACGGCGGCGGGCACGCCGCGGCCGGTCTGGCAGGCTTTCGACATGGCGCAAGAGGCCGCGCGGGGCGCTGCGCTGAGCACGGTCAGCGATGACGGCGTGGTCAGCGCGCTGGCCTTCCGGCGCGGCGGACGGCTGGCGGTGTTGCTGGCGGTGTTCCCGCCGACCGACCTGATGCTGGCGCGCGATTCGATGGAGTCGGTGGCGACGGGCGATCCGGCGCTGTTCGCCGAGATAACGGCGGCGGGCACGCGGGCACTGGCGGGCTATTTCCTGCAAGGCGGCAGGATGCCGTCTGTGTCCGCCCCGGCAGCGGCGGCTCTGGCCGCTGGGCGCGATGCCTTCACCGCCGATCAGGCGATGCGGGAGGGCTGGCGTGAAGGCGGTACGGTGCTGCTGCTGCTCCCGGGCCGGGCGCGGCTGGTGGAACATCGGGTGCTGGACGAGACCACGGCGGTGACGGCGGCGGAGATTGCCCGTGATGATGAACGGACCAATGCCTTGTTGCGCGATCTGCTGGAAAAGACCGAAACCGATCTGCGCGCATTGATGGCCGAAGGCCGGGGCGCGGATGCCCGGCGCTATGGCGATGCGCTGGCCGACCGGCTGGATGGCCGGGACGTTCTGGCTGGCGCCGATCCCGCGCTGGCGGCGATCGACCGCGCCTGGGTCGATCCCGCAAGGGCGCGGCTGATGGAACTGGTCGCCCTGCAGCGGGGCCGGACATTCGCCAAGGTGGCGGACGGCGAGGCGGACTCCGGCATCACGCTACGCGTGCGGCCCTACTCGTTGCACCTGCTGGTGTTCGAGGCTGTGCCATGACCGCACCGCTGCGCCTTGCATTCGGTCTGGGGCTGGCCCTCCTGGTGGCGGCGCTCGTGGGGATGGATCCGCTTCTGTCGTCCCATCTGCCCGAGCGGCTGTGGCGGATGACAGGGATGGAGACTTCGCCGCTGAAGCTGGTTCCGGTGCTGGCCGTGCTGGCGCTTCTGGCGCTGCCGCTGTTGCCGCATCTGGTCCGGTTGCCGGATTTCGCCGTTTCGGCCACGGGGGCGCTGTTCCTGGCGGCGCAGTTGAACGGCTTCGGGGTAGGGCCGTTCGACGTGTTCGATGTGGTGCTTGGCGTGGTGTTCCTTGTCTGGATCGCCCGCAAGGCGCTGGACGAAACCCGGCCCATCGCTTTGCCGCCCCTGATAATGCTTGCAGGCGGGCTGGTGCTGGTTTCCGTGCTGCATCTGGCGGTGGAAAATCCTGTGCGCTGGTTCATCGGCACGTTCGGCATCGCCCGTGCCACACTGGTGGCGTTTCTGGTGATCGATCTGATCCGGGACCGCCCGACGATGGAGCGCGCTCTGGATGCCTTGCTGTGGCTGGCTGTGGCCAGTGCTGTCGTGGGGATCGTGCAGTTCTCGCTGTCGTGGTTCGGCGTGTTGAATTTCACGCTGATCAACCCACCCGAGAGCGCGTTCAAACCGACGCCTGTCGGCTTTGTCATGCGGGCTTCGGCCTTTTGCATCACGGCGCAGCATTTCTCTTCGTTTCTGGTCTATGCGCTGCCGGTCGCCTTCTGGCGGCTGTCGAACGGCTGGGCCGCGCGGCATTGGGCGGCGATTCTGTTGCTGCTGGGAGGGGTGCTGGTCAGCTGGAACTTCGGCGCGATGATCGCGGCAGCGCTGATTGGTGCGGCGTTTCCCTTCGTGCGCTGGCCTCGGCTGGCAGTACATTTCGCGATGGCGCTGGCGGCGGCGGCGGTGCTGGCCTGGTTCACCGGGTTTTGGGAATTGCTGTACGATCTCTCGTTCGGCGATGCCGGGGTGGCCAAGGGTGTCAGCCAGCGTCACACCCTGTTCGGGCTGGGGATCGAAAAGATCGCCCGCAACCCGCTGGTGGGCACCGGACCACAGGGCTTTGCCGCCTATGACGGCAACTTCTGGGGCCGCCCGGTGCACAATGCCTTCGGCCAGGTGACAACGGAACTGGGGGTGGCGGGGCTGCTGCTCCTCGCCGGTGCCTATGCCTGGCTGATCGGCAAACTGGCGCTAGCGCTGGCTGCACCGGGGGCTGCGCGCGGGCAGACCATCGTGGTCTTCCTGATGCTGCTGGCAGCGCTGCAACTGGCACAATCCGAGCCTAACATGGACCACACCAACACCTGGATCGTCCTGGGGCTGGCGCAGGCGATACTTCTGGTCCGGGCCCTAGACCAGCACTAGCGTCAGCCCGACGAAAGCCAGACCCAGGGCCCCGACGCCTGTCCACAGCAGCAGCGCCTCGGTCAGATCGCGCCAGACGGTTCGGCTGCGGCGTGCCCGGGCCTGTGGAACGGCCGTCTTTTCCTGCCAGTATCCATCGATCAGCCGGTCTCCGCGGGCCAACCGTTCTTCGGCCTCGCGCAGAAGAGCGGCCGAGATGATCCGGTCGAACTCCTGCTTCGGGACTTCCGAGCGGTGACGCAGGAAAAGAACGGGCCTGGACATGGATCACCCGGGTGAAAAGTGGAAGACAAGGGTCAGGATGACAAAGACGAAAAAGATCGACAGCCCGGCCACCAACAGACCCAGCCCCACTACGGCCAAAAGCCGTGGCACGAGGGCGAGGCGGGCTTCGGGATCGGGTTCTTGCACGGATTGGGCAATGCGCATCCGGCCTTCGGCCACGGATCGGCGCATGCGGTTCTCCAGGTCGGGCGGCAGAACGATTTCAGACATCATGCCGCCTTCGAGGTTTCGGCGATGCGGCGCAGATGCTGCAACTCGGCGTGGCTGAAGCGTGGTGGGGCCAAGGTATCGGCCAGCTTCTTCATCCGGGCACGGGCGGCGTGGCCCACGAACAGCGCGTAATAAAAGCCGACGATCGCCCCGGCCAACGCGGCCACGATGGCGTTGAGAATGGGAATGGGAAAGGCAGGCCGTGTGGGCGGACTCGCCTCTTCAACCACCATGATCGGCGCCTTGGCATTGGCGGCCTGCAGGGTCGCCGACGACAGATTGATGCGCGCATCGGTGATCTGGGATTCGATCTCGGCGCGGCGGGCGGCCAAACGCTCTGCCTGGCCCAGCGAGGCGATTGCGGCCTCGAGATCGGCATTGGCAGCGGACAGCTGGGTTTCGGCGGTGGCGCGGGAGGCAGTCAGTGCCGCCTCTTCCGCCCGGGCCTTGGCGATGTCGGCTCGCAGCATCTCATAGTTGGTGCCGGTGGATTTCACAGTGGCCTCGGCCATCCGGGCGCGTTCTGCCTCCATCGCGGTTTCGATCTCGGTGATCTGTTCGATGATCGCGGCACGGCGGGAGGATGACTGCGGGCCCTCGCGCACGGCCGCCAGTTCCACCCTGAGTACCAGAAGTTGTTCGACCATGAGATCAAGCACGGGCGTGGTCAGCACGGTGCCGCCGGTTGCATAGGTCTCCCGTTCGATGGCCAGTTCGGACTCCAGTTCCGCCCGTCGGGCTCGTGCGGCGGACAAGGCTCCGTCAATCTCCAGCAGGCGTTGCTCGGCACTGGCACGACGATCGGACAGCCGCTTGACCAGCGCATCATCGACGGCGGTGCCGAACCGGCGGCGCTGATCTTCGGTTTGCGCCACCAACACGGTCAACTCGTCCTCCAGCCCGTCGATATGCGCGGTTAGCGTGGAGGCCACGTCGGCGGCGCGCTGGCGCATCGAAGCCTCATGAAACTCGGCATACAGTCCCGGGGTGCGTGCGGCGATACGTGCGGCCAGATCGGCGTCCTCGGATCTTACGAACAGATCGACCATGAACTCGCCCGACACGGTCACATCCACCCTCTTGCGCAAGAGGGCGGGTGGCACGCCGAATTCATCTGCCAGGCTTTGCATGAAGGCGCCGCCACGCAGAATTCCGACGTTCAGCGCAGCGGTCTTTTCATCCGGCGTCGGGAACAGCGGTTCGGGTGGGGCTTCAGGGCCGCCCACGTACCGCGGACTCTCGCTGTTCGAGGCAAGGAAGAAGGTGGTCTTGGCCTCGTAGATCGGAGTGATCACGGAGGAGATCACATAGGCAAAGGCCGCGGCTGCGACCATTATCGCCACGATCAGCCAGCGCTGCATGTGAATGTCGTGCCGGTGGGACTGAAAAGGCACCTCGGAAGCCACGGTGCGAAACCTCGCCATGAACAGAAGACCGGGAAGCGGAAAGAGAACTCAAAATCCATCATTATCAAAACAATATAAAATCGCAAGAAGACGGGAAAGGCGGTCTCCTCGCCAGCAGTTGTCGAGGCGGTGGCGAACCACCGGTTCAATCGCAGCGACCTCGCCCAGGTGAGGCCCGCTGAGGGCGAGTTCTGTCTCTTCGCGGGCCTCGACAGCCCTGCCAAGCTCACCGCCGCTTGATTCGTCAGGCTGATAGACCGTTTGGGAGCACCTTTGGCATCTGCTCGTGGCCCTGGGGCGGGTCCATCCTCTTGCGTAACCCTTCTGGCGTGCGTGATCTCTCGGACGGGATCACCGAGGTGGGCGACGTCTACCTTTGACCTATGCCAACCAGCGGCGATCCCGGTATGCCCAAAGCTGCGTTGCAGGTATGACCCCTTGCCGGAGCGCGGCTCTTGGCGCCAAGGCTCGTGTCATACCCCATGACCGCAACAGGACCACTTGCATGGGGCTGGGCGCAGCAAGGGGGGCGTTCCGGGTCGATTGTGTCCAACTTAGGCAAAAGTGTGGCAAAATCTTGACATGACTATGTGTGTCTGTGCAATGCTTCACGATGGACGGGGGAGTGTCCAAGGGGCCGGGGTCAGGCTGGCCAGTCAGTCGGCCGGACGGCGTGAAGTCGTTAGCAAGGGCTTGAAAGATGCAGTGGCTTTCGAACGGGCCGTCAGCTGTCTTGGGCGGTTCTGAAAACGAAAAGGTTGTTCTTGTCGCTGGTGGTGCGGGGTTCCTCGGTTCTGCCCTGTGCGAAAGGATGCTGGATGCCGGTCACAGCGTCATTTGCCTCGACAGCCTGATTTCCGGCGATATGGCGAATATTGCGCCCTTTATTTCCCATCCAGGATTCAGGTTCATCCAGCAGGATATCCTCAACGCGCCGAAGATCGCCGGACCTGTCCACGAAATCTACAATATGGCTTGCCCGGCCTCTCCGCCGCGGTATCAGCGCGACCCGATCCATACCATCCGGACCTGTTTCGAAGGTTCAAAAAACCTGCTGGATCTTGCGGCGCAAAAGGGCGCACGGATCCTGCTGTCCTCGACATCCGAGGTTTACGGCGATCCGGAAATCCGTCTTCAGCATGAAGGCTACCGTGGCAACGTAAATACCGTTGGTCCCAGGGCCTGCTATGATGAAGGCAAGCGTGCGGCCGAGACCCTGTTCTGGGAGTATGGCGCGCATCAGGGTGTGGAAACCCGCATTGCCCGCATCTTCAACACCTATGGCCCGCGGATGCATCCTGAAGATGGCCGTGTCGTATCGAATTTCGTGGTGCAGGCATTGCGGGGCGAACCGCTGACCCTTTATGGAGACGGCTCCCAGACACGCAGTTTCTGCTATGTCGACGACTTGGTCGAGGGACTGATACGCCTTATGGCCAGCGATGAGAAAATGCCGGTGAACTTGGGAAACCCGAGCGAGTTCACCATGCTGGAGCTTGTCGAATCGGTGCTGGCCACCATCGGGACGCAGGGTGTCATAACCTTCCACCCGCTGCCGCAGGACGACCCGCGCCAGCGTTGCCCGGACATCACCCGTGCCAGGGAACTGCTGGATTGGAAGCCGCGGATTCCACTGGCCGAGGGGCTGCGGCCCACGATTGAATGGTTCACCAGCCGCCTGAAGACCGACCAGAGGAAAGGGGCCATGGTGTCCTGAGATGGAAGGCCGCGTCGGCCTGCGTCCTGGCTATACGTCCTCATTCTTCGCATGAAGCGATCAGGGAACGAGTGTATTCGGCCTGCGGCGGGTCGAACGGGCGGCCAGTCTCGCCGCCCCCGATGGTCTGGCTCTGCCGCATGACGATCACGCTCTCCGAGACAAGATGAATGACCGCCAGATTGATTGTGGCCGATCACAACCAGGGTCTTTTCCAGTGACCCGCGCAGTTTCTGCAGAAAGTTCAGCGGCTCGCCCTGACCGGAAGCATCGAGTTCGGCGGGAACCGAGATCGCCGGCGTCATCGAGCCCTCAGCCGCAAACAGCGGGCATTGTGATCGCACAGGCCAGAAACTCGCGCTGTTGCTCTCGCCGAGTGGCGCAGCCTTCTCGTCGCCCGAAACGTCGGCGGAGCAGGACAAACGGAGACGAGGTCGCATTCGTCTGGCGGCAGCGCCACCCAGCTGAATCGGTTTCCGGATGGAGGGGAGGGGGCGGGTTAAGCACCAGATCTGCAAGTGGCAGGAACTTTG
>CAYLSD010000010.1:0-124748 GCA_964386345.1 uncultured Fuscovulum sp.
AAACCCGGACTTCCCGGTCGTATCACGCTCTTGGCAGCACATGACATGTACTCGAATAAAACGCCCCCAAGACGCATTTTATCCTTCGCGTTCCGGGCTTGGCTATGGGGGAAACCGGACCTTCACCACAATAACGCCACATTTGGTTAGAATTTTCGCCGGGCTTTGGCCACAAAGAGCAATGCTGCTGCCGGCGCTCAATCGACGATTGTCCGGCCGCGCCAGACCCACTTTCAGGTTGTCGGGATGATTCGCGCCGCGGGCCGGAAGCGGCGGATGGCCTCTTCCATGCGCCCCTTGGTCAGGGCCGTCTCCGGACGTGAAACAATCAGGTCCGTCCGGCCGAGAGCGCCTGGCAAAGGAAGGCCAGGACGCCACAGAACCCCGCCAGGCTGTAGAACAGCAGCGTCACCGCCGGGGGATGACCCGACAGGATCGCGACAAGCGCGCCCAGCCACCCGCCCGTCACCGCAGAGAGCACGACACCTGGCAGCACGAAGGACAATCCTCCCGCAAAACGCCCAAGGGTTGATACATGTGCGATATTGTGCACGAATCAGCACCATTTTCAGCAGGATTTTCAGAATCCCAACAGAAAAGTTTACATTTTGGAAACAATGGCGCCGGAAGGTCGTCTATTCGCGGTCTTCCGCCTGTTCCTTCAGAAGCCCGGCCAGATATTGCCCATAGGCGTTCTTCTGGAACAGCCGGGCGCGGGCGGCCAGTTGGCCGCGGTCGATCCAGCCCTGCAGGAAGGCGATCTCGTCCGGGCAACCGACCTGCAGGCCCTGCCGCTCTTCCAGCGTGCGGACGAAATTTCCGGCATCCAGCAGGCTCGCATGGGTGCCGGTGTCCAGCCAGGCGAAGCCGCGGCCCATGCGTTCGACCGAAAGGTTGCCCTCGGCGCGGTAAAGCTCCAGCAGGTCGGTGATCTCCAGTTCGCCGCGCGGCGAGGGCTGGATCGACCGCGCCAGCCGGGGCGCGCGATGGTCGAGGTAGTAAAGCCCGGTCACTGCGAAATTGGACGGCGGCTTGCTGGGCTTTTCGACGATGGCGCGGACGGTGCCGTCGGCGTCGAAATCCACCACGCCATAGCGTTCGGGGTCCGCCACATGATAGCCGAAGACCGTGCCGCCCTCGCCCCGCGCATCGGCGGCGGCCAGCATCTCGGGCAGGCCATGGCCGAAGAAGATGTTGTCGCCCAGCACCATCGCCGAGGGCGCACCGTCCAGGAATTCCTCGGCCAGCAGATAGGCCTGCGCCAGCCCGTCGGGACTGGGCTGGACGATCCAGGTCAGCGACAGGCCCCATTGGCTGCCGTCGCCCAGCAGGCGCTGGAACTGCGCCTGATCCTCGGGCGTGGTGATCATGGCGATCTCGCGGATGCCGCCCAGCATCAGGACCGACAGCGGATAGTAGACCATCGGCTTGTCATGGACCGGCAGAAGCTGCTTCGAGACGCCCATGGTGATCGGGTAAAGCCGTGTGCCGGAGCCGCCGGCCAGAATGATGCCCTTGCGCGTGGTCATGCGTTCAACTCCCGCAGAATGTCGTCGAGGCCCGCGCGCCAGTCGGGGCGGCGGATGCCGAAGTCCCGCTCCAATGCACTGCAATCCAGCCGGGAATTGGGCGGGCGTCGGGCGGGCGTGGGGTAAGAACTGGCCGGTATGTCGCGGATGGTGCAACCAAGGCCGGCACGGGCCATGATCTCGCGGGCGAAACCGGCCCAACTGGTATCGGGCGCCCCCGCGAAGTGATAGGTGCCGCCCGGCGCGCCCTGCACCATGGCGCGGGCGGCGGCGGCCAGCGCATCCGCGATGGCGGCGGCGGGGGTCGGGCCGCCGATCTGGTCGGAAACCACGTTCAGCGTCTCGCGTTCCCGCCCCAGCCGCAGCATGGTCCTGGCGAAATTCGTGCCATGGGCCGAGACGACCCAGCTTGTCCGCAGGATCAGGTGCCGCGCTCCGCTGTCCCGCACGCCGGTCTCTCCGGCCAGCTTCGACCGGCCATAGGCCCCCAGCGGGCCGGTCGGATCCTCCGGGCGGAAGGGCCGGTCGCCCGCTCCGTCGAAGACGTAGTCGGTGGAGATGTGCAGGAAGGGCAGCCCCTGTGCCGCGCAGGCCCGCGCCATGGCGGCGGGGGCATCGCCGTTCACCACCGTCGCGGCGGCCTCCTCGGCCTCGGCCCGGTCTACCGCGGTCCAGGCGGCGGCGTTGACCACCGCATCGCAATCGCCGATCCGGGCCGCGCAGGCGCCGGGGTCCATCAGGTCCGTCTCGTCACGCCCCAGGAACCGCGCCGACACGCCTTCGGGCAGCCGCCGCGCCAGTTCCGTCGCCACCTGCCCGGTTCGTCCGAAGACCAGAAGCCTCATCTCACTTCCCCGCCCACCGATACACCAACAACCCCAGATACTCCTTCAGCGCCACATCCGCATCCTGCAGGTGATCGTCCAGCCGCCACTCCGCCCGGAAGGTCTGCCCGCCCGAGCGGAAGTCCACCGGATAGGGGATCAGCCCGGTCCAGCCGTTGCGGTGGAAGGTCTCGACCGAGCGGGGCATGTGGAAGGCGGATGTCACCAGCACCCAGACCTGCCCGTCCTGCGGCCGGATCATCTCGCGGGTGAAGATCGCATTTTCCGAGGTATTGCGGGAGCGGTCCTCCAGCAGGATCTGCTCGTCCGGCACCCCCAGCGACAGCCACAGCGCCTGCGTCATCCGCGACGGCAGGTATGAGGCGTCGTCATGGACAAGGCTTGCGGAGCCGCCGGTGAAGATCAGACTGGCGTCGGGGTAGCGCCGGGCCAGGTCCACCCCCGCCGTTATCCGCTCGCCGCCCTCGTTCAGGCCGGGAATGCCCCAGCGGACGAAGGAGCCGGGATCCTCGGCCCCGCCCAGGACGATGATCCCGTCCACATGAACGGGCAGCGGCGGATTGGCCGGATATTGCGCCTCGAGCGACCGCAGGAGCGGCGTGCCGAGGGGAAAGATCGTCAGCGCCAGCACGGCCACGAAGATCAGCCCGGTCAGCCGCCGCATGGCGCGGATGCGGCCCATGGCCCCCAGCAGAACCGCCAGCGCCAGCAGGATCACCAGCCAGGTCTCCACCCGGACCACCATGCCGAGCGTCTTCGAGGCGATGAAGAACAGGCTGTCCATCAGGCCCCGCTCTTGCCGGTGCCCAGCCTTTCGCCCACGCCCTGCCGCGCCAGCAGCGGGCGCCACCAGTCCCCGTTGTCCAGATACCAGCGCACGGTGCGGCGCAGCCCCTCTTCCACCGTGACCGAGGGCCGCCAGCCAAGCTCTTGCCGGATGCGCGAAGGGTCGATGGCATAGCGGGCGTCATGGCCCGGGCGGTCGGTGACGAAGGCGATCTGATCGGCATAGCTGCCCGCCGCCTTCGGCTTCATCTCGTCCAGCAGCGCGCAGATGGTGTGGACAAGGTCGATGTTCCGCCGCTCGTTCTCGCCGCCGATGTTGTAGCTGCGGCCCAGCGCGCCCTTCTGCACCACCAGCAGCAGGGCATCGGCGTGATCCTCGACATAAAGCCAGTCGCGCACGTTCTCTCCCTTGCCGTAGACCGGGATCGGGCGCCCGTGCAGCGCGTTCAGGATCACCACCGGGATCAGCTTTTCCGGGAAGTGATAGGGGCCGTAGTTGTTGGAACAGTTGGTCAGCACCACCGGCAGGCCATAGGTCTCGTGCCAGGCGCGGACCAGATGGTCGCTGGCGGCCTTGGATGCCGAATAGGGGCTGCGCGGGTCGTAGGGCGTGTCTTCGGTGAACTGCCCCTCGGCGCCGAGGCTGCCGAAAACCTCGTCGGTCGAGATATGGTGGAAGCGGAAGCCTTCGGGCCGCCCGGCCTGCGTCCAGTAGCTCCGCGCGGCCTCCAGCATGTTGTAGGTGCCGGTGATGTTGGTCTCGATGAAATCGCCCGGCCCGTCGATCGAACGGTCTACATGGCTTTCCGCCGCCAGATGCATCACCGCATCGGGGCGGTGGGTGGCGAAGATCCGGTCCAGCGCGGCGCGGTCGCGGATGTCCGCCTTCTCGAAAGAGTAGAGGTTGGATCCCGCCACCGGGGCCACGTTCGCCTCGCAGGCGGCATAGGTCATGGCGTCGAGGTTCACCACCTCATGCCCGCGCGCCACCGCCAGCCGCACCACGGCGCTGCCGATGAAGCCCGCGCCCCCCGTCACCAACAGCTTCATTGCACACCCTCCCAGCGGAAGGGGCGCGGCGCGTCGGCCAGCAGCGGCGCCTTCGCGTCCTTGTCGGACAGGACCGGCGCCGACACCCCCCAGTCGATGCCGATCCGCGGATCATCCCAGCGCACCGCGCCGTCGCAGTCCGGCGCGTAGATGTCGCTGCACTTGTATTGCACCTCGGTATCCTCGGTCAGGGTGACGAAACCGTGCAGAAAGCCCTTGGGCACCAGCAACTGCCGCCCGTTCTCCGCCGTCAGCTCCACCGACACCCATTTGCCGAAAGTGGGCGAGCCTTCGCGGAAATCCACCGACACGTCCCGGATCGCGCCGCGCGAACAGCGCACCAGCTTGTCCTGCGCATGCGGCGGCGCCTGATAGTGCAATCCGCGCAGCGTGCCCTTCGCGGCGCTGAAGGAATGGTTGTCCTGCACCCAGTCGATCCCGACCCCCGCCGCCGCCATCTGTGGCGCGCTGAAGGTCTCCATGAACCAGCCTCGCGCATCGCCGAAACGGCGGGGGGTCAGGATCAGCACTCCGGGCAAGGGGGTCTCTTCGACTTGCATGTCGCTCACCGGTCAACGGAACTCTTGCCGCAGGACATAGCGCAGGATCGCCGCCGATCCTAGTGGCGCCGAAACCGGCGGACCGGCCCGGCCGCCGCCTGCGTCCCTTCCTCCCCTTCCGGTTCCCGTCCCATCTGCTATCTAGCGAAGCCGAATGCCAGCCCGGGGGATGGAGTTGTTGAGTTTCCTGCTTCTGAACGCCCGCGCGCGGTTCTACCGCGTCGAGGTGGCGGAAACCCTGTTCGGCGACTATATGGTCAGCCGCGAATGGGGAATGCGCGGGCGGCCCGGGCAAAGGCAGCAGCACTGGCACGGCAACCTGCGCGAGGCGGTGCAGGCTGCAGACCGCTGGCGCAGGCAGGCGATGCGGCGGGGATATGCGGTGGAAAGGATTTCGGCATGACGGTTCACCTCTGGGTCCGGGCGGAGCAGCGCCCGCATGAGGAACGGGTGGGCGTGACGCCGGAAGGCGTGGCCGCGCTGGTGGCCGCGGGCATCCGCGTCTCGGTCGAGGAATCTTCCGTCCGCGCTATCCCGATCGACGGCTACCGCGCGGCGGGGGCGGAAATCGTGGCCGAGAATTCATGGCCTTCCGCACCACGGGACGCCATCATCTTCGGCCTGAAGGAACTGCCCGAGGACGGCACGCCGCTGCCGCACCGCCACATCATGTTCGGCCATGCCTTCAAGGGCCAGCCCGCGGGGCAGGTGCTGCTGAAGCGGTTCAAGGCCGGGGGCGGCGCGCTTTACGACCTGGAATATCTGGTGGACGGGACCGGCCGCCGCGTCGCCGCCTTCGGCTATTGGGCGGGCTTTGCAGGGGCCGCGGTCAGCCTGAAATGCTGGGCGGCGCAGCAGCGCGGCACCCTCTGCGGCCCGGTCTCGGTCTATGCCAGCCGCGCCGCCCTGATCGCGGAACTGGAGACCGAACTGGCAGGCATGGCCCGCCCCCGCGCGCTGATCATCGGCGCGCTCGGCCGTGTCGGCGCCGGTGCGGCCGATTGCCTGACGGCCATGGGCGTCGGCGTCACCCGCTGGGACATGGCGGAAACCGCCAGCGGCGGGCCGTTCCCCGAGGTCCTTCAGCACGAGATCTTCCTCAACTGCATCCTCGCCCGCCCCGGCTGCCCGGTCTTCGTCCCCGCCTCGGCCAGGACGGACCCGGCCCGCAGGCTGACGGTGATCGGCGACATCGCCTGCGACCCGACCTCGGATTTCTCGCCCATCAAGGTCTATGACCGCGCCACCGACTGGGACGCCCCGGCGCTGCGGGTGGCGGAACATCCGCCGCTGGACGTGACCGCCATCGACAACCTGCCCTCGCTGATGCCGGTGGAATCGTCGCAGGATTACGCGGCCCAGCTTCTGCCCTCGCTGCTGACCCTGACCGACCTGTCCTCGGGCGTCTGGGGCCGGGCGAAGGCCGATTACGACACCCACAGCGCCAATCTCTGACCGAAAGGAACCATGAGCATGACGATCCACTGGTGCGGCACCGGCCTGTCCTCCGGCCCCGGCCTTCGCCGCCTGATCGAGGCCGGGCATCCCGTCGTGGTCTGGAACCGCACGGTCGCCAATGCGCAGGAAGCCGTCGGTGACATCGCCAGCGACATCCGCGCCTATACGCTGGAGGCGCTGACCGGGGCGCTTCGACCCGGCGACGTGGCGATCTCGATGCTGCCTGCCGACCAGCATGTGCCCATCGCCACGGCCTGCCTCGAAAAGGGCGCGCATTTCGTGTCGTCCAGCTACATCGCGCCCGAGATGCGCACGCTGGATGCCGAGTTCCGCGAGAAGGGTCTGGTCTCGCAGAACGAGGTCGGGCTCGATCCCGGCATCGACCACCTGATGGCGCATGATCTGGTGGCGCGCTACCGCGCCAGCCGCGCCTATGACCCGGAGAACATGCTTTCGTTCACCTCTTATTGCGGCGGGGTGCCGAAGAACCCGAACGCCTTCCGCTACAAGTTCTCATGGGCGCCCGCGGGCGTGCTGAAGGCGCTGCGCTCGCCCTCGCGCAGCCTGAAGCATTTCTCGGAACTGCGCGTCACCCGGCCCTGGGACGCGATCACCCAGTATATCGCGCCGCTGCCGCAGCCCGAAAGCTTCGAGGTCTATCCGAACCGCGACAGCTATCCCTTCATCGCCGACTACCGCTTCGACCCGGCCTGGAAGGTGAAGGATTTCGTCCGCGGCACCATCCGCCTGAACGGCTGGGCGGACGCCTGGGCCCCGATCTTCCGTGAGATCGAGGGGCTGGAAGGCGCTTCCGCCGCCGAGGTGGACGCCGCGCTGACCGCCCGTGCCGATGCGCTGCTGAAGGAAAATGCCTATGCGCCGGGAGAGCCCGACCGCGTGGTGCTGTTCGTGGCGCTGAAGGCAGAACGCGAGGGCCGCCCGGTGTTCCACGAGACCTGGGCGCTGGACGCCTGGGGCGACGAACGCGGCAGCGCCATGGCGCGGCTGGTGTCGGTTCCGGTGTCGCTGGCCGTCGAATCGGTGCTGAACCGCGAGATCCCGGCGGGCGTCCATTCCGCCCCGCACGACCCCCGCCTGCTGGCCGCATGGCTGGGGCAGGTCCAGCGGCTGGCGCAATACATGGCGCGGATCGACCATCTGGCCTGAGGCGGGCGGGGGGGCCATCGCCAGAGCATCGCCGGACAGGGAGACCCCGCCCTACGGCGTGACAGCCCGGCCCGCGCCCGCTATGGTCGCGGCCGATCCGGGGCGCCAACCCGGGCAGGCCCGAGAGGAACCCGAGCACGACCATGCGCCGCCGCGACAGCACCGCCACCGGCCGTTCCAGACTGCCCGACCGGCTTGCCGCCTGGTCGGCCCGCAAGGCGCCGCCCGCCACCGGCTTCGTCTCGCAACCCGACCCGCGTTCCATCGGGCTTTACGCCCGGGGCAAGCAACTCCTGGCCGGCAACATCCTCCTGGCCGGTTTCCTGGCCGAGGCCCCGGGGACGAACCTCTGGGACATCCCGCCCCCCGACCCCGCCTTCGGGGCCGAGGCGCAGGGCTTTTCATGGCTGGACGACCTTGCCGCCCTGGGCACCCCCGCCGCCCGCGCGCTGGCGCAGGACTGGACATGGGGCTGGATCGCCCGCCACGGCGCGGGCACCGGCCCCGGCTGGACGCCCGACCTGACCGGGCGGCGGATCATCCGCTGGATCCACCACGCCATCTTCCTGCTGCAGGGCCGCGACAAACCGGCGGCGGATGCCTATTACCTGTCGCTCTCGCGTCAGGCCGCCTACCTCGCCCGCCGCTGGAAGGCCGCCCGCCCCGGCCTGCCGCGGTTCGAGGCGCTGACCGGCCTTCTCTACGCGGGCCTGTCGCTGATCGGCAAGGACAGCCTCACCGCCCCCGCGCTGACCGCGCTGTCGCGCGAATGCGCCGCCCAGATCGACGCCGAGGGCGCACTGCCGACCCGCAACCCCGAGGAACTGCTGGAGGTCCTGACGCTGCTCACCTGGGCCGTCCGCGCACTGGCCGAGGCCGAACGCCCGATCCCCGAGGCCCTGTCGGATGCCATCACCCGCATTGCGCCCTCCTTGCGCATCCTGCGCCATGCCGATGGCGGGCTGGCCCGCTTCCATGGCGGCGGCAAGGGGATGGAGGGGCGGCTGGATCAGGCGCTGGCCGCGGCGGGCCTCGGCGGTCCCATCGGCCATGTCGCCAGCGCCATGGGCTTCACCCGGCTTTCCGGCGGGCGGACCAGCGTCATCCTCGACGCCGCCGACCCACCCGGCGGCACGGCCCGCGCCACCGCCCACGCCTCCACCGCTGCGTTCGAGTTGACCTCGGGGCGCCGCCCGCTGATCGTCTCCTGCGGCTCGGGCCTGCCGTTCGGGCCGGAATGGCGTCTGGCGGGCCGCGCCACGCAATCGCATTCCGCGCTGTGCCTGACCGGCTTTTCCTCCTCCCGTTTCGGCCGCCACGCGGAAGAGGCGCTTCTGGAGGATACCGCCCGCGTCACCGCCCTGCGGCTGGCCCCGGGCGAGGGGGGCACCGTCCATCTGGCCCATGACGGCTGGATCACCACCCACGGCCTGACCGCCACGCGCGAATTGCACCTGTCCGGCGACGGCCGCCGCCTCGGCGGCACCGACGCGCTGGCGGCAATGAGCTTCGCCGACCGCAAGCGCTTCGGCGCCGTGCTCGACCGGTCGCATCTGGAAGGCATCGGCTTCGCCATCCGCTTCCACCTGCACCCGGACGTGGACGCCACCCTGGACATGGGCGGCACCGCGGTTTCCATGCAACTGCGGTCGGGCGAGATCTGGGTCTTCCGCCACGACGGCAGCGGCAAACTGTCGCTAGATCCATCGTTCTACCTGGAAAAAGGCCGCATAAATCCGCGCCCGACGCTTCAGATCGTGCTTTCCGGCCTCGCGCGGGATGTCGAGACGCGCATCGGCTGGACCTTGGCGAAGGCACAGGATACTCCGCTGGCCATCCGCGACCTGGACCGGGACGATCCGGTCCCCCTCTGAGGAGGCCCCAGATGTATCACCCGCCCACCGACCTGATCTATATCGGCCGCGCGCTGATTTCCGTCTCCGACAAGACCGGCCTTCTGGACCTTGCCCGCGCCTTGGCGGCGAAGGGGGTGGAGCTGATCTCCACCGGCGGCACCAGCGGGATGCTGCGGCAGGCGGGGCTGGAGGTGCGGGACGTCAGCGACGTGACCGGCTTCCCCGAGATGATGGACGGCCGGGTGAAGACGCTGCACCCCAATATCCACGGCGGCCTGTTGGCGCTGCGCGACGATGACGAACACCTGCTGGCGATGGCTGCCCATGGCATCCAGCCGATCGACCTTCTGATCGTCAACCTCTACCCGTTCGAGGAAACCGTGGCCAAGGGCGCCGACCGCGCCACCTGCATCGAGAATATCGACATCGGCGGCCCGGCGATGATCCGGGCGGCGTCGAAGAACCACAAGTTCGTGACCGTGGTCACCGATCCGGCGGATTACGGCGCGCTGCTGGACCAGATCAACGCCCATGACGGGGCAACGACGCTGGCCTTCCGCGAGAAGCTGGCGCTGACCGCCTATGCCCGCACCGCCGCCTATGACGCCGCCGTCTCCGGCTGGCTGGCGGGCGAGATCGGCGAGGCCGCGCCGCGCTACCGCTCTTTCGCGGGCAAGCTGGCGCAACCCTTGCGCTATGGCGAGAACCCGCACCAGCAGGCGGCCTTCTACACCGACGGCAGCCGCCGCCCCGGCGTGGCGACGGCGCGACAGTGGCAGGGCAAGGAGCTGTCCTACAACAACATCAACGACACCGACGCCGCCTTCGAGCTGGTGGCCGAGTTCGCGCCGGAAGACGGCCCCGCCTGCGCCATCATCAAGCACGCCAATCCCTGCGGCGTCAGCCGGGGCGCCTCGCTGCGCGACGCCTACCTGCGGGCCTACAACTGCGACCAGACCTCGGCCTTCGGCGGGATCGTGGCGCTGAACCAGCCGCTCGATGCCGCCACGGCGGAAGAGATCGCCAGGATCTTCACCGAAGTCGTCATCGCCCCCGGCGCCAGCGACGAGGCCAAGGCGATCTTCGCCGCGAAGAAGAACCTGCGCCTGCTGACCACCGAGGCCCTGCCCGATGCCGCCGCACCCGGGCTGGCCTTCCGGCAGGTGGCAGGCGGGCTTTTGGTGCAGGACCGTGATTCGCAGCCGCTGGCGGCGGGGGCGCTGAAGGTGGTGACGCAGCGCGCGCCCTCGGAGGCCGAGATGGCCGACCTCCTTTTCGCATGGAAAGTGGCGAAGCACGTCAAGTCGAACGCCATCGTCTACGTCAAGGACGGCGCCACCGTGGGCGTGGGCGCGGGGCAGATGAGCCGGGTCGACAGCACCCGTATCGCCGCGCGCAAGGCCGAGGACATGGCGCAGGCCCTGTCGCTGGGGCAAAGCCCCGCCACCGGAAGCGTCGTCGCCTCGGACGCCTTCTTCCCCTTCCCCGACGGGCTTCTGGCCGCGGCAGCGGCGGGGGCGACGGCGGTGATCCAGCCGGGCGGCAGCATGAACGACCAGGCCGTCATCGACGCCGCGAATGAGGCCGGGCTTGCCATGGTCTTCACCGGCCAGCGCCATTTCCGGCACTGACATGCGGCTTCTTGCCCTTTCCGCCGCGCTGACCTTCGCGCTGGACCAGGCGACGAAGCTGGGCGTCCTGTTCGGCCTGAACCTGCCGGAGCGGGGCGAAATCGACATTCTGCCGCCCTGGCTCGTCTTCCGCATGGCCTGGAATCGCGGCATCAACTTCGGCCTTCTCGGCAACGAGGCCGAACTGACCCGCTGGATCCTGATCATCGTCGCGCTGGCGATTTCCGCCTGGGTGGTGGTCTGGGTCCGCAAGGAGCCGCAGAACCGGCTGGCGCAGCTTTCGGCCGGGCTGCTGGTCGGCGGGGCCATCGGCAATGTGGTGGACCGGCTGGCCTATGGCGCGGTGGCGGATTTCCTGAACATGTCCTGCTGCGGGATCGAGAATCCCTATGCCTTCAACGTCGCAGACGTGGCGATCTTCGCCGGCGCCCTGGGGCTGGTGATCTTCGCGGGCAAGCCCGCGCAGGGCGGCAAGAGCGGCAGGCGCCGGGCAGGAAAGCCTGCCCGAAAGACCCCGTGACGTCGGTCGATCCTTGAGGTAAGACGGGATGCGCAAGGGTTTGGAGGCTTCGTTGATGCAGGCAAAGGCAGGCGTGACCGCCATCGCAATCGTGGCGATGCTGGGGCTTGCCGCCTGCGGTAGCCGCGACAAGCCGCCGTCGCTGATGAACATCAAGGCGACGCAGGGCCCGGACGAATTCGGCATCCTGCCGCCCAAGCCGCTGGAAATGCCGCAATCCCTGTCCGACCTGCCGGAGCCCACCCCCGGCGGCGGCAACCGCACCGATCCGCAGCCCTTCGACGATGCCGCCATCGCGCTTGGCGGCAAGCCGCAGGCCCGCACCGGCGGCGGCGTCCCCGCCGCGGATGGCGCGCTTTACGCCCATGCCGCCCGCTTCGGCGTGCAGTCGGGCATCCGCGAACAGCTTGCCTCGGAAGACCTGCAATGGCGGCGCGACAACAACGGCCGGGTGCTTGAACGGCTGTTCAACGTCAACGTCTACTTCAAGGCCTACAGGAAATTCTGGCTGGACCAGCAGGCCGAGCTTGCCTACTGGCGCGCCCGCGGGGCCAGGACTCCCTCGGCCCCTCCGGCCCAGAAGGGCGAATAGCACGCCATCACAAAGGCGTAGCCCCGCTTGATCCCGCCAGCCGAGAGGCTAGCCTGCCCCCAACCAACCGGAGGCCCCATGCTTTTCCGCCTGATCCTGGCGCTTGCGGCAGCGCTTGCGCTTGCACGCCCCGCCCTTGCCGAAACCGTCACCACCTTCACGCTGGAGAACGGCCTTGAAGTCGTGGTGATCGAGGATCACCGCGCCCCCGTGGTGGTGCAGATGATCTGGTATCGCGCCGGGGCGGCGGACGAACCCCCGGGCAAGTCCGGCATCGCGCATTTCCTGGAACACCTGATGTTCAAGGGCACCGACACCATCCCGCCCAACGCCTTTTCCGCGATGATCGAGGCGCAGGGCGGCGACGACAACGCCTTCACCTCATGGGATTACACCGCCTATTTCCAGCGCATCGCCGCCGACCGGCTGGAACTGGTGATGGAGATGGAGGCCGACCGGATGCGCAACCTGCGCATGACCGAGGATGACGTGGTGACCGAGCGGCAGGTGATTCTGGAGGAACGCGCCCAGCGGACCGACAGCGATCCCGGCGCCCTGATGAACGAACAGATGCGTGCGGCGCAGTTCCTGAACCACCGCTACGGCATCCCGGTGATCGGCTGGCGGCACGAGATGGAGGGGCTGACCCGCGAGGATGCGCTGGCCTGGTATGTGAAATACTACGCCCCGAACAACGCGATCCTGATCATCGCGGGCGACGCCACGCCCGAGCATGTGCGCGAACTGGCCGAGAAATATTACGGCCCCATCGCGCCCTCGGACGGCATCGCGCCCCGCCTGCGCCCGCAGGAGCCGCCGCAACTGTCCGAACGCCGGATCACCATGGCCGACGAGAGGGTCTCGAACCCCTATGTCTTCCGCACCTATCTTGCCCCGGAACGCGACCCGGGCGCGCAGCAGGACGCCGCCGCCCTGACCATCCTGGCCGAATTGCTGGGCGGCGACGGCCAGACCTCGCACCTTGCCCGGGCGTTGCAGTTCGACACGCAGACCGCCGTCTATACCGCCGCCTATTACAATGGCACCGCCATCGACGACACCACCTTCGGCCTGATCGTCATCCCCGCCCCGGGTGTCTCGCTTGAAGAGGCCGAGGCCGCGCTGGACGCCGCACTGGCCGATTTCATCGCCAAGGGGCCGGATCCGGCGGCCTTCGACCGCATCCGCACCCAGATCCGCGCCGCCGAGATCTACGCCCGCGACAACATCCGCGGCCTCGCGCAGGCCTATGGCGAGGAACTGACCATCGGGCTGGGCATCAAGGACGTGCAAGACTGGGACGACGTGCTTTCCGCCGTCACCATGGAGGATGTGCAGGCCATCGCCGCCAGAGTGCTGGACCGCAACAAGGCCGTCACCGCCTGGCTGGTCCACCCCGAAGACCCGGCCGAGACCGGGGACGCGCCCGCCGGGGGCCCGGCTGACGACATGCCCGAACCGATGCCCGAGGAGATCCAGCAATGACCATCCTCCACCGCCTCGGGCTGGCCCTTGCCGTCGCCCTCTCGCTCGCCCTGCCCGCACGGGCCGAGCTGAACATCCAGGAAGTCACCTCGCCCGGCGGCGTCACCGCCTGGCTGGTCGAGGACCACGGCATCCCCTTCGTCGCGCTTGAGATCGTGTTCAAGGGCGGCGCCTCGCTGGATGCGCCGGGCAAACGCGGCGCCACCTACCTGATGACCGGCCTGATCGAGGAAGGCGCGGGCGAGATGGACAGCCGCGCCTTCGCCGAGGCGCGCGACAGCCTTGCCGCCAGCTTCTCCTTCGACGCAGGCAACGATTCCGTCTCGGTCTCGGCCCGGATGCTGACCGAGACCCGCGATCAGGCCGTGGCGCTTCTGCACGAGGCGCTGGTCAACCCGCGCTTCGACCAGCCGGCGCTGGACCGGGTGCGCGAACAGGTCCTTTCCGGCCTGCGCGCCGACGAGAAATCGCCCGAGGCGCTGGCGCCGAAGGCCTTCGACCGGCTGGCCTTCGGCGACCATCCCTATGGCACGGCGAAGGAGGGCACGCCCGAAAGCCTCGCCGCCCTGACCCGCGAGGACATCCTCGCCGCCCACAAGGGCGCGATGGCGCATGACCGGATCTATGTCGCCGCCTCGGGCGACATCACCGCGGCGGAACTGGCCACGCTTCTGGACACGCTTTTCGCCGACCTTCCCGCCACCGGCGCCCCGATGCCGGACCGCGCGCCCTGGCTGCTGCAACCCGGCGTGACGGTCGAGCAATTCCCCTCGCCGCAGTCGGTGGTGTTCTTCGGCCACCGCGGCATCACCCGCGACGACCCGGATTTCTTCGCCGCCTATATCCTGAACGAGGCCATGGGCGGCGGCCGCTTCTCGGCCAGGCTGATGAAGGAGGTCCGCGAAAAGCGCGGCCTGACCTATGGCATCGGCACCTATCTGGTGCCGATGGATCATGCCGAAACCTATCTGGGCCAGTTCTCCGCCTCGAACGACAAGGTGGCCGAGGCGATCGCGGTGATCCGTTCCGAATGGGAAAGGATCGCCGCTGAGGGTCTGGCGCCTGCGGAACTGGAAGAGGTGAAGACCTACCTGACCGGCAGCTATCCCCTGCGCTTCGTCGGCAACCGCAACATCGCCAATGTGCTGGTCGGGATGCAGATGGCGAACCTGCCGATCGACTATGCCGTGACCCGCAACGAGAAGATCGAGGCGGTGACGATGGAAGACATCCGCCGCGTGGCGCAACGCATCTTCCTGCCGGAGGAACTGCATTTCGTGGTGGTGGGCCAACCGGCCGGGCTTTGAGAGCCGGCCCTTCCCCGACTCACCCCCGCCTGCTAGATATCGTCGGATGACGCTTCATACCCCCAAGATAGCGGGCGCCTCCGGCCGTCCGGTCATCCGGCAACTGGATGAGGCCGCGATCAACCGCATCGCGGCGGGCGAGGTGGTGGAACGCCCGGCCTCGGCGGTGAAGGAGCTGGTGGAGAACGCGCTGGATGCGGGCGCGGGCCGGATTTCGGTGGATTATGCCGACGGCGGCAAGACGCTGATCCGGGTCACCGACGACGGCTGCGGCATGACGGCCGACGACCTGCCGCTGGCGCTGACCCGCCATGCCACATCGAAGATCGACGGGGCGGACCTTCTGGACATCCGCTCCTTCGGCTTCCGGGGCGAGGCGCTGCCCTCGCTCGGCGCGGTGGGGCGGCTGACCCTTACCTCGCGCGCCGAGGGGCGGGATGCCGCGCAGATCGCCTGCGACGGCGGCCGCCTCTCGCCCCCGAAGCCCGCCGCCCTGACCCGCGGCACGGTGGCCGAGATGCGCGACCTGTTCCACGCCACCCCGGCGCGGCTGAAGTTCCTGCGCAGCGACCGGGCCGAGGCACAGGCGATCCACGAAGTCGTCAAGCGCCTCGCCATGGCGGAACCCACCGTGGGCTTCACCCTGTCGGAGATCACCCCCGACGGCCCCCGCACGATCCTGCGGCTGGACCCGGAGCCGGGCGACCTGTTCGACGCGCTGCACCGCCGCCTGACCCGGCTTCTGGGCGCCGATTTCACCGCCAACGCCATGGCGATCGACGCCAGTCGCGACGGACTGCGGCTGGCGGGCTATGCCGCGCTGCCAACCTATTCGCGCGGCTCCTCGGCCCAGCAATATCTTTTCGTCAACGGCCGCCCGGTCACCGACCGCCTGCTCCTCGGCGCGCTGCGGGCCGCCTATTTCGACGTGCTGTCGCGCGACCGCCACCCGGCGGCGGTGCTGAACCTGATCGTCGACCCCGAGCGGGTGGATGTGAACGTCCACCCCGCCAAGGCCGAGGTCCGCTTCCGCGAACCCGATGCCGCGCGCAGCCTGATCATCACCGCGCTGCGGACGGCGCTGGTAGGCGCGGGGCATCGCGCCTCGACCACCGTCGCCACGGAGACGCTGGCCGCCTTCCGCCCCGAACCGCCGCGCCAGCAGACCCTCGCCCAGGCCTTCGCCTTCCAGGCCCCCGCCCCGCAAGGCTTTGCCGAGGCCCCGATGGCCCGCGTGGCCGAGACGCTGGCCCAGCCAACCGTCGAGGCGCCCCCGGAACAGGCCCACCCCCTCGGCGCCGCCCGCGCGCAACTGCACGAGAACTGGATCGTCGCCCAGACCGCCGACGGCATCGTCATCGTCGACCAGCACGCCGCGCATGAGCGTCTGGTCTACGAACGGCTGAAGGCGCAGATGGCTGAACGCGGCATCGCCCGCCAGCCGCTGTTGATCCCGGAAATCGTCACGCTTTCCCCCGCCGATGCCGCGCTGATCCTTTCCGCCGCCGCCACGCTGGCCGAGGCCGGGCTGGCCGTCGAACCCTTCGGCGGCAGCACCGTCGCCATCACCGAAACGCCCGCCATCCTCGGCCCGGTCAACGGCGAGGCCCTCCTGCGCGACATCCTCGACGAACTGGCCGACAGCGGCCACAGCCACCTGACCCGCGCCCGCATCGACGCGGTGCTGTCGCGCATGGCCTGCCACAGCTCGGTCCGCTCGGGCCGCCAGATGCGCCCGGAAGAGATGAACGCGCTGCTGCGCGAGATGGAGGCCACGCCGAACTCCGGCCAGTGCAACCATGGCCGCCCGACCTGGGTGGAGCTGAAGCTGCACGACATCGAACGTCTGTTCGGCCGCCGATGATCACCCTGTTCGGCCAAAGCTATCCGTGGAACGCGCCCGAGGTCCTGCTTCTCGGGGCGGTGGCGCTGGTCCTGCTTGCCTTCCTCGCGCTCATTCTTCGCGCCGCCTCGCGCGCCTCGGCCAGCGCCGAGCCGCTGATGCGCGAGGTTGCATGGCTTTCCCACAAGGTCCAGTCGGTGGGCGAGTCGCAGGAACGGCTGGCGGGCGGGCTGACCCATGTGGCCGAGGCGCAGGCCGCCAGCCAGACCTCGATGCTGCACCTGATGGAGACCCGCCTCGCCGATGTGCAGCGCCAGATGACGGAATCGCTGCACGGCACTTCCACCCGCACCGCCCGTTCCCTCGGGGAACTCCAGCAAAGGCTGGAAACCATCGACAAGGCGCAGGCCAATATCGAGAAGCTGTCGGGCAATGTGCTGTCCTTGCAGGACATCCTGTCGAACAAGCAGACCCGCGGCGCCTTCGGCGAGATCCAGTTGCACGACATCGTGCAGAAGGCCCTGCCCTCCGACGCCTATACCATGCAGGCCACGCTTTCCAACGGGCGGCGGGCGGACTGCCTGATCCACCTGCCCAATCCGCCCGGCCCCATCGTCATCGACGCCAAATTCCCGCTGGAGGCCTATGAGGCCCTGCGCCGCGCCGACACGCCGCGCGCGCAGCAGGAAGCCGCCGGACTGCTGAAAACCGCCGTCCGCGCCCATCTGCGCGCCATTGCCGAGCGCTACATCATCGAGGGCGAAACCGCCGACGGCGCGCTGATGTTCCTGCCCTCCGAGGCGGTCTATGCCGAGTTGCACGCCAACTTCCCCGACACCGTGCGCGAAGGCTTTGCGCTGAAGGTCTGGATCGTCTCGCCCACCACCTGCATGGCCACGCTGAACACCATGCGGGCCATCCTGAAGGATGCGCGGATGCGCGAACAGGCGGGCGCGATCCGCAAGGAACTGTCGCTGCTCTACACCGATATTGAGCGCCTGTCGGATCGCGTCGGCAACCTGGACCGCCATTTCTCGCAGGCCGCGAAGGACATCGAGGAGATCCGCATCTCCTCGGACAAGGCCACCAAGCGCGCCCGGCGGCTGGACAATTTCGACTTCGAGGAACTGGCACCGGAGGCCGTCCCGCCGGTCCTTGGCCCAAAGGTCGCCGAATGACCGGCAGAGCCGGGATTCACCCCATGGCCGCCCTCGCCTCCCATTCCCCGCGCAGCACCGCATAGACCATCTCGTCGCCCCACCGCCCGCCGAAACGGTCGTTCTGCCGGAAATGCGCCTCGCGCCGCAGCCCCAGCCGCTCCACCACCCCGACCGAGCCGCGGTTCTCCGGGTCCAGCCGGGCGAAGAGCCGATGGAACCCGCATTCCCCGAAGCCGAAGTCCAGCAGCGCCGAAACCGCCTCGGTCGCATAGCCCCGGCCACCGGCATCGGGATGGAAGATATAGCCGATCTCGCCCTGCAACGCGGCCCTGTAGGCGATCCGCAGTTTCACCTGCCCAAGGGCCGCGCCGCCCTGCCGTGGCACCACTGCCAGCCGCAGTTCGTCGCCGTCACCGACAAACGGTCCCTGCAGCGCCGCCGCGAACTTCGCCTGCAAAGCTTCAGGCCCCGGCACGGGCTGGTAAAGGTAACGATAGACCTCGTCCCGCCCGTGCCAATCGGCAAAGGCATCGAAGTCCTCGGGCACGAAGCGCCGCAGCACCAGCCGGCCGGTCACCACCGGCAAGGCCAGTTCCTCCAGCCGCAAATCATCCTGCATCGGCACCTCCTTTGCCCGGTAAAGCACGACCGCACCCGATGGCAAAGCCCGCCCGCCGTGCTATGCCTGCCCCATGATCCACCTGCACCCCTCCGACTACACCGTCCAGCCGTGGAAGAACGGCAAGGGCACCACGACCGAGTTGTGGCGGCTGGAGCGCGACGGCGCGCTGCTGGTCCGGCTCTCCCGCGCCTCGGTGGTGGAGGACGGCGCGTTTTCCGTCTTTCCCGGGGTTGAGCGGAACCTGACCGTCCTCACCGGCCCCGGCTTCCGGCTGACCGGCCCCGGCGTGGATCTGACCTGCGCACCGCTTGTCCCCGTCGCCTTTCCCGGAGACGTGACCGTCATCGCGACGGGCACCAACGGCCGGCCCTCCGACGATTTCAACGTGATGACCGCACGTTCCCTGCCCCTGCCGCAAGTCACGGTGGAAGCGGACGGCACCCTGCCCGCAGGCGGCCTTCTGGCGCTTTACGCCCTCGGCCCGGCCATGGTGAACGGTCATCCCGTAGCGGAAGGCGAGCTGATCCTGACCGAGGATGCGGCCCATCTCACCGGCCGGATGCTTGCCGTCAGGCTTCACCCGTAGGTCGGGTTTCACCCCGCCGCGCGCAGCCGCGCCATGAAGAACCCGTCCATTCCGCCGCGCTCCGCCCAATGGTCCGGCCGCGTCCTCAGCCCCCCGGCCTCGGTCCACCATCCGTCTTCCACTCCGGACAGATCCACCCGCTCCGCCCGCAGCCCCGGGTGCCGCGCCAGCACGCCCGTCAGTTGCCCCTCGCCCTCTTCCGGCAGCAGCGAGCAGGTGGCGAAGACCAGCCGCCCCCCCGGCTTCAGCCAGCCGAGCGCCCGGTCGATCAGCCGCGCCTGAAGCGCCACCAGCGCGGGCAGGTCAGCGCCATCCTTGACGAAGGGCAGTTCCGGGTGCCGCCGGATCGTGCCGGTCGCCGAACAGGGCGCGTCCAGCAGGATGGCATCGAAAGCCTCGCCCGGCTGCCACGCCAGCGCATCCGCCGCCACCACTTCCGCCGCCAGCCCCGTGCGCGCAAGGTTCTCGCGCAGCCGCGCAAGCCGCGCCTCCGATACATCCAGCGCCACGACCGAGGCCCCCGCAGCCGCCAGTTGCAGCGTCTTGCCCCCCGGCGCGGCGCAGAGGTCCAGCACCCGCTCTCCGGGCCGCGCATCCAGCAGCCGCGCGGGCAGCGCCGCGGCGGCATCCTGCACCCACCAGCCGCCCGCCGCATAGCCCGGCAGGGCCGAGACCTGCCCGCCCGAGACCAGCCGCAGGCTGTCGGTCGGCAGCGTCTCGCCCTCCGGCGCCTCCATCCCGGGCCGCAGCGTCAGGTCCAGCGGAGGCTCGGCGGCATGAACCGCCTCGATCCCCGCCACCACCTCGCGCCCCCAGCCATGGACCAGCGGTTGCCGCAGCCAGCGCGGCAACTTCTGCACCCCGGGCAAAGGCCCCTCGGGCACCGCCCGCAGCACCGCATTCACCAGCCCCGCCAGATGCGCCGTCTTGCGGCCCGCCCGCGCGATCTCCACCGCCGCATTGACAACGCCATGCCCCGGCCCGCCCAGCGACCGCTCTACCACCGCCAGCCGCAGGATGTTCATCGCCCGCAGATGAGGCCGCTTGCGCAGATGCGCCGCCAGCGCCCGGTCCGCCGGCTCCAGCCGCCGCAACACCGCCGCCGCCAGCCGCAACGCCCGCGCGCGATCCTCGGGCGGCAGCCCCGGCTCTGCGGCCTCGGCCAGCATCCGCCCCTCGCCCAGCACGGCATCCAGCATCGCCACCGCCGCCGCCCGCGCCTTCACACCCTCGGCCATCGCTTCCCCTTTCGCTTCCCCGGGCCTATATCATCCCGAAGACGGAAGGAACCCGACGATGCCCGAAGACAGCCCGCCCGAAGCCACGGGAGACCTGCCCCCCGAAGCCCTGCGCGCCCTGGCCGAGGCCGAGGAGCGCCGCCGCACCGCCAGGCCGCTGGACCTGCCGCCCGAACTCGGCGGCCGCAAGCAGGGGCTGGAGGCGGTGCGCTACGGCGATTGGGAGAAGAAGGGGCTGGCGGTCGATTTCTGACCAGCCCCTGCGATTTTTCGTCGAAAAATCGCGCACTTACAGCCCCAGCACGTCCATCATGTCATACTGGCCGGGCTTCCTGCCCTGCCCCCACAACACCGCCCTCAGCGCGCCGCGGGCGAAGATCCCCCGGTCGGTGGCCAGATGGCGCAGCACCACCCGCTCGCCATCCGCCGCGAAGATCACGTCATGCTCGCCCACCACATCGCCGCCGCGGATGGCGCTGAAGCCGATGCTGCCGCGTTCCCGCGCCCCGGTGATGCCGTCCCGGCCGGAAACCATGGCATCCTCAAGCCGCACCCCGCGGCCCTCGGCCGCCGCGCGGCCCAGCATCAGCGCGGTGCCGGAAGGCGCGTCCACCTTCATCCGGTGATGCGCCTCGACCACCTCGACATCCCAGTCCTCGTCCAGCGCCTCCGCCACCTTCTGCGTCAACCGCACCAGCAGGTTCACCCCCAGCGACATGTTTCCCGCACGCACGATCACCGCATGGCGCGAGGCCGCCTCGATCCTCGCCAGATGTTCCGGGCCCAACCCGGTCGTGCCGATCACATGCACCAGCCGCGCCTGCGCCGCCAAAGCCGCGAACTCCACCGTCGCCTCGGGCGAAGTGAAATCCACCACGCCCTGCGCCCCGGCAAATGCCTCAAGCGCATCGTCGGTCACGGCCACGCCCAACGGCCCGCCGCCCATGCATTCGCCGATGTCACGGCCGATCCAGGGATGGCCCTGCCGCTCGATGCAGCCCGCAAGCCGGGCCTTGCCGCTGGCGGCAATCGTCCTGACCAGCATCTGCCCCATCCGGCCCGATGCGCCCGTGACCACGATGCCCGGCAAATCGCCCATGTCTCCGCCCCCTGTTGCTGCCAGACCGCTTTAGCGCCCCCTTGCCGCCCGCCGCAAGCCGCCGTTGCGGGGCGAAGCGAAAGGCCCTATGTGAGGGTGCCATGTCCCAGAAACGCTTTTCCCAGGCCGCAGGCCCCTCGCAGCGCCAGCTGCGCGTCGGCGAGTTGATCCGCCGCACGCTCTCGGACGTGCTGAACCGGGCGGAAATCCACGACCCCGTGCTGAACGCCATGCCGATCACCGTGGGCGAGGTCTCCTGCTCGCCCGACCTGAAGGTCTGCACCGTCTATGTCATGCCGCTGCTGGGCTCCGGCCCGGTGGAAGAGGCGATCAAGGCGCTGGCCCGCAACAAGGGCGAACTCCGCCGCCGCATCGGCGCCGAACTGACGCTGAAATACGCCCCCGACCTGCGCTTCCGCCCCGACGAGACCTTCGACCGGCTGGACGAGACGCGGCGGCTGTTCGCCGACCCCTCGGTGCAGCGCGACCTCGCCGCCGACGAGGACGGGGACGACTGATGCGCTTCCTGCTGGCTCTGCTGGTCCTGCTGGCGCCGCAGGCTGCGGGGGCGACCACCTGCCGGGACGACATGTTCGAAGGCGCATCCTTCACCCTTTGCGAGGTGGCCGCTGAAGACGACCTGCGGCTGTTCCACGATGGCACGGACGGCCCGCTGGGCAGTTTCCGCGCGGTGGACGAGGTGCTGGCGGGCGAGGAAAAGCAGCTCGACTTCGCCATGAACGCCGGCATGTATCACCGCGACCTGTCCCCCGTGGGCCTGTTCATCGGCGAAGGGGTGGAGACCGCACCGCTGGTCACCCGCGCCGGGCCGGGGAACTTCGGCCTGCTGCCGAACGGCGTCTTCTGCTGGGGCAACCCGGGACAGGGCTTCCGGGTGATCGAAAGCCGCCGCTTCGCCGCCGAGACCCCGGACTGCCGCTACGCCACCCAGTCCGGCCCGATGCTGGTGATCGGCGGCAAGCTGCATCCCCGCTTCCTGCCCGCCAGCGACAGCCTGAACGTCAGGAACGGCGTGGGCGTCAGCGCCGACGGCCGCCGCGCCGTCTTCGCCGTCTCGAACGACAAGGTGAACTTCCACCTCTTCGCCCGCTTCTTCCGCGACCATCTGGGCCTGCCCGAGGCGCTGTATTTCGACGGCAACATCTCGCGCCTCTACGCGCCCGCGCTCGGGCGGCATGACGGCGGCTTCCCGATGGGGCCGATCGTCGGCACCGTCGTTCCGAAGGGCTAGGCGATGGCGAAGACGAAGAAGGGCCGCCCGGTGCATGGCTGGGTGATCGTCGACAAGCCCGCGGGCATGGGATCGACCGATGTGGTGGGCAAGGTCCGCTGGGCCTTCCAGGCCCAGAAGGCGGGGCACGCGGGGACGCTGGACCCCGATGCCACCGGCGTGCTGGCCGTGGCCCTGGGCGAGGCCACCAAGACCGTGCCGCTGATCATGGACGCGCGGAAGGGCTATCGCTTCAGGGTGGCCTTCGGGGCCGAAACCTCCACCGACGATGCCGCGGGCGAGGTATTGCGGACCTCGGCGCTCCGCCCCTCGGATGCCGATATCCACGCCACCCTGCCCGCCTTCCGCGGCAACATCCTGCAAGTGCCGCCGCAGGTCTCGGCGGTGAAGGTCGATGGCGAGCGCGCCTACGACCTCGCCCGCGAGGGGGTGGAGATGGACCTTGCCGCCCGGCCGCTGTTCGTCGAACGGCTGGAACTGCTGGCCCGCCCCGACGCCGATCATGCGGAATTCGAGATGGTCTGCGGCAAGGGCGGCTATGTCCGCGCCATCGCCCGCGACCTGGGCCGCGACCTTGGCTGCCTTGGACATGTACAATGGCTGCGGCGGGAATGGTCGGGGCCGTTCTCCACCGGCCGGGCCTGCACGATGGAGCAGATCGAGGCGCTGGCGCGAACCGAGGCCATCGACGCGCTGTTGCAGCCGCTGGAACTGGGCCTCTCCGGTCTGCCGGAACTGCGGGCCACACCGGAAGGCGCGGTGCGGCTGCGCAACGGCAACCCCGGCCAGGTGCTGGGCCACCTGCCCTATGGCGAGGAAGCCTGGGCCAGCCTGGACGGGCAGGCGGTGGCCGTGGGCCGCTACATGGGCGGGGAACTGCACCCCTCCCGCGTCTTCGTGCGGTGAGGGGTCGCGCAAAGCCGCGGCCGGGCGCAAGGCCCCTGCCGTTTCACCTTGGCGAAAATACTCATTCCGACTGTCCGGCGGGGCGCCGCGCATGATCACCCGCAGCCACAGCAACAACGGCACCACCTCCTCCGCCGTCTATTCCCCCTGCGAAACCTTCCGCTACCTGCTGACACGGGAATGGGACGCCACCGCGCCGCGGCTCCTCTTCGTGATGCTGAACCCCTCCACCGCCAGCGAGTTGCGCAACGACCCGACCGTGGCGCGCTGCGAGGCGCGGGCGCGCGTCCTGCGGCAGGGCGCGTTCCGGGTGGCGAACCTGTTCGCCTTCCGCGCCACCGATCCGCGGGCCCTGCGCGCAGCGGCAGATCCGGTTGGCCCCGACAACGACCGGATGCTGGCGGCAAGCGCGCTTTGGGCCGATGCGGTGATCTGCGCCTGGGGCAATCACGGCGCCCTGCGGGGCCGCGCAGCGGAAGCCGAGGCCCTGCTGCGCGCCAGCGGCAAGCCGCTCCTGCATCTGGGGCTGACCGGGACCGGGCAGCCCCGGCATCCGCTCTATGTCCGCAGCGACTGCGCCCCTGCCCCGTGGATCAGGCCGCCCGCAGCGTGATGTTGCCCGCCGACAGGCCCGCGCCGCCGGTGACGAGGCCCACGGCCTGACCGTCCAGCAGGATCCGAACATCCCCTGTTCCCTCCACCGGCGCCAGTGTCAGCAGCGGCTCGGCATGAAGGGCGGCATCGTAGACCACCACGATCCTGTCCTCCGCCGCATCGTAGTCGGTGATCGTGGCGAAGCCGCCATCGCCGAGCCACTGGCCAAGCGCGAAGACATCCGCCCCCGCGCCGCCGCTGCCCTGATCGCCCGCGCCAAGCACCAGCAGGTCGTCGCCATCCCCGCCGTTCAGGAAATCGACCGCGCCGTCGTCGCCCTCAGGGAAGGCGCCGTAAAGCGTGTCGTTCCCGTCGCCGCCATCCAGCGTGTCGCCCTCCGCGCCGCCGATCAGCAGGTCATCGCCTTCGCCCCCCGCCAGCCAGTCGGCATCCTCGCCGCCGTCCAGCGTGTCGTCGCCGGTGCCGCCGATCAGCGTATCCCGGCCCGCCCCTCCGGCGATGCTGTCATCGCCTTCGTGGCCGCAAAGCGAATCATCGCCCTCACCGCCCCAGATGCTGTCGTCCCCGGCCTGCCCGTGCAGCACATCCATGCCCGCGCCGCCCGACAGCCTGTCTCCGCCATCGCCCGCCCAGATGATGTCATCCCCGTCGCCGCCGTCCAGATCGTCATCGCCGCCGCCCGCGTCGATCTGGTCGTTGCCCGCGCCGCCGGTGATGGTGTCGGCGCCGCCACCGCCGCGAAGCAGGTCGTCGCCATCGCCGCCATGCAGGACCATGGGGGCATCCGGCGGATCGGGAATGTCATCCGATTCAATGAGATCGTCCCGCTCGTGCAGCGGGGCCGCCTCATCTGAGTCCTGCATCCCGCCACCGCCGTCATCGCCGCCGCCCTTCGCGGCACCCGGCTCGGTCAGCGCCAGGGCCGCTTCCGTCAGCATTCCGGCCAGTACCGCGCCAAGCAGGCCGAACAGAGTCAGCATGTCCCGTCACCCCTTACACACACCGCCCCCTGCGGTGTTAACTATTTTTCCGTTAACCATATGAACATGAACGGAAAATCATGAAATCTCATAACAGAAAAACCGGAACAGGGAAAGGGCCGCACACCCCGGAGTTGCGCAAACTTCAGGCAAATGCCGCGCATCCCCGCCGCGCCGCGCCCCACAACGGGCTTTCCTTTTCGCACGGCAGGCCCTATAGGCCCCCATCCGCCCGAGCGGCGGAGCCTCCAAGGGCCCTGCTGGACGACATCCCGGCTTGCGCCATGACCCTTTGACGAACAGGAGACCCCGATGTCGATCACTGTCGAAGAGAAGACCCGCCTGATCAAGGAATACGCGACCAAGGAAGGCGACACCGGCTCGCCCGAAGTGCAGGTCGCCATCCTGTCCAGCCGCATCGCCACGCTGACCGAGCATTTCAAGAGCCACAAGAAGGACAACCACTCCCGCCGTGGCCTCCTGATGCTGGTGGCGCAGCGCCGCAAGCTGCTGGACTACCTGAAGGCCAAGGACGAAGCGCGCTACACCGCGCTGATCGGCCGCCTCGGCCTGCGCCGCTGATCGCAGCGACCGATTTCAGGAAACGCCCGTGCCGCAAGGTGCGGGCGTTTTCGTTTCGGGCAGCAGGGCGTGCGATGAGGCCCCTCCCGGACGATGCCCATCCGCCACCCGACGACTGACCCTTCCCAACCCCCCTGTTTTCCTGTATGGCCCGCCCCCATCTGCGACGTGAGGCCCGCCCCCGGGGCACATGCATCAGGATCGGGGGAAAGGGCGGCAATGGGGCCGCCGGACATGGGGCACCGGCAGGGGCCGGACGCCCTCAGAGGAAACGACATATGTTCAACGTGACGAAAAAATCCATCCAGTGGGGCAATGAGACGCTCACTCTGGAAACGGGGAAGGTTGCGCGCCAGGCCGATGGCTCGGTCGTCGCCACCCTCGGCGACACCCAGGTGATGGCGAACGTGACCTTCGCCAAGGCGCCGAAGCCGGGACAGGACTTCTTCCCCCTGACCGTGCATTATCAGGAAAAATACTATGCCGCGGGCAAGATCCCCGGCGGCTTCTTCAAGCGCGAGGCGCGTCCGTCCGAAAAGGAGACCCTGGTCTCCCGCCTGATCGACCGGCCCTGCCGCCCGCTCTTCGTGCCGGGCTTCAAGAACGAAGTGCTGGTGATGGCCACCGTGCTGTCCTGCGACCTGCACAACGACCCCGACATCGTGGCGATGATCGCGGCCTCGGCCGCGCTGACCATCTCGGGCGTGCCCTTCATGGGCCCGATCGGCGCCGCGCGCGTCGGCTTCGTCGACGGCCAGTATGTGCTGAACCCGCCGATGGACGACATGACCCAGCTGCGCTCCAAGCCCGAGCAGCGGCTCGACCTCGTCGTCGCGGGCACCAAAGACGCCGTGATGATGGTGGAGTCCGAGGCCTATGAACTGAGCGAAGAGGAAATGCTGGGCGCCGTGGTATTCGGCCACGAGCAGATGCAGCCGGTGATCGACCTGATCATCGACTTCGCCGAAGAGACCGCCAAGGAACCCTTCGACTTCTCGCCCCCGGACTATTCCGGCCTCTATGCCAAGGTGAAGAAGGCCGGCGAAAAGCAGATGCGCGCCGCCTTCGCCCTGAAGGACAAGCAGGAACGCACCAACGCCATCGCGGCCGCCGTCGAGGCGATCTCGGCCGCGCTGCCGGAAGAGGACAAGGCGGACGCCAACCTCGGCTCGGCGATCAAGAAGCTGGAATCGGACATCCTGCGCGGCGACGTGGTCAAGACCGGCACCCGCATCGACGGCCGCGATACGAAAACCGTGCGCCCGATCGTGGTGGAAACCGGCGTCCTGCCGCGCACCCATGGCTCGGCCCTGTTCACCCGCGGCGAGACGCAATCCATCTGCGTCACCACGCTGGGCACCGGCGAGGATGAGCAGATCATCGACGCGCTGAACGGCAACTACCGTTCCAACTTCCTGCTGCACTACAACTTCCCGCCCTATTCGGTCGGCGAAGTGGGCCGTGTCGGCAGCCCCGGCCGCCGCGAGATCGGCCACGGCAAGCTGGCATGGCGCGCGCTGCAGGCCGTCCTGCCCGCCCCGACCGACTTCCCCTACACGGTTCGCATCGTGTCGGAGATCACCGAATCGAACGGCTCGTCCTCGATGGCCACGGTCTGCGGCGGCTCCCTGTCGATGCTGGATGCGGGCGTGCCGCTGAAGGCGCCGGTCGCCGGTGTCGCCATGGGTCTGATCCTGGAAGATGACGGCAAATACGCCGTGCTGACCGACATCCTCGGCGACGAGGATCACCTCGGCGACATGGACTTCAAGGTCGCGGGCACCGCCGAGGGGATCACCTCCTTGCAGATGGACATCAAGGTTGCGGGCATCACGCCTGCCATCATGAAACAGGCGCTGGCGCAGGCCCGCGACGGCCGTCTGCACATCCTGGGCGAGATGGCCAAGACCCTCTCGGCGCCGCAGGGCTTCTCGGCCTATGCGCCGAAGATCGAGACGCTGACCATTCCCACCGACAAGATCCGCGAAGTGATCGGCTCGGGCGGCAAGGTCATCCGCGAGATCGTGGAAGTCTCGGGCGCCAAGGTCGACATCAACGACGACGGCGTGATCAAGATCGCCTCGTCCGACGCCGCGGCGATCAAGAAGGCGCATGACATGATCTGGTCGATCGTGGCAGAGCCGGAAGAGGGCCAGATCTACACCGGCAAGGTGGTGAAACTGGTCGATTTCGGTGCCTTCGTGAACTTCTTCGGCAAGCGCGACGGCCTGGTCCACGTCTCCCAGATCGCCAACAAGCGGTTGAACCACCCGAACGAGATCCTGAAAGAGGGTCAGGAAGTGAAGGTGAAACTGCTGGGCTTCGACGACCGCGGCAAGGTGCGCCTCGGCATGAAGATGGTCGACCAGGAGACCGGCGCGGAACTCGCCCCGGAGAAGAAAGAGGAAGTCGAGGGCTGAGCCCCGCTTCACCGCAAGCACAGGCCCCGGCGGAAACGCCGGGGCTTTTCTTTCGTCTTCTCCCGATGATCCGGTGATTCATTCTTTCAAAACGCATATAGTTCGAATATCCTTCGCATAACCGAAGAAATCTCCGGCAACTTCACCAAATCCTTTCCCGCAGAGTCGCTATTCTCTCCCGAACGCTTCCGCGAACAGGAGAATCCCATGCGCGTCGTCGTCCTTGGTGCAGGTGTCATCGGTGTGACTTCGGCCTGGTATCTGGCCAAAGCGGGCCATGAGGTCACGGTGATCGACCGTCAGACCGGCCCCGCGCTGGAGACCTCTTTCGCCAATGCGGGCGAGGTGTCCTTCGGCTATTGCTCCCCCTGGGCGGCGCCGGGCATCCCGAAGAAGGCGATCAAGTGGCTCTTGATGGAACACGCGCCGCTGATCCTGCGGCCCAAGGTCGATGGCGCGATGGTCTCCTGGCTGGTGCGGATGCTGCGCAACTGCACCTCGGACCGCTATGCCCTGAACAAGAGCCGGATGCTGCGGCTGGCCGATTACAGCCGCCTCTCGCTGGCCGCGCTGCGCGAGGACACCGGGATCGCCTATGACGAACGGATGAAGGGCACGCTGCAACTGTTCCGCACCGAGGCGCAGTTGGAAGCCTCGGCCAAGGATGTGAAGGCGCTGAACGCCGACGGCATCCCCTGCCAGGTGCTGGACCCGGCGGGCTGCATCGCGCAGGAACCGGCGCTGGCCCGCGCCCGCGACAAGATCGTCGGCGGACTGCTGACGCCCCTGGACGAGACCGGCGACTGCTTCAAGTTCACCAATGCGCTGTCGGCGCTGGCGGCGGAAAAGGGCGTCATCTTCCGCTGGGGCGAAACCATCCTGCGGGTGGAGACCGAGGGCGGCCGCGCCACCGGCGTCGCCACCGACAAGGGCACGATCAAGGCCGATGCCGTGGTCATGGCGCTCGGAAGCCACAGCCCGCTGCTGCTGCGCCCGCATGGCATCCGCCTGCCGGTCTATCCGGTCAAGGGCTACTCGCTGACCATCCCGATCGCCGACGCCTCGCTTGCCCCCGAATCCACCGTGATGGACGAAAGCTACAAGATCGCCATCACCCGGCTGGGCGACCGCATCCGCGTCGGCGGCATGGCGGAAATCTCGGGCTACAACAACCGGCTGGAACCGGCCCGCCGCCGCACGCTGGAGCATTCGGTCTCGGACCTGTTCCCCGGCGGCGACCTGTCGCAAGCCACCTTCTGGTCGGGCCTGCGCCCGATGACGCCCGACGGCACCCCGGTCATCGGCGCCACCCCGGTCAAGGGACTGTTCCTCAACACCGGCCACGGCACCCTGGGCTGGACCATGTCCACCGGCTCGGCCCGCGTCATCGCCGACATGGTCTCGGGCCACATGCCCGAGATCGACGCCTCGGACCTCGGCTATTCCCGCTACCAGCGCACCGCCGCACGGCCCGTCCCGCAACAGGTGCCGGTTCCGGCGGAGTAAGCCAGCGCCCGCCCCGCCACACATGAAAACGCCCGCGAGTCCTCCTCGCGGGCGCCGTCCTTTCAGCCGTGGGTTCCGGTCACACCGGCCGCTTGGTGTAGCGCAGATAGGGCAGCTTGATGTCCAGCGGTCCGAACTTCTCCTGCGCCTGGTCGGTCGGGACCGAGGTCGCCACGATCACGTCCTGCCCCGGCACCCAGTTGGCCGGGGTGGCGAAGGGCACGCCGTCGGTGGCCTGCACCGCGTCCAGCGCCCGCAGGATCTCGCCGAAGTTGCGGCCCACCGACATCGGATAGGTCAGCGTCAGCCGCACCTTCTTGTCCGGCCCGATGATATAGACCGTGCGCACCGTCGCCGAATGCGCCGGCGTGCGGCCCTCGGTCGGCAGGTAATAGTCCGCCGGCAGCATGTCATAGGCCTTGGCGACGGTCAGGTCGCTGTCGTCGATGATCGGGAAATCGGCCTGCGCGCCCGAGATCGTCTCGATGTCGCGCTTCCATTTCTCGTGGTCCGAGACCGAATCGACCGACACGCCGATCACCTTGGTATTGCGCTTCTGCCATTCCGGGATCAGTTGCGCCACCGCGCCGAATTCGGTCGTGCAGACCGGGGTGAAGTCGCGCGGATGGCTGAACAGGATCGCATATCCATCACCAAGCCAGTCATGGAAGCGGATCGTTCCGGCGGTCGACTCGGCGGTGAAATCGGGGGCGGTGTCGTTGATGCGGACGGCCATGGCAGGTTCTCCAGATTGACCCATTCCAGATAGACGATCTGGAACAAGGTTTCATCCCCCTGCCCGACCATTTGGTTAAAATAGAACAGAAGTCCGGGCGCACCGCCAACAGCAGAACAAATCTCCCAACCACGCGGCAGGCAGAATGCCAAGCCTCCCGCCGGATTGAAGTGTTTCCCGACATCCTTCCGTCGGAACTCTGCTTGCGGAGCCCGCCGCGGCCTGCGATGTTTGATCAAATCCCCAAGACACCCGGACAGCGGAGAGAACCATGCTGACGAAGCGCGATTTCTATATCAACGGGCGCTGGGTAGCCCCCGCCAAGGCCCGCGACTGGCAGGTCATCAACCCCTCGACCGAGGAACCCTGCGCGGTGATCTCGCTTGGCGACCAGGCCGATACCGATGCCGCCGTGGCCGCCGCCAAGGCCGCCTTCCCCGGCTGGTCCGCCACCCCCCCGGCGGAACGCGCCCGGCTGGTCCGCGGCATCCTCGACCAATACGAACGCCGGTTGCAGGAGTTCGCCGAGGCGATTTCCATGGAAATGGGCGCCCCCATCGACTTCGCGCTGTCCGACCAGGCCCCTTGCCTGCCCTGGCACACCACCAACTTCCTCAAGGCCTTCGAGACCATCGAATGGCTCCGCCCCCTCGGCCCGCAGGCACCGCATTCCGCCGTGGCGCTGGAGCCGATCGGCGTGGTCGGACTGATCACGCCATGGAACTGGCCGGTCAACCAGATCGCGCTGAAGGCCATTCCGGCCATGCTGGCGGGTTGCACCTGCGTGCTGAAACCCTCCGAGGAATCGCCGCTGAACGCGATGCTCTTCGCCGAATTCTGCCATGACGCGGGCATCCCGCCCGGCGTCTTCAACCTGGTGAACGGCGACGGCGCGGGCGTCGGTAGCCAGCTTTCCACCCATCCCGATGTGGAAATGATCTCCTTCACCGGATCGACCCGCGCCGGCCGCGCCATCTCCAAGGCCGCGGCGGACACGCTGAAGCGCGTCACGCTGGAACTGGGCGGCAAGGGGGCGAACCTTCTATTTGCCGACGCCGACGCCAAGGCCGTCGAACGCTCCGTCCGCCGGATGATGGAGAACACCGGCCAGTCCTGCAACGCGCCCTCGCGCCTGCTGGTCGAGCGCTCGGTCTATGACGAGACCGTCGCCAAGGCGAAGGAAGTCGCCGAGACGATCAAGGTCGGCCCGGCGCTGGAACACGGCCCCCACATCGGCCCGGTGGTGAACAAGCGTCAGTGGGACCAGATCCAGCGTTACATCCAGATCGGCATCGACGAAGGCGCGCGCCTCGTCACCGGCGGCCCCGGCCTGCCCGAGGGCTTCAACCGCGGCTTCTACGTCAAGCCGACGATCTTCGCCGACGTGACCCCCGGCATGACCATCGAGAAGGAAGAGATCTTCGGCCCCGTCCTGTCGATCATCCCCTTCGAGACCGAGGAACAGGCGGTGCAGATCGCCAACGACACGCCCTATGGCCTGACCAACTACGTCCAGTCCGGCAGCCCGGAACGGTCGAACCGGCTGGCCCGCCAGTTGCGCTCGGGCATGGTCGAGATGAACGGCAAGTCCCGCGGCGCGGGGTCGTTCTTCGGCGGGGTCAAGCAGTCGGGCCGCGCCCGCGAGGGCGGCATCTGGGGGATCGAGGAATTCCTGGAGCCCAAGGCCATTTCCGGCTGGGACTTCTCCGCCGGCTGACCGGGCCACTTTCGCATCCCGAACGGGGGGTCCTCGCGGCCCCCCGTTCGCTTTTTCTGCCATACGTTTGCCAGACGGATTCCAGACGGATTCCAGACCGGAAAATCCATGGATTTTCAGCCTCTTCCGGCCGGTTTCGGAAAAACTTGACACATATGTCGATTTTCGGGTTTCCTGAACCGGTCAGCACCCGGGAAGGCAGCCATGACGACGCACCGCCACCTCACTTCTCCCCTGCAACTGCGCGGCCACGCCTTGCGCAACCGCATCGTCTTCGGCGCCCATACCAACAACATGTCGGACCAGGGCATTCCCGGCCCGCGGCAGGGAAAATACCTTGTGGAACGGGCACTTGGCGGCGCGGCCATGGTGGTCTGCGAACCCGTCCCGGCGCATCGCACCGGCGTGCTGACCCGCGGCAACATCGCCCATGAATCGGACGCCATCGTCCCCCATTTCCGCCGCATCACCGATGAGGTGAAGGACGCGGGCGCCGTGGCGATCCAGCAGATCTATCACGTCGGCGCCCATGGCGATTCCGACCTGTCCTTCCAGCCGCACTGGAGCCCTTCGGGCGGGCCAAGCTACCACGATTCCGACGGCTCCCACCGGATGACCGTCAGTGAAATCAACGAGTTGCTGGACGCCCACGCCGCCGCGGCCCGCCGCGCGAAAGACTGCGGCTTCGACGGGATCGAGGTCTGGGCCGCCTATCACTCGCTGATCGACCAGTTCTGGACCCCATGGTCCAACACCCGCGACGACGAATGGGGAGGGTCTCTCGAAAACCGCACCCGTTTCTCCCGCACCCTGATCGACCGCATCCGCCGCGACTGCGGCGAGGATTTCGTGATCGGCCTTGCGATCAGCTACTCCCCCGCCTTCTCGGGCACCACGCTATCCGCCGAAAATCTTTGCGAAATCATCGGCCTGCACGACAGCACCGGGCATGTCGACTATGTCACCACCGGCTTCGGCAGCTATCTGGAATTCGAGGGCATCATCCCGCCCTTCACCCATGCCGAAAAGCTGACCACTCCGCTGACCGCGCAGCTTAAAGCTCTTGTTAAGCACGCGAGGATAACCTCCGAGGCCGGAATCCGCACGCCGGACAATGCCGAAACCATCATCGCCAGCGGCGAGGCCGACCTTGTCTCCATCGTCCGCGGCCAGATCGCCGACCCGCATCTGGCACGCAAGGTGATGGAGGGGCGGGCCGAGGACATCAGGCCCTGCCTGTCGTGCAACCAGATGTGCTGGGGCCGCCGCTCGCGCGACTACTGGATTTCCTGCCTGATCAACCCCTCGGCAGGGCGCGAGTTCGAATGGGGCGGCGACCGCTTCACCAAGGCCGACACCCCGCGTAAGGTGCTGGTGGTCGGCGCCGGTCCCGCGGGGCTGGAGGCCGCAAGAGCCGCCGCCGAACGCGGCCATGACGTGGAGATCGTCGAGGCCCTGCCGGTGACCGGCGGCCAGTTCCGGCTGGCCGGGCAGCAGCCGCGGCGGGCACAGATCCTCGACCTGCTGGACTGGTATGAGCGGCAGTTCACAAGAGTTGGTGTCTCGCTGCGGCTGAACACCTATATGGAGGATGAGGAGATCGCCGCCCATCCGGCGGAGGTGGTCATCCTCGCCACCGGCTCCTTGCCCGACGAAGACGGCTTCCAGCGCTGGCTGCCCCACGAACCCCGCCTGCCGGGGCTGGAGAACGGCCATGTCCACAGCCCCGAGGCGATCCTGCGGCGCGAGGTCCGGCCCGGAAGCGAGGTCATCCTTTACGACGAGGGCAGCAACTGGCGCGGCGTCGGCACCGCATGGTGGCTGGCCGAGCAAGGCCACCGCGTCACCATCGTCACGCCCGAAGCCTTCGTCGGCAAGGAGATCGCCCGCACCGCAGCGGATGGCGCCGCCCGCCGGGCGCTGGCCGCGAAGGGTGCGCGTTTCCTGACCGAAAGCCTGATCGCCCGCTGGCACGGCAACGGCGCCACCATCCGCAGCCTGCTGACCGGCGAGGAAACCCTCATCCCCGCATCGGCGCTGGTGATGTGCACCACCAACCGCAGCTTCGATCCCTATCCCGAGGGTTTCGCCGGCAAGAAGGTCCACCGCATCGGCGATTGCGCCGCGCCAAGGCTGGCCGCCTATGCCATCCACGAGGGCCGGAAGGTGGCGCTGGCGATCTAGCCGGTTTCAGAACGGTAGCGGGGCGGTGAACTCCACCCATTCTCCCGTCGCCGGGTGGTGCAGCGCCAGTGTATGGGCGTGCAGCATCAGCCGCGGGTGGTCCTTTGCCGGGCCGGTGGCATAGATCGGATCGCCAAGGATCGGGTGGCCCAGTTCCAGCATATGCACCCGCAACTGGTGGCTGCGGCCGGTATGCGGGGTCAGACGGACCCGCGTCTCACCCGGCGCGCGGCTGATCACCTGCCAGTCCGTCACCGCCGGGCGGCCATGCTCATGGCTGACCATATGCCGCGGCCGGTTCGGCCAGTCCGCGCAAAGCGGCAGGTCGATCGTGCCATGGTCGCCCGCGATTTCCCCGGCGACACGGGCGACATAGGTCTTCTGCGCCCGGCGCTGCTCGAACTCCTGTCCCAGAAAGCCCTGCGCCGGTTTCGTCCGGGCGAAGATCATCACGCCCGAGGTGTCGCAATCCAGCCGATGGACCAGCAGCGCGTCCCAGCGGGCGGCCTGAAGGCGCGAGATCAGGCAATCCTGCCGCCCCTCCAGCTTGCCCGGAACGGACAGAAGACCCGAAGGCTTGTCCAGGACCAGAATGTGCCGGTCCTCATGCAGGATCGACAGCGGCACATCGGGGGGATCGTAGACGAAATCCGGGATCATGCGATGCCGTGGCCCGCCGCGCGCAGCCTTTCGGCCAGATGGCGGATATGGGCGGGGCCGACCTCGCAGCAGCCGCCGACGATGGTCGCGCCCATCTCCACCCACCGCAGGGCGAAATCCGCATATTTTTCCGGCGTCAGGTCGTGGCGATGGGTCAGTTCCTTCACCGTCGGCGCATTCTTCAGGAAGTTGCCCGAGATATGGGTGAAACCGTTGGCATAGGCCCCGAAGGGCAGGCCAAGCGTGGACAGGACTGCCATCGCGGCCTCCATCGCCTCGGGGACCGAGCAATTGGCCAGCACCGCAGCCGCCGGATGGGCGGCGAGAAGGGCGCGCAGCCCCTCGACCGGCTCGCCCGAGCGCAGCTTCGACCCGTCCCGGTCGTCGACCGAAACCGAAAGCCAGACCGGCCGCCCCGCCCCCTGCGCCCCGATCAGCGCGCCTTCGGCCAGACCCAGCGAGGAAATCGTCTCGATCAGGATCACGTCGACATAGGGCGCCAGCAGCGCCGCCTTCTCGGCATAGGCGGCGGCTGACTCAGTCACCGGCGGCGTCAGGTCGGGCCGGTAGGAGGCGCCAAGCGGCCCCATGGACCCGGCGATCAGCCCGCGCCCGGCCTCGGCCCGCGCCTCATGCGCCTCGGCCAGCGCGCGCAGGTGCAGGGCGTGGAACCACGGGTCCAGCCCGAAGTCCGCCAGCCGGTCGTGCAGGACGGCATAGGTGTTCGTGGTGGCGACCGTTGCCCCGGCGGCGAAGTAGTCGGCGTGGATCGCCTTCACCAGCCCGGGATGGTCGATCATCACCCGCGTCGCCCAGAGCGGCGTGGGATCGTCGCCCGACCGCGCGATCAGTTCCTGCCCCATGCCCCCGTCGAGAAGGGTGATCTGTGCCATCTGCCGTTTCCTCCGCTTCCGGGCCAGCTAGACCCGGCGCGCGGGCGAGATCAAGCGGCTATTCCCCCCGTGGAAACTGCGGCAGGCCGTCGGTCAGGCTGTAATAGTCGCCCTTGTCCTCCACGAAGATATGCGCGGCAAGGCGGCCTCCGGTCGGGTTGCCGATGCAGCCCGCCTCGACCGAGAAGCCGCCGTCCGCCGCCCGGAAGAACAGCGAGGTGGCACAGACCGGGCAGAAGCCGCGCCGCCCGCCGCCCGGGGTGACATGTTCGGCCAGATGCCGTGCCTGCCAGTCCAGTTGCGATTCGTGGGCGTCGAAGCTGGCCGCGTAATGGCCCGAGGTCTTGCGGCATTGCGTGCAGTGGCAGGCGGTGACGCGGCCCATCGGCCCCGGCAGGGTGAAGCGGTTCGCACCGCAGAGGCAGGCGCCGTGCAGCGTGGCGGGCGCGGCGGACAGCCGGGGCGGCGGCCCACCGGCGGGGTCGTAGTAATCTCCCGCATCCTCATGGAAGATGCTCTCCTCGACCTGCAGCCCGGTCGGCCCGTTCAGCGCACCGGCGGAGAAGGAGATGCGGCCCTCGCCCTCGGGCTGCCAGAACAGGAAGCTGCCGCAATCCCGGCAGAAGCCGCGGGCGGCGGCGGGACTGGCGCGGAACCACTCCAGCCCGTCATCCTTCGTGATGCGGAAGGCCGAATGCGGGGCCGAGGTGGCGGCCCAGAAATGGCCCGACTGCTTGCGGCATTGGGTGCAGTGGCAGTCGACCACCGGGCGGAGGGGGGCGTCGACCTCGAAGGTGACGGCGCCGCAGAGGCAGGAGCCGTGATGCATCAGCTTGCCTCCCGGAACACCGCGGCGAGAAGCGGGACCAGCCAGTCCTCGTCGGCCCTGGTGAAGGCCGCCGGGCTGTTGCTGTCGAGGTCGAGGACGCCCAGCAATTCCCCCGCGCCGTTCCTGACCGGCAGCACCAGTTCCGACCGGGTGGTGGAGGAGCAGGCGATATGGCCGGGGAAGGCATCGACATCCGGCACGTTCTGGATTTCCCCGGTGCGGGCGCAGGCGCCGCAGACCCCGCGCGAGAAGGGGATGACAAGGCAGCCATGGCCGCCCTGATAGGGGCCGATCTTCAGCAATTCCGGCGCCACCACGCGGTAGAAGCCGGTCCAGTCGCTTTTCGGGTGGCGGTGGTGGATCTCGCAGGCCAGCGTCGCCATCAGCGAGACGGCATCCGTCTCGCCATGGGTGATGGCGAGGATTTCCCTGGTGGCCTCGTCGTAGTCCATTCAATACCCCAATGCGCAACCGTCTTTCCGCGGGTCCGAGGCGCCGGTCAGGCCGCCGTCCTCGCCGATCAGGATGGCCTGCGCGCCGCCCAGCGGAATGGCGGGAATCGACAGGGAATGTCCCATCCGCGCCAGTGTTTCCCGGGTCTCGACGCTGTAGCCACGTTCGATCTCAAGCCCGTCGGACCCGGCAAAGCAGCGCGGGGCGTCGATGGCGGTCTGCGGGTCCATGCCGTAATCGGCGAGGTTCGAGACGAAACGGGCATGACCCGTGGGCTGGTAGGCACCCCCCATCACGCCGAAGGGCATGATGACGCGGCCATTGCGACGGATCATTCCGGGAATGATCGTGTGCATCGGCCGCTTGCCGCCGCCCGCCTCGTTCGGATGGCCCGGGGTCAGGGTGAAACCGGCGCCGCGGTTCTGGAAGTTGATGCCGAACTTCTCGGAGGCGAGGCCGGAACCGAAGCCCCAGAAGATGGAATAGATCAGGGAAATCGCCATCCGGTCGCGGTCCACCACCGTCAGATAGACGGTATCCTTGTGGACCGCCTCGGCCAGCGGGGCCGGATCGGCCATGGCGCGCTCGGGGTCGATCAGCGCGGCAAGGCTGTCGGCGGTCGATTGCGAGAGCATGTGGTCCAGCCGCGGCGCCGGATCGGCGATGAAGCGGTCCCGCGCGTCATAGGCCAGCTTCGCCGCCTCGGCTTCCAGATGCGCGCGTTGGGCGCCAAGGGGGGCCAGCGCGGCAAGGCCGAAGCTTTTCAGGATGTTCAAGAGCAGGATCGCCGTCGCCCCCTGCCCGTTCGGCGGATGCTCCAGCAGTTCCAGCCCGCCATAGGTGCCCGCGATGGGGCTGGTGTAGTCGCAGGCGGTGGCGGCCAGATCGTCCAGCGTATGGCTGCCGCCAAGCGCGCGGAGCGAGGCGATCATGTCCTCGGCCACCTCGCCCTCGTAGAAGCCCCTGCGCCCTTCGCGCGCGATGCGGCGCAGCACCTCGGCCTGCAGCGGGTTGCGGAACACCTCGCCCACCCGGGGCGCGCGGCCGCCGAAACTGTAGATCTCCCGCGCGCGGCCTTGCAGGACGGGCAGGTCGTCGGCCCAGTCGAAGGCGGTGCGCGGGGCGACGGGAACGCCCTCCTCGGCACAAGCTATGGCCGGGGCCAGCAATCGCTCCCACGGCAGCGATCCATGGTCGGCGTGCAACCGGCAAAAGGCGTCGATAGCCCCGGGCAGGGTGACGGAATGGACGCCGTGCAGCGGCATCCGGTCATGACCCCAGGCGCGGAGTTCATCAGCGGATAGACCCTTCGGCGCGCGGCCCGAGCCGTTCAGGGCGATGACATCCTCGGACCCGGCGGGTTTCAAGAGAATGAAGCAATCACCGCCGATCCCGGTCATCTGCGGCTCGGCGATCCCGAGGACGAAGGAAGCGGCCAGCGCCGCATCCACCGCATTGCCGCCCGCGCGCAGCACGTCGATGGCGGTCAGGCTGGCCAGTGGATGCGAGGTGGCGGCCATGCCGTTCAGGGCATGGACGGTGGATCGCCCCGGCAGATGAAAATCGCGCATGTCAGCCTCCCTCTTGCCCATAGCCTAGCGGGCTTCGGGGACGGGCGGAAGCCGGGGACGGTAACCCGAAGGCCACTTCCCCCATTGCCTGCGAAACCCGACGCCGCCTACAAGTTGGCCGAGGCAGTCTTCAAACAAGCAGGAAAAAAACCGATGCGCAAAGTCATCTTCACCATGCTTACGACAATGGTGCTAGCGGCCGCTTTCGGAACGGCTCCCGCGAAAGCCGAGCCGAGGGGCTATTACGAAGTTTCCGGCGTCGCGGCCGACGACATGCTGAAAATGCGCACGGGGCCCGGGACCGGCTATCGCGTCATCGTCGGCCTGCCGAATGGCACGGCGCTGTGGGTATTCGGTTGCGAGCGGTCCGGCGGCACAAGCTGGTGCAAGGTTGCGCTGAAGCAGGCCCGCGGGCTGAAGGGATATGTATCGAGCGCCTATCTGCGGAAGATGTGAGGCAACAGGCGGCGGGTAAAGGAACGGCTGCGCTGCGCGCCGGAGCATGCTTTTCTTGCACCGCCTCCCAACCCGCAGCGCGTGGCGACCTCATCCAGCATAGCGGTCTTCCGTGCATCTGCCCGGAGTCCCGGCCCTGCGCCCTTTCACGGAGAGAGCGGGCCATCGCTGGCACACCGCCTCATCACCGCATCTATGACAAGGAGACAAGACATTTGCCGCGAAGAGATCATCTTCCGGCAAGTGGAGAACCTCGGCGCCGGAACTGGGTGGGGGCTGTTGATCCCGGCGCCGAGGTGAAGCTTTATGCAGCTACGGGTTCAGTATGAGCGGCGGGCGAAGGCAGATTTAGGGGGAAAAAATGGCAGGATGACGTCACTTTCCCGCAAGCCGAGACAATCCCTCTTTCAGCCCCCGGATCGTCCCGCAGGCAACGAGAAGCTGAGACGGTTTCCTCCGCCGCTCCGCTCATACCGCAGGCCATGGCAGATCCGCCGAATCAGATGCCAGCCGAATCTCCCTTCCGGCAGATCCGCCGGATTCGGCGGATGGCCCGCAGGCAACCCGCCCCCGGGCATGGCCACCCCCTCATCCTCGATCCGGCAATGCAAGAGCCCCCCGCCCGAAGACAGCACCAGCAGGATCGGACCGCTGCCCGAAGGATGGGCGTGCTCGACGACATTGTTCAGCACTTCGGCCAGCACGATCTCGGCATTGCCGCGATCCTCCCCGGACAGCGACAGCAGCGGTTCGGCCGCAAGCGCCCGCCGCAACCCGTCGCGCACCGATCGGGCATCAGCCTGCAAGGTGAACCGAACCTCCCCGGTCTTCATCATCGGCAGGGCACAGCCGTCAGCCCGCATCCCGCAGGCCTTCGGCAAGCGCCGGATGGATGGTGAAGACCGAATCCATCCGCGTCAGGCGAAAGACCTTGGCCACGGTGGGCGTCAGCCCCGCAAGGTCCAGCCTCCGCTCCGGCGCCAGAAGCTTCATCACCGCAACCACGGCGCCAAGGCCCGAGGAATCAAGGAAATGCACCTGCCCGAGATCAAGGATGACCCGCTGGCAGGGCGTCCGGATCAGGTCGCGCATCCCTTCCTTGAACTTGATCGCACCGGCGGCATCGATCCTGTCCTCCGCAACACGGATGACGAGCGTGGTTCCGTTCATGGCGGATTCGAGCAGCATGGTCCTTCCCCTTCTCGCGGCACGGGGCCGAGACTAGGGGGCAAGGGTTAGCAAGCGGTAAGCGGCGAAAGGGTTTTTCGCCCTCAGTTCAACTGGAATTGCAGCGGGTAGCGGCCGTCCTCGAAATCGCCGAACAGGTCGCCCAGGTCGGGATGGTCGACGGGCTCCCCGGTGTCGTCGGGCACCAGGTTCTGCTCGGAGACATAGGCGACGTAATAGCTCTGCTCGTTCTCGGCCAGCAGGTGATAGAAGGGCTGGTCCTTCGAGGGGCGGCTGTCTTCGGGGATGTTCTCGTACCACTCTTCGGTATTCGAGAAGATCGCGTCGACATCGAAGACCACGCCGCGGAACGGATGCTTCCTGTGACGAAGCACCTGGCCGATATGATACTTGGCCTCAGTCTTGAACATCGAACAATCCCCTGTCCCGGGTTAGTAAACCCTTGGCGGATTCCTGTCCATCCATGCGGGCCGGCAGCGCGGGAAACAGTCTGTGGCCCGCAGAATCACAGTCCGCCGCGGTCCGCTCGCGGATTCCTGATGGATGCCGCGGGTTTTCCCCGGTTTTCCTTGGCGTGCCTTTCGGCTAGACTGCCCGCAAAACAAGAATGCACGAGGGGCAGATGAGCAGGTTTCTCCGTGCGTCGGTTCTGTTGCTGCTGCTTGCCGCCTGTGGCGGGGGCAGCCGTCAGTATGCGGCGCCGCGTCAGCTGGACGACGCTTGCGAGATCATCCGAGAGCGGCCGCACTACCTGCGGGCGATGAAGGCGACCGAACGCAAATGGGGCGTGCCGGTCCATGTGCAGATGGCGGTGATCCATCAGGAATCGAAGTTCATCGGCAACGCGCAGACGCCGCATCGCTGGGCGCTCGGCGTGATCCCGATGGGACGGCAGAGCACGGCCTACGGCTACAGCCAGGCGCTGAACGGCACCTGGGAGGAATACCAGAAGGCCGAGGGCCGGCGCAGCGCCAAGCGCGACGACATAGCCGCGGCGACCGATTTCATGGGTTGGTATTTCACCGAGACCAGGCGCGGCCTGGGCATCCCGCTGGATGACGCCGAAAAGCAGTATCTGGCCTATCACGAGGGCCGCACCGGCTATGCCCGGCAGTCCTACCTGGGCAAGCCCTGGCTGGTCGATGTGGCGGCGAAGGTAGGAAGGCGGTCCGAGATGTATCGCGGCCAGCTGACGGGCTGCGGACGGTAAGGGGCTGAAAAGCCGGTGCAACAGGGGCAGGCGCTCTATGGCGCGGCCTCTGTTGAAGGTGAAGTCGTGGACTTTCGGCGCAAGGCAAAGGGTGGCTGGCGGGCGTCAGAGCCCACGCCTGTCCTTTTCGCGGGTGATCGAGAACATCCCGTCTCCCAGCGAGCCGCCCTTCTTCATCGCGCCCAGGATCACCGTGGTCTGCTGGCCAAGGTCATCGGTGATCACCCATTGCCGCAGTTCCACCGGATCGGCCGAGAACACCAGTTCGATCGTGCCGTATTCCGGGTGCTCAGGGTCCTGCGCCTTGACGCGGGTCGAGGTGGCGTCGGCCTTGTGGCCCACCACCATCTTTGCCCTGGCAAGATCGACATTGGCGGCAAGGATCAGGTTCAGCGGCGTGCGCCTCAGCGGATACTGCTCGGGCGGGACGTTGGACTTGCCGTCGAAGATGGCGACCTGCTGGCCACCGGCCAGTACAAGCGCCTTGTCCGGCGGATTGTATTCGAACCGCACCCGCCCCGGCCGCTTGATGAAGATACGGCCGGTGGAGACCGACCCGTCCGAGTTCACCTGCGTGAAGTCGGCCTCGACCGTGGTCAGGCCGTTGAGGTATTTCGACAGGGTGCCCAGCGACAGCTTCTCGGCCAGCGCGGGCGCGGCTGAAAGGGCCAGAAGGGCGACAGGGGCAAGGAACAGGGTGCGACGGTTCATGAGGTCTATATAAGTCACCCTCCTGCCAGCGGGAATCCCCCTGCAACAATGCTCGCGGCTTTGTGCCAGCGGCGTGACGGGCAAGGCTTCGCCGCCGGATCGCAAACCGGACTTGACGCTGCGTCGCTCCGCCCCGAGATTTCGCCCGCGATCTGCAAGGGGCAGGGTTGCCCGTGTCGTTGCGCGGATCAGTCTTGTGCCACTCTACGGAGATCCCGATGAAAGCCGCTTCCGTGACCGCCTCCTACAAACGCTGGGCGCCGGTCTATGATTCCGTCTTCGGGCGGCTGTTGCAGGAGGGCAGGCTCCGCGCCGCCGCCCATGCCACCGCGCGCGGCGGCGAGGTGCTTGAGGTCGGCGTCGGCACGGGACTTGCGCTGCCGCTTTACGGCCCGGGGGTGAAGATCACCGGCATCGACTTTTCCGCCGAGATGCTGGCGCGCGCCGAAGAGAAGGTGCGCGAGCGGCAGATGGGCAATGTCACGCTGCGGCAGATGGATGCGCAGTCGCTGGACTTCCCGGACGCCAGTTTCGACACGGTGTCGGCGATGCATGTGCTGTCGGTGGTGCCCGATCCCGAAAAGGCCCTGTCCGAGATCGCCCGGGTCTGCCGCCCGGGCGCACATGTGCTGGTCACCAACCATTTCGCCGCCGAGAAGGGTGCGCTGAAACTGGCCGAACGGCTGATCCATCCCCTGCGGCACCATCTGGGCTGGCAGGCGGATTTCCCCATCGCGCGGGTGCTGGGCGATCCGCGGCTGCGCATGGTGGAATGCCGGCCGCTGCCGCCGCTTGGCGTGATGACCTGGCTGGTGCTGGAACGGGTCTGAGGCGAAACCGGAAAAACCCGCTTTCGCCCCTGATACCGCGCCCCGGGGGCGCCCCTTACACCTCCGGCACCAGGATCTCGCGCTTGCCGACATGGTTGGCGGGGGTCACGACGCCCTGCTCTTCCATCTGCTCCACCAGCCTTGCGGCCTTGTTGTAGCCGATGCCCAGCTTGCGCTGGATGTAGGAGGTGGAACACTTCCGGTCCTTCGCCACGATATGCACGGCCTGGTCGTAAAGCGCGTCGTCGCCGCCCTCGCCGGTGCCGAGGCCAAGCACCATGTCGATGTCGGACGCCGCGTCCTCGTCCGGCCCCTCGACCACGCCGGACATGTATTGCGGCGGGCCGAAGCTCTTCAGGTGGTTGACGATTTCCTCGACTTCCTCGTCCGAGACGAAGGGCCCGTGGATACGGGCGATGCGCTGGCCGTTGCCCATGTAGAGCATGTCGCCCTGGCCCAGAAGCTGCTCGGCCCCCTGCTCGCCAAGGATCGTGCGGCTGTCGATCTTCGAGGTGACCTGGAAGGAAATCCGGGTCGGGAAGTTCGCCTTGATCGTGCCGGTGATCACGTCCACGGACGGACGCTGCGTCGCCATGATCAGGTGGATGCCGGAAGCCCGCGCCATCTGGGCAAGGCGCTGGATGCAGGCCTCGATCTCCTTGCCCGCCACCATCATCAGGTCGGCCATCTCGTCGACTATGACGACGATATAGGGGAAGGCGACGGGGGCGTATTCCTCGGTCTCGAAGACCGGATCGCCGGTATCCTCGTCGAAACCGGTCTGGATGGTGCGCTTGAACAGCTCGTTCTTCGCCAGCGCCTCGCGCACGCGGCCGTTGTAGCCCTCGATGTTGCGCACGCCCATCTTGGACATCTTGCGATAGCGTTCCTCCATCTCGCCCACCACCCATTTCAGGGCGACGACGGCCTTCTTCGGATCCGTCACCACGGGCGACAGCAGATGCGGGATGCCGTCATAGACCGACAGTTCCAGCATCTTCGGGTCGATCATGATCAGCCGGCATTCCTCGGGCGTCAGCTTGTAGAGAAGGCTGAGGATCATCGTGTTGATGGCGACGGATTTGCCGGACCCGGTGGTCCCCGCGATCAGCAGGTGGGGCATCTTGGCCAGGTTCGCCACGATCGGATCGCCGCCGATATCCTTGCCCAGCGCCAAGGGCAGCCGCATCTGGCTGTCGCCGAAATCGCGGGCGGCAAGGATTTCCTTCAGCACCACCTTTTCCCGATGGGCGTTCGGCAGTTCGATGCCGATGACGCTGCGGCCGGGCACGGTGGAGACACGCGCCGACAGCGCCGACATGCTGCGCGCGATGTCGTCGGCAAGGCCGATCACCCGGCTGGCCTTCAGGCCCGGGGCCGGTTCCAGTTCATACATGGTGACGACCGGGCCGGGGCGGACCGAGACGATCTCGCCCTTCACGCCATAGTCGTCCAGCACGGATTCCAGCATCCGGGCGTTTTCCTCAAGCGCCTCGTCCGACAGTTGGCTGCGCTGGACGGCGGAAGGGTTCGCCAGCAGCGACAGCGGCGGCAATTCATATTCCGGCGCCGGGTCGTCGAAGCGCAGCCGGGGCTGCGCCTCGGCCATCGCGCGGGTCGAGGGCTGGACCGGCCTTTTCACCGGGGCCTGCACGATGGGGCGGCGGTCCAGCGTCATCGGGGTCACCCGGGCGGCAACCGGGGCCGGGTCGTAATCCGGCTCGTAGTCCTCATCCGGCTGCCAGTCGGCGGCGGGCTCGTCCCAACCGTCCTGCCACTCGGCATCCTCGGCGGTGAACATGTTCTCGGCCTCCGCCTGCGTGCGGGGGTGGGCCTGGAAGCCGGGCACGCCGGGGGCCAGCGGCGGCGACTCCATGCCCGCAGGGGTGCGGGCGGAAGCGGCGGTCACCGGCGGTTCCACCGGCACGGCGCCGGGGCGGGTGTCGGCCAGAAGCGGCACCGGGCCGCGCGGGCGCATCACGGGCGGTTCCGCCCGACGGGCGGCGACGGCGGCCTGAAGCGGGGTCAGGCCCGGGGCGATGGCCGGGGCCACGCCACGGGCGCGATTGCGGATCACATCCGAGATGCGGGCCTTGATCCGGTCCTCGGAGGGCAGGTCGGCCTCCCAGGCGGCCTCGGTCAGCACGGGTTCCACCAGTTCCGGCTCCGGCTCCACCACGCGGCGCATCCGGGCCAGGAAGCCCAGCTTCTCCTTCGGCAGTTCGGCCGGGGCCTCGAAGCGGCGCGGCTCGGCCCGCAGCGTCGAGGGCGCGTTCCAGGCGGGCGCGGCGGCAAGGGGTTCCGGCTCATAGGCGTCATAGCTCGGCTCCGCCGTCACCGGCGGCGCGGCGCGGCGGACACGGGCGGGGGCGGCAGAGGCCAGCATGGGCGGCTCTTCCCATCCGCCGTGAACCGTCTCGGCATTGCGGGCGGCGCGATGGGCGGCGGCACGTTCCTGCAAGCCGCGGGCACCGCGCATCGCGCCGGTCAGCGCGGCGGACCCGCCCTTGCCCATGGCGTTCATCACCCAGGAATAACCCATGACCGAGCCGGTCAGCAGGAACCAGCGGATCGCCCGCAGTTCCGCCCGGTCGAAACCGGTGACGTAAAGCATCATCGCCACCAGCCCGAGGAAGGCCAGCACCGACAGCAGCTTCAGCCCGAAGCCAAGCGATCCCGGGATCACCCCCACCAGCGCCCCCGCCACGGTATCGCCGAACAACCCGCCCAGGCCGAAGGCATGGGGCCAGTCCGAGGGCGCGGCCAGCGTGGCCGAATAGGCCGAGGCCAGCGCCACCGCGATCACGGCAAAGACGATGCGGGCCAAGGCGCGCTCACCGCCGCGATGCAGGATGAAGCGCATCCCCCAGGCGAAAAGGATCAGCGGGATGGTCCATGCCCCCCGCCCGATCAGGATGATCAGCGTCGAGGACACCGCCGCCCCGAAGCGGCCCAGCATGTTGCGGGCGGGCTCCTCGGTCGCCACCATCCAGCCCGGGTCATTGGGCGAATAGCTGCCCAGCAGGGCGGCGAAGGCCAGTGCGAACAGGACGAGGACGATGCCCAGAAGCTCGCGCCCCCGCCGCTCCAGCATCGCCTGGGTGCCCTGGTCCAGAAGCGGATCGCGCTGCCGTGCCTGATAGGATGCCATTCTTCCCCGTCCTCAACCGTAAAGGCAGTCGCGAAGCTGGATCAGCCCGCGCTGCGTTTCTTCCCTTGGGGCCACGAGCGCGACCCTTATGTAACCCTTGCCGGGATTCTGTCCCGCGGCGTCCCGCGAAAGGTAGGCGCCGGGCAGGACCCTGACGCCGGTCTTCTGCCACAACCTCAGCGCCGCTTCCTCGCCGTCCTCCACCGGAAGCCAGAGGAAGAACCCCCCGCCCGGCGGCTGGAAGCCCTGCATCCCCGCGAACACCTGTTCGGCATCGCTGAACTTCTGCTGGTAAAGCGCGCGCGACGCCGCCACATGCGCCTCGTCGTTCCACACCGCCTCGGCCACGCGCTGCAAGGGCAGCGGCAGCGGCGCCCCCGCGAAGGCGCGCAACTTGCGGATACGGTCCATGCTGGCCGGACCCGCCGCCACGAAGCCGGACCGCAGGCCGGGCAGGTTCGACCGCTTGGACAGCGAATGGAAGGCCACCACCCGCTCCGGGTCCGCGCCGGTGGCCTGCGCCACCTCAAGGATGCCGGGCGGCGGGGTCTCGCGCCAGATCTCGGAATAGCATTCGTCGGCGAAGACGGTGAAATCGTGCTTTTCGGCCAGCGCCAGCAGGTCGGCCAGATAGCCGTGCGGCGCCACCGCCCCCTGCGGGTTGGAGGGAGAGCAGATATAGGCCACCGCCACCCGGTCCAGCACGTCGGCGGGCAGGGCGGCATAGTCGGGCAGGAAGCCGGTGGCCGCCGTGGCGGGCACATAGACCGGCTCGGCCCCCACGGTCAGGGCGGCGACGGCATAGACCTGATAGAACGGGTTCGGCACCAGAACCGCCGGGGTTTTGCCGCGCTTCTGTTCCGGGCACAGCGCGATCAGCGCGTTGAACAGCCCCTCGCGGGTGCCGTTCAGCACCATCAGCCGGTTCGTCCCCACCGTCACGCCGTAGCGCCGCGCGATCCAGCCCGAGATGGCGGCCAGCAGTTCCGGCGTGCCATCGTTCGGCGGGTAGACGCCGAAGCCGGACAGGTTCCCGGCAAGGACGCGGCCGACGAAATCCGGCATCTCGTGACGCGGCTCTCCGATGGTCATGGCGATGGGTTCGCCGCCGGGGGCGTGCGCATCGAGAAGTTTCCGCAGACGCGGAAACGCATAATCCGGCAGGTTCGAAAACCGCTCAGGAAACGCCATTGCTGCCTCAGGTCCGGGATCCTTGGTGGCCCCGGTTTGTCCCAGATTAGCGCCGCTGATTGCGCTGGTCCAGTTTTTCCCAACCATCCCTAGGGGTTGTGGCGTAAAAATGTGGCTTTTTTGCCCCCGCCCCTAGCGTAGAGCCCGTTCCGCCGCAGCGCCAAGCCGCAAGAGCCGCCCTTCGTGGAACGCAGGGGCCAGGAAGGAGATGCCGCAGGAGGGTTCCGAGGTCGGCAGGGTCAGCCCGCAAACCCCCATCAGGTTGCCGATCCTTGTGTTGCGCAGCGCCAGCAGGTTCTCGGTCACATAGTAGTCCTGATCGGTCATCAGCCGGTCGGCATTCGGCGGCAGGATGGGCGAGGTCGGCAGGATCACCGCATCATATCCCTTCACCCGGTCGGCCCAGACCTGTCGCAGCACCTCAAGCCGCCGCCAGCCGGAGACGTAATCCATCGCCGCCACCTGCGCCCCGGTGCGGAAGCGTTCGAGGATGCGGGGGAACATCCTCTCGGGCGCGGCCTCGATCGCCTCGCGCCAGATGCCATAGGCCTCGGCGGTGAAGAGGATACCGGCCAGTCCCATCGCCTCGGCCACTTCCGGCGCGGCGATGCGTTCCACCCTTGCGCCTGCACGGGCAAGCCTCTGGCAGGCATCGTCGAAACCCTTCGCCGGGCGGTCGCGCAGATCGTCCAGCGCCACGGTCTCCAGCACCGCCAGCCTTGCGCCGGACAGCGCCGCCCCGGTCAGGTCCACCGGGCGGGACCCTTGCAGGATCGCCAGCAGCAGCGCGCAATCCTCGACCGAATGGGCCAGCGGGCCGATGGTGTCGAACCTTTCGCACAGCGGAACCACGCCGGTGTTGGGCAGCAGGCCATGCGTGGTCTTCAACCCGGCCAGATCGTTCCAGGACGCCGGAATCCGCACCGATCCGCCGGTGTCCGAGCCGATGGCGGCAGGCGCAAGCCCGAAGGCGACCGAGGCCGCGGCGCCGGACGAGGACCCGCCCGAAACCGCCTTGTCGTCGTTCAGGCAGGGCGGCGTCGCCGTCACAGGGTTGAGGCCGAGGCCCGAGAAGGCCAGTTCCGACATATGCGTCTTGCCCAGGCAGACCGCGCCCGCCAGCGTGGCCTCGGTCAGCACGGCGGCATCGTGCGCGGGCACCCGCCCGCGCAGCAGCGCCGATCCGGCCTCGGTCGCCGTATCCGCGCTGTCGAACAGGTCCTTCCAGCTGAGCGGCACCCCGTCCAGTAAGCCCCGGCGGAACCCTGTCCGGGCACGCGAGGCGGCGCCCATCGCCTCGGCCCTTGCCCGCGCCGGGGTCAGGCGGGCGTAGATGCGGGGCGTGAGGGGGTGGCTTTCGATCCGCTCCAGCCAGGCCTCGGCCAGTTCGACCGGATTGATCCGGCCGCTGCCGATCTCGCGCCCCAGGTCGGCCGCCGTCATGTGGAACCAGGTCCCGCTCATCTTCACCCCCGAAACACCGGGGCCGACGGTAGCGGCTGCGGACCGCATGGACAATGGCCCCCGGCGGGCCTAGGCAAAGGGATATGGAACATGATGCCGACATCCTGATCGCGGGCGGCGGGCTGAATGGCCCTGCCCTGGCGCTGGCGCTGGCGCAGGGGGGCTTCAAGGTCGCGGTGATCGACGCCCGCCCGGCCCCTGCCCGGGCCGAGGCCGGGTTCGACGGGCGCGCCTATGCGCTGGCCATCGCCTCGAAACGGCTGTTGCAGGCGGTGGGCGTCTGGGACCGGGTGGCTGCGCAAAGCCAGCCGATGCTGAAGATCATGGCCAGCGACGGCCATGCCGGTCAGGGCGCCTCTCCCTTCCACCTGTCCTTCGACTCGGACGAGATCGAGGAAGGTCCGATGGGCTTCATGCTGGAGGACCGTTTCCTTTATGCCGCCTTCCTTGCCGCGATGGCAGAGGAACCGGGGATCACGCTTCTGTCGGGCGAGACGGCGGTGGCACAGGAGGCCGGGCCGCAGGGCGTGTCGGTCACGCTGGCCTCCGGCCGCAGGCTGACCGGGCGGCTGCTGGTCGGCTGCGACGGGCGCGGCTCGGGCGTGGCGGCGCGGGCCGGAATCCGGCGGCAGGGCTGGGGCTATGGCCAGACCGCGCTGGTGACGGCGATTGCCCATGAGAAACCCCACGAGGGCACGGCGCATCAGTTCTTCATGCCCTCCGGCCCGCTGGCGATCCTGCCGCTGCCCGGCGGACACCATTCCAGCATCGTCTGGAGCGAGACGGACGCCAGTGCCGCCGCCATCCAGGCGCTGGACGACGACGGCTACCTTGCGGCGCTGCGGCCCCGTTTCGGCGATTTCCTCGGCGAAATCGCCCTGGCAGGTGCACGGTTCACCTATCCGCTGTCGCTGTCGCTGGCCGAACGCTTCGTCGCCGACCGCGTGGCGCTGGTCGGCGACGCGGCGCATGGCGTGCATCCGATCGCCGGGCAGGGGCTGAACCTCGGCCTGCGCGACGTGGCTGCGCTGGCCGAGGTGCTGATCCTTGCGCATCGCCGGGGCGAGGATATCGGCGGCGCGGTGGTGCTGGAGGAATACCAGCGCTGGCGCCGCTTCGACGCAACGACGCTGGCCTTGGGGATGGACGGGGTGAACCGGCTGTTTTCCAACGACAACCCGGTTCTGCGGCTGGGGCGCGACCTCGGGCTGGGGCTGGTGAACGCCCTGCCCGGCCTGCGCCGGGGCTTCATCCGCCAAGCGGCAGGGTTGCAGGGGGAATTGCCGCGGCTGCTGGCGGGCAAGCGGTTCTGACACGCGGAAGGGCGAGGCCGGGAGCACCCCCCTTGGATGGCCATTGCCCATTCATGCGCAATCGTGTATATGCATATCCATGCAACATGATCCCTTCCTCACCCTCTCCGACCCCACCCGCCGCCGCGTGGTCGAGGGCTTGCGCGGCGGAGAGCGGCAGGTAGGCGATCTGGTCGCCGAGATCGGCATCCACCAGTCCGGCATCTCGCGCCACCTGCGCATCCTGAACGAGGCAGGCTTCGTCACCGTGCGGCAAGAGGCGCAGCGGCGCTATTACGCGCTGCGGCCGGAACCCTTCCATGCGCTGGAGGACTGGCTGGACGGCTATCGCCAGTTGTGGGAGGCGCGGCTGGACCGTTTCGGCGTGGCGCTGGAGGAACGACAGAAGGCAAGGGACAACGGAGGCGAAAAGCCATGACCGATACGGCGAAACCCGTGGTGATCGAACGGCGCTACCGCGCCTCGGTCCGGGATATCTGGGCGCTCTGGACCACGCAGGAGGGGTTCCAGTCCTGGTGGGGACCAGTGGGCTTCCGCGCCGATGTCCGGCAGATCGAGCCGCGTCAGGGCGGTGTCCTGCACTATGCGATGGTGGCGGACAGTGCCGAGATGGTGGAGGCGATGAAGGCCGCGGGGCAGCCGCTGTCGACCGAATGCCGCGGGGTTTTCACCGAGTTCCGGCCTTGCGAAAGGCTTCTCCTGACGCAGGTGATCGACTTCCTGCCCGGCGTCTCTCCCTACGAAAGCCGGATCGGCGTGGATATCATCCCCGAGGGCGACATGGCGCGGATGGTGGTGACGCTGAGCGCGATGCACGACGAGGCGACCACACGGATGCAGGAAGGCGGTTTCCTCAGCCAGTTGTCCAAGCTGGACCTGCGGTTCGGATAGGATCGGCTGCGGCGGGTGAACCCTCAATCCAGTTGCCGCGCCTCGGATACCAGCATCACCGGGATCCCGTCGCGCACCGGAAAGGCCAGCCGCGCCGATCTGGAGACCAGTTCCTGCCGCTCGGCATCCCAGGTCAGCACCGCATGGGTAAGCGGGCAGACCAGCGCCTCCAGCATCCGGCGGTCGGGGATCACCTCGTCGGTCATTGCAGCACCTCGTCATCCTCGCCGCCGCGCAGGGCGAATTCGATCAGCGTCACCAGGGTCTCGCGCCGGGTCACCAGATCGGGCGCCTCCAGCAGCGCCTGCCGGTCCTCGGGCGTGAAGGGCGCAAGCTGCGACAGCGCATTGATCAGCGGCTCCGGCTCTGCGCTGCGCAGGCTGTCCCAGTCGGAGGTCAGGCCGCGCGCGGTGAAGAACCGGGCCAGCAGGGCAAGAAAGCCCTCGCGGTCGAAGCCCGGGTCCGTCTCGGCCGGGCCAAGGTCGCGGGCAAAGGGCGTCCAGTCGACCGAGGCGCGGCGGTAGGGCGTGAAGCCCTGCACCTCATCGAGGATGCGGAAGCGGCTGATCCCGCCCAGAGTGATCATGTAGCGCCCGTCGTCGGTTTCCGAGAAACTGACCAGCCGTCCGGCGCAGCCGATGGCCTGCAAGCCCTCGGCCCCCTGCGTCTCGCGCGGCTGGACCATGCCGATCAGCCGGGTGCGGGTCTTCAGGCAATCCTCGATCATCGCCAGGTAGCGCGGCTCGAAGATATGCAGCGGCAGCCGGGCGCGGGGCAGCAGAAGCGCCCCGGGCAGCGGAAAGACGGGAATCGTCTCGGGAAGATCGGCGGGCCGGATCATGGGCGGATGGTAGGGGCTGGTCCGGGCGCGGGCAATCGCCGCGCACATGAATTCCGGCCGGCAGGCTGCCGCCCGCCGCACCGGAACGGGAATTCAGGCGAAGATCATCGACGACAGCTTGCGGCGGCCTTTCAGGACGATGGGGTCCTGCGGCTTCAGCGCGTCGAAGATGGTGAAAAGCTGCGTCCTTGCGGCGCCCTCGTTCCATTCGCGGTCGCGGCGGAACAGTTCCAGCAACTGGTCCACGGCCTCTTCCACCTTGCCCGCGGCGTTCAGCGCCACGGCGAGGTCGAAACGGGCCTGATGGTCCTGCGGATCGGCCTCGACCGCCGCGCGCAACTCGGCCTCGGGCCCGGCATTGGCGGCCTGCTTCGCCAGATCAAGCTGGGCGCGGGCAGCTTCCAGCTCCTTCGCCCTGGCGATAACGGCAGGGGCGGCGTTCAGGAAAGCCTCGGCCTGGTCGAGGTTCCCGGCCGCGATATGGGCGCGGGCAAGGCCGGCATAGGCGGCGGGGTTCTCCGGCTCTTCGCCGAGGATGGCGGCGAAGGTCTCGGTGGCGTCGGCCAGCGCGCCCTGCTCCAGCATTTCATCGGCGGCGGCGATGGCATCGGCCAGCCCGCCGTCACCGCCAAGCGCAGCAAGCTTGTCGATGAACTTCTTGATTTCCGAGGCAGGCAGCGCCCCCTGGAACCCGTCGACCGGCTGGCCCTGCCAGAAGGCATAGACGGTGGGGATCGACTGGATTCGCATCTGCGCGGCGATGGCCTGGTTCTGGTCCACGTCGATCTTGACCAGCTTCACCTTGCCCTTCGCCGCCGTCACCGCCGCCTCGAGCGCCGGTCCAAGCTGCTTGCAGGGACCGCACCACGTCGCCCAGAAGTCCACGATCACCGGCACCTCGCGCGAGGCGTCGATGACATCGGCCATGAAGCCGGCCTCGGTGGTGTCCTTGATCAGATCGCCTGCGGGGGCGGCGGGTTTCTCGCCAAGACCAAGCATGTCGTCCTCATATTCAGGTTCCGGCGTTTATATGCGCCTTCGGGACGGGATCGCCAAGGGGGTGATCGGCGGGGTCACGCCATCGCGGCGCATTCGGCATGGGCCGGGCAGTCGACCATGTGGTCGTTCACCATGCCCACCGCCTGCATGAAGGCATAGGTGATGGTCGGGCCGCAGAACTTGAACCCGCGCGCCTTCAGCGCCTTGGACATGGCGCGGGATTCGGCGGTCTCGGTAGCGACTTCGGCCATCGAGGTCAGGCGGTTCTGGATCGGCCTGCCGCCGACGAAGGACCACAGGAACGGCGAGAAGCCCTGTTCGGCCTCGATCTCCAGCCAGGCGCGGGCCGAGGCGATGGTGCCCTCGATCTTGCCGCGATGGCGGACGATGCCGGGATCGGCCAGCAGGCGCAGCACTTCGCCCTCGCCCCAGGTGGCGATCTCCTCGGGGTGGAAGCCGCGGAATGCCGCACGAAAATTCTCGCGCTTGCGCAGGATGGTGATCCAGGACAGCCCGGCCTGGAAGCCGTCGAGGATCAGCTTTTCCCACAGCGCGCGGGGGTCCCGCTCGGGCCGGCCCCAGTCGGTGTCGTGGTAGTGGACGTAAAGCGGATCGGTACCGCACCAACTGCAACGTGTCATCGGGACCCTTCCGGAAAATCCTTCGGCTTTGAGGCAAATGCCAAGCCTTCAGCAGCGTTTTACCTTTGCCGGTGCAGGCTGTCACGCGATGCCGCAACGGCGCCCGGGGGATGCGCGATGAGTTTCATGAAAGGTCCTAAACGGCCGAAGTTCGACATGGACCCCGCGCAGGCCGATCCGCTGGCCGTGGAGGTCTCCGCCGCAGACCGGGAGACGCTGGCGATGGTGCGGGCGGCCCTGTCGCTGCGCCGCATGCGGCTGGCCTTTCAGTCGGCGGTCTATGCGGCGGACCCGTCGATCATCGGTTTCTACGAAGGCTATATCCGGCTTCTCGATCCGCAGGACCGGGTGATCCCGGCGCGCGACTTCATGGATGTGGCCGAGACGCAGCAACTGGGGCGCGAGATCGACGTGGCCGCCCTGCAACTGGGGCTGACGACCTTGCAGAACAACCCCGGCATCCGGGTGGCGGTGAACATGTCCGCCCGCTCCGTCGGCTATGGGAAATGGGTGCAGGTGCTACGGCAGGCGCTGAAGACGCATCCCGGGCTGGGGCGCGGGCTGATCCTTGAAATCGGCGAGACCAGCGCGATGCAGATGCCGGATGTGCTGATCCCCTTCATGAAGGAACTGCGCGAGGAGCAGATTGCCTTCACGCTGGACGATTTCGGCGCCGGCGCCACATCGCTGCAACTGCTGTCAGGGTTCGGCTTCGACATCGCCAAGCTGGACGGCAGGCTCATCCGCGGCATCGACCGCAGCGCGGAGAACCGGCCGGTCCTTCTTGCCGCCATAGCCATGGCGCGGGAATTCGGCATGTTCCTGGTGGCCGAGGCGGTAGAGACCGCGGGCGAGGCGAACTGGCTGCGCGACCATGGCGTCGGCTGCCTGCAGGGCTATCTCTTCGGCGCGCCGGAGGTGGCGCCGGACTTCAGCCGCTTCCGCAAGGGACGACAGGAGATGTGAGGAAGGTGAAGCCTGTAGCCGCGCCCGCGCGGACGGGTTCCACTGTAGATCTGTCAGCCCGGGACCCGGCACCTTTCCCCGCCATTATCGGCAATGATGCCGCATCGCCGCGCAACTTTCTTGCGGTTGCGGTCCGAAAGTCCTAATCCCGAGTCAGGCGCAGCAGGCGCGGATATGACCTGAGGAGAGGGATCACATGACCAATGTCGTTATCGTCGCGGCGGGCCGCACCGCCGTGGGCAGCTTCAACGGGTCTTTCGCCAACACCCCCGCGCACGACCTTGGCGCCGCGGTGATCGAGGGCGTGGTCGCCCGCGCAGGTATCGACAAGGCGGAAGTCGAGGAAGCCATCCTCGGCCAGGTGCTGACCGCCGGCCAGGGCCAGAACCCGGCCCGCCAGGCCGCCATCAAGGCGGGCCTTGCGAAAGAGGCCAGCGCCTGGGGTCTGAACCAGGTCTGCGGCTCGGGCCTGCGCGCGGTGGCGCTTGGCGCGCAGCATGTGCAATTGGGCGATGCGCGGATCGTCGTCGCGGGCGGGCAGGAAAGCATGAGCCTGTCGCCCCATGTCGCGCATCTGCGGGCGGGGCAGAAGATGGGCGACCTGAGCTTCATCGATTCGATGATCAGGGACGGGCTCTGGGATGCCTTCAACGGCTATCACATGGGCCAGACCGCCGAGAACGTGGCGAACCAGTGGCAGATTTCCCGCGACATGCAGGATGAATTCGCGCTGGCCAGCCAGAACAAGGCCGAGGCCGCGCAGAAGGCTGGCAAGTTCAAGGACGAGATCATCCCCTTCACCGTGAAGACCCGCAAGGGCGACACCGTGGTCGATGCCGACGAATACATCCGCCACGGCGCGACGATGGAAGCGATGCAGAAGCTGCGCCCCGCCTTCGTCAAGGACGGCTCGGTCACCGCGGCCAATGCCAGCGGCATCAACGACGGCGCGGCGGCGGTTCTGCTGATGTCCGAGGAAGAGGCGGCGAAGCGCGGGCTGAAGGTGCTGGCGCGCATCGCCGGCTATGCCACCGCGGGCCTCGACCCGTCGATCATGGGCGTCGGCCCGATCTACGCCAGCCGCAAGGCGCTGGACAAGGCGGGCTGGAAGGTCGGCGACCTCGACCTGGTGGAGGCGAACGAGGCCTTCGCGGCGCAGGCCTGCGCGGTGAACAAGGACATGGGCTGGGACCCGGCCATCGTCAACGTCAACGGCGGCGCCATCGCCATCGGCCACCCGATCGGCGCCTCGGGCGCGCGCATCCTGAACACCCTGCTGTTCGAGATGAACCGCTCGGGCAAGAAGAAGGGCCTCGCCACGCTGTGCATCGGCGGCGGCATGGGCGTGGCAATGTGCCTGGAACGGGCCTGACCTGAGGCTGCACACGCAGCATCCTTCTGCAAATGCACATACGGCGCGCAATAATGTTGCGCGCCGATTTTCATTTCGGTAACAGGATTTCAACGACACCTAGCAATACCCCAGGAGGAGAATCACATGGCACGGGTTGCACTTGTCACCGGCGGATCGCGCGGCATCGGCGCGGCGATCTCGGTCGCGCTGAAGGCGGCTGGCTACAAGGTGGCGGCGAACTACGCCGGCAACGACGAGGCGGCCGCCGCCTTCACCAAGGAGACCGGCATCCCGGCCTATAAATGGTCGGTCGCCGATTACGATGCCTGCGCCGCGGGCATCGCCAAGGTCGAGGCCGATCTGGGGCCGGTGGATGTGCTGGTGAACAACGCGGGCATCACCCGCGACGCGATGTTCCACAAGATGACCCCGGGTCAGTGGAAAGAGGTGATCGACACCAACCTGACGGGCCTTTTCAACATGACCCATCCGCTGTGGTCGGGGATGCGCGACCGCAAGTTCGGCCGGGTGGTGAACATCTCCTCGATCAACGGGCAGAAGGGACAGGCGGGCCAGGCCAACTATTCGGCGGCGAAGTCGGGCGACCTCGGCTTCACCAAGGCGCTGGCGCAGGAAGGCGCGCGGGCGGGCATCACGGTGAACGCGATCTGCCCGGGCTATATCGGCACCGAGATGGTGCGCGCCATCGACGAGAAGGTGCTGAACGAACGGATCATCCCGCTGATCCCGGTCGGCCGCCTGGGCGAGCCGGAAGAGATCGCCCGCTGCGTGGTGTTCCTGGCCTCCGACGAGGCGGGGTTCATCACCGGCTCGACCATCAGCGCCAACGGCGGGCAGTTCTTCGTGTGAACCCAGGCGCTCTTGCGAAAGGCCCGCCCCCGTGGCGGGCCTTTTCCATTCCGCCCGGCCTTGCTACAGCGGCGGCGAGGAGCATCCCATGACGCGCACCAAGGCCACCGCCATCGGCTTCACCGCAATCCTGATGTGGTCGCTCCTGGCGCTGCTGACCATCCGCTCGGCCCCCGTGCCGCCGCTGCTGCTGAATGCGCTGTGCTTCGCGGTGGGCGGGGCCATCGGGCTGGTCTGGACGCTGCGGCGCGGGTTTTCGGTGCTGCGGGGCGTGCCGTGGAAGATCTATGCCTTCGGCGCCGCGGGCCTGTTCGGCTATCACTTCCTGTACTTCACCGCCTTCCGCCTGTCGCCCACCGCCGAGACCGGGCTGATCGCCTATCTCTGGCCGCTGTTCATCGTGCTGTTTTCGGGCCTGCTGCCCGGCGAAAGACTGACGGCGCACCATATCGTCGGCGCGCTGATCGCCTTTTCCGGCGCAGCGGTGATCCTGATGGGGCGGGAAAGCGCGGGCGCGGGCAATGCCATGGGCTTTGCGCTGGCCTTCGCCTGCGCGCTGACATGGGCGGCCTATTCCGTCCTGTCGCGCCGCATGGGCAGGGTGCCGACCGAGGCGGTGACGGTGTTCTGCCTGGCCACCGCGCTTTTGTCCGGCCTGTCCCATCTGGCGGTGGAGGAAACGGCATGGCCCGCCGATGCGGCGGGCTGGCTGGCCGTGTTGGGGCTTGGTCTCGGCCCGGTGGGCGCGGCCTTCTTCACCTGGGACGTGGGCATGAAGAAAGGCGACATCCAGTGGCTGGGTGTCGCCTCCTATGCAGCGCCGCTTCTGTCCACGCTGGCCCTTGTGGCGGCGGGCATCGCCGCGCCGACATGGTCCATCGCGCTGGCCGCCCTGCTGATCGCGGGCGGAGCGGCCATTGCTGCCCGCAGGCCCTCCGTCAGTGCGGACCCTGCGACAGGCGGGTGATCTCCTCTTTCAGCTTCAGCTTCTGCTTTTTCCATTCGGCGATCTGCAGGTCGTCGGATCCGGGACTGCGTTGCGCTTCTTCCACCATCGCAGCGAGGGCTTCGTGCTTCTTGCGCAGTTCCTGCAGATGCGAAGCAATCGTCATGTCCATCCTCCTGTGATTGTAAACCTACAGGGGCAGTGCATCACGGAACCCGAGTCGTGTCACCCCAATTCGGCGTGCCTGCGGCGGAATATCACGACAATTCAGATAAAGAGCGGCAGGATGTCGCCGCCGCCGCGCAGCACCGCATTGGCCTGCGGCGTATAGCTTTCCCGGTCGCCGTCATGCGTGTCACCCTCATGGATGACGAAGGGCGCCAGCAAGCGGAAGGGCGCGCGGCCGCCTTTCCGCGCCCGCAGGATCAGCCGCAGCGCTGGCCGGCCCGGGCGGGCGGCCAGCGGCAGAACAGCGGCGGAGCCGAGCTTCGGCGCCAGCGCGGAAAGCAGGTCCGGCAGGCTGTCCGCCCCGGCGATCAGCGTCAACCAGCCGCCGGGGGCCAGCCTGCGCGTCGCCGCCTGAATCCAGGCCGACAGCGGCAGCGACACCTGCAGCGCGGTCGCCCGCCCCGCCACTGGCGAGGGCGTACCGCCGGGCGGATACCAGGGCGGATTGGCGATCACCTGATCGAAATCGCGGCGAAGAGGCTTCGGCATCCGGGTCAGGTCACCCTCATGCACCTGCATCTCCACGCTGTTCCGCTCTGCATTGCGGCGGGCAAGGTCGGCATAGTCCGGTTGCAGTTCCAGCCCCGCCAGATGCAGGCCGGGCACGCGGGCGGCAAGGCAAAGCGATGCCGCCCCTGCCCCGCAGCCAAGGTCCAGCACCGACTGGCCCGGGATGGCCGGACAGGCGGCGGCCAGCAGCACGGCATCGGTGGCGGCGCGATAGCCCTTCACCGGCTGCAACAGACGCAACCGTCCGCAAAGGAACTTGTCGTCCGAAAGCTGGTCCGCGGCGAAGGTCATTGCGACGGCTCGATGCCGTTGTCGCGGCAGGTGGCGCGGGCCATGAACAGGTCGCGGTCGGCAACCATCAGCCGCTGCGGCAGAAAACCCAAGGACCCGTCGAGGATGCTCATGTGGACGTCCAAGGCGAAGGAGGCTATACCCTCGCCCTCAAGAAGGGCCTGCGCGAAGGCGATCACGGTGGGGTCGGTGGTACGCAGAAGCTCTTTCATGACAAAGGAATTAGCCGCGCCCGCACCATCGGGCAAGGCCGGGAGACGATGGTGGGGATGGACGCAATGCCGGAGAAGCCGAAGGCGGGACCGCAGGATCGGCTGGCCGCCCATCTGGCCGACGACATGGCGGCGGTGAACGCGCTGATCCGGGCGCGGATGGCCAGCCAGCACGCCCCCCGCATTCCCGAAGTCACCGCCCATCTGATCGAGGCCGGGGGCAAGCGGCTACGCCCGATGCTGACGCTGGCGGCGGCGCGGTTGTGCGGCTACCAAGGCACAGACCACCAGAAGCTGGCCGCGACGGTGGAGTTCATCCATACCGCCACGCTGCTGCATGACGACGTGGTGGACGAAAGCCAACGGCGGCGCGGGCGGCCCACGGCCAACCTGCTGTGGGACAACAAGTCCAGCGTGCTGGTGGGCGATTACCTCTTCGCCCGCAGCTTCCAGCTGATGGTGGAAACCGGCAGCCTGCGGGTGCTGGACATCCTTGCCAATGCCTCAGCCGTGATCGCCGAGGGCGAGGTGCTGCAACTGACCGCGGCACAGGACCTCGGCACCACCGAGGACATCTACCTGCAGGTTATCCGCGGCAAGACCGCCGCGCTGTTCTCGGCCGCAACCGAGGTGGGCGGGGTGATCGCCGGGGTGCCGGAGGACCAGATCCGTGCGCTGCATGTCTACGGCGACGCGCTTGGCATCGCCTTCCAGATCGCCGACGACCTTCTGGACTACGGCGGGTCTTCCGCCACCATCGGCAAGAACACCGGCGATGATTTCCGCGAGCGCAAGCTGACGCTGCCGGTGATCAAGGCGGTGGCAGAGGCGGATGCGGCGGAACGCGCCTTCTGGGTCCGGGTGATCGAGAAGGGCGACCAGCGCGAGGGCGATCTGGAAGAAGCCCTGCGGCTGATGGCGAAGCATGGCGCGATGGAGGCGGCGCGGGCCGATGCGCTGCGCTGGTCGGACACGGCGCGCGGGGCGCTGGAGGCGCTGCCCGACCACCCGCTGCGCGGGATGCTGGCCGATCTGGCGGCCTATGTGGTCAGCCGGATCAGCTGAGCATCCGGCCTGCGGCGACCCACCATTCCGGCTGCCCGACCGACAGGGCGCGGGCGGCGGCTGTGGCGCTTTCCTCATCGGCGAACAAGCCGAAGCAGGTGGCCCCCGATCCCGACATGCGGGCCAGCAGGCATCCGGGCCGTGAGGCCAGCGCGGCGCGGACCCCGGCGATGACCGGGGCAAGGGCGATGGCCGGGGCTTCCAGATCGTTGCGCTGATCCGCCAGCCATGCCGCCAGTCCGGCGGCATCCGCCAGAACCGGCACAGGCTGCATCGGCGGGTTGTCCCGGCGGGCAAGAGCGCGAAAGACCTGCGGCGTGGGCACTGCCACGCCCGGGTTGGCCAGCACCAGCCATGCCTCGGGCAGAACGGCAGGGGTCAGGACCTCGCCTACCCCCTCCATCCGGGCGGCGCGGCCCGCAAGGCAAACCGGCACATCGGCGCCAAGCGCCAGCACCCCGGCGGGATCCGGCAAGGGAAGCCCCATCCGCGCCATCGCCCGCAGCACCGCCGCCGCATCCGCCGAGCCGCCGCCGATGCCCGAGGCCACCGGCAGCACCTTCTCCAGCGTCACCGCCACCCCGCCCCCCATGGCACGGGCAGCGCGCAGGCAGAGGTTGTCGTCCGAAGCCTTCAGCCCCCCCGCCTGCGGGCCGGTGATCGTCAGGCCCTGCCCCGGCGAAACCGTCACCCGGTCACCGATATCGGCAAAGACCACCAGCGACTCCAGCAGGTGATAGCCGTCCACCCTCTGCCCGGTGACATGCAGGCAAAGATTCACCTTGGCCGGAGCGAATTCTGTCTCAGCCGCCATCGGGCTCGGCCGGGGCCGGCGCGACCGGGCTTGCCCCCGCCTCGTCCTTCATCACCTGATCAAGGCCGACTTCCAGCTTCTTGCGGATGCGGATCGCGTCCTTTTCCTCGGGGCCGAAGGACAGCGCGCGGTGCCACTGGAACTCGGCCTCGCGCTTGCGGCCGACCATCCAGTAGACATCGCCCAGATGGTCGGTCACCACCGGATCCGAAGGTTCCAGCAACGAGGCCCTCTCCATCGGCGCCAGCGCCTCTTCATAGCGGCCAAGGCGGAAATAGGCCCAGGCGAGGCTGTCGATGATATAGCCCGCATCCGGTTCGGCGCGCACCGCCTGCTGGATCAGTTCCAGCGCCTCGTCGAAGTTCAGCCCGCGGTCCAGCATCGAATAGCCAAGGTAGTTCAGCACCTGCGGCTGTCCGGGGCGCAGCTCCAGCGCCTTGCGGAAATCGGCCTCGGCCCGGGGCCAGTCCTTCAGTCTTTCGTGGCAGATGCCGCGGCTGAAAAACAGCGTCCAATGGACCCGATCAACCTTCGGCACCAGCGCCAGCGCGGCGTCGTAGGCGGCGACGGATTCGGTGCAACGCTCCTCGCGCCGCAGGATATCGGCCAGTGCGCTGTGGACCACGACCAGATCGGGATGGCTGTGCGACAGGGCCTGCAGCACCTCGACCGCCGCCTCTTTCCGTCCCGCGGCGTAAAGCGCGTCCGAGCGGCCGATCTCGGCGGTGTAGAAATAGGGGCTGTCCTTGGGGAAACGGCCATAGGTCTCGCCCGCCAGATCGTGCTGGCCCAGTTCCTCGAGCGCCTGTGCGGTCAGCAGAAGGGCTTCGGCATTGGTTGGGTCCAGATGGTTGGCGATGCGGCTGTGCATCAGCACATAGGCCGGGTCGGCGTCGCCCTGCAGAAGGGTGGCGACGGTGAAGAACACCTCGGCGATACCTGCCCTGGCGCCGGGTGCCAGATCGAAGGGCAGCGTCTCCCCCCCCCTCAGCCGGGCGCGAAGACCGTCCAGCATCGGCTCGGGCTCGGTTCCGAAGGTCTGGTCCAGCAGGGCCAGCGCATCGTCGTTGCGTTCAAGCTGGCTAAGGATCTGGACGCGTGCGACGATGCCGCGGCGGTTGAGGTTGATCCGCCCCTCGGCATTGCCCGACAGGATCGCATCTGCGCCCTCGAAATCGCCCGCGGCGGCCAGCGCCAGCGCCTTGTGGTAAAGCCCCACCGCCTCCATCCCGCGCATCTGCGCAACGGCATCGAAATCCTTCAGCGCCTCGGACATCTTGCCGTCGCCAAAGCGCGCCCAGGCCAGGACCAGATCGTCCAGCACCGGGCCGACCTTGCGGCCCTCGGTCTTGGCCCTGATCAGTGCGGGCCAGTCCTCGGCAGCGGCCTCGGCGGCGTCATGGGCGAAGGCGGCAAGCTGGACCTCATCCTTCGGACCGGCGGAAAGCCGGTCGGCCAGCGCCCCGGCACGGTCGAAATCGCCAAGGGCAAGCGCCGCATACAGCGCGCCCTCGACCAGCGCGAGATTGCCCGGATCGGCCTCCATCGCCGCGCCGTACCAGCGCGCCGCCTCGCGGAAGTTGCTTTCCGATTCCGCCACGCGGGCGGCCAGATAGGCGCCGGACAGGCCCTCGGCGGGAAGGATGACCGTCTCGGCGGAGACCTCGGGCAGGGGATCGGCCTCGTCCTGCGCCCAGGCCCCGTGCGGCAGGGCCGCGGCAAGCGCCGCCGACAGAAGGGCGGCAAGGGCGGGGCGGGCGGTCAGGGGCATGGCGGGCCTTTTCACGAAGCGCTTTGGCGCAACGCTACCTGCGCATGCCCCAAAGGGCAACGTGCGGCAGGCCCGACCCGCCGCCCCGCCGCGCTGACAGTTGCGTGAGGTACGGCCTCACATGTTCGGGTAGTTCGGCCCGCCGCCGCCCATGGGGGTGGTCCAGTTGATGTTCTGGCTGGGGTCCTTGATGTCGCAGGTCTTGCAGTGGACGCAGTTCTGGAAGTTGATGCGGAAGGTCGCCTCCGCCCCCTCGCCCAGAACCTCGTAGACCCCGGCCGGGCAATAGCGCTGCGCCGGTTCGGCATATTCCGGCAGGTTGACCCGGATCGGGACCGAAGGGTCCTTCAGCTTCAGGTGGGCGGGCTGGTTCTCGTCATGGTTGGTGAACGAGAAGGCCACGTTGGTCAGCCGGTCGAACGACAGCTTGCCGTCGGGCTTCGGATAGTCGATCGGCTTGAAATCCTTCGCCTTGCCGGTCGCCGCCGCATCGGTCTTGCCATGCTTCAGCGTCCCGAACAGCGTCAGGCCGAAGGTGTTCAGCCACATGTCTGCGCCGCCCCCCATCAGGCTGGCCACCAGCCCGTATTTCGACCACAGCGGCTTGACGTTGCGGACCTTCTTCAGGTCCTTGCCGATGGCGCCGGTGCGGACCTCGGTCTCGTAGTCCGACAACTCGTCGCCCATCCGGCCCGCCTTGATCGCGGCATGGGCCGCCTCGGCCGCGGCCTTGCCCGACAGCATGGCGTTGTGGTTGCCCTTGATCCGCGGCACGTTGACCATGCCGACCGAGCAGCCCAGCAGCGCCACCCCCGGCGCGACCATCTTCGGCATCGACTGGAAGCCGCCCTCGCTGATCGCCCGGGCGCCATAGGCCACGCGCTTGCCGCCCGCCAGAAGGTCAGCGACCATCGGATGATGCTTGAAGCGCTGGAATTCCATATAGGGGTAGAGGTAGGGGTTCTTGTAGTTCAGGTGAACCACAAAGCCGATGTAGACCTGATTGTTTTCAAGGTGATAGATGAAGCTGCCGCCCCCGGCGTTCGACCCGAGCGGCCAGCCCATCGTATGAGTGACCGTGCCCAGCTTGTGCTTGGCCGGGTCGATCTCCCAGATTTCCTTCATGCCGAGGCCGAATTTCTGCGGCTCATGCCCCTTGGACAGATCATATTTGGCGATGATCTCCTTCGCCAACGACCCGCGCACGCCCTCGCCCAGGAAGACATACTTGCCGCGCAGTTCCATGCCGGGTTCGTAGGACGGCCCCGGCTCGCCCGTTTCCGGATCGCGGCCGAATTCGCCGGCGACGACGCCCGCCACGCGGTCGCCGTCATAGACCAGTTCCGAACAGGACATGCCGGGGAAGATCTCCACCCCCAGCCCCTCGGCCACGCCCGCCATCCAGCGGCAGACATTGGCCATCGAGACGATGTACTTGCCATGGTTGTTCATCAGGGGCGGCATCGGCCAGTTCGGGATGCGCACCTTGCCCGCCGGGCCGAGGATGTAGAAGTTGTCCTCCTTCACCTCGGTCTTGACCGGCGCGTCCATGGTCCGCCAGTCCGGCAGCAGCGCGTCCAGCCCGCAGGTGTCCAGCACCGCGCCCGAAAGGATATGGGCGCCGACCTCGGACCCCTTCTCCAGCACCACCACCGACAGGTCGGGGTCAAGCTGCTTCAGCCGGATCGCCGCCGACAGGCCGGACGGCCCGGCGCCAACGATGACGACATCGTATTCCATGCTCTCGCGCTGGACCTGGCTCATGGCTTGTCTCGCCTCCCTGGCTGGCTCCCCTTGCTGCCGCTGATTGCCCCATGGGCAAGCCAAGGTCAACCATGACGCAACATCACGTCGCTGCATCGCAGCACCGGGGCAATATTCTTGCCAGCAGGCGACAGGTCGCCGACCGGGGGCGGCATTCGCGCTTGCATTTCCCTCGGCCATGCGCTGATCTGGCCTTTGCAGAGGCGTGAAGTCATGGTCCGGGAAGCCCCCGGCCGTGGCTTCTCTTTTGACTGGTGAATGCAATGGAAAAGATCCCGATGACCCAACGCGGCTTCGACGCGCTGGATGAAGAGTTGAAGCAGCTGAAGACCGAGGCGCGCCCCGCGGTGATCCGCGACATTGCCGAGGCACGGGCGCATGGGGATCTGTCGGAGAACGCCGAATACCATGCCGCGCGCGAGAAGCAGGGCTTCATCGAGGGCCGCATCAAGGAGCTTGAGGGCATCCTGTCGCTGGCCGAGGTGATCGACCCGGCCAAGCTGTCCGGCCCGGTGAAATTCGGCGCCACGGTGCAGCTGGTCGACGAGGATTCGGAGGAAGAGAAGACCTACCAGATCGTCGGCGAGGTCGAGGCGAACATCGAGGCGGGCCTGCTGAACATCCGCTCGCCGCTGGCCCGCGCCCTGATCGGCAAGGACGAGGGCGACAGCGTCGATGTCGTCACGCCGGGTGGGCAGCGGTCCTACGAAATCCTCTCGGTGCGCTACCTCTGACCATGCGGCAGGATCCCGGCCCCCAACCCGGCCCTCCCTCGGACCCCGGCCTTGCGCCGGGGACCGAACCGAACCGCTCGGGCCGCACGACAGAGGTCGTCGCGGGCATCCTGTCGGTGTTCTGGGTGGTGTCGGTTCTGGCCTATATCCTGACCTCTCCCCCCGGCGACGATGTGAAGACGCTGGGGCTGGTGATGACGCTGCTGATCGTCTTCCTGCCGCTGGCGCTGATCTGGGTGGCGGTGATCACCCTGCGTTCGGTCCGCGACCTGCGGGCCGAGGCGGCGCGGCTGCAGGCTGCCGTCGATGCGATGCGCGAGAGCTATGTGCAGACCTCCAGCCAGATGCAGGCGGCGGCGCTGAAGCCTTCGGTCGAGAAGAAACTGGACGAGATCGCCGCGGCGACGAAACAGGCGGAAACCGTGCTGGCCACCTTCACCAGCCGCCGCGACACCGCGCTGACCCAACCCTCGGCCGACCGCAAGGCCGCGCTGGCGATGCCGAGGCCCGATCCCGAGGCGGAAGAGCCCCGCCTCGCCCTCGGCACCCCGGCCGAGGAGATGCGGCCGCCGCTGAGCATGGGCGACTTCATCCGCGCGCTGAACTTTCCCGAAAGCCCCGACGACAAGGAGGGCTTCCGCGCCCTGCGGATGGCGCTTGAGGACCGCTCGGTCGCCAAGCTGATCCGGGCGGCGCAGGACGTGCTGACGCTGCTGTCGCAGGAAGGCATCTACATGGACGACCTGAAGCCCGAGATGGCCCGCCCCGAGGTCTGGCGCCGTTTCGCGGCGGGCGAACGGGGCAGGACGATCGCGGCGCTTGGCGGTATCCGCGACCGTTCATCGCTGGCGCTGACCGCGGCGCGTATGCGCGAGGACACCATCTTCCGCGACGCGGCGCACCATTTCCTGCGCACCTTCGACCGCACCTTCGCCGCCTTCGAAAGAAACGCCAGCGACGCCGATCTGGCCGACCTGGCCGATACGCGGACGGCCCGGGCCTTCATGCTGTTCGGCCGGGTCGCCGGGGTATTCGATTGACCGCCGTCAGGCCAGCGGGCGCACCATCGTCGTGGCGGCTGCGAAACCGAAGACGTGGCGCAGCAGGCCCATGCTTTCGGTGCGCAACGGCATGAAGCCCTGCCGTTCGTAAAGCGCCCTTGCGCGCCAGTTGCTGTCGATCACCTCCAGCCGGATGGAGCCGTAGCCTCGCCTCTGCCCTTCGGTGCAAAGCGCGTCCAGCAGGGCGGTGCCGATGCCTTGCCCGCGCGCCTCGCGCGTCACCGCGATGCCGTCGACCAGGAAGCGGTGGTTGTCCACCTCATGCGACAGCATCCACAGCGCGGCGCCCCGCCATGCCGCGCCGATCCGGCCGTAGACCTGCCGCATCCCGTCCGGGGAGCCGCCGACGAAGGCGCCCTCGGGCGACTTGAACCCGGCGATGCCCAGAAGGCGGCCCTCCGGGTCGGTCGCGGTGAAGCAATGGTCGGGGCGCAGCGTCTCGGCGATGAACCGCAGCGCGCGATTTTCCGGGCCAAGGACGGTATCCAGTTTGCCGCCGAACGCCTCCCAATAAAGCGCCGCGGCCTGAGCACGCTGGCTGGCGGGGAAACCCTTGGCGATGGCGATCATTTCAGCGCCCCCGCCAGCAGCGCGGGGTCGTTGGCGCCCAGTATCCAGCCCTGTTCGGCGGCCTCGGGAGGGGCCTCCAGCAGCGGGGCCAGGGCATCCGCCTGCGCCAGGTGCCAGAGCGCGCGGGACAAGAGCCGCACCTGCGCCTGATCGCGGGGAATGGTGTGGCGGTTGGCCTCGATCGCCACCGGCCCGGCGATCAGCGAGGGGTAGATTTCGGCCAGAACCACCGGCGCCTCGGCCAGCGCCATGGGCGGATCGAAGGGCCAGACGGCGGTGCCGGGGCGCAGGGCGAGACGGTGGATCATCGGCAGGCCAAGCAGCGTCTGCGACCCGACGGAGCCCGGGTTGAACAGCATCCAGGGCGACTTCGCCCCGGGGGCGGCGGTCTCGGCCAGCCGGTGTTCGGTCAGCCCGAGCGCGGCATAGTCGATGCCCCGGCGGAGGGCGGGAATACCCGGCCAGTGCTGGTCGGTCGGGTGGCTCCAGAACGGGCCGGGACCTTCAGGGAAGGTGTCGTTGATCGCCTGCGCCACGGCAAAGCGGTTGTTGCGGTTGTCGGGCGCGTCCTCAATGGCCCCGGCCAGCCAGCGCCACAGCGCGCGGGGGCTGGCCTCGCCGGTCAGGCGGGCGGCAAGGCCCGCGGGATAGGCCATGGCGAAGTCGAAGCCGATCAGCAGACGCTGGCCCTGCGCCATGGCGGTTTCGATCAGGCCGTTCAACTGCTCCTCGGCGCTCGCGCGGGTGCGATGGTGCCATTCCGCCCCGCCCTCGGCATCATGGCAGCCAAGCCAGACCGCGTTGGCGCGGTTGACGGCGCTGGTGGGCAGGTTCGCCGCCGACCAGTCGGCCACGATGACCCGGTCAAACCTCAAGCCCGGCCTCGCGCAGGATGAAATCCGCCACTTCAGCGGTATCGTTCAGGTCCAGCACCGGCACCGGCAGGTCAAGCCGGGCATCGGTGGCCACGGCGCGGACCAGAGGGTCGCCGGGCTGGATCAGCGGATGGCCGGTTTCCTCGCGCCAGACCTCGACCTTGGGATGGGCGTCGCGCTTGTAGCCCTCGACCAACACCAGATCGACGGGGGCAAGGCGGGACAGAACCTCGGGCAATTCCGGCTCCGGCCCTCGATGTTCGCGCATCAGGGCGAAGCGGTGGGCCGAAGCCAGCACGGTCTCCGTCGCGCCCGCCGTGCGGTGGCGGAAGGTGTCCTTGCCGGGAATGTCGAGATCCACATCATGGTGGACGTGCTTGACAGTCGAGACGCTGAAGCCGCGGCCGGTGATCTCGGCCACCAGCCGCTCCATCAGCCCGGTCTTGCCGGAGTTCTTCCAGCCGATGACACCATAGACCCTCATGCTGACCCCCCGATCAGGGCCTCGGCTTCGGCAAGGTCCTGCGGCGTGTTGAGGTTGGTGAAGGCGCCGTCGTCGGGAAAATCGGCGATGGCGGCGTGGTGGGCGGTGGTGAAGTCCATCACCTTCGGCTTCGCGCCCGAGGCAAGGAAGCCGGCAAGCGCCGGGGCCAGCGAGACGGGCCAGAGACCGAAGGCCGGGTGCAGGCGCCCCCCGGCGCGGGCGATGGCAAGGCCGGGGCCGTCGGCGGCAAGGATCAGCCGGGGCGTCAGGTCGCCGGGCAGGAAGGGCGCATCGACCGGGGCCGAGACCAGCGCATCCGCCCCCTGCCCCGCCGCCCAGCGCAGGCCGCGCAGGATGCCGGACAGCGGGCCGAGGGACTGGTCGTCGGCCAGCACCGGCAGGCCGAAGCCGGAAAGCCGGGCCGGATCGCCGTTGGCCGAGATGGCCAGCGCTTCCACCTGCGGTTCCAGCCGGTCGCGGACATGCGCCAGCAGCGGGCGCCCGGCCAGCGGCACCAGCGCCTTGTCGGCGCCCATGCGGCGCCCTTCTCCCCCGGCAAGAATGATCCCGAAAATACGCAAACCGTGCCTCCGGCCACAGCCCTAGGCGGGCGGGGGGGCAAGGTAAAGACCCGAGTTGAAGGGGCGGCCTGCGGACTATCTCCAGCCACCGGGCTTGGGCGGTTTGTTTGGAATGATACACGGTGGCGAAGACAAAGCCTTCGCCACTGGAACGGGGTTCCGTGGGGCGGGCTTCACCCCGCCACGCCCCTCAGACCCTGTTGCCGTTCTTGTCGACGAAGATGACGTTGTGCAACTCGCTGCCGTCATTCTCTTCGGTTATGATCCGTGTGGAAACCCCCGGAAGCTCACCGAAGGCATTGCCCAGCCTGATCGGGAACCAGGTCGAGGGCAGCGATTCAAACCCCGGCACCCCGCGCAGGATGGCCGAGATCGAGCTGGCGCATTGCGCCTTGGGCACCGGGCCGTTGGCCCGCACACGTTGCAGGATCAGCTCGGCCACCTGCGGCGAAACGTAGAGCTTGCGTTCCACCACATGGAACTTTTCGGTCGCCGTGTCGCGGGCGTGATAGTCCAGGAAGGCGGCCAGCACGGAATCGGTGATGCCGAAATGCACGTCGTTCTGCACGGGCGCCCGCGGGTGGTTGAAGGTTCCCGCCGGATCGAACAGCACCCTTTGCGAGGCGTTCACCAGCAGCGCCGAATGCGCGCCCGAGCCGTTGCGGTCGTTGACCCCGGTGTAAAGCACGATGTAGGTCGGCGGCCCCTCGACATGGCGGGCGGCATCGACCTCGGCCTGGGGGGCGAAGGTGCGGTCCACTCCGCAGGCGGCCAGGCCCAGAAGGGCCAGCAGGGCAAGGGCCAGTCGCAGCATGGGGTCAGGCGTTCGCGAGCGCGAGCACGATCAGCACCAACAGGATGACCACGACGGACCAGGTGATCCAGCGGATGAAGCCCGCGAAGGTCCGTTCCTGCACGCGGATGTCCATGGAGCCGTGCTGGTGTGCGCTGTGGGAATGATCGGCCATCTGTCTTCGCGTCCCGTCTGCTGTTCGCTTTTCCCTGCGATAGCCGATTCACGCCGCGGTGTCACGGGGGGTTGGCATACCCGTCAGGCCGAGCCGTCGCCGGATTCGCCGCCGAGCCAGCCCGAGTTCAGCGCAAAGCCGATGCGGCGGGGCGGGGCAGCCTGCTGCATCTTGGGCACGGCGCGCAGGATCACCGAAAGCTGGCTGACATGCTGGACAAGCTGTGTCTTCACCCCGTCTTCGTCGCGTCCGTAGAAGGTCACGATGTCGGGGTCGAAATATCCCAGCCCCTCGATCTGCAGCACGCCCGCCTCGCTGCCGGCGAAGCCCATGGCGATTTCCTGCGAGGAATCCAGTTGGGCCTCGAAGTTGCGGATATAGAGGACCAGCCGTTCATAGGCCCATTCGGCAGGGCTTTTCGGCCGCTCCTGCGCGGGGCCGACGGCAGTACCGGTCTTCGCCCCGGCCGCGGGCTTGCGTTTCTTCGCGGGTGCCGCCGCCTTTGCCTCCTCCGCCATCCGTCACAGCCTTTCCCAGAGATATGCGCCTGTTTCCCCAAGGGAACGGGAAACCTGCCCCCGGCGCAAGAGGCAGTTGAGATGCGCCATCGCCTCGACCAGCGCCAGCCCCTCCTCCGCCGGGCCGATGGGGCGCTTGAAGAGGACGGGGAAGCAGTCCACCGCCGTTCGGGGGGCAGCGGCAAGGTGATCCAGCAACCGGTCCAGCGCCGAAAGGTGATTGTCGATCATCTGCTCCAGCCGGAACGGCAGGCCGGTGAAGGGCAGCTTGTGGCCGGGCAGGATCAGGTCGTCCTCGCGCGCATGGGGACGGAAGGCGGCGCAACTGTCCAGCCATTCGGTCAGCGGGTCGGCCTCGGGCTCGGTCGGGTAGACGCCGATATTGGCGGAAATGCCGGGCAGAAGCTGGTCGCCGCCGAGGACCATCCCCTCGGTCCAGAGCGTGGCATGGTCGGGCGCATGGCCCTGGCCCAGGCGGACGGTCCAGTCGCGGCCCGCCAGATGCAGCCTGTCGCCTTCCTCCATCCGGGCAAATCCCTGCGGCATCGGGTGGACGACATCGGCAAAGTTGAACGGCCGTTCCCCGGCACGGGCGGCAAGGCGGTCGGGCGGCAGACCGGCACGGGTCCAGAAGGCCAGCGCCTGCGGGGTGGCGCGGGGCTGGAGGTCAAGGGTCAGCATCCTTGCGTAAAGCCAGGCGGTGCGGGTGGCATGAAGCACGGCACCCCGGGCCTGGAACCAGCCCGCCATGCCGACATGGTCGGGGTGGTGATGGGTCAGGATCACCCGCGTCACCGGCCTGCCCCGCAGCGGACCGGAAAGGATGCTTTCCCAAAGCGCCTCGCCCCGGCGCGACTTCAGCCCGGTGTCGACGATGGCCCAGCCCGGGCCGTCCTCCAGCGCGTAGACGTTCACATGATCCAGCGCCATCGGCAGCGGCAGGCGCAGCCAGAGGATACCGGGCGCGACCTCGCGCGCCTCGCCATGGGCCGGGGGTTCGGGGAAAGGGTGGTGGATCGCATCGGCCATGCCCCCTCGTCGCCCTTTCCGCCGGGGTTTTCAAGCGGGGCCGTCCACGCCGGGACGGCTGATCCGCCGGAAGTGGTGGTTCCGGCGGATCAGCCCAAGGGCCGCAGAGGCCGCCGGAAGTGGTGGCGCATCGCGAAGGCAGGGGCCTGCGCCAATGTGATCGGGTCAGTCCCGTCCCCCTTTCAGGAAAGACCCGATCACACGGTAAAAGCCGCCCGGAACGCCTCCAGCGCAGTTTCCGCATCGCCCGAGGCCCAGGCCTCCATCCCGACCGGCCCGGCATAGCCCATGGCCTTCAGCGCGCGGGCGATGCCCAGCCAGTTCACCTCGCCCGTGCCCGGCTCGCAGCGGCCCGGCACGTCGGCGACCTGGATCTCGCCGATCCAGGGCAGGCATCTGCGGCACAGGTCGATCAGGTTCCCCTCGCCGATCTGGGCGTGGTAGAGGTCGAGGTTCAGCACCAGCCGCGGATGGTTCACCGCCGACACCAGCGCCAGAGTGTCTTCGGCCCGGCCGAAAGGGGTGCCGGGGTGATCGACCGGCAGGTTCAGGTTCTCGAGGCTGAAGGTCACACCCTCTTCCTCGGCCATCTCGGCGATACGGCACAAGGTATCGCGCGCCTTCAGCCACATCGCGCCGGTCACCACCTCCACCGGCTGCACCGGCAACCCGCCCTCGCCCAGCCCGGTGCCGTGCAGGTTCAGCCGGGCGACGCCCAGCCGCTTGCCGACCCGCGCGGTTTCGCGCGCGGTGGCCAGCAGTTCCGCCGCGCCCTCGTCATCGGTCAGCCTGCCGCGCAGATAGCCGTTCATGATGGTGAAATCGGCGCCGGTGCGTTCCAGCGCAGCAAGGTCATGCTCCGGCCAGTTCCACAGGCCGACGCCGAAGCCCATCTCCTTCAGGCGGCTGGCGCGCCAGTCGACGGGACGGTCGCGCCACAGCATCTCGGCGCAGGCGGCAAGGGGAAAGGTCATCTGCGTCTCCCGGCGGTTCAAATGTCTTGCAGCTTGAAGTCTGCGGGTGCGGTGGGCATCACCCCTCGCAGCAGGTCGACGGATTTCTTCAGCCCCTCGAAAGAGTTCAGCAGCACGTCCTCGTGCTCGATCGACAGCCAGCCGTCATACCCCGCCATCTTCAGGCGATAGCAGAACTGCCGCCACCACTCCTCGCCATGGCCGAAGCCCAGCGTGATATAGCTCCACGATCGCGCGGGGATATCCATCAGGCTGCCGTTCTCCAGCAGGCTGGTGGTGGCCTGTTTCGGCGGGTTCAGGAAGGTATCCTTGGCATGGACATGGTGGACCGCCGCGCCAAGCGCCTCGGCCGCGACCAGCGGGTCGGCGCCCATCCAGAACAGGTGGCTGGGGTCGAGGTTGGCGCCGATCACAGGACCCACCGCCTCGCGCAATTTCAACAGCGAGGGCACGTTGTAGACGCATTGGTTGCCGTGCAGTTCCAGCGCGATCCGCTCTACGCCGCTGGCGCGGGCCAGTTCGGCGATCCCGGTCCAGAACGGGATCAGCTTCTCCTGCCACTGGTAGCGCAGGATCTCCTGCGTTTCCGGCGGCCAGCTTGAGACGACCCAGTTCGGCATCAGGTCGCCCTCGCGCCCGGCGGGCAGACCGGACATGGTGACGACGGTGCTTATCCCCATCTCGCCCGCAATGCGGATGGTGTCCTTCAGGCATTCGCCCTGCTGCGGCTGGGTCGGGTGCAGCGGGTTGCCGTTGGCGTTGAGGGCGATCACCTCAAGCCCGCGATCGGCGAAAGCGGCAAGGAAGCGTTTGCGCGCGCCCGCATCGGCCTTCATCGCCGCCAGGTCGAAATGCGGCGCCGTGGACCAGCCGCCGGTGTTCATCTCGACCCCCGAAACGCCAAGGCTGACGGCGCTGTCCAGCATCTGCTCGAATGTCATGCCGCCAAGGCTGTCGGAGACGAAGCCGAGTTTCATTGGGCAGGTTCCTTCTGGCGGGCGTAGAATGCCGGTTGTTCGATCATCCCGATGGCGATCCTGCGGCCTTCGGTCAGGGCGCGGGCGCCCGCCTCGGCCACCACGGCGGCGGCATAGCCGTCCCACACGTCCGAGCCGATGGAGGGGAAGCGGCCGGTGCGCACGAAGTCGAGGAAGGCGCGGTCCTGCCGCCTGTAGGCCTCGGCATAGCGGGGGCGCCAGTCGGGGGCGTAACCGGTGGTCTGGCGCAGATCGGCATCGAGGCGGCTGAAGCTGGGTGCGTTCAGCGCGACCGAGCCTCTCTCGCCCACAAGCTCGCCCCGCACGTCGTAGCCATAGGCGGCGTTGTTGTTGACCTCGATGCTGACCAGCTGGCCATCGCGGGTTTCCAGCATCATCATCACCGGCGCCACCAGCGCATCCGAGCGTTGCGCCTGCCAGGCGGAGATCGCGGCGAACTCGGTCCCAAGGACAAAGCGCACCACGTCGAATTCATGCGGCGCGGAATTGGTGATCGCCATCGCCCCGGTGAAATCGGCGGCGGGGGTTTCGACGTTGCGGTGGAAGTTGTGCATCATCAGCGCCCGGCCCAGCAGGCCCGCATCCAGCGCCGCCTTCATCTCGGCGTAGGACTGGTCGTAGCGCCGCATGAAACCCAGTTGGACGAAGCGCCGGCCCGCCGCCATTTCCGCCTGCATCACCGACAGGCATTCGGCAGGAGATTGGGACAGCGGCTTTTCGCAAAGCACGGGCTTTCCGGCCGCGATGCAGGCCAGCGACAGCGGCGCATGGGTAAAATCCGGGCTGGCGACGATGACGGCATCGACATCGGATCGGGCGATGGCGGCCTGCGGATCGTCCATCACATCGGCCGCACCCCAAGCCTCGGCCACCTGCCGCGCCCGGGCTTCGGAGGCGTCGCACACCACCTGCAGACGCGCGCCGGGCAGGTCCTCGGCCACGATGCGGGCGTGGTCGGCCCCCATGATTCCCGCGCCGATCAGCGCGATTCCGACAGTCATTCCGATATATCCCTGCGGTTCCAGCGCCCATCGGCGCGGCACGCGGCAGCCATGGGCGGCATCCAGTATGAAGGCTGGCGGGATGTTTCAGAAGGATGGTCGATATCGGATTCTTGATGAAAAATGCATCAAAACTACTTCTCCTTTCAGGACCATAATATTCCTTGATTTAATGCAATATTATGGTGACCTCCTGAGCAATATTGATGATATCATCATCATATCATCCCACATGAGGCCGCCGGATGCGCAGGAACCGCGGGTGGAAGGGACCCACTCTCAAGGATATCGCAACGCTGGCAGGTGTCGGCCCGGCGACGGTGGATCGCGTGCTGAACAACCGGGGCAGCGTCAGCGAACGCACGCGGACGCTGGTGCTGGCGGCGCTGGCAAAGCTGACGCAGGACACCGCCGGGCCGAATGCCGTGCTGGACCTGCGGCTGTTCTGCGACTCGGGCGAGACCTTCAACGCCACGATGCAGCAGGCGGAGGCCGAGGTGAACCGCAGCCTGCCCGGCGTGCAGATCCGAGGCACCTATGTCACCACCAGTCAGGTGGATCCGATGGCCTTCGCCCGCAAGCTGGAGCAGGAGGGCGGCGAGGCCGACGGCGCAATCGTCATCGCGCGTGAACATCCGGCGGTGAACCGGGCGATCCGCAAGCTTTGCGCCGCGGGCATCCCGGTGGTCTGCCTGACCTCGGACCTGCCCAGTTCCCGCCGCAGCGCCTATGTCGGCAACGACCAATACGCGGCGGGCAGCGTGGCGGCGGTGCTGATCGGCAACGCGCTGCCGAAAGATCGGCGGAACATCCTGCTGGTGAGCAGCATGCCGTTCCGCAGCCAGGCCGAGCGCGAGATGGGCTTTCGCCGCGTGCTGCGCAGCGACTACCCGCATCTGCGGATCGAGGAGCGGGTGATCTCGAACGATGATCCGGCAATGACCCGCGGCCAGTTGGCCCGCTATTTCCAGACCAGCGGCGTCCCCGCGGCGATCTACAATGTGGGCGGCGCCAACCGGGGCGTCGCGCAGGCGCTTGAAGCGGCGGGAAAGGAAAAGGAGGTGGTCTTCGTCGGCCACGAGCTTGCGGTCCATTCGCGCAGCCTGCTGGAATCCGGCACCATGGACTATGTGATCTCGCACGACTTCGCCGCCGAGGTGACCGCCGCCGCGCTGTCGATCAGGGACCTGTTGGCGGGCGTGGCGGTGCAGCCGCCCTTCACCCAGATCCTCGTGCACACCCGCTACAATTGCACCTGACCGCGCCGGTCAAAGGTTTTCCGCGGTCACCGTGATGAATCGGATCGGCGGATTTGCCACCGGGCGCGCCGTCAGGCCCATCCTGTGCATCATCAGGTCCAGCGCCCGCTGGGCCTGTATCTCGGGCGACTGGTCCAGCACCACCTGCATCACGCCGGTCCTCAGCGCCTCCGCGCTGCGGGCGTTCAATTCGTGGCCGACGAAGAACACCTTCGGCCCGCGCGGATGGCCGCGCAGCACCTTGCACAGAACGGCATTGTGCCCGCCGGTGTTGTAAAGCCCCACCACCTCCGGGCGCTCGTCCAGGCAGTCCTGCAAGGCGGCGGCGCTGGTGGCGCTTTCGTCGCGGGTGAACAGGAGAAGGTCGAAGTCCAGGCCCGCCGCGGGATGGGCCTGGAAGTAGTCACTGAACCCCCGGATCCGTTCGCGGTGGGCCTCGACCTGGCCACCGGGGCAAAGCGCGACCACCGTGCCTGCCGCCCGCGACATCCGCGCCATATACATCGCCGCGCTGCGGCCCGCGCTGTAGTTGTCGATCCCCACATAATCGCCCTCGACCCCCAGCGCGCGCGAGACGATCTGGATCACATGCGTGCCTTCCGCGCGAACCCTGTTCAGCGCGTCGCGCACAGCCGGATGGTCCGGCCCGGCCACGATGAGACCGGCCCGGCGCAGGTCCGAACCGAGGAGGCGCGCGGCGAAGGCGTCGGGGTCCTCGCCCATGACGGTCCGGTGCAAGGACACCTTGGCGTTCAGGGTATGGGCAAGCTGCTCGAACATATCGGCCAGCCTGCGGTAGAAATCCGTCTCGGGCCGCGCAAGAATGATCTCCACCCGGACGATGCCCTGATGGATGTCCGGCAGACGCCGGTCATAGCCAAGCTGCTGGGCGGCCGTGATGACCTGCTGCACCTTGCCCCGACTCACCCCGCCGCGGCCGTTCAGCACGCGCTCGGCCGTGGCCAGGCTGACACCGGCAGAGGTGGCGATCTCGGCGAAGGTGGGGCGGCGCATGGAACCCTCGGGGCGGCGGCGGTCCCGACATTGTCAACTTTTTTGATGCGATCACGTCAAGCCGTTTCGCCCACGCCCGGATTGGCACGGTAACCCTGCACAAAGAAAAGATAATTTTCAGAGTCACCATAATCGCAACGAAAATTGCTAATGCTTGATATGCGCATCCTTGGCGTGCAGCATCCTTCCCTGCGGGGGCGGAAGCCGCCGTGCGGGGAGGAGACCGCCCATAACCCCAAACGCATAAATCACCGGAAAGCCTGCGCTTTCCGGAACAGGATGGGCTGTGCGCAACAGGAGGACGCAATGAAATTCAAAAAGTCGCTGGCAGCTTTCACGCTCTCGACCGCCCTGATCGCCGGAGGGGCGGCCCTTGCCAAGGACTCGGACCACGACTGGAGCGGCATCGACATCCTGGTCCTGCACTGGTCGCAATCGTCGAACCCGTTCTTCGAGGCGGTGAACAGCGGCGTGATCGATGCGGCCGAGGATCAGGGCGTCACCGTCGACATCCAGTTCGGCGAGGAAGACCCGGTCACCACCTCGAACATCCTCGAGACGGCCATCGCCAACGGGGTCGAGGCCATCGCCGTCGCCATCGCCGACGACAATGCCTATGACGACATCCTCTGCCGCGCCAAGGAGGCGGGCATCGTGGTCGTCACGCTGAACATCGACGACTCGCAGGGCGCCGACGGCATCTGCCGGCTGGCCTTCATGGGCCAGAACTTCGTCGAGTCGGGCTATGTGCTGGGCAAGCGCATGATCGAGGAGCACGGGCTGAAGGAAGGCGATCTGGTCTTCACCCCGGTCGAGGCGCCAGAAGGCACCTATGCCGTGCTGCGCCACGAAGGCGTCGCCAAGGCGCTGGCCGAAGTGGGCGCGACGACCGAGATCCTCGGCACCGGCAACGACCATGGCCAGGCGCTGAGCCTGATGACCCAATGGCTGCTTGGCCACCCGGACGCCGATGCGGTGATCGGGCTGGGGCAGACGCCCACCAGCCAGGCCGTGCAGGCGATCAAGGATGCCGGGCTGAGCATCCCGGCGGGCGGCTTCGATGTCTCGCAGTCGATCCTGAAGAACATCGAGGATGGCGAACTGACGGCGGCGGTCGACCAGCAGCCCTATTCGCAGGGCTATTACGCGGTCACGCAGGCGGCGCTGGCCATGAAATACGGCCTCTACCCCTCCGACATGGACACCGGCGGCGCCGGTCTGGTCGACAAGACCAACTACAAGGCCGCCGTCGAATGGGCCGGCAAGGTCCGCTGAACCGGGGAAGACGCCATCGGGAAGGGGGCCGCCCCCCTTCCCGGTCCAGGAAGATCAGGGAGGGGAAACCGAGAGATGTCCAGCACCCAGTCAGACCACATCCGCGTGGCGATCGCAGCCAGAAACCAGCGCAGCCTGTCCGCCAAGATGCGCGACTGGATCCAGTCGCGGCCCGAGGGCGGCATCACCGTCCTGTTCGTCATCGTGCAGGTCGTCGTGGTCCTGTCCGCCGTCGCCATGCCGGACTTCCGCTATCTGACCCAGGCCAATATCGCCGTGACGCTGAAGGCCATCGCACCGCTGGGGATCATGGCGCTTGGCGTCGGCATCCTGATGATCGCGGGCGAGTTCGACCTGTCGGTCGGCGCGCTTTATTCCTTCTGCGCCATCGTCACCGCAACGCTGACCAACGCATGGGGCGCCGATATCGACATGGAGGGCGCCAGCGCGCTGCTGCCCTTCGTCGCCATGGCCGTGGGGCTGCTGATCGGCACGCTGGCGGGCATCGTCCATGCGGTGGTCACGCTGCGCTTCAACATCCCTTCCTTCATCACCACTCTGGGGGCCATGCTGATCTGGAAGGGAGCCACGCTCCTGTTCCACGGCGCCACCTCGCTGCGCTTCAAGCCGTCCGAGCCTTTCGCCTCGGTCTTCGGCGGGCAGGTCGGCTTCGTCCATGCCTCGATGTTCTGGTTCCTCGGCATGGCGGTGGTGTTCTTCTTCCTGCTGCACCATCACCGGATCGGGAACCACTTCTTCGCGGTCGGCGGCAACCGGAACGCGGCCGTCGCCATCGGTATCAACCCGGCGCGCACCAAGATCATCGCCTTCGCCATCTGCGGCTTCATGGCGGCCCTTTCGGGGATCGTGGCCGGGGTCCGGGTCTCGTCCATCCAGCCCGGCGGCGGCATCGGGCTGGAACTGGTGGCCATCGCGGTCTGCGTGATCGGCGGCCATGCGCTGATGGGCGGGCGGGGGTCGATCCTGGGCATCGTGCTGGGAACGGCACTGATGTTCACCATCCAGGACGTGCTGCTGCTTCTCCGCGCGCCCGGCTTCTACTTCGAGATGTTCGTCGGCGCCCTGATCGTGATCGCGGTGATCATGAACATGGCGATCCGGCGCAAGGGATGAGGGGGATGGAGATGACCGAGCAACTGGAAATCGTCGCCCCCGCCGAACCGCCCGTCGCCGGCCTGAAACCGGCCGAGACGCCGCTACTTGAGATGCGCAGCATCACCAAGCGCTATGGCGGCTTCGTCGCGCTGAACGACATGAACTTCTACATCGGCAGGAACGAGGTCGTCGGCCTTCTGGGCGACAACGGCGCTGGCAAGTCGACACTGGTCAGGATGATGTCGGGCATCAACCCGCCGACGACCGGGGAAATCCTGACCAACGGCCGGAAGGTCCAGTTCCGCAGCCGCGCCGACAGCGAGGCCGCCGGGATCGAGACCATCTACCAGGACATCGCGCTGGTCGACAGCATGTCGATCACCCGCAACATCTTCCTTGGCCGCGAGATGGTGAACGCCTTCGGCTTCATGAACCACAAGGCCATGGAGCAGAAGGCGATCGAGATCCTGGGCTCGGCGGTGCAGATTTCCGGCATCGACGACCCGGACAAGGAGGTGGGCTTCCTCTCCGGCGGCCAGAAGCAGGCCGTCGCCATCGCCCGGGCGGTCCATTTCAAGCGCAACATCCTGCTTCTGGACGAACCGACCTCGGCCCTGTCCGTGCGCGAGACCGAGCATCTCCTGGCCTATGTCCGCGACCTGAAGGACCAGGGCACCTCTTCGGTGCTGGTGACGCACAACCTCTATCACGCCTTCCAGGTCTGCGACCGCTTCGTGGTGATGAGCCACGGCACCAAGGTCTTCGAGGCCCGCAAGGAAGACACCTCCATCGAGGAAGTGACCTATCACGTGATCCGCACCTGACGACCCGGCGCCGCGCCTGACCGGCGCGGCGGCCCTATCCTTCAGACTTGGAGTATCCCCCATGGCCCTCGCAGGAACCGAATTCTACCCGCCCGCATCGCGCAAGCTCCGCCTCGGCATCGTCGGGGGCGGGCGCGGCGCGCTGGTCGGGCAATGGCATTGGGCAGGCGCGCGCCTGTCGAACCGCTGGGATCTGGTGGCGGGGGCGCTGTCGTCCGACCCGGAAACCGCGCGTTCGTCCGGGCGCGAATGGATGCTGGCCGAGGACAGGATCTACACCGACTACCGCACCATGGCACAGGCCGAGGCCGCAAGGCCCGACGGGATCGAGGCGGTGGCGATCTGCACCCCCAACTTTTCCCACCGTCCGATTGCCGAGGCCTTCATGGACGCGGGCATCGACATCATCTGCGACAAGCCGATGACCAACACGCTGGAGGATTGCGCGGCGCTGGAGAAACGCCAGCGGGAAACCGGGCTGGTCTTCGCCATCACCCATCCCTACCCGTTCCATGCCATGGCGCGGCAGGCACATGAGATGGTCAAGGCGGGCGCCATAGGCAAGGTCAGCCAGGCGCTGGTCGAATATGCGCAGGACTGGGCGACCGAACCGGACGATCCCTCGTCGAAAAGCCTGGCGTGGCGGCGCGATCCGGCCAAGATCGGCCGGGCCTCGGCCACCGGCGACATCGGCACCCATGCCTTCCAGATGCTGGAATATGTGACCGGCCATCGAGTGACGGGGCTTCGCGCCGATTTCCACATCTGCGGCGCGCCCAAGGCGATGGAGGACACCGCCTTCCTCAAGCTGGCGCTGGACAACGGCGCCCCGGCGGCGATGTGGCTGACGCAGGCCGCACCCGGCAACTACAGCGGGCTGCGCTTCCGCGTCTATGGCGACAAGGGCGGGCTGAGCTGGGATCAGGAAACCCCCGAGACGCTGCGCTACACCCCGCTGAACGCCCCGGAACAGACCTTCGTGCGGGGTCACGGCTCGGGTATCGTGCCTGCGGCGGAGCGCATGGTCCTCTTGCCGCGCGGCCATGGCGAGGCGCTGTCGGACGCCTGGGGCAACCTCTACCGCGAGATCGCCATCGCGGTCGAGGCGCGGCGCACCGGCAAGGCGGTTCCCGAGGGGCTGATCGACCTGCCCGACATCCGCACCGGATCGCGCGGGGTCCGCTTCATCAACGCCGCCGCCGACAGCCACGAGGCGGGCGGCACCTGGATCCGGCTGGAGTGACGGAGGTTCCCCATGCGGATCGCGCTTGACCCCTTCATGCACCGCCACCTTGGCCTTGAAGAGCTTCCCCGCAAGGTCAGGGAGCTTGGCTACGACTGGATCGAACTGTCGCCGCGCGGCGATTTCCTCGAATGGTTCAAGGCGCCGCGGGTCTTCCCCGACCGGATCAGGACCTTCAGGAAGGCGCTGGCGGCCGAGGGGGTGAAGATCGCCAGCCTCCTGCCGATGTATCGCTGGGCCTCGAACGACGAGGGCGAACGGCAGGCGGCGGTCAGGCACTGGAAACGCGCCATCGAGATCGCGGTCGAGATGGAGGTGGACACCATGAACAGCGAATTCGGGCGCGGGCCGCACCCGGACAAGGACCCGTGCTACTGCTGCCATACCGGCAGCATGATCGAGACCTGCGAGGACGCATGGTGGCGGTCGATGGAGGAACTGGTGCCGGTGCTGGAACGCGAGGGCATCCAGTTGAACATCGAGCCCCACCCCGAGGACTGGTGCGGGACGATCCGGCCCGCGCTGGACATCATCCGCACGGTGAACTCGAAAAGCGTGAAATTCCTCTACTGCGCGCCGCATACCTTCCATTTCGGCGATGACACGGTGCAGATGCTGCGCGACGGCGCCGATGTGCTGGCCCATGTCCATGTCGGCGACACCTTCAACCACCGGGCCAGTTCCGGCCTGCGCTACATCCTGAACCCGCCCGGCACACAGGCCCGCGTGCACCAGTACCTGAACATCGGCCAGGGCGAGGTGCCCTGGGACGATTTCTTCGGCACGCTGGCCGAAATCGGCTTCGACGGCATCATGACCGCCTGCGTCTTCGCCTGGGAGGAAAAGGCCGACGAGTCCGGCCGGTTCATGCGGGCCGAGATGCAGCGCTACATCGACAAGTTCTGGAAAGCATAGGGAGGAACGTCATGGACGATCTTCGATACGGCAAACGCAACAAGCGGGGCGACTGGACCCCGAACGAGCCGCTGGACATCGCACCGATCTACCGATTCCCGTGGTCCGCCGGGAAGATCCTCGGCTTCCTGAAGGGGTATTTCCTGCCGTGGAACATCTCCTTCATGGCGATCGCCACGGTCTACTGGTTCTGGCTGACGCCCGGCATCGAGACGCTGAAAACGCTGTCGCCGGGCTGGATCCTGCTTCTCTTCGCCCGCAACGCGGCCACGGTGCTGATCTTCTTCGGCGCGATGGAGCTGCACCTCTACATCAAGCGGAAGCAGGGCAACCTGTTCAAATACAACCACCGTTGGCCGTCGGACCAGAAGGCCGACTACTTCATGTTCAAGTCGCAGGCCATCGACGGCGCGATCCGCACCTTCACCACCGGCGTGCCGATCTGGACCGCCTATGAGGTGCTGATCCTGTGGTGCTATGCCAACGGCTACGGCGCATGGTCGACCTTCCCGGCCCATCCGATCTGGTTCGTGGTGCTGTGGCTGGCGGTGCCGATCTGGCACGAGTTCCACTTCTACTGCATCCACCGCCCGCTGCACTGGCCCTGGCTCTACAAGCACATCCACAAGATCCACCACAATTCGGTGAACCCCAGCCCGTGGTCGTCGCTGTCGATGCACCCGGTCGAGCAGGCGCTGTTCTTCTCAAGCTCGCTTCTCTACCTGATCGTCCCGGCCCATCCGCTGTTCGCGCTCTATCACCTGCAGCTTTCGGGACTGGGGTCGATCGTCGGCCATATCGGCTTTGACAAGATCGTGCTGGGCGACACCAGGGTGATGGATACGCATACCTACAACCACTACCTCCACCACAAGTATTTCGAGGTGAACTACGGCGACGGGACCGTGCCGCTGGACAAGATCTTCGGCACCTACCACGACGGCACGGCCGCCTCGGATGAAATCCTCGAACGGCGGATGAGGAAGCGCCGCGAGAGGATGGCCGCCAAGGCGGGCTGATCGAAACCGGCGGCCGGCCCTCTCCCCCGGCCGGTCGTCCGGTCCGGCGATGCTCTCCGTCGCCATCGCTGGGTGCCGGCCTTCCTCCCTGCGCCGGCATCCAGCTTTTTTCAGGCATGACACCTTCTGCAAGGAACCCATCGGAATGGTCCACAAGAACACCCGCCCCACCGTCCACGACATCCGCGCGATGAAGGCGCGGGGGCAGAAGATCTCGATGCTCTACGTCACCACGCCGGAAGAGGCTGCGGCGGCGGATGCGGCAGGGATCGACATGCTGTCCATCGAGGGCCGCTTCTTCAGCCCCGAGATGCGCGAGGCCGCGGGCCGCTGCTTCGTGCAGGTCGGCCTGCCCTATGGCGGCTGGGGCAGCTTCGAGGGCCGGCACCTCGCCACTGCCGAGGACTATCTGCGCGCGGCCTTCCACTTCTCGGCCATGGGCGGCGACTGCTTCTACTGCGCCGCCGCGCCGGATATCCAGAAGGTGCTGTGCGACAACCGCGTGCCGGTGGTCGCCCATGTCGGCCTGATCCCCAGCTACATCACCTGGACCGGCTGGCGTGCCGTGGGCAAGACGGCGCCGGAGGCGCGGGCGGTCTGGGATCATGTGAAGCAGCTTGAGGCCATCGGCTGCTTCGGGGCCGAGCTTGAGGTGGTGCCCGACCGGCTGGGTGCGTTCATCAGCAAGAACACCCCGATGATCATGCTGGGCATGGGCGCGGGCCCCGGCGCCGATGCGCAATACCTGTTCGCCGAGGACGTGCTGGGCTGCACGGACGGCCACAAGCCGCGCCACGCCAGGACCTACCGCAACTTCGCCGCCGAATACGCCCGCCTGCAGCAGGAGCGGATCGCGGCGTTCAAGGAGTTCATCGCCGATGTGAACACCGGCGCCTATCCCCAGCCGCAGCATGATGTGACCATGCAGGACGCCGAGTTCGAGGCGTTCAAGGCCGGTCTCGGCCGATAGGCCGCGTCAGCCCGCCAGCGCCCCGGGCGACAGCGCATAAAGATCCGCCGCGCCCTGACGGGAGCGGGCAAGCAGGGCCGCATATTCCGGCAGCAGGCGGCGGATCATCACCCGGGCCAGCGCTTCGCGGGCGGGATCGGCAAGCGCAGCCTTCAGGTGGAAGGCGCTTCCCAGCACCAGCGCGAAGGCGCGCAGGTAGGGAACTGCCCCGGCGAAGCGGTCGTTCAGGTCCAGCGCCAGAAGCGCCTCGGTCGCCTCGCGCAGGGTTTCGGCGGCCTGCCAGAGGTCGTTCGCCAGATCGGGCAGTGCCGCGCGGGCGGCGGCGGCAGTTGCCTCCACCTCGCCGATCAGCCGGAAGGCGGCCTCGCCGCCATCCATCAGCTTGCGGCCGACCAGATCCATCGCCTGGATGCCGTTGGTGCCTTCGTAGATCGCGGTGATCCGGGCGTCGCGCAGGAATTGCGCCGCGCCGGTCTCCTCGATGAAGCCCATGCCGCCATGCACCTGCACACCCGTGTCGGCCACCCGGCAGCCGGTGTCGGTGCCATAGGCCTTGGCGATGGGGGTCAGCAGCGCAGCGCGGGCCTGCCATGCGGCATCCCCTGTCGCATGGCCCATGTCGATGGCCACCGCGCAGGCCAGCGCGATGGCGCGGGCGGCAAAGACCTCGGCCCGCGCCTCGGCCAGCATCCGGCGCACGTCGGCATGGCCGATGATGCCGGGCACGCCTTCCGCCGTCTGCCCCTGCACCCGGTCCTGCGCATAGGCCACGGCCTTCTGCAACGCGGCCTCGGCCACGCCGACGCCCTGCGCACCGACGCCGAGACGGGCGTTGTTCATCATGGTGAACATCGCCGCCATGCCCTTGTGCGGCCCGCCGATCAGCCAGCCCTTTGCGCCGTCGAACTGCATCACGCAGGTCGGGCTGCCATGGATGCCCAGCTTGTGTTCCAGGCTGACCACCTTCAGGCTGTTCGCCTGCCCCGGATTGCCCGCGGCATCCGGCAGGAATTTCGGCACCATGAAAAGCGAGATCCCCTTCGTCCCCGGCGCGGCGTCGGGCAGGCGGGCCAGCACCAGATGGCAGACGTTCGAGGTGATGTCGCTGTCGCCCCAGGTGATGAAGATCTTCTGGCCGGTGATGGCATAGGTTCCGTCGCCATCGGGTTCCGCCTTCGTCCTCAGCGCCCCCACGTCGGACCCGGCCTGCGGCTCGGTCAGGTTCATCGTGCCGGACCATTCGCCCGAGATCAGCTTCGGCAGGTAAAGCGCCTTCAACTCGGCAGAGGCATGATGCTCCAGCGCCTCGATCTGGCCCTGCGTCAAGAGCGGCTTCAGTTGCAGCGCGAGGCAGGCGCCCGAGACCATCTCGTTCACCGCGGTGTTCAGCGCCATCGGCAGGCCCATGCCGCCATGCTCGGCGCTGGCGGCAAGGCCTATCCAGCCCCCCGAGGCGATGGCGCGGTAGCCATCCGCAAAGCCCGGCGACGACCGGACCACACCGTTCTCCAGCCTTGCAGGCGTCAGGTCCCCGGCCCGGTTCAGCCGCGCCAGCACATCGTCGCACAGCTTCGCGGCCTCGGTCAGGATCGCGGCCGCGGTGTCGGGGGTGGCCTCGGCAAAGCGCCCGGTCCCCGCCACCCGCGCGAAATCCACCACATGCTCCAGGATGAACCGATGGTCGGCGGCGGGGGCGCGATAGGTCATGGGAAGCTCCGGCAATGCAGATGCGGCTTGTGAAATGGGGCTCGTTGCGACTAAGGGCAGGCTAGCGCAAGCTGCAACCCCTTCAAGACGGACGCTGCGTCAGATGGACCGGACCGAGACCCTGCCCGCCGATGACGCCGGCATCGCCCGCGCGGCGGAGTTGCTGCGCGAGGGGCGGCTGGTCGCCTTCCCGACCGAGACGGTCTACGGCCTTGGCGGCGACGCCACCGACGACCGCGCCGTGGCGATGATCTTCCAGGCCAAGGGGCGGCCCCGGTTCAATCCGCTGATCGTGCACCTGCCGGGGCTGGCAGAGGCGGAACGGATCGCCGTCTTCGACGAAAGGGCAAGGGCGGTGGCCGGGGCTTTCTGGCCCGGCCCGCTGACGCTGGTGCTGCCGCTGCGCGAGGGGGCGAAGATTTCTCCGCTGGTCACCGCGGGCCTGCCGACGGTGGCGATACGGGTGCCCGCGCATCCGGTGGCCCGGGCCCTGCTGCGGGCAGTGGGGCGGCCGGTGGCTGCGCCTTCGGCCAACCCCTCGGGCCGGGTGTCGCCCACCCGCGCGGCGCATGTGCTGGACGGGCTGGGGGGGCGGATCGCGGCGGTGGTGGACGGCGGCGCCTGCGCCGTGGGGGTGGAATCGACCATCCTCGGGCTGGACGGCACGCCGCGGCTTCTGCGCCCCGGCGGCATCCCGGCGGAGGCGCTGGAGGCGGCTTTGAGAGAGCCATTGACTACCGGCGGCAGCGCCACGGCGCCGAATGCGCCGGGACAACTGGCCTCGCATTACGCGCCCGGAGCAGCGGTGCGGCTGAACGCAAGGGCGGCGGAGACGGGGGAAATCCTCGTCGGGTTCGGCCCGGTGAAGGGGGACCTGACGCTCAGCGCCGGGGGCGATCTGGTCGAGGCGGCGGCGAACCTGTTCCACATCCTGCGCGAGGCCGATGCGCTGGCCGGTCCACAGGGGCGCATCGCCTTTGCCCCGGTCCCCGGCCACGGCCTTGGCCGCGCGATCAACGACCGGCTGACCCGCGCCGCGGCACCGCGGAACTGACCACCCGCCCAGCGTGCAAATCGGCAGGGAAGCCACGACTTTTCCCCGTTAAACCCTCGGGAATTCTGTGCAATGATTCGCGCGCGCAGCGGAGCGCAGGAACGGCCACCGCCCGGCAAGAGGCGGGCCGGGAAAAGGGAACCTGGAGATGCTAAACGAATTCAAGACCTTCATCGCACGCGGCAGCGTGCTGGATCTGGCAGTCGGCGTGGTCATCGGCGCGGCCTTCACCGCCATCGTCACCTCGCTGGTGGACGACCTGATCAACCCGCTGATCGGCCTGATCATCGGCGGCATCGACTTCAGCGGTGTCAGCTTCGGCCTGGGCGACGCGCAGTTCATGGTCGGCAACTTCATCAACGCCGTGATCAAGTTCCTGATCGTGGCCTGGGTGATCTTCCTGATCGTCAAGGGCGTGAACCGGATGATGCCGAAGAAGGAAGAGGCCCCGGCAGAACCTGCCGGCCCCTCGGACAACGACCTCTTGAAGGACATCCTGAGCGAGCTCAAGAAGAAGTAAGCCCGTCGGCGAACGGGAAAGGCCCGTGGTGAGGAACCACGGGCCTTTGCGACTGCAGGGTTCGCCTCAGCCCTTCAGCGCCTCGGCCGCCGGTATCGAGGGCAGGCCAAGCGCCGCGCCCACCGCCTCGTAGGTCAGTTGGCCGGCATGGACGTTCAGCCCGGCCAGCAGGTGCCTGTCCTCGGCGCAGGCGCGTTTCCAGCCCTTGTCGGCCAGCGCCAGCATGAAGGGCATGGTCGCATTGCCCAGCGCCTGGGTCGAGGTGCGGGCCACCGCGCCGGGCATGTTGGCGACGCAGTAGTGCATCACCCCGTCCACCTCGTAGATCGGGTCCTGGTGGGTGGTGGCGCGGCTGGTCTCGAAACAGCCGCCCTGGTCGATGGCCACGTCGACCAGCGCCGAGCCGGGCTTCATCTCCTTCAACTGCGCCCGCGAGATCAGCTTGGGCGCCGCCGCGCCGGGGATCAGCACCGCGCCCACCACCATGTCGGCGGTGCGCAGCAGTTCGGCCAATGCGCCTGCGCTTGAATACTGGGTGACCAGCTTGCCATGGAAGATGTCGTCCAGATACGACAACCGCGGGACCGAGCGGTCCAGCACCGTCACCCGCGCGCCCATCCCGACGGCCACCCGCGCCGCCGCGGTGCCGACCACCCCGCCGCCGACGATCACCACATTGGCAGGCGCCACGCCCGGCACCCCGCCCAGAAGCACGCCCGAGCCGCCATTGGCCTTCTGCAACGTCCATGCACCGACCTGAGGCGCCAGACGCCCCGCCACCTCGGACATCGGGGCCAGCAGCGGCAGGCCGCCGCGCGCATCGGTCACCGTCTCATAGGCGATGCAGGTCGCGCCACTGGCCAGCAGGTCGCGGGTCTGGTCGGGGTCGGGCGCAAGGTGCAGGTAGGTGAACAGCACCTGCCCCTCGCGCAGGCGCTTGCGCTCGACCGGCTGGGGTTCCTTGACCTTCACGATCATCTCCGACCGCGAGAAGACCTCTTCCGCCGTGTCGATGATCCGCGCCCCGGCGGCGATATAGTCGGAATCGGCGAAGCCTGCGCCGCTACCGGCGTTCTTCTCGATGAACACCTCATGGCCATGGGCGATGGCCTCGCGCGCCGCGTCGGGAGTCATCCCGACGCGAAACTCCTGCGGTTTGATTTCTTTCGGACATCCGATTTTCATTGGTTCTCTCCCTGCGGCCCTTGGCGGCCTGTGGGGGCAGGGTGCGGCAGAATCGCCGCCGATGTTTTGATTTTTGTCTGGCGCAGGCTCCTGTATTCGGTAGAAATTTCGCAGAAACCTTGTCCTTGCAGGAAAAATCACCGTGGACAGCGCCCTTGACGCCACCGACCGCAGGATTCTTGCTGCCTTGCAGAAGGAAGGCCGGATCACCAACGCCGACCTGAGCGAGCGGGTGAACCTGTCCCCCTCGGCCTGCCACCGCCGGGTGCAGCGGCTGGAGGAAGAAGGGTTCATCGCGGGCTATGTGGCGCTGGTCGATGCCCGCAGGCTGGGCAAGCCCACCACGGTCTTCGTCGAGATCACTCTGGAAAGCCAGGCCGAGGAACTGCTGGACGCCTTCGAGCGCGCGGTGGCGAAGGTGCCGGACATCCTGGAATGCCATCTGATGGCAGGGACCGCCGACTACCTCCTGAAGATCGTGGCCGAGGACACCGAGGATTTCGCCCGCATCCACCGCCAGCGGCTCAGCCGCCTGCCCGGCGTGCGGCAGATGCAATCCAGCTTCGCCCTGCGTGAAGTGCTGAAGACCACGGCCCTGCCGGTGTAGGCGGTTGCGGCACCCGCGCCGCGGGTCTATCCTGCAACCCGTGCCGCAAGGCATGGCATGGAGTGTGGATGTCCGAGATTGCGTGACAGGGCTCTCTGATCCGCAGAGAGCCGCGTGAACCGATAGCCGTCAGCTGCTTTGCGGCTGGCAGGGTTTTCGCTTGTCATCAAGGCATCCATGAATATCTCACGTCACGAACAACGTGCGCTGCACGTCCTGGCCCTTGGCGGCCATATCCTTCACATGCGCCACGATGGCCGGAAGGTCACCGAAGTCCTGTGCCTGACGCGCGAGGGGCTGATCCTGTCGGACTGCACCCTTCGCATCTTCCAGTCACTGCGCCGCAAGGGGCTGATCGAATCCAGTGGGGGTTCTCCCTACCGGATCTCGCTGGCGGGCCGCCGGGCGGTGCGGGCGCAGGTAAACAATCGGGGGTGAAGGAAAGCCAGCTTCCAATCCGGCTCGGGCTGGACGAACCGGCCCGACTTCTCGACCGCCGCTGACCGCAAAAGGAAAACCCCCGGCCGATGGCGCGGGGGTTGACCTTGCGTGGACCTTGCGGCCCCAGCCTTCGCTAACGCCTCAGAGTGCGCCTTCGCGTTGGGCCTTCTTGCGGGCGAGTTTACGGGCGCGGCGGATCGCCTCGGCCTGTTCGCGCGCTTTCTTGACCGACGGTTTCTCGAAATGCTGCTTGAGCTTCATTTCGCGGAACACGCCTTCACGCTGAAGTTTCTTCTTCAGGGCCCGAAGGGCCTGTTCGACGTTATTGTCACGGACGCTGACCTGCATGTGGTTGTCACCACCTTCCTAAGCTAGAGTTGCACTGATGTGCAGGCTGCGGCGCTATAGCAAAGCGGGGCGGTCCTGTCCACCGTTCAGGCGGAAAGGAGGGCGACATGCCCGAAGACGCGACGCGCAAGGCGATTTTGCAGGCTGCGCTGGCCCATGTTCCCTTCGACGGCTGGTCCGGGGCCACGCTGAAGGCGGCCGCAGCCGATTCGGGCGTGCCCCCGGCGCTGGCCCGGGCGCTGTTCCCGCGCGGCGGGGTGGATCTGGCGCTGGAATACCACCGCGCGGGCGACCGCGCGATGGCTGATGCGCTGGCTGCCGAGGACCTGACGGCGCTGCGTTTCCGCGACCGGGTGGCGCGGGCGGTGATGCTGCGGCTGGAGGGCGCCGACCGCGAGCTGGTCCGCCGGGGTGCGGCCCTTTTCGCCCTGCCGCAGAATGCCGCCGCCGGGGCGCGGGCGGTCTGGGGCACGGCGGATGCGATCTGGACGGCGCTTGGCGACACCGCCAGCGACATCAACTGGTATTCCAAGCGCGCCAGCCTGTCGGCGGTCTATGGCGCGACCGTGCTGTTCTGGCTGGGCGACGAATCCAGCGATCATCAGGCCACCCGCGATTTCCTCGACCGCCGCATCGGCGAGGTGATGCAGGTGGAGAAGGCCAAGGCCGCCTTTGCCGCCAATCCGCTGGGCAAGGCCTTGCTTTCCGGGCCGTTCAAGGTTCTGGAAAGGATTCATGCGCCAAGGGCCACGGACGACCTGCCGGGCCGGAACTGAGGGGAAGAGATGACACTTTCGCATTCCATGCTGGCGATGGAGATCGTCGCCCCCGGTGGGCCGGACGTGCTGAAACCCTGCTCGGTGCCGGTGCCGGTGCCGGGCCATGGCCAGATCGTGATCCGCGTGGCTTATGCCGGCGTGAACCGCCCCGACGCACTGCAACGCGCGGGCGCCTATGCGCCGCCGCCCGATGCCTCGCCCCTGCCGGGACTGGAATGTTCGGGCACGGTGGTGGAATGCGGCCCGGGCGTCACCCGCTGGTCGATCGGCGACAAGGTCTGCGCCCTGCTGCCGGGCGGCGGCTATGCGGAATATGTGACGACGCACGAGACCCATGCCCTGCCCGTGCCGGAAGGAATGGGTCTGAAGGAGGCCGCCTGCCTGCCCGAGACCTGCTTCACCGTCTGGTCGAACGTGGTGATGCGCGGGCGGCTGGAGGCCGGGCAGAAGCTGCTGGTTCACGGCGGCACCTCGGGCATCGGCACCACGGCGATCCAGATCGCCAGGGCGCTGGGCGCAAGGGTTTTCGCCACCGCTGGATCGGACGAGAAATGCCGCTTCTGCAAGGATCTGGGCGCGGAAGAGGCGTGGAACTACCGCGACAGCGACTGGTCGCAGCTGATGGCGCAGGCGGGCGGCGCGGATGTGATCCTCGACATGGTGGGCGGGACGTATATCCAGCGCAACATCAAGGCCTTGGCCAATGACGGGCGGCTGGTGCAGATCGCCTTCCTTCAGGGCGCCAGGACCGAGTTGAACTTCGCCGAGGTGATGACCCGGCGGCTGACCATCACCGGATCGACCCTGCGGCCGCAGAGCGAGCAGGCCAAGGCCCGGATCGCCGCGCAGGTGGAGGAACATGTCTGGCCAATGATCGCCCGCGGCGCGCTGAAAGTGGTGCTGGACAGCGAATTCGCCCTGACCGAGGCCCCGCAGGCGCATTGGCGGATCGAGTCGTCGGGCCATATCGGCAAGATCGTGCTGAAGGTCGAGGAGTAGGGGCGGAGTTCCTGCCCCTACCGCACCGCCTCCAGCACGGCATCCTGCAGCTTGCAGTCGCGGATGGTGTCCGCGCCACAGCGGCGTGGCTCAAGGTCCCTGGTCAGGCAAAGCCGGACCTCCTGGATCATCCCGTCCTTGCAGGTGACGGTGATCTGGTCACGGGCAAGGCCCGGGTTCGCCTCAAGAAACGCCCCCTCGATCACCGGGGCGGGCACTTTCAGCGTCTTCGACATCTGGCGGAAGACCGGCGGGATGGTGACGCTGCCGAAGGCCCTCCGCGCCGTGGCGAAATACTCCACCGGCGGCAGGCCCGAGCAGCGGCCGTGCTTCTTCCACTGGTAGAAGGCCAGCCCCGCACCGCCCATCACATCGGCCATCGCCGCCGTCTCGCTGCGCGTCGGATCGCGTTCCCCCGTGCGGCAATACTGTGGCCAGCCCCTTTCGTATTGCGGCCAAAGGCCGTGCAGCACGAAGGTCAGCCCCCTGCCCCGGTCGCATTGCGGATCGTCGCGGGCATCGCCCTCCATCGCGCACCACGAGGCGGACCAGGACAGCGACAGGACGTAATAGTCGAACTCTCCCGCCCTTTCGCCATCGGCCTGCACCGGCCCGGCCAGAAGCGCCGCAAGGAACGCGAAAGCCCAACGCATTTTGACTTTTCCTTCACCCGGATTGGGATTATATACGCCGCTGAATTCCCCGACATCGGAGAACTCGCGGGCCAGGCCCGCAGCCGTTTTCCCGGCCCGGGGGAGATTTGTAAAGGAGCCAGAAGATGAACAAGCCGATCATGGCGCGCGCGACCGCCGTCTGGCTGGTGGACAACACCACGCTGACCTTCCGGCAGATCGCCGAATTCTGCGGGATGCACGAGCTTGAGGTGCAGGGCATCGCCGATGGCGACGTGGGCGGCGGCGTCAAGGGCTTCGATCCCGTGGCCAACAACCAGCTTGACCCGATCGAGATCGAACGCGGGCAGGCCGACCCGCTCTACAAGCTGAAGCTGAAGTTCAACGCCGCCGCCGTGGGCGAGGACAAGCGCCGCGGCCCGCGCTACACGCCGCTGTCGAAGCGGCAGGACCGCCCGAACGCCATCCTCTGGCTGGTCAAGTTCCACCCCGAACTGTCGGACGGCGCCATCGGCAAGCTGGTCGGCACCACCAAGCCCACCATCCAGTCGATCCGCGAGCGCACGCACTGGAACATCCAGAGCATGACGCCGATCGACCCGGTCGCCCTTGGCCTGTGCAAGCAGTCCGAGCTGGATGCCGCGGTGCAGGCCGCCGCCCGCAAGAAGGCAGCCGACGGCACGGTGATGAGCGACGACGAACGCCGCAAGCTGGTGTCGACCGAACAGTCGCTGGGCATGGTGGCGGAAGAGCCGAAGATGCCCTCGGGCCTGACCGGGCTGGAAGTCTTCGGCGAAGAGGAAAAGGACGACAGCCCGGCCGCCGATTTCTCGGACGCCGACAGCTTCTTCAACCTGCCCGGCGGACAGGACGACGAAGAGGATGAGGAAGACCACCGCCGCTGAGGGCCGGTTCACCGCCAAGACGAAAATCCCGGGGTTGCAGGCCCCGGGATTTTTCTTTCGTGACGGGCTTTGTCATTGGACCCTCGCGCGCTGGCGGGGCAGGATGAGAGGCGTCGAAGGACATTCAAGCATCTGTTCTTGAAAGGTTTTTTACCACAATGGCGGATCGTTCCGCCAGATCGAGCCTCCTCCCGGTGCTCTGGCCCGGTCCGGCAAGTCCCCAGCCGGACCGGGGTTTTCCCTTTGTGCGCGTCTATCCGTGCTTCACCATCACATGGCGGACCACGGTGTAATCCTCCAGCGCATAGCTGCTCATGTCCTTGCCGTAGCCGGACTGTTTCAGCCCGCCGTGCGGCATCTCGTTGGCCAGCATGAAATGGGTGTTGATCCAGGTGCAGCCGTAGCGCAGCCGGGCCGCGGTCGCCATGGCGCGGCCCACGTCGCGGGTCCAGACCGAGGACGCGAGACCATAGTCGCTGTCGTTCGCCCAGTCCACCGCCTGGTCCACGTCGGAAAACGGCGTGATCGAGACGACGGGGCCGAAGACCTCGCGCCGGACGATCTCGTCCTCCTGCTTCGCCCCGGCCACCACGGTCGGGCGGTAGTAGAAGCCCTGCTCCATCGCCTCGCCGCCGGTGGTGATCTGCACATGGTTCAACTCGCGCGCGCGGTTGACGAAGCTGGCCACCCGGTCGCGCTGGCGCTGGCTGATCAAGGGACCGATCTCGTTCACCGTGTCGTCCTCGGCCGCAAGGGTGATCGAGGCGGCGGCAGAGGTCAGGTCGGCAACAAGGTTGTCGTAGATCTTCCTGCCCGCATAGACGCGGCAAGCGGCGGTGCAATCCTGCCCGGCGTTGTAGAAGCTGAACGCCCGCAGCCCCTCGACCACCGCGCCAAGATCGGCATCGTCGAAGACCACGACCGGCGCCTTGCCGCCCAGTTCCAGATGCGTCCGCTTCACCGTCCTGGCCGCGGCGTCCAGTATCTTGCGCCCGGTGGCCACGTCCCCAGTGAGGGAAATCATGTCCACCTGAGGATGGTTGATCAGGTAGTTCCCCACCGTCTGGCCGCGCCCGGCGATCACGCTGACCACGCCTTCGGGCAGTTCCTCGGCCAGGATGCGGGCCAGCTTCAGCGCCGTCAGCGGGGTCTGCTCGGACGGCTTGAACACCACGGTATTGCCGCCGCCGATGGCCGGGCACAGCTTCCAGGCCATCATCATCAGCGGGTAGTTCCAAGGCGCGATGCTGGCGATCACCCCCACCGGATCGCGGCGGATCATGCTGGTATGGCCGGACAGGTATTCGCCCGCCAGCGCCCCCGTCATGCAGCGGACGGCCCCTGCGAAATAGCGGAAGCAATCGACCACGGCGGGCAGTTCGTCGTTCAGCGCCGCGTTGATCGGCTTGCCGCAATTCAGCGCCTCAAGGGCGGCGAAGGCGCCAGCCTCGGCCTCGATCCGGTCGGCGATGCGCAAGAGCGCGGCAGAGCGTTCGGCAGGCGTGGTGCGGGACCAGCCGTCGAAAGCCTTGCGGGCGGCGGCGGCGGCGCGGTCCACCTGCGCGGTCGAGGCCTCGGGGATTTCCACGATCAGCCCGCCGGTGCGGGGGTTCAGGATCGGCTCGGGCGTCTCGGCCCCGGTCTCGAAGGCGGAGCCGATGAGAAGCTGGCTGTCCATGTCTCACTCCCTCATTTGCCCGCGCCTGCGGTCTCGGAGCCGCCGCGGGTCAGGTAGTAGGCTGCAAGGATCGGCAGGAAGGTGGCCGCAAAGACGACAATGGCGACGACATTGGTGACCGGGCGCTGCCGGGGGCGGATCAACTCGTTGTACATCCAGATCGGCAGGGTGCTTTGCTGGCCCGCGGTGAAGGTGGTGACGATCACCTCGTCGAAGGACAGCGCGAAGGCCAGCATCCCGCCCGCCAGCAGCGCCGAGCCGAGGTTCGGCAGCAGGATATGGCGGAAGGTCTGGAAGGCGTTGGCGCCAAGATCGGCGCTGGCCTCCATGATGCCGCCGGACAGGCGGCGCAGGCGGGCCACCGCGTTGTTGTAGACGATGACGATGCAGAAGGTGGCGTGGCCAAGGACGATGGTCCAGGTCGAGAACGGGATGTCCATCACCCCGAAGGCCGAGCGCAGCGACATGCCGGTGATCACCCCGGGCAGCGCGATCGGCAGGATGACCAGCAGGCTCAACTGATCCCGCCCGAAGAACCGCGCCCGCGCCATGGCGCCCGCGATCAGCGTGCCGAGGATCATCGCCAGCATGGTGGAAATGGCGGCGACCCGCAGCGACAGCCAGAGCGGCGGCCAGATGTCCGCCCGCCCCCAGGCGACGCCGAACCATTGCGTCGTCAGGCCGGGCGGCGGGAACTGGTAGGTGCGTTCTTCGGTGGTGAAGGCGTAAAGGAAGATCAGCAGGATCGGCAGGTGCAGGAACAAGAGCCCGCCAAACGCCGCGATCTTCAGGCCGAGAGAGGCGCGGGGTCCCCCCGCACTATTGGCGTCAGAGCGCATCGAAGGCCCCCGCGCGCTTGGCCGCCGTCAGATAGGCCAGCATGATCAGGATCGGCACCACGGCGAAAGCGGCGGCCAGCGGGATGTTCCCGGCGGTGCCCTGCAACTGGTAGACCGCCATGCCGATGGAATTGGCGGAGTTGCCGATGATTTGCGGGATGATGTAATCGCCCAGCGTCAGCGAGAAGGTGAAGATCGACCCTGCGATCACCCCGGGCAGGGCAAGCGGCAGGATCACCGTGCGGAAGGTCTGCGTCCGCGTGGCGCCAAGGTCGGCGCTGGCCTCCAGCATGGAAGACGGCACCCGCTCCAGCGCGGCCTGCATCGGCAGGATCATGTAGGGCAGCCAGACATAGACGAAGACCATGAAGGTGCCGATGGGCGAGGTGGAAAGAGATGAACTTTCCAGCCCGGGGATCGACAGCAGCCCGTCGATGATCCAGCCGGTATGGCTGTGCCCGGCGGCCCAGGTCAGGATGCCCTCCTTCGCCAGGATCAGCTTCCAGGCGTAGACCTTGACCAGATAGCTGGACCAGAGGGGCAACATGATGCCCAGGTAGAACGCCGCCTTCCACGGGCCTTTCGCGTAACGGGCGGCGAAATAGGCGATGGGGAAGGCCAGCGCGGCGGAGGCCAGCGTGACGGCGGCGGCCATCACCACGGTGCGGGTGATGATGTCCAGATTCTGCGCCCGGAACAGCTCGGCATAGGTCTTGAGGGTGAATTCCTCCTTCACCACGCCGGAGAATTCGTCGATGGAGTAGAAGCTTTGCAGCAGCAGGGCCGCAAGCGAGCCGAGATAGACCACCCCCAGCCACAGAAGCGGCGGGCTGACCAGCAGCAGAAGCAGCACCCAGGGCCGCCGCCAGAACAGCGCGGTCAACCGGTCGCCCGGGCCACGGACGGGAAGGATTGCGCCGCTCATGCCTCAGCCCCCTTGGCAAGGGTCGCAGGGGGCGCTGCCCCCTTCTGCGGCCGCGGCCGCGGCAGAGGCCTGCGGCCAGGCATCACGCCCCCTCCATCAGGTGCAATGTGCCCGGATCGAAGGTGATGGAACGGATCTCGCCCTCGGCGGGCAGGGGCTGGCCCGCGGGGACGAGGGCTGCGACTTCCGTCTCGCCCGCGCGGATCACCACGCGGGTGGCAGCGCCCAGATAGCGCAATGCGGTGACGGGGCCGGAGACCGGGCCAGTGGCGGCAAGCCGCACCGCCTCGGGGCGGAGCGAGGACCAGCGGGCCGGGCCGCCGAGGGCCTGGGTCAGCGCCGGGGGCAGCACGTTGGACGAGCCGACGAAATCGGCAACGAAGCGGCTGGCCGGGCGGTCGTAGATGTCCTGCGGGCTGCCGATCTGGGCGATCCTGCCATCGTTGAAGACGGCAAGATGGTCGGCCATCGACAGCGCCTCGTGCTGGTCATGGGTGACGAAGACGAAGGTCAGGCCCAGCTTGTGCTGAAGCGCCTTCAACTCGTCCTGCATCGCCTCGCGCAGCTTCAGGTCCAGCGCGCCGAGCGGCTCGTCCAGAAGCAGCACCCGCGGCTCGTTCACCAGCGCCCGGGCCAGCGCGACGCGCTGGCGCTGTCCGCCGGACAGTTGCGCGGGCTTGCGGTCGCCGTAGCCATCAAGGTGGACAAGGGCCAGCATCTCCTCGGCCTTCGCATAGCGCGGCGCGCGGGCCATGCCCTTGACCATCAGCCCGTAGGCCACGTTGTCACGGACGTTGAGGTGCGGGAAAAGGGCGTAGTCCTGGAAAACGGTGTTGACCGCCCGCAGGTGCGGCGGGGCGGTCGACACGTCCTCGCCGAAGATGCGGATCGCGCCGCCCGTGGGTTGCTCGAACCCCGAGATCAGCCGCAGACAGGTGGTCTTGCCCGAGCCGGAGGGGCCGAGCATGGCGAAGAACGACCCTTCGGCGATGGTCAGGTCCACCCCGTCGACCGCCTTCACGGCGCCGAAGTGACGGGAGACGTTGAGGAATTCGACGGCGGCAATCATGGGACAAGCATTCCGTAGGGTGCGCGTTCATGGCGCACCGCTGTCTGGAAGGAGGATGCGCCATGAATGCGCACCCTGAGATGGACTTACCGCCCGCCGATCACCCCGATGTAGTCGGAAACCCAGCGGTAATAGGGCACGCAGGCGCCCTCGCCCAAGGAGCAGTTCGACACCGGCGTGGTCCAGAAGCGGATCTTGTCGAAGTCGTCCATGCCGTTCTCGTGGCAGCTTTCCTGCGTCGACATGCCCGAGCCGTCGGTGCAGGCGGCGGGGATCGAGGGGTTGGCGCCGAACCAGACCGCGAGGTCGGATTGCAGGTTGGACGACAGCGTGTGCTCCATCCACATGTAGGCGCAGTTCGGGTTCTTCGAATCGACATGCATCATCGTGGTGTCGGCCCAGCCCGTCGCCCCTTCCTCGGGGATCGTGCTGGCGACCGGCTGGCCCTCGGCCTTCAGCAGGTTGACCTGGAACGGCCAGGAGGCCGAGGCGACCATGCCCTCGTTCTTGAAATCGTCGATCTGGATGAAGGCGTCGTGCCAGTAGCGGCTGACCAGCGCGCGCTGGCCGCGCAGCAGGTCCAGCGCGGCGGCATATTGGTCCTCGCTCAGTTCATAGGGGTTGGCGATGCCCAGTTCCGGCTTGTGCGCCATCAGGTATTGCGCGGCATCGGCGACATGGATCGGCCCGTCATAGGCCTGCACCCGGCCCTTGTTCGACTGGCCATCGGGCAGGGTCTGTTCCTCGAACACCACCGACCATGAGGTGGGCGGCTCGGGGAAGACATTGGTGTTGTAGAGCAGGACGTTCGGCCCCCACATGTAGGGCACGCCATAATGCACCCCGTCGACCGTGTGCCAGGCCGCATCCTTCAGCCGGTCGTCCAGGTTCTTCCACGACGGCACCAGGTCCACGTTCACCGGCTGGACCTTGCCGCCTGCCACAAGCCGCAGCGAGGCATCGCCCGAGGCCGTCACCACGTCGAAACCCCCTTCGTTCATCAGCGCCACCATCTCGTCGGAGGTGGCGGCGACCTTGACGCTGACCTTGCAGCCGGTGCTCTCCTCGAACTTGGTCACCCAGTCGAAGGCCGGGTCGGTCTCGCCCCGCTCGACATAGCCGGCCCAGGCAACGATGTTCAGCGCGCCCTCGCCGGCGCCGATCTCGGTCATCTGCGCAAGGGCGGGGGTCAGGCCGGTCAGGACGCCAAGCGCCGTCGAGGCCATGAGCTTCATGGATTTCATCTGGAACTCCCTGTTCGTTTGCCCGCGGCGGCGCGGGACGTTCGATTGCCCGCGGCAGCTGCGGGACGCCGGATTTCCGGTCATGCGGAGAGGTTAGGAAAGGCTGAAGATTTCGCAATAACAAAACGTGGATGCAAGCAATCGGTTTTACCGATGGGAAGTTCTTACGGCGGCCATGGGGACGACACTCATGGCGGGAGGCGCGGCGCTGGCCTGCAGCGGCCCGCCGACGCGGCCGGGATCGAATCCCGGCTGGAGGAACAGGCCGCCAGCCAAGCCTCGGGCCATCCCGCATCGGATGCCCTCCAACCTACCGGCTGGCAATCGCCGATTGCGCCGAGCGGATGAAGTTGTGCGCCGGTCCCGACAGCGGCGTGCCGCGGCGCCAGGCCAGCCCCACCTGAACCGAGGGCAGGTCGCCCGAGACGTCGCGGATCTCGATCCGGTCGCCCTCCAGCGACCAGGGCCGGTAAACCAGGCTTGGCAGGATCGCCAGCCCGGCGCCGGTGGCGACCAGCGACCGCACCGCCTCGACGCTGCGGGTGCGGAAGGCGATCTCGGGCTTCACCGGCAGGGCGGCGGTCAGGCGGCGGGTACTTTCCTCGATCTCGTCCACCATCAACTGGATCAGCGGCTGGCCCGCCACATCCTCCAGCGCGATGGCCTCCTGCTGCGCCAGCGGATGCCCCAGCGGCAGCCACAGGCGATAGGGCGAGACCAGCAGCGATTCCACATGCAGCGCCGTCCGGTCGCGCACCGACGAGGTCAGCATCACGGCCACGTCCAGTTCCCCGCCGATCAGCAGGTGCTGGAGATAATCGCCGTTGTCCTCGATCACGTTCAGTTCGACATGCGGATGGGCGCGGCGGAAACGGGACAGGATGTCGGACAGCACATAGCCCGCGACAAGGCTGGTCACGCCCAGCGACAGCCGGCCCCGCGCGGTTTCCGCCTCGTCGCGGAAGGCGCTGCGGGCGGTGGCGACATCGGCAAGGATCTGGCGGGCGTGGCGCAGGAAGGCGCTGCCCTTGTGCGTGATCTCCAGCCCGCGCGCCTGCCGCTCGAACAGGCCGACGCCAAGGTCGTCCTCCAGCGCGCGGATCGCCTCGGTCACCGAGGATTGCGAGATGGAAAGGGCGCGCGCCGCCCCGGTGACGGAACCCGCCTCGGCCGCGGCGATGAAGAACTGCAACTGGCGCAGGGTGAAGGCCATGGTCAGGCGGGAAATGGCATGGTCATGCCATATCCTGACTCCGAATCTTGGCGGCGAGAAGGGTGATAAGGTCCGACCGTGTGACGATGCCGGTCAGCAGCCCGGCCTCGACGATGGGCACGCTTTGCTGGTGGCCATCCGACAGAAGCGGCAGAAGCTCGACCAGCCCTGCGGTGGGCGGCAGGGCGATGGCGGGGCGCGCCAGATCGGTGGCGGTCAGCGAGGGATCGGCCTCGATCAGGTCGCGGTCCTGGATGATGCCGACGAAGCGGCCCGCGGCATCGCGCACCGGCAGGGTGTTGAAGCCGTGGCGGCGGAAGGCCAGCGCGATTTCATGTTCGGAGGCCCCCGGCGGCATGGCGATCACGTCGCGCGACATCACATCGGCGGCGGTCAGCCCGCCCAGATGGCGGGCGGTGGCCTCGGCCTCGGCGGCCTCAAGCGCGCGGCCAAGATCCTCGGGGCCAAGGTTGGGCGACAGGCGCAGGCGGGCAAGGATGGTCTGCAGATCCTCGGCCCGCAGGCCGAGGCGGCGGTCGGGGGCCGGGTCGGAAGTGCCATGCGGGCTTTGCGTCGCGGGCTGGCGGAACGGGTAGACCCGGCCGGTCAGCCGGTTCCAGACCAACCCGCAGATCACCAGCAGCGCCGCGCCGTCGGCCACCGGAGACAGCGCGAACAGCGGTCCGGGCAGCGCGGCGGGATCTGCGTTCAGCGCGATCAGCAGGGCGACGGCGCCCGCGGGCGGATGCATGGCCCGGCACAGCGCCATGGCGAGGATCGCCCCGCAGACCGCCAGCCCGGCGGCGGCAAGCTGCGCGGCGGGCAGCGACTGCGGCACCAGATGGACCGCCGCCACCGCCACCAAGGCCGAAATCACGCTGCCCGCCACCACCGACCACGGCTGCGCAAGGGGCGAACTGGGAACCGCGAAGATCAGGAAGACCGAGGCCCCGAAGGGCGCGATCAGGCCGGGGATATGCCCCCCCGGCAACCGGCCGAGGAACAATCCGGTCAGCAGCAGCGCAAGCCCCGCCCCTACGGCGGCGCGCAGGATGTCGCCCGCCTGCGGGCGCGGCATGGCGGGACCGAGGCCGCGGATGACGCGGTTCATGCGGCGGCTCCTTCGGGCCAGACACCGCGGTCCAGCATCACCCAGCCTTCCCCCGGCGGCGGAGGCGGGGCCGCGCCTTCCTCCCACAGCCAGAGTTGCACATGGTCGGGCCGGGCGGGCGCATCGGCGGCGGCCATGATGCGCCAGTCCAGCCGGAAACCTTCATCCAGCAGCCCCTCGGCATAGAAGGCAATCTCTTCTGCCTCCAGTTCCTCGGTCGGCTCATCCGCCCAGCCATCGGCTTCCCAGAACACCAGCGCCTCGACCTCCGGGGCGCGCTGCGCCAGCCGGGCAAGCGGCGCGAGGAAGGTCTGGGCGGGGGTGGGCACGGGGCGGACAGCGGCCATGGGGCATCCTTCGTGATCGGGCGCGCAAAATGTGGGGAGGGGCGGATTGCGTCAAGGCCGGGGAATGACGGGAAACCCGCGATTTCCGACATCCGGCCCTAGCGGCGGGTCAGGGCGATGCGCAGGAGACAACGTTCCATCAGCGCCATCCCCGGCGCGCGGGAAGACGAGCGTAGCGTCAGGTCCGCCTCGACCAGCTGGGCAATGGCGCCTTCCAGCGCCTTCAGCGGCCAGCCCTTGGCCTGCGCCTGCATCTGGTCGCGCCGCGGCCCGAAGGCGCGGGCCTTCATCAGCCCGGATTGCAGACCGCCCGGATCGGTGACGGCGATGTGCAGGCCGCGGAAATGGCGCAGCGCGCCTATGCAGATGGTGACGGGCAGCACCCCCTGCCCCTCGATCCGCCGCATCAGCAGGCCAAGGTCGCGCGCCCGCCCCTCGGCCGCGGCGCGGATCAGTTCGTCCACCTCGGCGTCTATGGTGGCGGGGGCCATGGCGGCCACTTCGGCGGGGGTCAGTTCGGTGTCGTCGCCATGCTTGTAAAGCGCGATCTTCTCCAGCGTCTGGCGGAAATCGCCGGGGTCCAGCGCGCGGGACAGCGTGGTCAGGTCGGCCATGGCGGGGCCGGAGATGCGGGCGAGGCCCGCCTTCTTCAACTCCGCCTCGATCTCCTCGCGGCTGGGCGGCTCATCGTAAAGCCCGATGCAGACGGCATTCGGCGCCTTCTCGAACAGGCCCTTCAGGCTGTTCTTGCCGGGCAGCGCCCCCGCGGCAACGACGATATTCGCATCCCCCGGCTTCCAGCCGCTCAACGCCGCGCCGATGGTCTCGGTCAGCCCCTCGGTCGCATCCTCGACGAAGGCGACGCGGGGGCCGGGGAAAAAGCCGACCTCCTTGATCGCGTCCATGAGAAGCGAGGCATCCTTGCGCAGGTCGGCCGCAGCGATGCGCGAAAGCCGCATCTCGCCCTCGCCCGCCGGCCCGATCAGCGCGGCCACGGCCTCCTGCCGTTTCAGCGCCACCCGCATCGGGTCGGCGCCGAAGATCAGCAGGCCCGCGCGGGCCGGATCGGGCTTCGCGCAATAGCGCGCGGCCTCGGCGCCCTTCAAGATCACGGCAGCTTCGCCGCCTCGGCGATCAGCCGGGCGACGACCTGATCGGCCAGCAGCCGCATCAGCCGGTAGGCGGCATCCTCTTCCGCCGCCAGCCCGGCGACGGTCGATCCGGTGGCGGCATAGGAGGTGAAGCTCTGCACCCGCCCGCCGGTGATCCGCTGGCCGGTCGCCGTATCGGTCAGGGTGAAGTCGATCACGCCCCTCAGGTTGTAGCGGGTGATGCGGTTGTCCGGCGTGATGCCGACACCCACCGAATTGGTAGAGATGCTGTAGGCCAGATCGTAGCGATGCACCTCGGTCCGGCCGAGGCGCTCCTCGATCCGTTCCACGAAGTCGAAGCCGTTCTTGTTGCCCGGATCGGCGGCGCGGATGGCGCCGGTCAGCCGGGTGGCGGCGCCTCCCGGCGCATAGGCGGGCGTGAAACCGCAGGCCGCAAGGGCAAGCGGCATCAGAAGCAGGCTGCGGCGGCTATGCCCAAGTTTTCTATGCGACGACATTGATGATGCGCCCCGGGACGACGATGATCTTCTTCACCGGGTTTCCGGCAAGGAAGCGGATCACATCCTCGTTCGCCAGCGCCAGCTTTTCAACCTCTGCCCCGGCCATGTCCTTCGGCACGCTGATTTCCGCCCGCCGCTTGCCGTTGATCTGGATCGGCAGGGTCACGCTGTCATCCACCAGCAGCGCCGGGTCGGCCTTGGGCCAGGGCGCCTGCGCGCACAGCCCCTCGCCGCCCTGACAGGCCCAACCCGATTCCGAGAAATGCGGCGTCATCGGCGACATCAGCTTGGCCAGCACCCGCATCGCCTCTTTCATCACCGGGGTGGAGGCATCAGCGCGCGACAGCGTGTTGGCGAAAGCATAAAGCGCGGCGATGGCCTTGTTGAAGGCGAAGCTGTCGATGCTGCGGGTGACCTCCTCGATGGCCCGGGCGGTCGCGCGGCGCAGGTCGTCATCCCCCGGCCCCGTATGGTCCGCCGGCATCTGGCCGATCCGGTCGCAAAGGCCCCAGACCCGCGACAGGTGCTTCCAGGCCGCTTCCGCGCCCGAGGCCGTCCATTCCACGTCCCGCTCGGGCGGGCTGTCGGACAGCACGAACCAGCGCGCGGTGTCGGCGCCGAAGCGGGCGATGATGTCCATCGGGTCGACGACGTTCTTCTTCGACTTGGACATCTTGGCCGAGGGGATGACCTCCACCTTCGTGCCGTCCTTCAGCGTGGCGCCGGTCTCGCTGCGGATCACGTCCTCGGGCAGGTGATAGACCGGGCGGCCCCTGTCGTCGGTGGTCTTGTAGATCTCGTGCGTCACCATGCCTTGGGTGAACAGCGCGTTGAACGGCTCCACCGCCTTCTGCGGCAGGTGGCCGGTCTTGTGCATGGCGCGCGCGAAGAAGCGGGAATACAGCAGGTGCAGGATCGCATGCTCGATCCCACCGATATACTGGTCGACGTTCATCCAGTAATCGGCATCCTCGGCCACGGTCGGAGTGGCCGCGCGGGGCGCGGTGAAGCGGGCGTAATACCACGACGAATCCACGAAGGTATCCATCGTGTCGGTCTCGCGCTTCGCCGCCGCGCCACAGTTCGGGCAGGGCACGTCACGCCATGTGGGATGACGGTCCAGCGGATTGCCGGGCTGGTCGAAGCTGACATCGTAGGGCAGTTCGACCGGCAGGTTTTCCTTCTTCTCCGCCACCACGCCGCAAGAGGGGCAATGCACCACCGGAATCGGGCAGCCCCAATACCGCTGGCGAGAAATCCCCCAGTCGCGCAGGCGGAACTTGGTGACGCCCTTGCCGTAGCCTTCGGCCTCGGCATGGGCGATGGCGGCGACGACGCCCTCGTCGCCGGTCTGCACCTCCGCCCCGGCGAAGCCGCGGACATAGCGGACGCGCTCGGACTTCATCGGCACGAAAGCCTCGGCCAGCGGGGCATCCTCGGCGCCCTCGGCCACGAAGACCGGCGGGATCGGCAGCCCGTATTTCATGGCGAAGTCGAAGTCGCGCTGGTCATGCGCCGGGCAGCCGAAGATGGCGCCGGTGCCGTAGTCCATCAGGATGAAGTTGGCGATCCAGACCGGCAGTTCCCAGTTGGGGTCCAGCGGATGCTTCACCCTTATGCCGGTGTCGTGGCCGATCTTCTCGGCGGTCTCGATCTCCTCGGCCGAGGTCCCGCCGCGGCGGCATTCCGCCACGAAGGCGGCGACCTTCGGGTCGCCCTCCAGCGCCTTCGCCAAGGGGTGGTCCGGCGAGATCGCCGCGAAACTGGCGCCCATCAGCGTATCCGGCCGGGTCGTGTAGACCTCAAGCCTTTCAAAGCCTTCCGGGGCGCCCACCGTCTGGAACGCGAACTGCAAGCCACGGCTCTTGCCGATCCAGTTGGCCTGCATCAGCCGCACCTTCTCGGGCCAGTTCCCCAGCCCGTCCAGCGCCGACAGCAACTCTTCCGAATAGTCGGAGATGCGGAAGAACCACTGCGTCAGTTCCCGCCGCTCCACCGCCGCACCCGAACGCCAGCCCTTGCCGTCGATCACCTGCTCGTTGGCCAGCACGGTCATGTCGACCGGGTCCCAGTTGACCACCGCCGCCTTGCGGTAGACCAGCCCGGCCTCCATCATGTCGATGAACATGGCCTGCTGCTGGCCGTAATATTCCGGATCGCAGGTCGCCAGTTCGCGCGACCAGTCGATGCTCAACCCCAAGGGCCGCATCTGCGCCTTCATGTCGGCGATGTTGCCGTAGGTCCAGTCCTTCGGATGCCCCCCCCGCTCCATCGCCGCATTCTCGGCGGGCATCCCGAAGGCGTCCCAGCCCATCGGATGCAGCACGGAGAAGCCCTGAGCCGCCTTGTAGCGCGCCACCACGTCGCCCATCGTGTAGTTGCGCACATGCCCCATGTGGATGCGCCCCGAGGGATAGGGGAACATCTCCAGCACGTAATACTTGGGCCGCGACGGATCGCGGCGGGCGGTGAAGGCCTGCGCCTCGTCCCAGGCCTTCTGCCATTTGGGTTCGATCACCGAAGGATCATAACGCGACATCGACGGGCCTCATGCAAACTGTCGCGCCGGGATTACACCGCCGCGCAACGAAAGGTCCACCCCTTCATCTTGGCCGAAATACTCCGGGGGTGCGGGGGCTGGCCCCCGCTGCGCCTACAGCTTGGAATCGCGAATCCGCAATTGCCGCGCCCGGGTCAGGATCGCGTCCTCCACCGCCCGCTGCGTCTCGGCCGAGACCGGACCGCCGCCGCCGCGCGACTGCAACGCCACCTTCAGGCTGCGCGCATCCAGCGCCGGGTCCTGCACATAGACCGTCGCGCGATAGGCACGCCCGCCGCCGGGCGGAGTGCCATAGCCGGTGACGATGACGCCGGTGAACGGATCCACCGATTCGATGGGCAGGAAGTTCAGCACCTCAAGGCTGGCCTGCCAGATATACTTGTTCACCTCGACCGTGGTGTTCGGGTCGTTGGCGTTGGAGAACAGGTCCCAGATGGTCGACCGCCGCTTGTCCTCGCCGTTCACCTTGGCCAGCGCCGCGCGCTTCTGGTCGGCGGCCTGGCGGCTTTCGAACTCGCCTTCGGTGACAACGCCGTCGCGGCCGCCGCCGAACAGGCCCGAACCGCCGCTGGACAGCCCCCCGCAACCCGCAAGCGCCAGAAGAACGGCCATCGCCAAGGGTGCGCTGACAAGGTTCGACAGGGACATGCGGCTCTCCGAGTGCTTTCCCGGCTGTCTAGCCCGTCCGCCGCAGGCGAACAAGGCTTTTCCCCCGCGGGCGCGCGACGGTAGCGTGTCGGGGCGGCATGGCGGCGGGGCAAAGTCTACTGTGACATGTCTGCACCATCGTCCACGGGATTCCCCGGCGCCCCGTCCGTCGCCGTTGCAATCCCGGCGGCATCGGACGAAATACGCTCCATACCCAATTCGGATTCCCCTGAGTTGGGCATCCTTGAATCAACGAGGGAAAACGATGAAAAAAGTTCTTCTTGCTACCACGATGCTGGCGGGCACCGCTGGTTTCGCCGCTGCCGAAGTGTCGATCTCGGGCTACGCCGAAATTGGTATCTGGTCCAACACCGATGGTGATGTGCAGTTCTGGCACGACATGGACGCGACCTTCACCATGACCGGCACCACCGACGGCGGGCTGGAATTTGGCGCCAAGATCGATCTGGACGAAGCCGGCAACCTGGGCGGCGAAGGCGACCACGACACCGGCGGCGAAGTCTGGGTTTCGGGTGCCTTCGGCAAGCTGACCATGGGTGATGTCGACGGCGCTCTGGACTGGGCTCTGGCCGACATGGACGGCGGCATGACCTCGATCGCCGACGACCACACCAGCCAATACGCCTGGTTCGGCGACAGCAGCTACGACGGCCGCGGCGACAACCAGATCGTCCGCTACGAAAACGCCTTCGGCGACATCGCGTTCGCGCTCTCGGCTGAGCAAACCAATAACGGTGGTGTCGGTAATGAAACCATTCTCGGCGTCGGTCTGAAATACACCGCCAGCCTCGGCGGCACCGACGTTGCCCTGGGCCTGGCCTATCAGGATGCCGACTCGCTGGGTTCGGCAGTCGGTGTGTCGGCTAGCGCGACGCTGGCCGGCGGCTTCGGCGCCAAAATCGGCTACATCGACTACAAGAACGATGCCCTGGTTGCCATCGTTGATGGTGGTTATGACTTTGCCCGCGACAATCATCTCGGCCTCGAACTTTCCTACAGCTCGGGTCCGATCGGTGTTGCCGTCAACTACGGCAAGGTCGAACTGGTTGGAGCTCCTGACGTTGACTCGTGGGGCGCCGTGGTGAATTACGACCTCGGTGGCGGCGCTGCCGTGATGTTTGGCTACGGCTCGAACAGCTACCGCTCCGGTGACCCGACCGCTGACGACGACACTTGGTCGCTGGGTCTCGGTCTGTCGTTCTGATCGAACGATCACCTGATCGGGAAAGGGCGGGCCAATGGTCCGCCCTTTTCCTTTGCCGTGCCGGCTTCCTTCCCTTTGCCCGCGCGCGCCGCTAGGGTGCGGGCCAGCAGCAAGGGAAGCACCTGACATGCCGAAAGCGCCCACCCACGCCCCCTCGGCCCGGGACATCAAGGAAACCTATGCCAGCGGCCTTGCCGCCATGCAGGCAGGCAATGCCGCCCGCGCGCTGGAAATCTTCGGCGCGATTCACGAGGCCAATCCCCGCATCCCGGAGGTGGAGTTCCAGATCGCCCGCCTCTTCACCGCGACCGACCGTATCGACCGCGCCCTGCCCCATGCCGCCGCCGCCGCCGCCCTTGCCCCCGCGCAACCGCTGGTCTGGGCCGCCTTTGCCGAAGCCGTGGCGCTGGACGGCGGGGCCGAGGCGCGCAAGGAATTCCTGCGCCTGCTGAACGCCTCCCCGCTGCCGGTGCCGCAAAAGGCCGCGCTGGCCGACCGTTTCGGCGCAGGTGCGAAAGGAACCGTTCCCGCAGGCGGGCAGGCGGTGAAACAGGCGCTGGCGCGGATGACCACCCTCTTCAACGGCGGCAAGGCAAAAGAGGCCGAGGCCGAAGCCGCCCGCCTGCTGGCGCAGCATCCCGATTGCGCCATGGCGCACAGCATCCGCGGCTCTGCCCTTGCCGCCATGGGCCGGGCCGACGAGGCCCGCAAGGAATGGCGCGCCGCCGTCGCCCGCGCCCCCGACCTGCTTCAGGCACTGGCGGGCCTTGGCCTGCAAGCGATGGCCGACGGCAAGCCCACTGCCGCGCTGCGCTGGCTGGACCGCGCGCTGGCGCTGGCCCCGAACTCGGTCGAGGTGCAGCAGGCGCGCGGCAACGCCCTGACCCGGCTACGCGACTACCCCGCCGCCCATGCCGCCTTTGCCGAGGTAGCGCGTCTGACCAAACGCAAGACGGCGCTGCCGCTGATGATGCTGGCGCAGGCCGCAAGCCACCTTGGCCGTGATGACGAGGCCGAGGCCACCTACCGCGAGGCGCTGGCGCTGGAGCCGGGCAGTGCCGCGATCCGCAGCGCCTTCGCGGTGTTCCTGCAGGGTCTTGGCCGTTTCGCCGAAAGCGAGGAACAGCTTCTCGCCGCCATCGCCGCCGCCCCGGGGATGGGAGAGCCCTACCGTCTCTACTATTCCTCGCACAAGGCGCAGGCGGATGAGCCGATGCTGGCCGCGATGGAACGCCATTTCGCCGATCCGGCGACGGGCGACAACGACCGCCGCTCCTTCGGCTTCGCCATCGCCAAGGCGCTTGAGGACGTGAAGGACCATGCAAGGGTCTTCGACTTCCTCGACCCCGCCAATGCATTGATGCGGAAGGCGCATCCCTACGACATCACCGAGCGTGAGCGTCAGGTCGATCTGTTGATGGCGGCGATGGAGGGGATGGACTGGAACCGCAGGATCGAGGGCGCCACCGATGCCGCCCCGATCTTCGTCACCGGGATGCCGCGTTCCGGCACCACGCTGGTAGAGCAGATCATCGCCAGCCATTCGCGGGTGACCGGGGCGGGGGAACTGGCGGACAACACCATCTCCGCCATGCGGCTGCTGCCGGGGTCGGGCGGCCGGCTGCGGCCCGCCACCGCCATCCCGGGGGCCGAGTTCGTCCGGCTGGGGCAGGATTACGCCACGATGATGCGCGAACGTTTCCCCGAGACGCCGCAGATCACCGACAAGTCGATCCAGACCTACCTGACGCTGGGCCTTATGAAGCTGGCCATGCCTAACGCCCGTTTCATAGTGGTCCGCCGCGACCCGCGCGATACCTTGCTGTCGATCTACAAGAACGTCTTTCCGGAAGGCACGCATCTCTACGGCTACGACCAGGTGGACCTTGCACGGCACTACTCGACCTTCGTCCGCATGGTCGATTTCTGGCGCGAGCGTGTGCCCGGCTGGTTTTACGAAATCCAGTACGAGGATCTGGTCGCCGACCCCGAACCGCAGAGCCGCGCCCTGATCGCCGCCTGCGGACTGGAATGGGAGGATGCCTGCCTGAACTTCCACCAGAACACCCGCAAGGTGGAAACGCTGTCGGTGTTCCAGGTGCGCCAGCCGATCTCGAAGGGCTCGGTCAAGGCGTGGGCGCGCTATGGCGACCGGCTGAAACCGATGCTGGACCAGTTGCGCCGCGACGGTCATATCGAGGATTGAACCGATGGGACTGGCAGGGATTGCAACCCGCATGCGCACGGCCGAAGCGGCGGCGGGGCGGGCCGAAGGCTCGGTCCGGCTGATCGCGGTGTCCAAGGTGCAGCCGGGCGAGCGGGTCGAGGCCGTGCTGGCCGAGGGGCACCGGCTGTTCGGCGAGAACTACGTGCAGGAGGCCGCCGGGAAGTGGCCCGCCTGGAAGGCGCGGTTCCCGGGGGTGGAGCTGCACATGATCGGCCCGCTGCAGACCAACAAGGCCAAGGTGGCGGTGGAGCTGTTCGACGCGATCCATACCGTCGACCGGCCCTCGCTGGCCGAAAGGCTGGCACGGCTGGCGGATGCGCGCGGGGTCTCGCCGCAGCTCTTCGTGCAGGTGAACACCAGGGAAGAGCCGCAGAAGGCCGGCGTCCTGCCGGGCGACACCGATGCCTTCGTGGCAGCCTGCCGCGGCATGGGCCTGCCAGTCGTCGGCCTGATGTGCATCCCGCCCGAGGGCGAGGACCCGGCCCCCCATTTCGCCCTGCTGCGCGGGATGGCCGAGCGGAACGGGCTGACCGGCCTGTCGATGGGGATGAGCGGCGATTTCGAAACCGCCATCGCCCATGGCGCAACGCATGTCCGCATCGGTTCCGCGATCTTCGGCGAACGCGACTACGCCCGCTAGGCCCTGACAACCAACCGGCACCCCGGCACCATCCGGTGCGCAATCCACAGCAAATCCTCGCGCGCAAAAGCCACGCAACCCGCCGTGGGCGCGCCGGGACGGCGCCAGATGTGGATGAAGATCGCCGAGCCGCGGCCCGGCACCGCCTGCGGAAAGTTCCAGTCGGTGTAAAGCGCCAGGTCGTATTGCGGATCGGCCCGGCGCAACGCCTCGTGCGAAAAGCCGTGTGGGGCGCGGACCGGATGGTTGTAGCACGGGTCCGCCGGGTCGTCGGACCACAGGTCGCGCGGACCGATCGGCCGCAGCCAGCCCGGCACCCTCGTCAGACGGTCGGGGCGGTAGAAGCCGCCCAGGATGCGCAGCGTGCCGCGCGGGGTGGCGCCGTCGCCTTCGCGCTTGTCAGCGGTGGTGCCAGAGCGGCCCAGCGTGCAGGGAAACCGGCGGCCCAAGAACCGGGCACCCGTCGGGGTGACCACAAGGTCGCCCCTCACAGCAGATGCCCGGACTTCGCGGCCTTGACCGCCAGATAGCCGGCATTCTCGGCCGTCAGGCCCACCTTCAGCGGCACCCGCTCCACCACCGCCAGCCCGCAGCTTTCCAGCATCGCCACCTTGCGCGGGTTGTTGGTCAGAAGCCGCACCTGCGAGAAGCCCAGCTTCCGCAGGATCTCGGCCCCGATACGGAAATCGCGCTCGTCGTCCTCGAAGCCGAGGCGATGGTTGGCCTCCACCGTGTCGAAGCCCTGGTCCTGCAGGGAATAGGCGCGCATCTTGTTGGCCAACCCGATGCCCCGGCCCTCCTGGTTGAGGTAAAGCAGGACGCCCCCGCCTTCGGCCCCCATCTGCGCCAGCGCCGCGCGCAGTTGCGGGCCGCAGTCGCATTTCAGGCTGCCGAGGACATCGCCGGTGAAACAGGCCGAATGCAGCCGCGCCAGCACCGGGGCGGCACGGTCGGGCTGGCCGACCTCGATGGCGTAGTGCTCGTCCCCGCCATCCTCGGGCCGGAAGATGTGGACGCGGCCCGCACCGGCGGCGGCCATCGGCAGGCGGGCGGCGACTACCTCGTCCAGCGGCGACAGGCGGGCCAGTTCGGCCGCCACCTCGTCCAGCCGAAGGTAGGTCAGGCCATGGTCGGCGGCCAGCGCCAGCGGATGCTCCACCCGCACCAGCAGGGCGGCAGGCAGCAGGCGGGCGGATTTCGCCAGCAGAAGCGCGGCCCGGTGCAGCGCGGCAGAGCCATCGCGCAGGGGCCGCAGCGGGCCCTTCAGCGGCACCCGCAGGTCGTCGGCGGGATCGGCCAGCGCCGACAGCCAGTCCAGCGCCGCGCCCTCGGGCAGGGCGACGCGCAGCAGGTCGCCGTCATAGGGCGGGGTTTTCAGCGTCTCGGCCCGCCGGGCGGTCAGCGCCAGTTCGGGCCGGCCGAAGGCGCGCAGCGCCTCAAGCCGCGCCGCATCCAGCGCCTCCACCGCCACGGCCAGCGCGGCCTCACCCCCGCCCGCCAGCACCACGGGAACCCCCATGCGCAGATCGCCCCGCGCGCGGGTCAGCCGTTCGACGGTGGAGGGGCCAAGGCTCATGCCCACCGTTCTAGGCTGCGCGCCGAAAAACCGGAAGCCTTCCTTCGCCATTTCATCTTGGCACAAATACTCCGGGGGTCCGGGGCTGGCCCCCGGCGACCGGAAACCCGCATAACGATGACAATCCTGAAACAATCCCCCGCCCTGCGACACGACGGCGTGAGGGAATTGTCACGACTCTTGCCGCAGTTGCGATCCGCGCTCATCTGATGCCGAAGACGCAGAAACGGAGACCGCAATGGCCCAGCTTCGCAAGATCCTTCTGGTGGACGACGACGACGACCTGCGCGAGGCGCTGTCCGAGCAACTGGTGATGACCGAGGATTTCGACGTGTTCGAGGCCCGTACCGGCGCCGAGGGCATGGAGAAGGCCAAGGCCGCGATCTACGACCTGGTGATCCTGGACGTGGGCCTGCCCGATACCGACGGGCGCGAACTGTGCCGCCGGATGCGCAAGCAGGGCGTGAAATGCCCGGTGCTGATGCTGACCGGGCATGATTCGGACGCCGATACCATCCTCGGCCTCGACGCGGGGGCGAACGATTATGTGACGAAGCCGTTCAAGTTCCCGGTCCTGCTGGCCCGCATCCGCGCGCAGCTTCGCACGCATGAACAGTCGGAAGACGCGATCTTCCAGCTTGGCCCCTACACGTTCAAGCCCGCCCAGAAGATGCTGGTGGACGAGAAGGACAAGAAGATCCGCCTGACCGAGAAGGAAACCAACATCCTGAAATACCTCTACCGCGCGCAATCGGGCGTGGTGGCGCGGGATGTGCTGCTGCATGAGGTCTGGGGCTACAACGCCGGGGTGACGACCCACACGCTGGAAACCCACATCTACCGCCTGCGCCAGAAGATCGAGCCCGATCCCTCCAACGCGCGGCTTCTGGTGACGGAAAGCGGCGGCTATCGGCTGGTGGCCTGACCGCCTAATTGTTGCCGGATTCACCTATTATTAACACATGTAGTTCAGGATTGTCCCCAAAGGTTCTCCATCCCCTTGCCGTGCCGGGGTGATGACACGGCATCCTCCCTGTTGGACTGGCCGGGCCTTGTGCCCGGCCTTTTTTTCTGCGCCTCGGCAATCGGGGGTTGTGGCGGAAAAACCATGGCGGGCGGCAAACTGACCCTACGGAATTCGCAAGCCGCGCGTTTCCACGCATTCCGTGGTATGTAGAACTCACCTCCCTGTTGGACCTTGGCCCGGCCTCCCAGTCCGGGCTTTCTTTTTGCCCGGTTGCGGCGCGCGGCCGCGCGGCCTAGTCTCCGGCCCCGAACGACAGGAGACGCCGATGCCCTTCACCCTTGCCACCTGGAACATCAATTCCGTCCGCCTGCGCGAGGGGCTGGTGGCGAAACTGATGGCGGAAGAGGCACCGGACATCCTCTGCCTGCAGGAATGCAAGAGCCCGGTCGAGATGATCCCGCTGGACCAGTTCCGGGCACTTGGCTACGGCTGGATGGTGGCGCGGGGGCAGAAGGGCTACAACGGCGTGGCGATCCTGTCGAAGCTGCCGATCACCGACGCGGGCGACCGGGACTATGCCCGGCTGGGCCACGCGCGGCATGTGGCGGCGCGGCTGGAAAACGGCGTGGTGATCCACAACTGCTATGTCCCGGCGGGCGGCGACATCCCGGACCGCGAGCAGAACGTGAAATTCGGCCAGAAGCTGGATTTCCTGACCGACATGCGCGACACCTTCCACGCCGACCGGCCGGAACGGTCGATCCTGGTGGGCGATCTGAACATCGCCCCGCGCGAGGATGACGTCTGGAACCACAAGGCGCTGCTGAAGATCGTCAGCCATACGCCCATCGAGGTCGCGCATCTGGGAGAGGCGCAGGAGGCGGGCGCCTGGGTGGACGTGACCCGCAAGGACATTCCCGACGGGCGGCTCTACAGCTGGTGGAGCTATCGCAGCCCCGACTGGGACGCTGCCGACAAGGGCCGCAGGCTGGACCATGTCTGGGCCACGCCCGACATCGCCAACGCCGCCCACGGCAGCCGCATCCTGCGCGGCGTGCGGGGATGGGAGCAGCCCTCGGACCACGCCCCGGTCTTCGCGACCTTCGATCTCTGACAGGGCGGGATACGGTTTTTCGACGAAAAATCAGTCCCTTGCGGGTCAGCCGCCAGCCATCAGCGCCTTCAGCATCGCCTGGGCCTCCGCCCCGTCCCAGGCGGCGTCGCCGATCAGCCGGCCGACCTCCTGCCCCTCGGGGTTCAGGATCAGCGTGACCGGCAGGCCCGCAATGCCGATCTGCCGGGCGAGCAGGCTTTTCGGGTCGCGCAGCGTGACCAGATGGGCGATCCCGGCCTCGTCCCAGAACCGCGTGATCGCCTCGGGCGGGTTGCGGCCGGTGGCGACGGGAACCACCGCCAGTTCCGGCATCACGGCCTGCAACCTGTCCAGCGACGGCATCTCGGCCCGGCAGGGGGCACACCATGTGGCCCAGAAGTTCAGCACCACCCACTGCCCGCGATAGGCGGCAAGGCTGGCCTCCTCATCGGTCATCGAGACCAGCGTCACCTCGGGCAACGCCACCGGATCGGCAAGCGTCAGCTTTGCCATGTCGCCGGTCAGCAGCGCCGACAGGTCCTCGGCCGCCGCCGGGTTTGCAGAGAGCAAAAGGCCCGTATAAAGAACCGCCAGCAGTTTCCGCATCCTCCGCCCCTTCCCGAAGGCCATCCCATGACCGCTTCCGACCAGACCAAAGCCGCCAACCAGATGTGGGGCGGGCGCTTCGCCGAGGGGCCGGACGCGATCATGCAGGCGATCAACGCCTCGATCGGGTTCGACAAGCGGCTTTACGCGCAGGACATCGCCGGGTCGCGCGCCCATGCCGCCATGCTGGCAGCGACGGGCATCCTGAGTGATAGCGACGCGCAGGCCATCGGGGAAGGCCTTCTCACGGTCTTGTCAGAGATCGAATCCGGGCAGTTCCGGTTCCGGGTGGAGCTTGAGGACATCCACCTGAACGTGGAATCCCGCCTGACCGAGATCGTGGGAGAGGCGGGCAAGCGGCTGCACACCGCCCGGTCGCGCAACGATCAGGTGGCGGTGGATTTCCGCCTCTGGGTCCGCGACCAGTGCGATGCCGCCATCGAAGGGCTGACCGGGCTGATGCGGGCCTTCGTCGCGCAGGCCGAGGCGGGGGCGGATTGGGTGATGCCCGGCTTCACCCACCTGCAGACCGCGCAGCCGGTAACGTGGGGGCATCACATGATGGCCTATGTCGAGATGTTCGCCCGCGACCGTTCGCGGTTCGAGGATGCCCGCAGGCGGATGAACGAATGCCCGCTGGGCGCCGCCGCGCTGGCCGGGACGGGCTTTCCCATCGACCGGCACATGACGGCGCAGGCGCTCGGCTTCGACCGGCCGACGGCGAACAGCCTCGATTCCGTCTCGGACCGCGATTTCGCGCTGGAGTTCCTTGCCGCCAGCAGCATCTGCGCCATGCACCTGTCGCGCTTCGCCGAGGAACTTGTGATCTGGTCCTCGGCCCAGTTCCGCTTCGTGCGGCTGTCGGACAAATGGACCACCGGGTCCAGCATCATGCCGCAGAAGAAGAACCCCGACGCGGCGGAACTGCTGCGCGCCAAGCTGGGCCGCATCCTTGGCGCGACGGTGGCCCTCTTCACCGTGATGAAGGGCCTTGCGCTGACCTATTCCAAGGACATGCAAGAGGACAAGGAGCAGGTCTTCGACGCCGCCGACAGCCTGATGCTGGGCCTTGCCGCTATGACCGGCATGGTCGGCGACATGACCGCCAACCGCGACTCGCTGCGCACGGCGGCGGCCAGCGGCTTTTCCACCGCCACCGATCTGGCCGACTGGCTGGTCCGCCGCCTCGACCTGCCGTTCCGCGAGGCGCATCATGTCACCGGAACACTGGTGGCGGCGGCCGAGAAGAAGGGCTGCGACCTGCCCGAACTATCGCTGGAAGAGATGAACGCGGTTCACCCCGGCATCACGGATGAGGTGTTCTCCGTGCTGGGGGTGGAGAACTCGGTCCGCTCGCGCATGTCCTATGGCGGCACGGCACCCGATCAGGTGCGGGCGCAGATTGCGCGCTGGAAAGAAATGTTGAAGTGACAGCCGGGCGGCGGCGGGCGATACCTTGGGCCCGCCCTGCCCGGAAAGGGAAGCCATGCCGCGCCTCCTTCTTGCCCTGCTGATCCTGCCGCTGGCCGCCTGCATCGGCCCGCAACTGGGCGCCGACATCTCGGTCGGGCCCTATGGCACCTATGTCAGCCCCTCGATCTCGGCCGGGCTGGAAAGCGGCGGGTCGATCACCTACTCACCCCCCTGAGGTTTCCCATGCGCCCGATCCTTCTGCTTTCCCTTGTGCTGCTGGCCGCCTGCGGCGCCGACGGCGATCCGCTGCCGCCTTCGCAATCCGCCACCCAGCCGGGGCTGGCGATCGACGGACAGGTCAAGATCGGCGTGGCCGGGCGCTAAGGCTCCATCCGGATTTCCTCGAAGAAATCGGTGCTTTGCAGCATCGGGGCGCCCGTCTATACCGGCGGGCGCGGACAGGGTGGAAAGGTGTTGCGATGGACCATTTTCTCTATCAGGGCGGCATCCTCCATGCCGAGGGCGTGGCGATCCCCGACATCGCAGCGCAGGTCGGCACCCCGTTCTACGTCTATTCCACCGCCACCCTGACACGGCATTTCCGCCTGTTCACCGAGGCGCTGGCGCCCCTGCCGCATCTGGTCTGCTTCGCCATCAAGTCGCTGTCGAACGTGGCGGTGCTGAAGGTCCTGGGCGACCTGGGCGCCGGGATGGATGTGGTCTCCATCGGCGAATACCTGCGGGCCAGGGCGGCGGGCGTGCCGGGGGAGAGGATCGTCTTTTCCGGCGTCGGCAAGACGCGGGCGGAAATCCGCGCCGCGCTTGAAGGCGGCATCCGCCAGTTCAACGTGGAGTCGGAGCCCGAGATGCGGGCGATTTCGGAAATCGCCACCTCGATGGGCGTCGTCGCCCCCATCGCCATCCGGGTCAACCCCGACGTGGACGCGAAGACGCATGAGAAGATCGCCACCGGCAAATCCGAGAACAAGTTCGGCATCCCCATCGCCAAGGCGCGGGAGGCCTATGCCGAAGCCGCCGCCCTGCCCGGGCTGCGCATCGTCGGCGTCGATGTCCATATCGGCAGCCAGTTGACCGACCTCGCCCCGTTCGAGGCCGCCTTCCTCAAGGTGCGCGAACTGACATTGGCCCTGCGCGCAGATGGCCACCGGATCGAACGGCTGGACCTCGGCGGCGGCCTTGGCATTCCCTACACGCGGTCGAACGATGCGCCGCCCCTGCCCACCGACTACGGCGCGATGATCAAGCGGGTTCTCGGCGATCTGGATGCCGAGATCGAGATCGAGCCGGGGCGGCTGATCTCGGGCAATTCGGGCCTGCTGGTGGCGGGGGTGATCTATGTGAAGAACGGCGAGGGGCGAGATTTTCTGATCCTCGACGCCGCGATGAACGATCTGGTGCGCCCGTCCATGTATGGCGCGCATCACGACATCCTGCCGGTCCTCGAAGGCACCCCCGGCCAGCCGACGCAGCCCTTCGACGTGGTCGGCCCGGTCTGCGAGACCGGCGACACCTTCGCCAAGGCGCGCGAACTGCCGCTGCTGGCGGCGGGCGATCTGGTCGCCTTCCGCAGCGCAGGCGCCTATGGCGCGGTGATGGCATCGGAATACAATTCCCGCCCGCTGATCCCCGAGGTGCTGGTGCAGGGGGATCAATTCGCCGTCATTCGGGAAAGGCCTACCTTTGACGAAATGATTTCGCGGGATAGAGTCCCTGAATGGCTCTGACCCTGCCCTACCGAGGCCCTGAATGACCGGCAAGACCCCGCCCGAGGCCCTGAAAGCCGTGGTCTGGCCCCTGCGGCTGACCCGTCTCGGCCTGTGGGCAGAGCGGATCGCGCGGGCCTTCTGGCCGCTGTGGACGCTGGTCCTGCTGACCTTCTCGGCGCTGGCCTTCGGGCTGCAGGACCTTGGGCCGCTGCTTTGGGTGCAAATCGCCGCCGTGGTGGTAGGCCTTGCCGCACTGGCGGCCGTGGCCTGGGGCTGGCGCCAGTTCCGCCGCCCGACCGAGGCCGAGGCGCTGGCCCGGCTGGACGCCACGCTGCCGGGCCGCCCGCTTTCCGCCTTGCAGGACACGCAGGTCATCGGTGCGGACGACCCGGCCTCGCTGGCCGTCTGGCGGGCACATCAGAAGCGGATGGCGGAACGGGCAGCGGGGGCGAAGGCGGTCGCGCCCGACCTGAAGCTGTCGTCCCGCGACCCCTACAGCCTGCGCTATGTCGCGCTGACCGCGGCGGTGATGGCGGCGCTGTTCGGCTCGCTCTGGCAGGTGTCCTCGGTCGCGGGCGTCGTGCCCGGCCCGGCCGAAGCGGCGGCCGGCGGGCCCTCGTGGGAGGGCTGGGCGCAGCCGCCCGGCTATACCGGCAAGCCGTCGATCTATCTTGCGGACGTGACTGCACCCACGCTTGAGGTGCCGGTCGGCACCCGCATCCAGATCCGGCTTTACGGCACCGAAGGCGCGCTGTCGGTGGATCAGACCATCGCGCAGGTCGCCCCGGTGGATCCCGCCGCCGAAACCGCCGCGCCGAAACCCGACGGCATGGCCGGGCTGACCACCCTTGTCGTCAGCCAGTCGGGCCGGCTTGAGATCGAAGGTCCCGGCGGCCGCGAATGGCAGATCACCGCCACTCCGGACGGCCTGCCTGCCGTGGAAGTCTCGGGCGAGATGAAGCGCGAGGCCGATGGCCGCTTCAGGCAAGGCTACAAGGCCAGCGACGATTATGGCGTGGTCGCGGGCCGGGTGACGATCACGCTGGACCTTGCGAAAGTGGACCGCCGCTATGGCCTGATCCCCGAGCCGGAGCCGATCGCGCCGGTGGTGCTGGACCTGCCGATGCCGATGAAGGGCGGGCGCAAGGAATTCACCGAGATCCTTGTCGACGACCTGTCGAAAAGCCCGCTGGCGAACATGCCGGTCAGCATGGTCTTCGCCGTCACCGACGCCGCCGGGCAGCAGGGCCAGTCCGCCCCGCATGAGGTGCTGCTGCACGGCCGCCGCTTCTTCGACCCCGTCGCCGCCGCGGTGATCGAGATGCGGCGCGACATCCTGTGGAACCGGGTGAACGCCCCCCGCGCCGCGCAGATCCTGAAGGCCGTGACCAATCGGCCCGAGGAGCTTTTGCGCTCGCAACGCGCCGCGCTGCACCTGCGCGTGGCGCTGCGCGAACTGGACAAGATCAAGGACGACATGACCGTCGAGCAGCGCGACGCCATGGCCGAAAAGCTGTGGAACATCGCGCTGATGTTCGAGGAAGGCGACCTCGCCTCGGCGCTGGAACGCCTGCAACGCGCGCAGGACCGGCTGGAAGAGGCGATCCGCAACGGCGCCTCGCCCGAGGAAATCGACCAGTTGATGAAAGAGCTTCAGCAGGCGATGCGGGACTACACCCGCGAACTGGGCGAAGAGGCGCAGCGCAACCCGAACGGTGCGCCGCAGGACGGCCAGGGGCGCGAGATCACCGGCGACCAGCTTCAGCAGATGCTGGACGAGATCGAGCGGCTGATGAAGGAAGGCAAGACCGCCGAAGCGATGGCGCTGATGGAACAGCTGCGCCAGCTGATGGAGAACCTTCAGGTCACGCCGGGACAGGGCGGTCAGGGCGAAGGCAACGGCCCGATGCGCGACCTGGGCCAGACGCTGAAGGACCAGCAGGGCCTGTCCGACGACGCCTACCGCGACATGCAGCGGGGCCGCGAGGGGCAGGCACCCGGTCAGGATCCGGGCGAACTGGCCGACCGCCAGCGCGAATTGCGCGACCGGCTGGGCCGGTTGCAGGACCAGAGGCTGCCGGGCGACGGCACGGAAAAGGGCGAATCCGGCCGGGATGCGCTGGACCGTGCGGAAGAGTCGATGAAACAGGCCGAACGGTCGCTGGAAGAGGGCGATCTGGACGGCGCGCTGAACCATCAGGCCGATGCGATGGAAGCCATGCGCGAGGGCATGAAGGACTTCGGCGAGGCGCTGGCCGAGGAACGCCGCGACGGGCAGGAGCCCGGCGGCACCGAACGGGCCGACCGCGCCGATCCCACCGGCCGCGATCCGCTTGGCCGCGAGCAGGGCGATGCCGCCCGCATCGGCAGCGACCGCAACATGGTGCAGAACGACCCGGACAAGCGCGCGCAGGAACTGATGGACGAAATCCGCCGCCGCTCGGGCGAGGCGCAGCGTCCGGCGGAAGAGCTGGACTACCTCAAGCGCCTGCTCGACCTGTTCTGAGGGGCGCCCCCGTCAGCCCGGCTCGCCCGTCAACATCGCGGTAGCGGCATCCATCTTGGCGTTCAGCCAGATCCGCAGCGCATCGACGAAGGCGACATAGCTGTCCAGGTATCCCTTCAGCGACGGGAACTGCTCGGCCAGTTGCGGCGCCATGATATAGATGGCGGTGGCGATGACCAGAAGCAGGATCACCATGAAGAAGCCGCTGCGGAAACTGCTGCGTTGGCGCGTCAGGTCCGGCAGGGCGTCCACCTCGGCATCCAGCGCCGCGTCGCCGGGCTGGAGGGTGGAGTTGATCTCCTCGACATCCGGCAAGAGGTCGCGGCGGGCGGCGGGCTTCGGGGGCTCGGGCGGCGGGGCGTCGGGGTCCTCGCCCTTCAGCATCGCCAGCCGGCGCTGCGTCGCCGACATCGCGGCGCCGGCAGGGGTGGGGGCCGGGGCCTCCACGCCCAGATCGGGCTGCACCTGCATCTGGCCCTCGGCCTCGGCCCGGCGGGCACCGGCGCGCTGCGCCTCGATACGGCGGGCCTCGGCCTCGCGCTCGGCCTCTTCGCGCAGGACGGCGCGGATATCTTCGTCCAGTTCCTGCCGGGGCGCGGTTGCAGCGGTTTCCGCGGCAGTCCCGACCTCGGCGGCGATTGCCGGGGCGGTCTCGCCCGCGACGGCGGCGCCTATGGCCGCAGCAAGGGCCTCGTCATCGGTATCGGCCTCTTCCTCGGGCCAGGCCGTGGCTTCGGCGGAGGCAGGCAGATCATCGCCGAACAGTGCCGCCTCTTCCTCGGCCGCCGCCTCGACGTCCGGGGGCAACTGGAACCACGCATGTCCGCAGGCCGAGCACTGGACATCGCGCCCGCCGTCGGGGATCGCGTCGTCCGGCACCTCGTATTTCGCGTCACAGTTCGGGCAAACCAGCCGCATTACAACTCCCCCGGCCCCGCCTTGCCGTTTCTTTGTCGTTGTAGCAACGATATATCGACACTCCAAGACTTTGTGGCCCGGTCTTGTCTAATGATGAAGGCTCGTGCGATTGAAACCACAATTGCCGCGGTCCATTCTGGCCCCCGGATGATGTGAAAGCGGGTGCGGGCAGTGATCGCCTTCGAGAATGCGGCCTACAATTACGGCGGGGGGGAGTTGCTGTCCGAGGTCAGCCTGCGGCTGGCGCCGGGATCGTTCCACTTCCTGACCGGGCCGTCCGGGGCGGGCAAGACCACCTTCCTGAAGCTGGCCTATGCCGAATTGCTGCCCACCGCCGGGCATGTCACCCTGTTCGACCGCGAGGTGCGCAGCCTTTCGCGCGACGACATCGCCCATACGCGGCGGCGGATCGGCGTGGTGCATCAGGACGTGCAGTTTCTCGACCACCTGCCGCTGGCCGCCAACCTGCAACTGCCGCTTTCCGTGGCGGGCAAGTCGGGCGACCTGCGCGACCTGAAGGACCTGCTCGGCTGGGTCGGACTCGGCCATCTGGCCGACGCGCTGCCGCCCTCGCTGTCGGGCGGCGAGCGGCAAAGGGCCGCACTGGCGCGGGCGGTGATCGTGGACCCCGACGTGATCCTGGCGGATGAGCCCACCGGCAACGTGGACTGGGAGATGTCCCTGCGCCTGCTGACCCTGCTGGTGGAGTTGAACCGGATGGGCAAGACCATCGTCGTCGCCACCCACGACCTGAACCTGATCCGCCAGGCCAAGGCGCAGGTGCCCGCGCGGGTGTTGCGGATCTCCAAGCGGCGCATCCAGCTGGCGGGGGCGGACCTGTGACCCTGCCCCCCATCCTTCGCCGCCTGATGGAGCTTGGCAAGCAGGCCGATCGCGTGGTGCCGCCCTCGGGCCATACCGCCTGGCTGACCACCTTCACCGCGGGCGCGATGACCTTTCTCTGCGTCTTCGCGCTGGCGCTGTCGCTGGCCTCTGGCCGCCTTGCCAACCGCTGGTCCGATGCGCTGGCCCGCACCGCCACCATCCGGCTGGCCGCCCCGCCCGACCAGATGCAATTGCAGACCGATGCGATCCTGTCGCTTCTGTCCACCACTCCGGGCGTGGAAAGCGCCCGGGCGCTGACCGACGAAGAGGCCCGCCACCTGCTGGAGCCGTGGTTCGGTCCCGACCTGCCGGTCGAGGCGCTGCCGATCCCCCGGCTGATCGAGGTGGTCGAGGCCGATCCCGGCTATGACGGCGAGGGCCTGCGCCAGCGCCTTGCCGCCGAGGCACCGGGGGCGGTGCTGGACGACCACACCCGCTGGCGCAGGCCATTGGCCGAGGCGGCGGGGCGGCTGCGCCTTCTGGGCTGGGTGGCCATCGTGCTGATCGGGGCCACGATGGCGGCGATGATCACGCTGGCCGCCAATGCCTCGCTGGCCGCCAATGCGCAGGTGATCCGGGTGCTGCGGCTGGTGGGGGCAAAGGACAGCTACATCGCCCGCGCCTTCGTCCGCCGCTTCACCCTGCGCGCCCTGACGGGTGCCGCCGCGGGCGCGCTGGCCGGACTGATCGGCGTGGCGCTGCTGCCAAGCGCTGATGCCGCGGGCGGCTTCCTGACCGGCCTCGGCTTCACCGGCGCGGGCTGGCTCTTGCCCTTCCTCCTGCCGCCCCTTGCCGCCGCTGTGGCCTTCGCCGCCACCCGCCGCGCCGCCTTCCAGAAACTGCGAGAGCTGCCATGACCGCGATCCGCTGGGTGCTGTCCCTGATCTTCATCGTGCAGATGTATCTGGCGATGGCCGTGCTGGCCGTGGTCTTCGCCCCCTGGGCGCTGTTCTCGCGCAACGGCGCCTTCGCCGCCGCGCATACCTTCTGCCGCTGGGTCCGCTTCACCGCCCGCCTGCTGTGCGGGTTGCGGTCGGAAATCCGCGGCACGCCGCCGACCCATGAAGTCGTCGTCGCCGCCAAGCATCAAAGCTTCTTCGACATCATCCTGATCTTCTCGGCCCTGCCCCGCGGCAAGTTCATCATGAAGCGGGAGTTGATGTTCGCCCCCTTCCTTGGTCAATACGCCCTGCGGCTCGGCTGCGTGCCGGTCGACCGCGGCAAACGCGGTGCCGCCATCGCAAAGATGAAGGCGGATGTGGAGAAAGGGACGGCACATCCCGGCCAGTTGATCATCTACCCGCAGGGCACCCGCGTCGCGCCCGGCGTGGCGAAGCCCTACAAGGTGGGCACCGGCCTGCTGTATGAGCAACTCGGCCAGCCCTGCGTGCCGGTCGCCACCAATGTGGGGGTGTTCTGGCCCAAGCGCGGTATCCTGCGCAAATCCGGCCTCGCCGTGGTGCAGTTCCTGCCCGAAATCGCCCCCGGCCTGCCGGTGCCGCAGTTCATGGAACGGCTGGAGCGCGAGATCGAGACCCATTCCGACATGCTGCTGGCAGAAGCCGGATTCAGGGGGCGCTGATGGCGACGCAGGCCGCAACCATAGCGCATATGCTGGACACGCTTTCCGCGCTGCCGCTGACCAGCCGCAAGATGTTCGGCGAATATGCGTTGTATCTGGACGGCAAGACCGTGGCCTTCGTCTGCGACGACACGCTGTTCATCAAGCCCACCACGGGCGCGCTGGCCCTTTTGCCGGAAGCCGAGCGTGGACCGGCCTATCCCGGCAGCAAGGATTACATCATCGGCTCAGACCTGCTGGACGATCCCGACCTGTGCTGCCAGGCGCTGCGCATCGTCTGGGCGGACAGTCCGCCACCGAAGCCGAAGACCCCGCGCAAGCGGAAAGGGGCCTGACGCCCCTAGCTGATCGGGCAATCCATCACGTCCAGATCCACCGCCAACCGCTTTTCCGGCCCGTAGGTCATGCCCGAGACATTGATGTAAAGCGCGCCGCGGTCGGTGAAGATGCCGTCGTCCTGCACCGGCAGGTTGGTGAAGTCGCGGTCCAGCTTCCAGCCCGCGAACAGCGCGCAATCGGTCTCGAACCGCAGGACATAGCCATTGAAGGCGGAGTCGTAGAACCAGCCCTCGCCGCTGTCGGGATAGGTGATCTCCACCCGCTGCGGGCCGATCTCGACCTGCATCGGCACCACCTGCAGGCCGCTGAACGTGCCTTCGGGCGCGAAGTCGAATTCGACGCCGCCGCCCACCACCACCGTATGGCCGGGGGCTTCCAGAAACGGCATTTCGGGATCGTCCCAGGCCATCACCAGAAAGGTCACCGGCCGCCCCTCCAGCGTGCCCGCCGCCGCCGGAAAGGCCAGCAGCGCCGCCAGAACGGCCGCACGGATCACGCCGCCAGACCCTTGGACCCCATCGCCAGGAATTTCTCGCGCCGGTCCTTCACGATCGCCTCGCGCTTCTTCGACGACAGTTCCTTCAGCATCGCCTCGATGGCCTTGCCGACGGCATCCACCGTCTCTTTCGGCGCGCGCTGCGCGCCGCCGACGGGTTCCTTCACCACGCGGTCGATCAGGCCCAGCTTCTGCAGGTCCTGCGCCGTCAGCCGCAGGGCCTCGGCCGCCTCGCGCATCTTCTCGGCATCCTTCCACAGGATGCTGGCGCAGCCCTCGGGCGAGATCACCGAATAGACCGAATGCTCCAGCATGGCGATGCGGTTCGCCGTGGCGAAGGCCACCGCCCCGCCCGAGCCGCCCTCGCCGATCACCACCGAGA
>CAYLSD010000011.1:0-8257 GCA_964386345.1 uncultured Fuscovulum sp.
ATGGTCAAGGCCGCCGGGTTCGAGGCTTACGTCGGCGTCGGGCGGTAGGGGCGGGCCGGCTTGGCCGGGCGGGAACAGGCGAGGCACTGCCTCGCCCCGTCCGTGCGCGGCGGTTCACCCTGTAGACCTGTCAATCCAAGACCCTGTGAGGCCAGCGCCCGACCCGGCGGGCGAGAAGCGCCCGCCATGGGCGGGTCGGGCGCTGGCCGGGACTGATGGTCCCGGCCGGTCCAGCGGAACCGTTGCACCGTGGCGAAGGCGATGGCCTTCGCCAGAACCCTCACCCGTCATTGACGATATAACTCTTGTAGCGCCCCAGCATCACCAGCCCGGCCAGCAGCGACACCCCTGAAAGCGCGAAGACATACAGCGGCGAGACATAGGCCGCGTCATAGGTCGCATAGATGCCCCTGCGCATCTGGCCGACCAGATGGGTGATCGGGTTGAACCACAGCCAGTCCCGATAGGGCTGCGGGATCGCATCGAACGGAAAGACGATGCAGGACACGATGAAAAGCGGCCGGTTCAGGATGGCCCATGTCCGCTCCCACACCGGGAACATCGACAGAAGGAAGCAGTTCAGCACCCCGATCCCCAGCGCCAGCGCGATGGTCATCGCCACCGACAGCAGCAGCGCCGGCAGGTCTAGGATCACGTCCAGCCCCTCGATCAGCACGATCCCCGTCAGCACCAGAAAGATCACCAGCATCCCCGACAGGCCGTTCAGCACCAGCCGGGCCAGGATCGCATCCACATGGGTGACCCCCGGATAGAACAGCAGCGGCTGCGAGAAGCGCAGCGCCGACGAGATCTTGTTGGAAACATCCAGATACATCATGAACGGCAGAAGGCCGCTGGCATGGAACAGCGCGAAACTGGCCCCCACCGGCGGGCTGTGCGCGATCACGCTGAACACCACGCTCAACAGCAGGATGCCCGCCACCGGCTCCAGCAGGGCCCAGACATAGCCCAAGGCGCTGCGCCCGTAGGTGGTCGACATCTCCCGCAGGACCAGCGCGGTCACCGTCCGCACGGTGCGGAACCTGCGGGGACGTTGTGCAGTCGCGGCATGATATGGCATGATCGTTACAGGTCCGGCACGTGGCTGGGTCAATGGCATCAGGGCCATCGTAACGATTTGCGCAAGAGGTAGCCAGTGACAGACCAACCAGCCGGGGCTGCGCCTCCCGCCTTGGCCCCTTTCCCGGAACCGGCAGCCCCCCGCGTCCCCCACAACGTTGCAGGCGCCGCGAAATTCCGCGCCCGGCATTACGGCCTGCTGCTGTCTTTCCTCGCCGCCGTGGTCCTGCCCGCCCTCCTGACGGCGGGCTACCTTTTCCTTGTCGCGCAGGACCAATATGCCTCGCGGCTGGGCTTCTCGGTGCAGCGCGAGGGCGGCCCCGCCTCGATCGACCTTCCGGCCGGGCTTGGCCAGATCGCCTCAACCGCGACGCCGGATCCGGTGATCCTTTACAAATACATCGTCAGCCGCGACATGATACGCGCCGTCGAATCCCGCATCGACGTGCGGCGCGCCTTCACCCGGCCCGGCGATCCCTATTTCAGCATGGCCCCCGGCGCCCCCGTCGAACAGCGCGAGGATCACTGGCGCGACATGGTCCGCGTCTTCCTCGACAGCGGCAGCGGCCTGATCGAGGTAGAGGTGCGCGCCTACACGCCCGAGGACGCCAAGGCCATCGCCGAGGCGATACAGGAGGAAAGCGCCAGCCTGCTGAACAAGCTGTCCGACACCGCCAAGGCCGACGCGACCCGCTTCGCCCGCGACGAGCTTGAGACCGCAACCGAACGGCTGCGCAAGGCTCGCACCGCGATGTCCGGCTTCCGCGCCCGCACCCAGATCGTCGATCCCGCCACCGATTTCGCCGGACGGATGAGCCTGCTGAACTCGCTTCTCGCCCAGCAGGCCAATGCGCTGATCGAGCGCGACATCCTGCGCGGCTCCTCCGGCTTCGCCGACGATCCCCGCTTCGACCAGCTCGACCGGCGGATCGAGGTGATCTCGAAGCGGATCGAGACCGAACGCGCCCGCATCGCCGCCTCGGACGACGGCAGCAAGGGCTATGCCGATCTGGTGGCGGAATACGAAGGGCTGCGGCTTGAAAACGAATTCGCCGAGCGGGCCTATGTGGCGGCGCGGGCCGGGCTGGATGCGGCCATCGCCTCGGCGCAGCGCAAGTCGCGCTATCTGGCGGTATACATGCCCGCCACTTTGGCCGAGACCGCGCAATATCCCCAGCGCTGGACCTTGTCGCTGCTGGCCGCCGGGCTGCTTTTCACCGGCTGGTCGATCCTGGCGCTGTCCTATTACGCCATCCGTGACCGGCGATGATCCGGCTTGAGAACCTGAGCAAGGCCTTCGTGCTGCGCGGCAGGCGCAAGGTCGTGGCCGACGACCTGACGCTGACCTTCCCCTCCCGCACCGCCGTCGCCCTTCTGGGCCGCAACGGCGCGGGCAAGTCCACGCTGCTGAAGATCATCGCGGGCACCATGCGGCCCGATCGCGGCAGGGTGGTCTCGGACGGCACCGTCTCATGGCCCGTGGGCTTTGCCGGCAGCTTCCATGGCGAGCTGACGGGCCTGCAGAACACCCGCTTCCTCGCCCGCGTCTATGGCGTGGACAGCGACGAACTGGCCGCCTCGGTCGAGGATTTCGCGGAACTTGGGATGCATTTCACCCTGCCGGTGCGGACCTATTCCTCGGGGATGCGGTCGCGGCTGGCCTTCGGCATCTCGATGGGGATCGGCTTCGACACCTATCTGGTGGACGAGATCACCTCGGTCGGCGACAACGCCTTCCGCAAGAAAAGCGAGATGGTCTTCTCGCAGCGGCTGGAGAAGGCCGGGGCGGTGATCGTCAGCCACAGCCTGGGCTTCGTGCAGCGGGTCTGCCAGCATGGCGCGGTGCTGGAGGACGGCAGGATCGACTATTACACCGACATCGACGAGGCGATCCGGCACCATCAGGAGGTGGTGCGATATGTGCCGTCGTAACGGCGTGACGATCCATCATCAGGCCGGGAGGGAGAAGGCGAGGCACAGCCTCGCCCCCGCCCGCGTGGGACGGTTCATCTGTAAACCTGTCAGCCCGAGACCCTGTGAGGCCAGCGCCTTCGCCCGGCGACCCGGCCTCCGGCTTCCCGCCCTTGCCTTCCCGACCCTGCACGCGTAACGCTCGCCCCGCCGCCCCATCGCGGCACAGTGGTTTGCCGAGTTCCCGATGTCCTCCTTCGTCTGCGTCGTGCTTGCCGTCTTCCGGCCTGACAGGACCTATCTCTCCAGACAGATCGCCTCGCTGGCCGGGCAGCGCCGCCGCCCCGACCTGCTGGTCGCCGTCATCGCCGACACGACCAGCACCGACATGGTGGCCGGCCTTTGCGCCCGGCACGGATTGACGCTGCGCCTTTCGCTGCCGCCCACCCCGCTGGACAGTGTGAACGCCTTCCAGCACGGCCTGCAGGAAGCGCTGGACCACACGCCCGAGGATACCGTCTACGCCCTTTGCGACCAGGACGATCTCTGGCACCCCGACCGGCTGGAGGCGGGCCTTGCCGCGCTGGCCGCAAACCCCAAGGCAGGGCTGGCGCATTCCGACGCAAGGCTGATCGACGCCGAAGACCGGCTGCTGCATCCCTCGCTTTTCCGCTACGAGCGGCGGCTGCGGGCGCCGGGCCTGCGCGGCCTGCTCTACCGCAACAGCGTGACGGGGATGACCGCGCTGATCCGCCGCCGGGTGGTCGCCCTTGCCCTGCCCTTCCCGCGCCAGAGCGGGGTCTATTTCCATCACGACCTCTGGCTGGCGCTGGTGGCCGAGGCGACGGGCGGCATCGCCCTGATCCGCAGGCCGCTGGTCGACTACCGGCAGCATCCGGGCAATGCCGTCGGCGCGGTGGACCGCAACAAGGCGGCAGGCCCGCGCCGCCGCCGCATCGACATGGCATGGCTGCGCCGCGAAGCCGCCGCCTACGGGCTGGCCCGCTATCTTGCGATCAGCCTCGACCACCGGGTCCGGCAGGCCGCCGAAACCGGACGTCTCCGCCCGCTGCGCGCCTATACCGGGCGGCTGCGCGGCCCCGGCCGCCACATGCTGGACATGCTGCGCTACGGCCTGACAGGCCACCGCGGCCTTGCCCGGCTGGCGGCGGGCGCGGCGATCATCTCCTCCGGGCGGATCGTCTGGGCGCTGCGCAATGCGCTGACCGAGGGGCTGACCGCGGCAACCCGGGCCTTCGACGACCGGCTCTTCGCCCTGTCGCCCGGCGTCCGGCCCGCCGACGACCGGCCCGGGGCCGACGACTCCCGCCCGCAACCCGCCGCCGACCTGATCGACAGCCGCAAGACCGCGCGCTGGACGCCCGATTTCACCGCCCCGCAGCCTTCGGTCACCGTGCTGGTGCCGACGCTGAACCCGTCCGAGATCTTCGCCGGGATCGCCACCGCCGTCGATCTCGGCCTCGAACTGGCCGCCGCCGGCCATCCGGTCCGCTTCATCGCCACCGACCTGCCCCTGGCCGCGCCTTCGGCCTCGCTGGCCTTCCTGACCCGCCGCCTGACGCCCGCGCAACGCGACACCGGGGCCGCCACACGGCTCTCGCTGTACTGCGGCGTAACCCAGCCGAGCATCCCGGCCCACAGGGAGGACCGCTTCGTCGCCACCGCATGGTGGACGGCGATCCTTGCCCGCAAGCTGATCGCCGGGCACGGCTACCTCTGGCACCGCTATCTCTACCTGATCCAGGATTTCGAGCCGGGCTTCTACCCCTGGGGCGCCGAATATGCCGACGCACTTGCCAGCTACGACGACGCCTTCATCCCGCTGTTCAACTCCACCCTGCTGCGCGACCATTTCTCCGCCCAGGGCTTCGCCTTCGCCGGACCGGGGGCCATGGCCTTCCGCCCCGCCATCGACATCGCCCGCCACGCGGCGGCACCCCGCCCCGAACGCCCGCCCGGCAGCCCGCGCCGGATCGTGCTTTACGGACGGCCCGAGGTGGCCCGCAACCTCTTCCCCACCGCCATCGAGGCCTTGCAGCTTTTCCTCGCCGACAGCGGCCTTTCCCCAGCGGAAGTGGTGATCGACTCGGTCGGCCTGCGCCATCCGCCCGTGCTGCTGCCCGGCGGCCACCGCATCGCCAGCCTCGGCAAGCTGCCCTATGAGGATTATCCCGGCTACCTCGCCACCGCCGACATCGGCCTTTCGCTGATGCTGTCGCCCCATCCCAGCCACCCGCCGCTGGAAATGGCGGCGGCGGGGGTGCGGGTGGTGACCAACGGCTTCGGCGGCAAGGACCTGTCGCGCTTCGGCCCCGCCATCCTCTCGGCCCCGCCCGCACCGAAGGACCTTGCCGCCGCGCTGGCACAGGCCTGGCGCCTGCCGCCGCCGACCGGGGCCGAACGGCGGATCGATCTCGCCCCGCTGGGCGATCCGCTGGACACCTGCCTGCGCCGCCTGTCGCCCCGCCTTCTTCCCGCGCCGCATCCTGCCGGTCCGCGCCGGATCATCCTGCACATCGGCGCGCCGAAATGCGGATCGACCTATCTCCAGCGCGTCCTGCTGAAGAACCGCGAACGGCTGCTGCGGCTGGGCATCGCCTATCCCCATTCGGGCGATACGCATCCCGGCAATGCCGCCAGCCTGCAACAGATCACCGAGGACCGGCTGCTGGCCGATTTCGGCCCCTGCCACACGCTGGTCTATTCGCACGAAGACCTGCTCTCCGCCGCCGCGCGGGGCAAGCCGCTGGCCGATCTGGCGGCCCGGCTGGGGATCCGGCTTGAGATCGTGGCCTTCCTCCGCCCCTTCTCGGAACTGCTGTTCGGCACATGGTCGCAGATGATGAAACAGCGATTCGAAAGCTGGCTGTCGACCGGCCAGCCCTATGACGGGCTGGATTTCGAGGGCCTCGTCCGCCGGTCGCGCCCGCTTTACAGCGTCGACACCTTCCTGCGGCAATGGGCGGGCCATCTTGACGGGCGGCCGCTGATCCTGCGGTCCAGCGGCGAAATCCGGCCGGTGCTGGAAGAGGTGCTGAACACCGATGAGATCGACTGGACCCTGCCCGCCGACCAGACCAATCCCTCGCTGCGCGCCGAGGATTGCGACCGGCTGGCCGGGATGATCCGCAAAGGCGCCCTGCCCGCCGAGGAGATCCGCCGCGAATTCGCCGCCGCCTTCCACCGGATCGGCAGTCCCGACAAGGGCCGCAGCCCGGAACGCATCGCCCTGGTCGAGACGGTCTTCGCCGATTGCAACAGGGGCCTGCTGGAAGCTTTCGGCTTCGACAACCGTTTGCCGCCGGAAGGCTAGACCCGCCCCGCCAGCACGCCCCACCACAGCGCCAGCGTGCTGCTGCGGGACTGGCGATACAGCCCCAGCCGCCGGAACAGCCGCAGCCTGCGCAAGGCACCCGGCTCCCGCCGCAGGGCGGCAAACGCCTCGGCCAGCGCCCGTTCCTCCTCGCCCAGCAGGTCGCGGATCGCATACAGCGCCGCAAGGTTCACATCCGTCCAGCCGCGCATCGTGCCGTCCATCAGCATCCACATCCGCCGCAGCCTCGCCCGCAGCCCGTCGTTCGCGCCGATGGCATTGCGGCCATGCTGGCGATACAGCAGGCCCGGCCGGTCGTCATGCACCACCCGCCCGCCCGCGCCGGAAATCACCTGATAGGCCAGCCAGTCATGCACGACCGTCGCCTCGATCCGCCGGGCGGCGGCGGCCAGAAGCCGGGCGCCCGCCGGGTTCAACAGGATCGTGTTGCCCGCCGCGATGTTCTGCACCAGCGCATTGCGAAAGCCGGGCGGGCGGGGCCGGGGCGGCGAAAGCCGCTGCCCCTCAAGCGTTTCCGAACAGATCAGCGTCCGGCTGCAATGAAGCGCCGGGCCCGCCACATCGCGCAGCGCCGCGATGCCCATGGCCAGCCGCTCCGGCAGCCAGACATCGTCCTGATCCGAGAACGCCAGCCAGTCGCCGCCTTCGACCGGCAGCCCGCGCAGCATCTGCAGGTAGTTCGCCGCATGGCCCCGCCCCGGCCCCGCGATCAGTTCCACCCGGCCGGGCGGCTGGCTGCGGGCAAACCCCGCGACGATCCCGCCGCTGCCGTCCGTCGAGCCGTCATCGCTGGCCACCAGCCGCCAGTCGGCATGGCTCTGCCGGGCGAAGCTGTCCAGTTGCGCCTCCAGATGGGCGGCCCCGTTGTGGATCCCCATCAGGATCGTCACCCGCGGGGCCGGACGGGCGGCAGCCTGTTTCCTCAAACCGGCCCCTCCGCCAGACTTTCCTTAGCCCCTGCGGGGCAAGCCATTCAGTAGAAAAGGAAATCCGTAGCGTCAAGCGTGGCGGCCGAGACCCCGTCAAGGAAGATGTGATAGCCGCCGATGTCGATCATCGCGCCGCGGATTCCCGACAGGGTGGAGTTGTAGATCTTCAGCGCCGACATGCCGCCGACATCGACCAGCACGATCACCTCGGAGTTGGTGTCGAAATCGGCGATCCGGCTGGTTTCGCCGCGAACGAAGCTTCTGAACACGAACGTATCCTGCCCCGCCCCGCCGTAAAGCAGGTCGTTGCCGGACCCGCCGTTCAGCGTGTCGTCGCCTTCGCCGCCGTAAAGCGTGTCATTGCCCAGCCCGCCGCCCAGGAAGTCGTCCCCACCCTCGCCATAGACCAGGTCGTCGTCCTCTCCGGCGCCGACCTGGTCGTTGCCCGGCCCGGCCCAGATCGTGTCGTTGCCGGTGCCGCCGCCGATGGAATCATCGCCCGCGCCGCCGTAGACGATGTCCGGGTCGTAGCTGCCCGCCAGCGTATCGTTGCCGTCGCCGCCGTATACGGTGTCGCGGCCCCAGCCGCCGCTGGCCACGTCATCGCCGTCTCCAGCGTCGATATGGTCGTGGCCCGGTCCCCCGCCGATGACATCCCGCCCGGCCCCGCCGTAGAGCCAGTCATGGCCCTCGCCGCCGCCAAGGCTGTCGTCGCCCTCCTCTCCGTAGATCGTGTCGTTGCCCGCCCCGCCTGCAATATTGTCGTTGCCCGCCCCGCCCCAGACCAGATCATCCCCCGCATCGACATTGATGCCGTCATGGCCGTCGCCGCCGTAAACCGTGTCGTTCCCCGCGCCCGAGAAGATCCCGTCGTCGCCGTCGCCGCCCCATATCTCGTCATCCCCGGCGCCCGACAGGATCCAGTCGCTGCCATCGCCGCCATGGATCGTGTCGTTGCCCTTGCCGGTCTCGATGACATCGT
>CAYLSD010000011.1:8357-104829 GCA_964386345.1 uncultured Fuscovulum sp.
TCGTTCCCCGCACCGCCATAGGCGGTGTCGTTGCCCGCGCCGCCGATGATCCGGTCATTGCCGTCGCCGCCGTCCAGCAGGTTGTTGCCGTTGCCGCCATCCAGCAGGTCGTCGCCCGCGCCGCCGAACATGCTGTCCGCCCCGGTCCAGGCCATCAGCGTATCGTTGCCGTCGCCGCCCTCCATCCAGTTCGCCCCGCCGGTGGCGATCAGCTGGTCGTCGCCATCGCCGCCGAACAGCGAATCCTTGCCGCCCCTGCCGTTGATCGTGTCGTTCCCCGCCCCGCCGGACAGCCAGTCCGCCGCATCGGTTCCGGTCAGCACATCGCCATATGCGGTGCCGATGAACCCCTCGATCGAGGAGAACAGGTCGTCGCGCACCTCGGCCGAACTCAGCGCCGGTGAGGAAAGGTTCAGCACGATGCCCTGCGGCAGGCCCTCGTAGCTGACGATATCGAACCCCGCGCCGCCGTAGAAACGGTCGTCCCCGCCGCCGCCGACAAGGGTGTCGTTGCCCGAACCGGCATGGAAATCCTCGCCCTCCGCGCTGCCGGTCAGCAGGTCGTGGCCGCTGGTGCCGTCAAGCCTCACCCGGCCCGGCGGAGTTTCTGCCGGCTCCTCCGGCTGGATGTCGGGCGTTCCCGGCTCCACCACCACCCGCTGCGCCGCAAGGCCGAAATCCAGCGCCCAGACCTGCGCCTCGGTCAGCGGCTGGCCGTTCGCGGTCACGATGGTCAGCACCTTGCCGCCGAAGCGCAGGATCGCCCCGTTCTGGGTCACGGTGACCTCAAGCTGCGAGGCATTACGGAACCCCGGCAGCAAGGACAGGTCGATGCGGTCGCGGCTGCGGTCGAAGTCGAGGATGGTGTCCGGCGCATCGTCGGGCATCATCACGAAGACATCCGCCCCCGCGCCTCCGGTCAGCACCTGGCTGCCCGGGCCGTCGACAAGGATATCGTCGCCCGCACCGCCCGACAGGCTGGTCACGCCCTCGGCCGCCAGCAGAAGATCGGCCAGCCCGGTTCCCGCCACGGCGCCGCTGCCGCCCGTCTGCGCAATCCCCAGCCGGGCCAGATCGATCTCCAGCACCGTCAGCCCGGCCTCCGCCCCCGAAACCGTCAGGATCTGCAGGCTGTCGCCCAGATGCACCATGCGCAGCGCGGTGACATTGCTCAGCCCCGCCGCGGCGGTATCGGCCAGCGTCTCCAGATGCAGCAGCCGCCCGCCCGGCAGCAGCACCATCAGCGTCAGCCCGTCGTCCGCCCCCGCGGCCAGTACGAAGGTCCAGCCCTTCACCGTGATCACGTCGATGCAGCGGACCGACTGGAAGCGCGTGTCCAGCGTGTCCTGCACATGCTCGGTCACCGTCAGCAGGCCATCCTCATCCACCCGCATCACCGTGATCGAGGAATTGCCCGAGGCCGCCGCCAGCAGATAGGTCTCGCCGCCCGTCTGCACCGCGCGCAAAGCCTCCACCCCCGGCATCGGGACCAGTTGGCCGATCCCCAGGCTGTCGGTCGGGGTCAGCGCCCCGTCCTCGCCGATCAGGAACACCGTGACCCCGCCCTCGCCGCGCGATCCCGCTGCCAGATAGGTCTGCCCGCCGATGGTGAACGAGGTCAGCGCCGAAACCCCCGCGGCATAGATCCCCTCGGTGTCGGCCAGTTCCGACAGGAACACCGGCTGCGCCCCCCCGTTCGCCCGGAAGATGCCGATCCCCTCCCCCGCCGGCCTTGCGGCGTAAAGATAGGTGACCGGCCCGACATCCACCGCCAGCAGTTCGACCGCCATCTGCGCCATGACACTGGAGCCGTTCAGGAAGGCCGAGACCGACCGCCCCTCCTCCGCCCCGGCCAGCGCGGCCGTCATCGCCATCGGCGCAAGGCCGCCCGAAATCCCGCCGCCGGCCAGCGTGACCCGCCTGTTGCCATGACCGGCGAACCCCGCCTCCACCGCCATCCCGTGCTCGCTCAGCGCCAGCGAGACATCCTCGCGCGTGATATAGTTGACCAGCGTGACGACCGGCCCCGAAGCCCCTGCCGTCACCATGAATTCGGCATGTTCGATCCCGGTGCCGAACCGGGTCCCGGTCAGCAGTCCAATCAGTCCAAGCATTCCCACGACCCCACACCCACAGGGCTAACCTGCACCAGTTGGCACGGACAGTCTGAAGGCCGCCAGACGATGGGGTGGCAAGATTATGACTTCTGCGAAGACTACGCGACAAAGGCGATGGAATATCCTCGCCGCCGCCCGCAGGCCGGGGTCAGGGCACGGGGTCCGCCATCTGCCCGGATCCGGCGGCGGGGGCCCCCTCCGCCCGCGCCTCGGCCCAGGTGTTCAGACTGATCGCCCCGATGATCAGCGCGCCCCCCGCCAGCACCCAGGGGTCCACCGCCTCGGAGAACGCGATGGCGCCCAGCGCGGTGGACCAGACGATCTGGAGGAAGCTGACCGGCTGCGTCACCGCCAGCGGCGCGGCCATGAAGGCCCGCGTCATCGCGTAATGCCCGCCCGTCGCCAGCGCGGCGACCAGCCCCAGCCAGGCCAGTTGCGCCGGGCTCACCGGCTGCCAGACCCACAGCGCCAGCGGCAGAAGGCCCAGCGTCACCCCGACCGACAGCACCGCCACCACGACCGAGGCCGGGGCCATCCCCGACAACCGCTTGGCGACGATATAGCTGGCGGCAAAGCACAGGGTCGCGGCGATCTGCGCCAGATGCCCCTCGGTCACCTCGCGGAAGCCGGGGCGCAGCACCAGCGCCGCCCCCGCCAGCGCCGCCACGACCACCATCACCCGCCGCGGCCCGAACCGTTCTCCCAGCATCAGCCCGGCGATCACCAGCACGATCACGGGGTTCAGGAAGGCGATGGCCGACATCTCCGCCACCGGCACCCGCGCCATGGCATGGAACCAGAACACCACCGCCGCCACATGCAGCAGCCCCCGCCAGCCGAACAGCCGCCAGACCGGCGCGGGCAGCCCCATCCGCAGCACCCGCGGCATCACCGGCAGGAAGAACACCGCGCCGAAGGCGAAACGGATGAAGGCCGATTGCGCCGCGGGCAGGTCGGTGCCGAGGTATTTGACCACCCCGTTCACCCCCACGAACGACAGGCCCGACAGCAGCATCCAGCCGATGCCCGCCAGCGCCCTCCCCCTGTTCCGCCCCGATTCCATCCGGCGACCAGAGCCGCGCCTTCAGGAAAAGGCAAGCCCCGCCGCGATGGCCCACATCACCAGCCCGACGCCCACCTCCAGCCAGACCCAGGCCCGCGGCCTTGCGAAAACCGGGGCCAGCAGCCGCGCCCCGAAACCAAGCGCCGAGAAGAACACCAGAGAGGCCGTCATCGCCCCCCCGGCGAAGGCCGTCCCGCGTCCCGGATATTGCGCCGAGATCGACCCCAACAGCACCACCGTATCCAGATAGACATGCGGATTGGCCCAGGTCAGCAGAAGGCAGGTCGCCAGCACCGCCTTCAGGCTCGCCCCCCGGCCCTCGGCGGGCCGCAGCGCCTCGCCGCCCTTGCGCGCGGCAAGGAAGCGCAGGGCACCATAGACCAGCAGGAAGGCGACGCCCGCCCAGCGCATCGCCTCGGCCAGCCAGGGCACCGCCTGCGACACCGCGCCGAACCCCGCCACCCCGGCGGCGATCAGCACCGCATCCGATCCGGCACAGACCGCCACCACCGCCCCGACATGCTCGCGCCGCAGCCCCTGCCGCAGCACGAAGGCATTCTGCGCCCCGATCGCCAGGATCAGGCTCAACCCGGTCAGGAACCCCGCCGCCACCGCCTCGAACATCGCCGCCCTCCATCGCCTTCGCGGCCCCTGCTACCGGCACAGAAAGAAGGGCTCCAGTTAATCCTTTGCGCCTCTATTAAGTTCTTCTAACTTCATCTCGACCCAAATACTCCGGGGGTCCGGGGGCTGGCCCCCGGCGCTCTCCGCCCGAGAAAGCCCCGCCATGTTCGACCCCGCCCAACTCGCCGCCCTCGCCGCCATCCACCGCCGCGGCACGTTCGAGGCCGCCGCCGCCGACCTCCACGTCACCCCCTCGGCCATCTCGCAGCGCATCAAGGCGCTGGAGGAAACCGCCGGAACCCTTCTCCTCACCCGCGGCCAGCCCTGCGCCGCCACGCAGGCCGGGCTGCGGCTGGTCCGCCACCATGACGAGATCGCGCTCCTGACCCGGCAACTGGCCGAGGACCTGCCCGGCCTCGCCCCCGGCCCCGCCACCTTGCGCATCGCGGTCAATGCAGACAGCCTTGCCACCTGGGTCATCCCGGCACTGGCGGCGACCGAGGGGCTGCTGTTCCATCTTGTCATCGACGATCAGGACGTCAGCCAGGACTGGCTGAAACGCGGCGAGGTGGTGGCGGCGATCACCGCCCATCCCGGCCCGCTGCAAGGCTGCGACACGCTCCCGCTGGGCGCCCTGCGCTACCGCGCCACCGCCAGCCCCGGCTTCGCCGCCCGCTGGTTCCCCGACGGCCCCACGCCCGAGGCGCTGGCCCGCGCCCCCGCGCTGGTCTATTCGCGCGAGGACCGGCTGCAACATCGCTGGGCGCAGGCCCTGACCGGCCGCCGCCTGACCATGCCCGCGCATATGCTGGCCTCGTCTCAGGGTTTCGTCGACGGGGCGCTTGCCGGTCTCGGCTGGGGCATGAACCCCGAGGTGCTGGTCGCCGCCCATATCGCCGCGGGCCGGCTGGCCGACCTTGCCCCCACGCAGCCGCTGGACGTGGCGCTGCACTGGCAGTTCACCCGCCTCGCCGCCCCCACGCTGGCGCCGCTGACCCGGGCGATCCGGGCCGAGGCCGCGCGAACCCTCGTCCCGGCTCCGTGATCTGAAACCGGCAGCGCGGCCTCAAAGCTGCGCGGCAACCTCTTCCGGCACGTCGAAGTTGTGCGTCACCGCCTGGACGTCGTCGTCCTCTTCCAGCAGGTCGATCAGCTTCATCAGCTTCTGCGCCGTCTCAAGGTCCACCTCGGTCCGCACCTGCGGCCGCCAGACCAGCTTGCTCTCGGTCGATTCGCCAAGCGCCGCCTCCAGCGCCTCGGACACCGCCGACAGGTCCTCGACCTTGCAATAGATCCAGTGGCCGTCCTCGTCGGACTCCACGTCATCCGCCCCGGCCTCGATCGCCGCCATCATCACGTCATCCGCCGAACCGGCGGTCACCGGATAGGAAATCTCGCCCAGCCGGTCGAAGCCATGGGAAACCGAGCCGGTCTGCCCCATGTTCCCGCCCGCCTTGGTGAAATAGCTGCGCACGTTCGACGCCGTGCGGTTCAGGTTGTCGGTCAGCGCCTCGACGATGATGGCGATGCCGCCCGCGCCATAGCCCTCGTAGCGGATTTCGGAATAATCCGCCGCGTCGCCCATCTGGCTTTTCTTGATCGCCCGGTCGATCACGTCCTTCGGCATCGACTGCGCCTTGGCCGCCTTCACCGCCAGCCGCAGCCGGGGGTTCTTTTCGGGGTCCGGGTCGCCCATCTTGGCGGCCACGGTGATTTCCTTGGAAAGCTTCGAGAACATCTTCGAGCGGATGGCATCCTGCTTGCCCTTGCGGTGCTGGATGTTCGCCCATTTGGAATGGCCTGCCATGTGGCCCAACCTCTGCCGGTTTTTTCGGTGTGGCCGTCCTCTACACCGCCACCGCCCGGAAGAGCAACCCCGCCGCCGCCCGCAGCGCCCAGTTCACTCCGCCGCCCGACGCTCCGGCGGCGAGATGAAGACCTGATCCGTCCCGCCCGGCCCGGTGATCACCACCTCGGCCATCGGCGCCAGCACGCCATCCGCGCCCAGCGCCAGCACCACGCCCTCGACCAGCCGGCGCAGCACGTTCGGGTTGCCGTCCACCTTCACCGCATAGCCGTAGCCCGGCCCGCAATTCTCCATCCGCCCGACGGGCGCCGCCCGCCAGTCGACCGAGCAGCGGGTGCCGTTGTCCAGCACCAGCGTCAGCCTCGTATCCGTCAGCCGCACCGTCTGCAGCGCGGGCTCCGCCACCGGCGCCGCGCAGGCGGCCAGCAGCAGGACCATCGGCAGGATCTTCCTCATCGTCCCCTCCCCTCACAGCGGCCAGATCAGCGGGATCAGCGCGCTTGCCACCAGCATCGTCAGCAGGTTCAGCGGCAGGCCCACCCGGGTGAAGTCCGAGAACCGGTAGCCGCCCGGCCCGTAGACCATCATATTGGTCTGGTAGCCGATGGGGGTGGCAAAGGCCAGCGTGGCCGAGAACATCACCGCCACCGCGAAGGGCCGCGGGTCGTAGCCAAGCGACAGGCCCAGCTGGATGGCGATCGGCGTATAGATCACCGCCACCGCATTGTTCGACAGGAACTCGGTCAGCACCAGCCCGATGAAATAGACGCCAAGGATCAGCAGGAACGGCGGCAGCCCGCCAAGGAAGGGCGCCACCGAGTCGACGATCATCCCCACCGCGCCGGATCGGTCCAGCCCCTCGCCCACCGCCAGCATGGCGAAGATCATCGCCAGCAGCCGCCCGTCGATGAAGCCGAAGGCCTCGTCGCTGTCCACGCAGCGGGTGAACAGGATCACCGCCACCGCCAGGAAGGCCAGCGCCTGGATCGGCGCCAGGTCGAAGGCCGACAGGATCACGATGAAGGCCAGCGCCGCGATGGCGATCGGCGCCTTCGCCCGGCGGAACGGCTTGACCGAGGGGCGCGAGATGTCCACCAGATCCATGTCGGCGGCCAGCCGCTGGATGTCCTCGATATTGCCCTCCAGCAGCAGCGTGTCGCCCACCCGCACCGTCAGGTCGTCAAGCTGCCGCCCGATGTTCTGGTTGCGCCGATGCGCCGCCAGCACATAGACGCCATAGCGCCGCCGCAGCCGCAGGTCGCCCAGCCGCTGCCCCTCCATCCGGCAGCCGGGGCCGATCAGCACCTCCACCGTCTCGGTCTTCACCGAATACAGCTTGTCGACCAGATGCACCTCGCTGCGGCGGTCGAATTCCATCAGGTCCTGCATCTCCGCCCGCAGCACCACCCGGTCGCCCGGCTCCAGCCGCACCGGGGCCAGGTCGCGCCGCAAGCTGGCATCGCCGCGCAGCACGTCGATCAGCCGCACCCCGTCGCGCCGGAACAGGTCCACCTCGGTCGGCGACTGGCCGACCAGCGGACTGCCCTCGGGGATCGCCACCTCGGTGAAGTATTTCATCTTCTTGCGGTCCGACAGCAGCACCCCCATCGACTGCCGCACCGGCAACAGCCGCCCGCCGAAAAGCGCCAGATAGGCCCCGCCCGCCAGCGCGACCGCCACCCCCAGCGGCGCGATCTCGAACAGGCCGAAATGCTCCAGCCCCTGCTTCGCCGCCACACCGTCCACCAGGATGTTGGTCGAGGTGCCGATCAGCGTGATCATCCCCCCCAGCACCGTCATGTAGCTCAGCGGGATCAGCAGCTTCGACGGGGACGAGCCGATCTTCACCGCGATCTGGATCACCACCGGGATCATCACCGCCACCAGCGGCGTGTTGTTCATGAAGGCCGAAGCCACGGAAACGAAACCGAAAAGCACCACGATGGTCAGCTTCGGCCTCTCGCCGACATGGCGCTCGGCCATCGCGATGATCAACTCCACCGCACCCGTCCGCACCAGCCCGCCCATCACCAGGAACATCAGCGCGATGGTCCAGGGGGCCGAATTCGACAGAACCGAGGTCGCCTCCTTCAACGGCAGGATGCCGATCAGCATCATCGCCGCCGCCGCCCCGATGGCCGTCACCTCGACAGGAAAGGTTTCCAGCATGAACAGGGTGAACATCACCGCCAGGATGGCCAGCGACACCCAGGGCATCGCCTCTGCCGGAATGGTCAGGCCAAGCATGTGTCCTCCGTATTCACCGCCGCCCCGGCCCGCGGCCGCCCGTCAAGGCGCGGCCTCCATCAGCCGCCCGCCCTGCCGCACCATGGCGACGCGCGCCGCCAGCCCGGTCTTGTCGTCGGTCTCGACGAAGACACCGCAAAGCGTGGCCTCGCCGCCCGCGGGCTCGAACCGCGCCTTCGACATGCCGGTGACGAAGCGGCGCATCGGCTCCAGTTTCTCCATCCCGATCACGCTGTCGTAGTCGCCGCACATGCCCGCATCGGTCAGGTAGCCGGTGCCGCCCTTCAGGATCTGCGCATCCCCTGTCGGCACATGGGTATGGGTGCCGACGACAAGGCTTGCATGTCCGTCGCACCAATGCCCCAGCCCCATCTTCTCGGACGTGGCCTCGGCATGGACATCGACGATGGCGGCCTGCACCGAGACGCCGATGCGATGCGATTTCAGCACAGGCTCGATGGCGCTGAAGGGATCGTCGAAGGGCTGCTTCATGAACACCCGGCCAAGGACCTGCGCCACCAGCACCTTGCGCCCGCCCGGCGCGTCATAGACCCGCGCGCCCTTGCCCGGCGCGAGTTTCGAGTAGTTCACCGGCCGCAGGATGCGCGGCTCCGCCTCCAGCAGCGGCACGATATCCTTCTGGTCGAAGGCATGGTCGCCCAAGGTCACCACATCGGCGCCCGCCGCCAGCAGGCCCTTCGCGTGTTCCGCCGAAAGCCCCATGCCGCCGGTGGCGTTCTCGCCATTGACCACCACGAAATCCAGGCCCCAGGCCGCGCGCAACGCAGGCAGCCGCTCGGCCACCGCCCGGCGGCCGGTCTTGCCCATCACATCGCCCAGAAACAACAGCCTCATGCGCCCCGATTAGGCCGCAAGCCCGCCTGCCGCAAGCCCCGTCGGAAAACCGGCGCCCCTCCTCCTTCCTCCTGACGCAAATACTCCACTTGGGGGCCGGGGGCATGGGCGGCCCCCGCCCGCCGGGGCGATTCGCAGCAATTGGTTAACGCCTCCCCCGGCTTTCTCGCTGCCGGACGGATGCCAGACCGATGCCAGACGGATGCCATACCCATTCCAGCCGATGATTTCCCATGATTTCAACGGATTAATCCAGCGTGCGCCGCACTGCGTTGCAATCGCCCCGCGCGCTCCTACCTTCCACGTCATGGCCCTGCTTCCCGCCCCCCTGTCCCGCTGGTTCGCCGCGAACGGCTGGACGCTGCATCTTCACCAGCAGGCCATGCTGGACCGCGCCTCCTTACCCTCCACCCTGCTGGTCGCGCCCACCGGAGGCGGCAAGACCCTTGCAGGTTTCCTGCCAAGCCTTGGCGAACTGGGCGAAAATCCCGCCCCCGGCTTGCACACACTCTACATTTCGCCGCTGAAGGCCCTGACCGCCGACATACGCCGCAACCTGCGCCGCCCCATCGAGGGCGCGGGTCTGGCGATCCGGGTCGAGGATCGCACCGGCGACACGCCGCACACCGCCCGCAAGCGCCAGCGCGCCGACCCGCCGCATATCCTGCTGACCACGCCGGAAAGCCTCGCCCTCCTTCTAAGCTATGAAGATGCAAGGAAAATATTCGGCGGACTCCAGCGGGTGATCGTCGACGAACTCCACGCCCTGGCCGAATCGAAGCGCGGCGACCAACTCACCCTCCTCCTCTCCCGCCTGCAAACCCTGTCGCCCGATCTCCGCCGCATCGGCCTTTCCGCCACCGTCGAGGACCCGCCCGTGCTGGCCCGCTTCCTCTCGCCGGAAACGCAGGTCCTGCTGGCCGATCCCGGCCCCGATCCTGACATTTCCATGCTCGAAACGCCGCGGGCTCCACCGTGGTCCGGGGGCGGCGGACGCCATGCGATCCCGGAAATCCTGAAGCAGATCAAGGCTCACCGCACCACGCTGATCTTCCACAACACAAGGGCACAGGCCGAGCTTTTCTTCCACGACTTGTGGTTATCGAACGACGAGGGCCTGCCCATCGGCATCCACCACGGCTCGCTTTCCCGCGAACAGCGCGAACGGGTCGAGGCGGCGATGACCGAAAGCAGGCTCCGCGCCGTGGTCTGCACCGGCTCGCTGGACCTCGGCATCGACTGGGGCGATGTCGATCTGGTGATCCAGGTCGGCGCGCCGAAGAACGTCAAGCGCCTCGTGCAAAGGATCGGCCGCGCCAACCACCGCTACAACACCCCCTCGAAGGCCCTGCTCGTCCCGGCAAACCGCTTCGAGGTGATCGAATGCAAGGCCGCGCTGGACGCCGTGACGGCCCGCACCCTGGACGGCGACCCCCGCGGCCCCGGCGCCCGCGACGTGCTCTGCCAGCATATCCTGATGACCGCCTGCGCCGGCCCGTTCAGCGCCGACAGGCTGTATGAAGAGATCACCCGCGCCGGCCCATACCACGACATCTCGCGGCAGGACTTCGACCGCACGCTGGATTTCGTGGCGACCGGCGGCTACGCGTTGCGCGCCTATGACCGTTGGCAGCGGCTGAAGCAGACCGGCGGCCTCTGGCATCTGCGAGACCCGCGCAGCGCCGCGGTGATCCGCCAGAACCTCGGCACCATCGTCGACAGCGAAATGATGAAGGTCCGCCTGCGCGGCCGCGGCCAACCCCTCGGCGAGGTCGAGGAGTCCTTTGCCTCCTCGCTCACCCCGGGCGACACTTTCCTGATGGCGGGGCAGATCGTCCGCTACGAGGGGCTGAACGAGTTGACGGTGGAAGTCACCCGCTCCACCTCGAAGGACCCGCGCGTCGCCGTCTATTCGGGCACCAAATTCGCCACCAGCACCCTGCTGGCCGACCGGATCCTGCAGATCTTCCAGCAAGAGGACTGGCCCGGCCTGCCCGCCCACACCGCCGGCTGGCTTGCGCTGCAACGGCAGGTCTCCCGCCTGCCCGGCCGCGACTCGCTGCTGCTGGAAAGCTTCCCGCACGAGGGCCGCGAACATCTTTGCATCTACGGTTTCGCGGGCCGCAACGCGCAGCAGACGCTCGGCCTTCTGGTCACGAAACAGATGGAGGAACAAGGGCTTGACCCCCTCGGCTTCGTCGCCACCGATTATGCCACGCTGATCTGGGGTCTTTCCCCGGTCACCGACCCCACGCCGCTTTTCGCTCCCGAGACCCTGCGCCGGGGGCTGGAGACCTGGCTGCACTCCAACACGCTGATGAAGCGCACATTCCGCAACGTCGCCATCGTGGCGGGCCTGATCGAGCGCAGCCACCAGGGCCGCCGCAAGACAGGGCGGCAGGCGACCTTTTCCTCCGACATTCTCTACGACACGCTGCGCCGCTACGATCCCGATCACCTGCTGCTGCAGATCACCAAGGACGAGGCGATGCGCGGCCTGATCGACTTTTCCCGGATCGAGGACCTTCTTTCCCGCACCGGCGGCCGCATCGACCTGCACCGTCTCGACCGTGTGACGCCGCTTGCCGCGCCGCTGTTCCTTGAGCCCGGCAAGGTGCCCATCGAGGGGCAGGCGCGCGAAAAGCTTGCAGAATCGGCGGCACAGGCGCTGATGCAGGCGGCAGGACTTGCCTGAATCATGCATTTTGCCCTGACCCTCGGCCCCGAGACACTGCACGCCCTGCCCTCCGGCGCGCTGCACTGGCCTGCCCGGCGGCTGCTTGCGGTCAGTGACCTGCATCTCGGCAAATCCGCCCGCCTCGCTCGCCGTGCCGGGGCGCTGCTGCCGCCCTACGAGACCCGCGCTACGCTGGAGCGGCTTGACGCCGACATCGCCGCCACCGCACCTGCGACGGTGATCTGCCTGGGCGACAGTTTCGACGACCTTGCCGCCGCCGACAGTCTGGACCCCGCCGATTCCCTCTGGCTGGCCCGGCTGATGGCGGGACGGGAATGGATCTGGATCGAGGGAAACCACGATCCCGGCCCGCTGGCGCTCGGCGGCAGTCACCGGGCAGAGGTCATGCTGGGCGCGCTGACCTTCCGCCATATCGCGGCGCCCGATACAAATCTTGAGATTTCAGGCCATTACCATCCGAAAGCCCGGATAGCCGGGCAGGCGCGGCCCTGTTTCCTGGCCGATCCCGCTCGTATCATCCTGCCCGCCTATGGCGCCTACACCGGCGGACTGTGGTGCCACGACCCGGCCCTTTCCGGCCTGATGCAGCCGGGCGCCCTTGCGATCCTGACCGGGGCAAGGGCGCTGCCGATCCCGATGCCGCGTTAGGCGGTCAGGCCCTTCGGCTCTTCCAGCCCGTTGGCGCGGCAGCAGGCGGTCAGGGTGTTCGCCAGCAGGCAGGCGATGGTCATCGGCCCCACGCCGCCCGGCACCGGGGTGATCGCACCCGCCACCGCAGCCGCGCTTTCGTAATGCACGTCGCCGACCAGCTTGGCCTTGCCGTCACGCTCGATCCGGTTGATGCCCACGTCGATCACGGTGGCGCCGGGGCGCACCATGTCACCCGTGATCATCTCGGGCCGGCCCACGGCGGCGACAAGGATGTCGGCCCGCTTGCAGACCTCGACCAAGTCCTTGGTGCGGGAATGCGCGATGGTCACCGTGCAGCTGTCGCCCAGCAGAAGCTGCGCCATCGGCTTGCCGACGATGTTCGACCGCCCCACCACCACGGCATTCAGCCCGGAAAGCGAGCCGTGATGGTCGCGCAGCATCATCAGGCAACCCAGCGGCGTGCAGGGGACCATGGACTTCTGCCCCGTCCCCAAAAGCCCGACGTTCGAAATATGGAATCCGTCCACATCCTTGGCCGGTTCGATCCGGTTGATCACCAGTTCCGAATTCAGGTGAGAAGGCAGAGGCAACTGCACGAGAATGCCGTGGACTTTCGGATCGGCATTCAACTGGTCGATCAGCGCCAGCAGTTCGGCTTCGCCCGTCGTCGCAGGCAGGCGATGTTCGAAAGAGGCCATACCGACCTCGATGGTCGAGGCATGCTTGTTGCGGACATAGACCTGGCTTGCCGGGTCCTCGCCCACCAGCACCACCGCAAGGCCGGGCTGCAACCCGTTCTCGTCCTTCAGCCGCGTCACATGGGCCGCCACCTGGGCCCGCACATTGGTCGCAAAGGCCTTGCCGTCGATCACCTTGGCCGTCATCCGATCCTCCTTCAGACCGCGGCCGCAAAGGCGGCGCGGTAATGGTCCATCTGCAGTCTTGTCGCCAGAACGGCGTTGTTCATCAGGATTGCCACCGTCACAGGGCCGACCCCGCCGGGCACCGGGGTGATCCAGCCCGCCACCTCGGCGCAACTGGCGAAATCGGCATCGCCCACGGTCTTGCCGTCCACCCGGTTGATGCCGATGTCGATCAGCGCCGCGCCGGGTTTCAGCATCTCGCCCCGCACCAGCCCGGGCTTGCCCACGGCGACGAAGACCGCATCGGCAGCGCGGGAATGCACCGCCACCTGCCGCGTCATGTGGTGGCAGACGGTCACGGTGGCGCCAAGACCCATCATCAGGAAGGCGATCGGCTTGCCGACGATCTCGGAATGGCCGATCACGCAGACATCCAGCCCCTCCATCTTCAGGGGCAGCGTCTTCAGGATCTCAACCGCCGCCACCGCCGTGCAGGGGCCGAGCGCAAGGTCGTTGTAGACGATGTTGCCGATCGAGGCGGGGTGCATCCCCTCCACATCCTTCAGCGGATGCACCGCCTTTTGCAGCGCCTTCACCGGGATATGCGCGGGCAGGGGGCGCTGGATGATGATGCCGTTCACCCGCGGGTCGGCGTTCAGCCCCTGGATCACACCGGTCAATTGTTCAAGGCTGATCGTCTCGGGGTAGTTGCGCGCCTCGAAGGCCACCCCCGCGGCTTCGGCCGAGCGCTGCTGGTTGCGGACATACAATTCCGCCGCGGCCACGTCGCCGACCGAGATCGAGACCAGCCGCGGTTCCCACCCGGCCTCGGCCAGGGCCTGTGCCTGAGCCCTGGTCTCTTCGCGCATCCGGGTTGCGATGGCCTTGCCGTCGATCAGCGTGGCACTCATCTGCCGCTTCGTCCCTTCCTCAGCCTCGCCGCAGCGAATCCGGCCCCAGATGGCTTTCCTCGCGCGCGATGGACCAGTCGATCAGCCGCCGCCACAGCTTTTCCACCAGATCGGGCGGTAGCCCGTAGGTCGCAGCATGGCGGCGGACGTTCTGCACCACTTCCTCGACCCGGCTGTCGATCCTTGCGGGCAGGTCGGCGCCCGCCTTGATCGCCGCCGCGCGGTCGATATAGCCCGCCCTTTCGGCGAAAAGCCGGACGAGGTCTTCGTCCAGCCGGTCGATCTCGGCCCGGATATGGGCCATGGTCGTGCAATCCTCTGGCTTGCGCATCTGTCGTTCTCCTGTCCGGGCCGCCCCCCAGATAAGGCGGCAGCCCGGGAAGGACAATGCGACGCCTTAGAACAGACCCTCGACCTGGCCCGCGTCGTTCAGCCGGATCACCTCGGCGGAGGGCACCTTGGGCAGGCCCGGCATGGTCATGATCTCGCCGCAGATCACCACGATGAAGCCCGCCCCGGCGGAAAGCCGCACTTCGCGCACCGGGATGGTGTGGCCGGTCGGCGCGCCGCGCAGGTTCGGGTCGGTGCTGAACGAATACTGGGTCTTGGCCATGCAGACCGGCAGGTTGCCGTAGCCCGCGGCCTCCCAGGCCTTCAGTTGGTCGCGCACCGACTTGTCGGCGATCACCTCGTCGGCGTGGTAGATGCGCTTGGCGATGGTCTCGACCTTCTGGAACAGCGGCATCTCGTCGGGATAGAGTGGCGCGAAGTTGGCGGTGCCGCCCTCGGCCAGCTTGACCACGGTATGGGCCAGGTCCTCGACCCCGGCCGAACCGTTGGCCCAGTGCTTGCACAGCACCGCCTCGGCGCCCTGCTCGGCGACATAGGCCTTGACTGCGGCCACCTCGGCATCGGTGTCGGAGTAGAAATGGTTGATCGCAACCACCACCGGCACGCCGAAGCCCTTCACGTTGGCGATGTGGCGGCCGAGGTTCGGGCAGCCCTTCTTGACCGCATCGACATTCTCGGTGCCGAGATCGGCCTTGGCGACGCCGCCGTTCATCTTCATCGCGCGCACGGTGGCGACGATCACCGCAGCCGCCGGTTTCAGCCCGGCCTTGCGGCACTTGATGTCGAAGAACTTCTCGGCGCCCAGATCGGCGCCGAAGCCGGCCTCGGTCACCACATATTCACCCAGCTTCAGCGCGGTCTTGGTGGCGATGACCGAGTTGCAGCCGTGGGCGATGTTGGCGAAAGGTCCGCCGTGGACGAAGGCCGGGTTGTTTTCCAGCGTCTGCACCAGGTTCGGCTGCATCGCGTCCTTCAGGAGGACGGTCATCGCGCCGTCGGCCTTGATGTCGCGGCAGTAGATCGCCTTCTTGTCGCGGGTATAGGCGACGACGATATCGCCCAGCCGCTTCTGCAGGTCCTCAAGGTCCTTCGACAGGCAGAGGATCGCCATGACTTCCGACGCCACGGTGATGTCGAAGCCGGTCTGGCGCGGGAAGCCGTTCGAGACGCCGCCCAGGTTCACCACGATGTCGCGCAGCGCGCGGTCGTTCATGTCCATGACCCGGCGCCACACCACGCGGCGGGCGTCGATCTGCAGGTCGTTGCCCCAGTAGATGTGGTTGTCGATCATCGCCGACAGCAGGTTGTGGGCAGAGGTGATGGCGTGGAAGTCGCCGGTGAAGTGAAGGTTCATCTCCTCCATCGGCACGACCTGCGCCATGCCGCCGCCCGCCGCGCCGCCCTTCATGCCGAAGTTCGGGCCGAGCGAGGCCTCGCGGATGCAGATCACCGCCTTCTTGCCGATGCGGTTCAGGCCGTCGCCCAGGCCCACGGTGGTGGTGGTCTTGCCCTCGCCCGCAGGCGTCGGGTTGATCGCGGTGACGAGGATCAGCTTGCCGTCGGGCTTGCCTTCCAGCGACTTGATGAACTCCTGGCTGACCTTGGCCTTGTCATGGCCGTAGGGCAGCAGGTGTTCGGCCGGGATCCCCAGCTTGGCACCGATCTCCATGATCGGCTTCTTCTTCGCTTCGCGCGCAATCTCGATGTCGGTCTTGAAGGCCATATGCGTCTCCCACGAGTGGCTGGCGTGCCGGATATTCCATTAGCGACGTGATAGCGGTGGACATCGGTATGCAACGGCCGGTTTGCGACATGAAACCCGTAAAATTCGCCAGCCGGTCTATCCGGCCCGGAAATGCCGGATTTCAGGGAAAACTTTTCCCGTCTTCATTCCGCCGCAATGGCCCGCGCAGCATCCACATACTGCCAGGGCCGCTGATCCGGGATATGCAGCCGCATCACGTCGCCGATGCGCAGCGTGCCCTCGCGTTCCACCCATGCGGTGACACCACGCTTGCCCAAGGCCGCGGTCTTGAACGCCTTGCCCCTGCCGCCCGTCGCCTTGGCGATGGTGACGGCGGGCTCCTGGCAGGGGTGGTTGATCATGTCGACGACCAGCGTCGCCCCGTCCGGCCCCTGAAGGCGGCTCGAGGGCGGAAGATGGGTGAAATCCGGTATCCCCTCCAGCACCAGCGAGGCGCCGACCCAGGCATGGTCCCATTCCGCCGCAAGGCCCAAGGCAGAGGCGACCTCGGCCATTTCCTCGGCACTGACAAGGCAAAGCTGGCGGGTGTTGCGGATCCGCGTGCCGCGCGGGTGCTGCGCCAGCACGCGCGAGCAGGAAGACCGCGTCTCTCCGCCATGGCTTTCCCGGGCATAGCCCGCGAAGGTCAGCGGCATTTCGGTGACGGGAACCGAGGTGATCACAAGGTTTTCGACCGGCACTTCCTGCGTGCCCAGCCAGACCACGCGGGCGGTGAAATCGGTGGGTTTCAGGGCGATCGGCATCAGGACCTCGTCAGGATCAGGAACAGGCGGCGGAAGGGGAAGAGCGCCCCGCCATCCCCCAGCCGCGGATAGGCGCTGTCCAGCGCTTCGTCATAGCGGGCGGTGAAGCGGGTGGCCTCTTCGGGCGCCAGCCGGTCGAGGAAAGGGCGCATGGCGGTGGAGGCGGTGAAGGCGCGGACCGGATGGCCCTCCGCCTCGGGGCCGAGGGGTTGCAGGTATTCGGTTTCCCACACCGTCAGCGCGCCGAGAGGTTCCAGCAGCGCCCAGTATTCCGAGGGGGCGGCGACCGGCGGGCGGTAGCCTGCGAAGTCGAAGCGGTCGGGGAACATCGCCTGGGCGATGTCGCGCAGAAAGCGGTGCGAGGGTGCCATGTGATTGACCGGCATCTGCACCGCCAGCGTGCCGCCCGGGGCAAGGCAGGCGGCCAGCCGGGGCATCAGCCCAGCGTGATCCGGCAGCCATTGCAGCGCGGCGTTGGAGAAGACCAGCGCGGGCGGGCTGTCGGGCTGCCATTCGGCAATGTCGGCCAGCGTCGTGGCCGAATAGCCCGTGGCCTTTTCCAGCATCGCCGGAGAGGCATCCACCCCCACCAGCCGCCGCCCCGGGAACCGCGCCGCCAGCGGCCCCGCCGCCGCCCCGTCGCCGCAGCCGAGGTCCACCACATCGCCCGGCGGCAGGTCGGGCACCTGCGCCAGCAGGTCCAGCGCCGGGCGCAGCCGCAAACCTCGGAAAGCCGCATAAGCAGCCGGGTTCCAGTCTTCTACAGCCATTTCTTCCACCGGAAAATCAGGTAGGGCACCAGCGCCGAGACCGCCATGGCCGCAAGGGCCAGCGGGTAGCCCCATGGCCAGTGCAATTCCGGCATCACGTCGAAGTTCATCCCGTAGATACTGGCGATCAGCGTCGGCGGCAGGAAGACGAAGGCCACGACCGAGAAGATCTTGATCACATCCGCCTGCCGGATATTGATCACCCCCAGCGTGGCGTCCAGCTGGAAGGTGATCTTCCGCCCCTGCTTCTCGGCCGCGTCCAGAAGCGAGCGGATATCGCGCGCCAGCACCTTCAGCCGCACCTTTTCGGCACCTTTCACCCCGGCCCCCGCCTGCGCCAGATAGGCCACCAGCCGCGCCAGCGTGGTCAGGCTTTCGTCCAGCTTGCCGTTCAGGTCCTCGGCCCGGCCGATCCGCTGCATCAGTGCGGCCAGCACCTGCATCCGCCCCGACGGCCGGTGCGCTTCGAAGATCGCCCGCGTGGTGGCTTCCAGCTTGCGGCCTTCGCCTTCCAGAATGTCGGCCAGCCGGTCGACGATGGTTTCCATCAGCGCCAGCAGCGTGGTCATGCCTCCGGTGCAGCCCAACGCCTGCGCTTCCGCCCGCTTGGCGAAATAGGCGATGGAGCCGGGCGCGTGGTAGCGCAGCGTCACCAGCCGCGGCCCGGCGACCACGAAGGTCAGGGGGGCCAACTCCGGCTCGCGCCCTTCGGGCGAGGCCATGACCTGCGCCGTCAGGTAAAGCGTGCCGTCCTCGACATAGGCGCGGGAGGAGGATTCGATCTCCTGCATGTCGTCGCGCGTCGGGATATCCAGTCCAAGTGCCGCCTCCACCGCCTGTTCCTCGGCGGCAGAGGGGGCGTGCAGGTCGATCCAGACCACACCTTCCAGCGGCTCCAGCGCCGGACCCGAGGCTTTGAGCCGCCCTCCGGTTTCCCGATAGACCGTGATCATCGCATCCCCGCCCGCGGTTTCGCCGACAACCTAGGCCGGATCGGCCGTCCCGGCAACCGGAGGCCGTGGACCGGGCGGGAACAGGCGAGGCACTGCCTCGCCCCGACCGTAAAGCAAAAGGCCCCGCTTCCGCGGGGCCTTTCCTTACCATCACAACGGCGAGGGTTCCGGGTCGGGCTTCGGCTTCGTCGCCCGCGGCTTGCGCGTCTTCGGGATCGACACCACCGAAGCCGTGCCGCCGCCCGAGGGCGCAGGCGGCGTGCCCGCATCCTCGTCCTCGCCCAGTTTCTCGCCGGCGATGACCTTGCGGATCTCGTCACCCGTCAGGGTTTCGTATTCCAGCAGCCCCTTGGCCAGCCGGTCCCAATCCTCATGGCGTTCGTTCAGGATGCGCTTGGCGGTCTCATAGCCCTCGTCGATCAGGCGCTTCACCTCCTGCTCGATCAGCCGCTTGGTCTCGGCGCTGACCGAGAAGCCGCCGGCATTGCCGGAATAGCCCTCATGCGCCTCGGCATAGTCGATGTTGCCGACCACGTTCGACATGCCCCAGCGCAGCACCATCGCGCGGGCCAGCGCGGACGCCTGCTGGATGTCGCCCGAAGGTCCGTTCGACACCGCCTCGTCGCCGTATTTCAGGATCTCCGCCGCCTTGCCCGCCATGGTCATGGCGATGCGCTGCTCGCACTGGTCCTTGTGCCAGTTGAGGCGGTCCATTTCCGGCAGGCTCATCACCATGCCAAGGGCGCCGCCGCGCGGGATGATCGTTGCCTTGTAGACCGGATCGCATTTCGGCAGGCTCATGCCGACGATGGCATGGCCGGCCTCGTGATAGGCGGTCATTTCCTTCTGCTCGGGCGTCAGCACCATCGACCGGCGCTCGGCCCCCATCATCACCTTGTCCTTGGCGTTCTCGAAATCCACCATGGTGACGAAGCGGCGGCCCGCCCGGGCGGCCATCAGCGCGGCCTCGTTGACAAGGTTCATCAGGTCGGCGCCGGAAAAGCCCGGGGAACCGCGGGCGATGGTGCGCAGGTCCACGTCGGGGCCAAGCGGCACCTTGCGGGCATGGACCGACAGGATCTTCTCGCGGCCCTTGATGTCGGGGTTCGGCACATGGATCTGCCGGTCGAAACGGCCGGGGCGCAGCAGCGCCGGGTCCAGCACGTCCTTGCGGTTGGTGGCGGCGATGATGATGACACCCTCGTTCGCCTCGAACCCGTCCATCTCCACCAGAAGCTGGTTCAGCGTCTGCTCGCGCTCGTCGTTGCCACCGCCGATGCCCACGCCGCGGGCGCGGCCCACCGCGTCGATCTCGTCGATGAAGACGATGCAGGGCGCGTTCTTCTTCGCCTGCTCGAACATGTCGCGCACGCGGGATGCGCCGACGCCGACGAACATTTCCACGAAGTCGGAGCCGGAGATGGTGAAGAACGGCACGCCCGCCTCGCCTGCGATCGCGCGGGCCAGCAGGGTTTTCCCGGTGCCGGGCGGGCCGACCAGCAGCGCGCCCTTGGGGATCTTGCCGCCCAGGCGGCTGAATTTCTGCGGGTTGCGCAGGAATTCGACGATTTCCTCAAGCTCTTCCTTGGCCTCGTCGATCCCGGCCACGTCGTCGAAGGTCACCCGGCCGTTCTTCTCGGTCAGCAGTTTCGCCTTCGACTTGCCGAAGCCCATCGCGCCACCGCGCCCGCCGCCCTGCATCCGGTTCATGAAGAAGATCCAGATGCCGATCAGCACCAGGAAGGGCAGCCACAGCGACAGCATCGACATGAAACCCGATTCCTGCTGCGGCGTCGCCTTCACCTCGATGCCCTTGGCGATCAGCCGGTCGGTGACCTCTTCGCCCTCCGGCTTGATCGACACGAAGGAAGCGCCGTCCCGGGCCTTGATCTCCACCCGCTCGCCATCCAGCGTGACGGCCTGAATCTTGTCGCCCTCGATCATCTGGATGAACTCGGAATAGCTGACCGTCCGCGAGGACGTGGTCGACTGCCCGCCCGAGAACAGCTGGAACAGCATCACGATCAGAAGAAGCAGGACGGCCCAGAAGGCGATGTTCCGTGCATTGTTCACGAAGAGACTCCCGTAACGGCCACGGCCCGCCGGGTGCGGCGCGGCTTTGATCCCAAGATAGTCATCTGCGGCCCGGGTTCAATGCGATAAGAGATGGCAGGCGAAGGAAGGCGCGCATGTCGCAGTGCCCGGGCCGAAACCCGCGCAGGGGGCGGCAAGCAGCGTATCGCCCCGCCAGAGGCCCGGAGTGACCTCCAGCACATGGCGCGGCAGGCCGGTGGCCCGCCAGTCCGGGCACTGGCGCAGGCCATCGGGGCCGAGAAGGGCGACCGTTCCCGCACCCTCTACCCGCCAGCGGCGCGGGTCGGCGGCGCGGGGTTCCGCCGCCAGCCAGCCGTCTTTCAGCCTGCACCCGGCCAGCGTGGCGGCCCTTCCCGCGACGATGGCCTCGATGAACCGCGCCAGATCGGCGGCGCGCGGGGGGTAGTCGGCGCCAGAGAGCCACAGCACCGCCGCCTGCGCCATGCGCCGGGCGATCTCGTCCGGCAGGGCGGCGAAGCGCGCGGCATTCACCCGCAGGGCGCCCGCGGCTTCCTGCATCACCTCCGGCGCGGCCTCGGCCACGGCCGCATCCAGCGCGGCCCGCGCCTCGGCCAGATGCGCCGCGCTTTCCGCCAGCCTTTCTGGCGTCAGGCCAAGGGGCGCCAGACCGGCCAGCGCCTTTCGGATACGGGCACGCAGATAGCGGTCGTCGGCGTTGGTCGGGTCCTCGACCCAGGGCAGGCCCTGCCCCGCCAGCCAGTGGCGCAACTCGGCCCGGGTCAGCCGCAGCATCGGGCGCAGCCATGTCACACCGCCCTGCCCCCATTCCGCCCGCAGCCCGCAAAGCCCGTCGATCCCGGCGGCGCGGGAAAGGCCCATCAACAGCGTCTCGGCCTGGTCGTCGGCGGTATGGCCAAGCGTCACGGCGGCAAGCCCCTGCCCCGCGGCCCAATCGGCGATCAGGCCGGCACGTGCGCGCCGTGCCGCATCCATCAGGTTGCCGCGGATCTCGTCCCGCTTCCACTTCAGGATGTGATGGGAAACGTCCCAGTCGCGGCACCAGCCCGCCACACACTTTGCCTCGGCCCCGCTTTCGGGGCGCAGGCCGTGGTCCACGGTGACGGCCAGGACCTCGTGCCCCGCCTGCCGCAGAAGATGCAGAAGGGCGACGGAATCTCCGCCGCCCGACAAGGCCACTCCTACTCTGCTGTCGGCCGGCAGGACCAGCCGGTCCACCAGCCTTACGGACACCCCAGCCCCTGCATGGCGATCGGCGCCTGGGCCGCCGCCATGGTGCCCGGGTATTGCAGCGACACCTCGGCCAGCGTCACGCAGGCCTCGGGCGTCTGGCCCAGGGCCCCCAGTGACTGGCCCAGCTTCAACAGCGCATCCGCCGCGAAACCGCCCTGCGGGTCGCCGGAATAGGCCTCGAGATAGGCGCGCGCGGCATTCGCCGTCTCGCCCAGTTGCGCCAAGGCCTCGCCGCGCAGGTAGTGGGCCTCCTGCGTCAGCGGCCCGCCAGGATAGGATTCGGTAAAGGTCGCAAAGAGCGTTGCAGCACTGCGAAAGTCACCCTGACCGAGCACCTCCTTGGCCCGGTCGAAATCCGCCTTTTCACCCATCGCAAGCTCGGGCCCGCCGGAGGAGGCGGTGGTGGTGTTGGAGGGAGCGGGCGCCGCAGAGGCGGCAGAGCCGCCACCCAGCGGCGCGGTCGCGGGCATGTTCAGCGGGTCGCAGCCCGGCGTCGCATCGCAAAGCCGGAACTCGATGTCGCCGATGCGATTGGTGCCGTCGCTGACCACGCGGTTCAGCCGCAGTTCGATCTCCTCGGCCCGCGAGGTCAGCCGGGCCAGCTCGGCCTCGATGGCATCCATCCGTTGCAGCGCATCGCCGCCGCCGACCGAGGCCACGCTGCCCGTGGTGGTCAGTTCGGCCTTCAGCGAGTTGAAATCGGCGGCCAGCTGGCCCAGTTCCACCCGGATGTCGGCCAGGGTCTCGGCCCCGGCGGGTGCCGCCAGCGGCAGCGCCAGCAGCGGCAGAAGAAGGCGCAGCCGCCCCATCTTACACCCCCGAGCCGGCCGACAGCACCGTCACGGCGCGGCGGTTGCGCGAATAGCAGGATTCGTCCGAGCAGACCTCGATCGGGCGTTCCTTGCCATAGGAGATGGTCCGCATCCGGTTGCCCGACACGCCCTGGCTGATCAGGAACTGCTGCACCGCGGCGGCACGGCGCGCGCCGAGCGCGAGGTTGTATTCCCGGGTGCCCTGCTCGTCCGCGTGGCCCTCGATGATGATCGCATAGGCCGGATTCTGGTTCAGCCAGTTGGCCTGGCCGGTCAGGACCGACCGCGCCTCGGTCGAAAGGGTCGACTGGTCCACCGCGAACAGCACCCGGTCGCCCACCGTCTGGTTGAAATAGGCGATGGAGCGCGGGTCGTTCGGATCGCCCAGGCCGGTGGTGTCGACATAGCCGCCGCCCGCACCGCCTGCGCCCCCCGCCCCTCCGGCGCCGCCCGCGCCATAGCGGTTGGGGTTCTGGCAGGCGGCCAGCGTCAGCACGGCCAGAAGAAGCAGGGCCTTGGGGAAAACCGTCATCGTGTTCTAGTCCTTCTCGTTGGCTCGAACGGGCGTTTCCCCGTTTCTATCAGTTTCGCGCGGCCTTGGGAATCGGCCCGGTGAGGCCCGCGCAGGATTACGGCAGCAGCGGCGACCACGCCGGATCGCTGGCCGGACCCCCGGTCGGGATCTGCTTCAGGTTCCGGCCCGAGATGTCCACCGACCACAGGCCCGCCTGCCCGCCGCCGCCGCTGGTTTCCCGGGTGAACATGATCACGCGGCCATTCGGCGCCCAGGTCGGGCCCTCGTCAAGGAACGAGGCCGTGAGCAGGCGCTCCTCGCTGCCGTCGGTGCGCATGACGCCGATGTGGAAGCGGCCCTTGTTCTGCTTGGTGAAGGCGATCAGGTCGCCGCGCGGGCTCCAGACCGGGGTGCCGTAGCGCCCCTCGCCGCCGGAAATCCGCCGCCCTTCGCCACCCGAGGCGGGCATGATGTAGATCTGCGGCGCACCGGAACGGTCGCTTTCGAAGACGATCTGGCTGCCATCGGGGCTGAACGAGGGCGCGGTCTCGATCGAGGGCGCATTGGTCAACTGCCGGATCGAGCCGCCGCGGATGTCCATCGAATAGATATCGGTATTGCCGCCGCGTTCCAGGCTGAACACCACGGTCCCGCCATCGGGCGAGAAGCGCGGCGCGAAGGTCATGGTGCCCGGCTGTTCGCCCAGCGTCTGCCGCTTCAGGCTGCCCACATCCATCAGGGTGATGCGGGGAAAACCGGTTTCATAGCTGGTATAAAGGATACGGTCGCCCGCCGGAGAGAAACGCGGCGCCAGCACGATGGAGCTGCTGTCGGTCAGGTATTGCACGTTGGCGCCATCGTAATCCATGACGGCCAGCCGCTTGGCGCGGGCGTTCTTCGGCCCGCTCTCGCTGACGAAGACCACCCGGCTGTCGAAATAGCCGCCCTCGCCGGTGATCTTGGAATAGACCACGTCGGCTACCTTGTGGGCCATCCGCCGCCAGCCGTCCGCGGTGCCGGCGAATTGCAGCGCCGCGCCCTCGATGACGGAGCCGTTCACCACGTCATAGGCGCGGAACTTCACCGTCACCCGTCCGCCCGAGGCCGAGACCGCGCCGGTGACCAGCACCCGGGCGTTGACCGCGCGCCAGTCCTCGAAGGCGACGCCGCCGTCGAAGTTGCGGATGCGGCTGATATGGGCATCTTCCGGGATCTCGCGGAAAAGCCCGGTGCCCGCCAGGTCGGAGGCGACGACGCGGCTGAGGTTGCGCGCCAGGTCCCCCGCGCCGCCTTCGTCCACGAAGGTGGGGGCGGCGAAGGGCATCGGGTCGATCACCCCCTGGGTGATATTGATGCGCAACGGCTCCTGAGCCTGCACGGGCAAGGCCATGACGCTGCCAAGCGCCAGCGCAAGCAGCGCGGGAAGGATGCGGAAGGACGGTTTCATCTGCCTCATGCTCCGGTTCTCTTTACCTTGTCCCGCCCGATCCTAGTCCATCGGGGCGCGGAGTTGCGGGGAATTCCGGCCGCCAAGCGGCCCCTTGCCGAAGGGCGCGGCTCATCTGAACCTCATCCCGTTCGGGTCGAAGACGAAATCCACCACCTTCCAGGTTTCGTATTTGGCGGGGGGGAAGGGAATGCCGCCTTCGCGCGCGGCGCGGATGATGGCGCTGCGGGCGGCGCTGAAGGCGGTGTCGGTGGCGGCCTGGCTGGGCCCGTTGCTTTCGATCAGGTCGATGCTCTCGGGCATGCCCGCCGGGCTGAAGCGCACCCGTACGACGATGGTCGTGCGCATCGTGTCGGTGGAAACCGCGCCCAGGCTCCATTTCGAGCCGATGGCCGATTGCACGTCGCCGATCTCGCCCGCGGAAAGCGGCGGGCCGTTGGGCGCGGGTGCGGTCGATCCGCCGGAGGGCCTGGCGGGTTCCTCTTCCGCAGCCGCGGCCGCCACAGCCGCCGCGATGGCATCGGCATCGCTGTCGTTCGCCGCCTCGGCGGCCGCCGTCGCGGTCTCGGTTGCCGGGGTCTCGGTCGGACGCGGGCGGCTGGGCTTGGACTTCGGCCGGGGAGAACTGGCCATCCCCAGGGCTTCTTCCTGCCGTTCCGTCGCCTCGGTCTCCAGCATGTCGCCGGTTTCCTGCGGCGTGGCCTCGGTTCGCGGTTCCTCGATCACCTCGGGCGGGGTCTCGGCGGGCGTGTCGGTGGTGGCCTGGGTCGGCGTCTCCGCCGTCACCGTCTCCTCGGGCACCGAAACCGGGTCCGGCGCGACCACGGGCGCGGGCTTGGGCTTCGGCCTCATGCTGGCGGACATGGTGGGGATCGGCTGCTCTTCCGGCGCCAGCACCACGTCGTCGGGCGCGGGATCGGAAACCGGCGGCTGCGGCACGGGATCGGGGACGGGCTCCGGCGGCTGCGGCACGGCTTCCGGTTCGGGCGGGGTCTCGACCACCGGCTGGGGCTCGGGTTGCGGCCCCGGTTGCGGCTCTGGCTGAACCTCCGGCTCCGCCGCCGGAGTTGCGGGCGGCTCGTCGGGTTCCGCAGCCGCCGTCTGCTCGGGCGCGGGCGTTTCCGAAGGCGCGGGCGAGGAGGACTGCATCGCCTGGAATTCAGCCTCGGTCATCGTCGAGACCGTCATCACCTCGATCGCGGCGGGTTCGGAATGCGGAAACAGCCATTCACCCACGACCACCCAGAGGATCAGGCCGATATGGCCCGCCCCCGAGTAGATCGTGCCCTTGGAAAGGCCCGTATCCTGGCCCCAGTCCGTCACCGCGCCTCAGCCCTCGTTCATCGACGGGCCCTGGCCATCCGTCACCAGGCCGATCTCGTTGAAGCCGCCCGCGTTCAGCGCACCCATCACCTGCGCCACCCGCTCGTAGGGGATACGCCCGTCGGCCCGGAGGAAGACCTTCTTGCTGGTCCGCTCGGACGCGATGGCCTTCAGCCGCGGGATCAGTTCGCCGTCCGCGACCTCGGTCGTCATGATCATCAGGTCGCCTTCGGCGGTGATGGTGATGGTCAGCGGCTCTTCCTGCTCGGTCGGCATGGCGTTGGCCGCCGTCTCGGGCAGCTTGACCGGCACACCCACCTGCAGCATGGGGGCCGCCACCATGAAGATGATCAGCAGCACCAGCATCACGTCCACGAAGGGCGTGACGTTGATCTCGCTCATCGCGGCGGCGGTGCCGCGGCGGCGGCGGCGATGCCCGCCCCCGCTTTTCTTGACGACGCCCGCGCCCATGGATCAGGAATCCAGCTGGCGCGACAGGATCGTCGCGAATTCGTCGGCGAAGCTTTCGTAATTGCCCTGGATGTGTTCGCTGTCCGAGTTCAGCTTGTTGTAGAACACCACCGCCGGGATGGCCGCGACCAGACCGACCGCCGTCGCCAGAAGCGCCTCGGCAATGCCGGGGGCGACGACGGCCAGGTTGGTGTTCTGGCTGATGGCGATCTGCTCGAAGCTGTGCTTGATCCCCCAGACCGTGCCGAAAAGCCCGATGAAGGGCGCGGTCGATCCGGTGGTGGCCAGGAAGGACAGCCCCTTGTTCAGTTGCCCGGATTCCCGGGCAATGGCCACGTCCATGGCCCGGTCGATCCGGGCCTGCGCGCCCGCGATCAGCGCGCCGTCCTGCTTGTGGCTGCGCCGCCATTCCAGCATCCCGGCGGAGAACACCTTCTCCGACGCGCCCTGCGGATCGGGACCGATCTTTTCGTAAAGCTCGTCCAGCGGCTCGCCCGACCAGAAGGCGCGGTCGAAGATCGCCGCCTCCTTCCGCGCGGCGCGGAACGTGATGTGTTTCTGGATGATGATCGCCCATGACCAGAAGGACATGACCATCAGCATCAGCATGACGATCTTCACCGTGAAGGTGGCGCGCGCGAAGAGCGCGAGCAAGGAGAAGTCGATCTCCTGCGCCAGTGCGAGGGTTTCCGTTTCCATTACGCCTGCTCGTTGTCTGTCGGGCCTTTGCGGCTCCGTTAGCGCTGATTCTAGCAAGGTTACAGGGGGAAAGCCAACACATGTTGGCGAGTGGCGGGGCGTTGCCGAGCTTTTCGGGCCGCTCTGCGCGGGCCGGAGGCGGCTTCGGACCGGGAGGGTGAGGCTCCGTTCGGGCAACGACAGTTGTGCGCGGCTTGCGCCGGGGCGGCCGGATGCCGAAGCCCGTAGAAAATATGCATTCCATGACAATGGGTTGAACCGGGGTTTCGGCAGCCCTTCCGAAGCCGGTCCTGCCCGCCCCGGCCGCAGGCTCCCCAAGCGGGGAGTCCACCTCACCGCCCATCAAACCTTGGTCACAATCCGAAACACTTGGCCCGCGTGCCGGGCGGTTCGGGGCGCTGGCGGGGGCCATTCCGGCCTGGTAGAACCCGCAACGCGTGACAAAGGCGATGGCCTTCCCCACAGAAACCGCTTCCGATCCTTCGTCGAAGGATCGTGCCCGGCTAATGCAACTGTCCCGACAGCCGCGCCCGCACCTCGGCAGGCAGCCGGTTCGCGTGGCCGTCCTCCGACAGGCAGACCAGCGTCACCTCGGCCTGGAAGATTCGCTCGCCCGCGCGCAGCACCGCCTGCTCCAGCACGATCCTTGCGCCGCCGATGGCGGCGATCCGCGTCTCCACCACCAGATCGTCGCCGAAGCGGGCCGGGCGCAGGTAATCTGCCTCGACCCGGCGGACGGCGAAGACCACGCCTTCGCGGGCGCGCAGTTCCATCTGGTCGATCCCCAGCGAGGCGATCCATTCGCTGCGGCCGCGCTCAATGAATTTCAGGTAGTTGGCGTAGTAGACGATGCCCGCAAGATCGGTGTCTTCGTAATAGACCCGGACGGGCAGGCTGTGCGACAGGCTGGACATGGCCGCAACCTATGCCAGCGGCCCGGGGCCTGCCAAGGCCGAAAGACCCATCCGCGCCGCCAGCCGCAGCGCATGGGACGGGTCTTGCGAGACCGGCGGCAGGACCGGCTCGTAGGCGGCGCGGATCAGCCCGGCGATGTCCGGCCGCAGGACCACCCGGTCACCGTCGCACGCCAGCGGCGAGGCCGCGGCGAAGGCCGCCTCGCCCCAACTGAGCATCGCCTGCGCCGCCTGCGCCAACGCCAGATCGGCGGCGGGCAGCGCGGAGAGGTGGCGATCCATCCGCAGGAAGACGAAGGCAGCGCGGATCGCCCCCGCCTCGTCATAGCGGAAGGCGCGATACTGGTTCGCGCCCGCTTTCCCCAGCCGGTCGCAGAGACCGGCAAGGCCGGGGATCATCCGGTCGAGGTTCGGCACTTGCGGCAGTTCGGCCCAGTCGCGGAAGAAGAAGACCATCAGGTTGGCGCCCAGTTCCGGGTCGGTCTCGGCCATGCGGTGCCCGGCATGGGCCACCACCGCCTCGATGGCGCCCTTGACAGTGGCCAGCGTCGCCTCCTCCACCCCGAAGACCACCGGCACGATGGGGCGTCCCCAGCGGGCGCAGAGGAAGCTGCCATCGGCGCGGGTGAAAAGGGCTTCGATCTCGGTCGGGGTCATCGGCAGGTCCTGCGAGGCTTCACGCCTCTTTCCCCACGGCAGGGAAAGGGTCAAGACCCCGAAACGCCCACCCGCCGCTGCCCCTTTCATCCGTCGATAAATATCCCGGAGGTGCGCGTTGCCCGGCCACCGCCGGATCACCCCTCGAACAGGTCGCTCTGCCCCGGCCCCTTCGGCGCCTCCAGCCCCAGATGCCGCCAGGCCTTGGCCCCCAGCATCCGCCCGCGCGGGGTACGCTGGATCAGGCCCTGTTGCAAAAGGTAGGGCTCGATCACCTCCTCGATGGCGTCGCGGGGCTCGGACAGCGCGGCGGCGATGGTCTCGACCCCCACCGGGCCGCCGCCGTAATTCTCGGCCAGCAGCACCAGATAGCGCCGGTCGGCGCCGTCCAGACCCAGCTTGTCCACCCCCAGCCGGGTCAGCGCCCGGTCTGCCAGCGCGCGGGAAATCCGGCCCCCGGCCTCGACCAGTGCGAAATCGACCACCCGGCGCAGCAGACGTCCGGCGATGCGGGGCGTGCCACGGGCGCGGCGGGCGATCTCGCGGCACCCCTCCGGTTCGGCCTGCACACCCAGAAGACGGGCGCCGCGGGTGACGATCTCGTTCAACTCGTCCTCGGTGTAGAATTGCAACCGGGTCGGGATGCCGAAACGGTCGCGCAGCGGCGTGGTCAAAAGGCCAAGCCGCGTGGTCGCGCCGACCAGCGTGAAGGGTTGCAGGTCGATCCGCACCGTGCGCGCGGCGGGGCCTTCGCCGATCACCAGATCCAGCGCGAAATCCTCCATCGCCGGGTAAAGCACTTCCTCGACCACCGGAGAGAGGCGGTGGATCTCGTCGATGAAAAGCACGTCGCGCGGTTCCAGATTGGTCAGGATCGCCGCCAGATCGCCGGGCCGCGCCAGCACGGGGCCCGAGGTCATGCGGAACCCCACCCCCAGTTCCCGCGCCATGATCTGCGCCAGCGTGGTCTTGCCCAGCCCGGGGGGACCGTGGAACAGCGTATGGTCCATCGCCTCGCCCCGCATCCGGGCAGAGTCGATGAAGACCCGCAGGTTGGCGCGGGCCTCGTGCTGGCCGATGAATTCCTCCAGCGCCTGCGGACGCAGGGCACGGTCGCTGTCCTCGGGCAGCTTCTCGGGGCGGAGGGCGGGGTCGGAACTCATCGCTTACCTCGGCTGCAACAGCTTCAGGCCGGCGCGGATCAGCGCAGCGGTGTCCGCCTCCGGCGCCTCGCCAGCAGCCGAGGCCACAGCCTGCGCCGCATCGCCCTGCGAATAGCCGAGGTTGACCAGAGCCGACAGCGCGTCCGCCGTATAGCCCGCCCGGCGGGCCGCACCGTCATCCTTCGCGGCGCGCTTCGGCGCGGGCGCAGGCGCGGCATCGGCAGGTTCGATCACCATGTCATCAGCGCTGGCCTTGCCCGCCAGCCGCGCGCCCGCCGCCATCAGGCCGGGAGCCTTGGCCTTCAGTTCAAGGATCACCCTTTGCGCCAGCTTCGGCCCCACCCCCGGCGCACCCTGCACGGCGCGGGCATCGCCAAGGGAAATCGCACGTGCCACCCCTTCGGCGCCAAGCGTGCCAAGGATCGCCATCGAAGCCTTGGCCCCCACCCCCTGCACGGTCATCAGGAGCTTGTGCCATTCCTTCTCGATCATCGTCGGGAAGCCGAAGAGTTGCAGCAGGTCCTCGCGCACCAGAAGGTCGGTGTAGAGGGCGCAGAACTCACCCTCGGGCGGCAGGGCGGCAAGGGTGCGGTCGCTGACATGGACGATATAGCCGACGCCGCGGCAGTCGATGAGCACCTGGTCCAGACCCTTCCAGTCCAGCCGCCCGGAGATCTTGCCGATCATCCCGCCGCCCTCTGCAAGGCGGCCTGCAACCGGCCCGAGGATTGCGCGTGATGGGCGTGGCAGATGGCGATGGCAAGGGCATCGGCGGCGTCCGGCCCGGCGATCTTCACCCCCGGCAGATGCAGCCGCACCATGTGATCGACCTGCACCTTGGCGGCATGGCCGACCCCGACCACCGTCTTCTTCACCGCATTCGGGGCGTATTCCCCGACCGGCAGGCCGAATTGCGCCGGGACCAGCAGGGCGATGCCGCGGGCCTGCCCCAGCTTCAGCGTCGCCACGGCGTCCTTGTTGACGAAAGTATGCTCCACCGCCGCGGTTTCCGGCATATGGGCGCGGAACACCTCGGTCAGTTGCGCGTGCAGGCTGCACAGGCGGCGGGCCAGGTCGTCCACCGCGCCATCGGAATGGCAGATGCCATTGGCGACATGGGTCAGCCGCGCGCCCGCCACATCGATCACCCCCCAGCCGAGGTTGCGCAAGCCAGGGTCGATCCCGATCACCCGCATCCTGCCCCCTTCAATCACGTTCAAGTGGTTTTATCACTTTTAAGGGGAGTTAGCACGAAAAGTGAACATCCGCCAATGGCAAGTTTTCCCGTGCAGGCCAGAAAGGCGGGAACCATGCGAGCGCAGAAAAACGACGGGGCGCAGCGCAAAAGCGACCGGCGGACGAAGGGAAGGCAGAAAGCCGTTAAAATCACCTAAAAAATGATGGTGGATTTGTGACCGCAGTCATGCAGGCGCTGCAAGGCCGCCTTGCTTATCCACAGCTTGCTTTGCACATGCAGCAAGATTATCTGGCTGTCATCGAAGCACGGAGCTTCGGTTTTGAGCAGATTGAAAAGGAACGCACCATGGCCGCCATCGAAACGAGCCGCCCGGCACCGTTCGGCGCCATCACGACGTATCGCGCCGTCACCTCCCTGACCAGCATCTTCGCCATGCTCGGGGCCTGGAATGACGCCCGCGTCACCCGCAAGGCCCTGTCCAAGCTCTCGGATCGCGAGCTGGACGATATCGGCCTGTGCCGGGGCGACATCGAGATGATGGGCCGCTGAGCCCTCCGAACGCCAGGTCAAGGACCGCCGGCAGAACGCGGCGGTCAACGGACAGAGGTTAGCCGCTCCCCAGACCATCGGGGGCGGCTTTTCCCATTCCGGGGGGCAGGGTTTCCAGAAATGGCTGCCCGCGGACAGATCAACAAAATGGAAAAGGGCCCCACAGGGCCCTTTGTCATTGGCAGCGGTGGAGAAGAGGTTATCTCGGGAAAACCTCGGCCAGCACCGAGGAAATCGCCAGCGTCACCGTATCGGCCTGCATCAGCGTGCCGCCAACGCGGTCGAAGCCTTCGCCCGACTGCAGTTTCGCCACGCGCTCCTGATAAAGCTCGGCCCCGACATAATAGTGGATCACGCCCTTCAGGCCCAGGCCCACGGCCAGTACCACGACCAGCGGCTTCAGGAAGCGCCAGCCGGATTTCTCATGCTTCCAGGTAGAGGAGCGGCCGAGCGTTCCCGCCGCCTCGAAACCATAGCCCTTTGCATGGGCTTTCTCGATCCGCGCAACGCGGCCATAGAACTCGTTCAGATTCGGGTCAGCCCACATTTGCTTCACCATATACGCCAGGCCCCCGCCTTGAGGTTTTGATGCGGTCAGAATGTGGCGAAACTTGGGCAATCCCGGCGGAAAGGCAAGTCCCTTCCGAATCTTATCGTTTGATAACAGTCGTTTACAGACGTTCCAGCACCAATGCCGTCCATTCCCCAAGATCGTCGCGGGATTGGAGACGGAATTGTGACGCGGCATAACGGGCGATCACCGATTCGGCCTGCACCCCCAACAGCCCCGACAGAATCACCGTCCCCCCGGGGGCGACATGGCGTTCCATCTCGGGCGCCAGTTCGATCAGCGGGCCTTTCAGGATATTGGCGAAGACCAGATCGAAGGGCGCGGCCTTGCGGATGGTGACATGGTCGAAGCCCGCGGCCTCGACACAGGCAACGCGATCGGCCAGCCCGTTCACCGCAAGGTTCGCCCGCGCCACCTCGACCGCCACCGGGTCGATGTCCGAGGCCAGCACCCGCGCCCCGGGCAGGACCTTGGCCGCCGCCATGGCAAGAACGGCGGTTCCGGCGCCGATGTCGGCGATGTTCTTCGGACGGAAGCCTGCCTCGTAGAGGCGGTCGAAAGCCAGGAGACAGCCCAGCGTGGTGTTGTGATGGCCGGTGCCGAAGGCCATCGCGGCCTCGATCTCCAGCGCGACGCGGCCTTCGGGCACGCGGTCGCGGTCATGGCTGCCGTAGACGAAGAAGCGCCCGGCATCGACGGGATGCAATTCGCGCTGGACCTTGGCGACCCAGTCGGCCTCGGGCACCTCTGACACCGCGAAGCTGTTGGCGCCGAAGGCGGTGGCGAGGATTTCCAGGATCACCCCGTCGGGTTCGTCGTGGAAATAGGCGCCGACTTCCCAGCGGCCGGAACCGTCCTCGATGTCGAAGACGCCGACGCCATAGGGTTCGGGGACCATCCTCTCCAACGCCTCGGCAAGGGCGCGGGCGGGGTCTTCGCCGTCAATCGTGGTCAGGGCGGTAAAGGTGGGCATGGCGGGCTCCGTCAGCGTCGGGCCGGGCTTACGCGCTGTGGAGGGCTCCGTCCATGCTGTTCGTGCAGTCCCCCGCCGGAGTGTCCGGCGAAGAGCACATGAAATGCGACGATGAGCGGAATCAGCCCGCCGCGATGCCGGTGCCGATCGGGCAGGTCACGCCGGTGCCGCCGACGCCGCAATAGCCGTCCGGGTTCTTCTCCAGATATTGCTGGTGATAGTCCTCGGCATAGTAGAACCGCGGCGCGGGCAGGATTTCGGTGGTGATCCGGCCACGGCCCGCCGAGGTCAGCGCCGCCTGATAGGTCCGGGCCGAGGCCTGCGCGGCCTCTGCCTGTTCGGGCGTATATGTATAGATGCCGCTGCGGTAGGTGGAGCCGACGTCATTGCCCTGCCGCATCCCCTGCGTCGGGTCATGGTTTTCCCAGAACAGTTTCAGCAGTTGCCCGTAGGAGACCTTCGCCGGGTCGTAGATCACCCGCACCACCTCGTTGTGGCCGGTCAGTTGGGTGCAGGTTTCCCTGTAGGTCGGGTTCGGGGTGAAACCGCCGGCGTAACCGACCATGGTCAGCCAGACACCGGGCTGCCGCCAGAACTTGCGCTCGACACCCCAGAAGCAGCCCATGCCGAACATCGCCTGTTCCATGCCCGCGGGCACCGGGGATTTCAGCGGGATGCCCGAGATGAAATGCGTCTCCGCCGTCGGGATCGGATCGGGGCGGCCGGGAAGGGCGTTCTCGGGCCGGACCATTTCCATCCTGCTGCGGTCAATGAAGAACATCGCATCGCTCCTGTTCCTGTCGGCGGGAATATGGGGCCGCCGGGACGGATTGTCACGCGGAAGCCGGGCACGGTGGCGTGATCGGGGGTAAGGGCGGCGAAGGCCATCGCCTTCGCCATGCGTTGCGGGCTCAGCCCAAACGCCCGGCCCTGTAGTTGCGGGGACTGGCAATCCGGCCTACCACTTGGGCATCGCAAGAAAGGCCCTGCCCATGCCGCTGATCCTCTTCGCCGCGCCGTCCCTTTGGGAGGAATACCGCGCGCCCCTGCCCGCCGCACTGGCCGAGGCCGGCGTGCAGGCGCGGGTGGTGACCGAGGCGGAGGATCCGGCGGCGGTGGACTATATAGTATATGCGCCCTCCTCCCCGCTGCAGGACTTCACCCCCTTCACCGGCACCAAGGCGGTGCTGAACCTCTGGGCAGGGGTGGAGCGGATCGTCGGCAACCGCACCCTGACCCAGCCCCTGTGCCGGATGGTCGACCCCGGCCTGACCGAGGGCATGGTGGAATGGGTGGTCGGCCATACGCTGCGCCACCATCTGGGGATGGACCGCCATATCCTGAACCCCGGCCGCATCTGGGATCCGGCCTGCCCGCCGCTGGCGCGCGAGCGCAAGGTGGCGATGCTGGGGCTGGGAGAGCTTGGGCTGGCCGCGGGGCGCGCCTTGCAGGCGCTGAACTTCCGGGTCACCGGCTGGAGCCGGACGCCGAAGCGGATCGGCGGGATGACCACCGAGCATGGGTCCGAGGGGCTGGACCGGGCGCTGCAAGGCGCGGATATCGTGGTGACGCTGCTGCCGAAGACAGCAGAGACCGAGAACATCCTGAACGCCCGGACGCTGGCGCTGCTGGCCCCCGGCGCGGCGGTGCTTAACCCGGGCCGCGGGCCGCTGATCGACGACGATGCCCTGCTGGCGGCGCTGGACAGCGGGCATCTTGGCCATGCCACGCTGGATGTGTTCCGGCAGGAGCCGCTGCCGCAGGACCATCCGTTCTGGGCACATCCGCGCGTGACGGTCACCCCGCATGTCGCCGCCGACACACGGCCGTCTTCCTCTTCGCGGGTGATCGCCGAAAATGTGCGGCGGGGCGAGGCGGGGGAGCCGTTCCTGCATCTGGTGGACCGGACACGCGGGTATTGAAAGGGTGGCGGGTCGGGCGCTGGCCGGGACTGATGGTCGCGGCCGGTTCAGCGCATGGCGAAGGTGATGGCCTTCGCCAATGAATCGTAGGAGGTTCCCCCTGACTCACCGCCCCCAAAAGGCGAAAGGCGCCGGAGCTTGCGCGGCGCCTTTCCCGTCCGGCGGAAGTTTGGCCCAGTCCGGCCTGACGGTTGCCCTTGCCGCCTAGACCACGCGGTCCGGCAGCGCCTTGCCGTCGAAGAAGGCGGTCAGGTTCTCCAGCACCTTGAATCCCATCGCCTCGCGCGTGCGGTCGGTGGCTGACCCCAGATGCGGCAGCATCACCAGATTGTCGGCGCCCAGAAGTTCCTCGGGGATCGCCGGTTCGCGTTCGTAGACATCCAGCGCCGCCCCGCCGATGGTGCCGAACCACAAGGCCTGTGCGAGGGCCTGTTCGTCGATCAGTTCCCCGCGCGCGGTGTTGATCAGGAAGGCACCCGGGCGCATCAGGTCCAGCCGCCGCCCGTCGATCAGCCGGGCATTTGCCTTGCCACCGGGGCAGTGCAGCGAGACGAAATCGCAGTGCGGCAGCAGGTCGTCCACGCTGGTAACCTGCTCGGCCTTGTAGCGGGCAAGGATTTCCGGCGCGACAGGGGAGCGGTTCTGGACGAGAATCTTCATGCCGAAGCCGAAATGCGCCCTTTGCGCCATCGCCTGGCCGATGCGGCCGAAGCCGATGATCCCCAGCGTCGCACCGGAAACCTTGGTGCCGATCATATGCGTCGGATGCCAGCCGACCCAGCCGCCGCTGCGCAACTGCCGTTCGCCCTCGCCCACCCGGCGGGCGGCCATCAAGAGCAAGGTCATCGCCAGATCGGCGGTGCATTCGGACAGCACGTCCGGCGTGTTCGACACCGTCATCCGCAGCGCCCGGGCACGGTCGAGATCGATATGGCTGACCCCGACGCCGTAATTGCCGAGGATGCGGGTGCGGGCATCGGCAAGGTCGAAGACCTCGGCCCCCAGCTTGTCGGAGACCGTCGGGCAGACCGCATCGAACCGGCCGAAAGCCTCGCGGAACTCGGACGCACCCAGCGGGTGGTCTGTCCGGTTCGGCGTCAGGTCGAAGCGCTCGGCCATCGCGCGTTCCACCGCGTCGGGCCAGCGCCGGGTCAGCAGGACCTTGGGTTTGCTCATCGTCATGATCCCTGAAGGAAGGGTCCGGCCCGGCGGCTCACTGCCGGGCCGGAGGGCATCAGGCGGCGCGGCGGCGCAACACGCCGGCCACGGTCTCGCCGATGACCGAGGGGTTTTCGGCCACGGTGACGCCCGCCGCGGACAGGATCTCCACCTTTTCCGACGCGCTTTCGCCGAAGGCCGAGATGATCGCCCCCGCATGGCCCATGGTGCGGCCCTTCGGCGCGGTCAGGCCCGCGATATAGGCCACCACCGGCTTCGTCATGTGGTTCTGGATGTATTCGGCGGCCTCGGCCTCCTGCGGCCCGCCGATCTCGCCGATCATGCAGACGACTTCGGTCTCGGGATCGGCCTCGAACGCCTCCAGAATGTCGCGGAAGGACGAGCCGTTGATCGGGTCGCCGCCGATGCCGACCGAGGTGGAAACCCCGATGCCCAGATCCTTCAGCTGCTGCGCGGCCTCATAGCCCAGGGTTCCCGACCGGCCGACGATGCCGACATTGCCGGGCAGGTAGATATGCCCCGGCATGATCCCCAGAAGCGACTTGCCGGGCGAGATGGTGCCCGCGCAGTTCGGCCCGGTCAGCACCATGCGCTTCTCGCGCGGGTAGCGCATCATGTAGCGCTTGACCCGGATCATGTCCTGCGCCGGGATGCCGTCGGTGACGCAGACGCAGTAGCGGATACCGCCGTCCGCGGCCTCCATGATGCTGTCGGCGGCGAAGGGCGGCGGCACGAAGACGATGGAGGCATCGGCGCCGGTCGCAACGACCGCCTCTTTCACCGTGTTGAAGACGGGGACGCCGTGGACCGTCTCGCCGCCGCGGCCCGGCACCACGCCGCCGACGACCTGGGTGCCGTAGTCCAGCATCTCCCGCGTATGGAACTGGGCGATGCGGCCCGAGATGCCCTGCACGATGACACGGGTGTCACGGTCGATGAAGATGGTCATTGCACGGCCCTCACCTTGGTATTCTGCGTCGTGTCGTTCTGCCAGGCCATGACAGCGCGTTGGGCGGCCTCCATCAGCGTGGTGGCGCGGATGATCGGCAGGCCGGACTTGGCAAGGATCTTCAGCCCTTCCTCGACATTGGTCCCGGCAAGGCGGACGATCACCGGCACCTCCACCGGCTCGGCCTTCAGCGCCTGCACGACGCCCTCGGCCACCCAGTCGCAGCGGTTGATGCCCGCGAAGATGTTGACAAGCACGGCCTGGACGTTCTTGTCCGAGGTCACCAGCCGGAACGCCTTGGCCACCCGCTCAGGCGTCGCCCCGCCGCCGATGTCCAGGAAGTTGGCGGGTTCGCCCCCGGCCAGCTTGATCGTGTCCATCGTCGCCATGGCAAGGCCCGCGCCGTTGACGATGCAGCCGATGCTGCCGGTCAGGCCGATGTAGGACAGCCCCCGGTCGGCCGCCCGGCTTTCGCGCGGGTCCTCCTGGCTCTTGTCGCGCAGTTCCGCGATATGCGGGTGGCGGAACAGGGCATTGCCGTCGAAGGTCATCTTGGCGTCCAGCGCCAGGATGCGGTTGTCGGCGGTGATCACCAGCGGGTTGATCTCGACCATGGTCGCGTCGAGTTCCGTGAAGGCGCGGTAACAGCCTTGCAGGGTGCGGATCATCTGCTGGGTCAGCGTCGGAGGGATGCCCAGGGCGAAGGCGATCTCGCGCGCCTGGAAATCGCGCAGGCCGACGGCGGGTTCCACGGTGGAGCGCACGATGGACTCGGGCTTGTTGGCCGAGATTTCCTCGATCTCCATCCCGCCTTCGCCCGAGGCCACGATCATCACCCGCTGCGAGGTGCGATCCAGCACGAAGCCGAGGTAGATTTCCCGCGTGAACGGCGTCGCCGCTTCGACATAGACGCGGTAGACGCCCTTGCCCGCCGGGCCGGTCTGATGCGTCACCAGCTTCATGCCGAACATGTCGGCGGCAGCGTCAAGGATATCGGTGTCCGAGGCGCACATCCTGACGCCGCCCGCCTTGCCCCGGCCCCCGGCATGGACCTGCGCCTTGACGACCCAGCGTTCGCCGCCCAGTTCGCGGGCGCGATAGGCGGCCTGCTCGGGGCTGTAGGCCAGCGCGCCGTCGGGCACGCCGACGCCGAAACTCTTCAATATTTCCTTGGCCTGATATTCGTGAATGTCCATCCTCGCCTCCCTCTATCCCTGTTCCGCCGCTATTCCGCCGCCAGCGCCGTGCGGTAGCGCCGGGCCAGCCCGTCCATCACCGCCGCCTTGTCGACTGTCTTGTCGGGCGCCCCTCCCAAGGCGATCAGCGCGTCGGCGAAGCGGCTGACGATCTCGGTGATCTGCGTCTCGCCCAGCTGGTTCAGGATGCCGATGCGCACCTGCACGGGTTCCGAAAGCGTCGGCCAGATACCGAAGCCATCGGCGCGGCACTTCTGCACCAGTTCCTTCTCGCGTCCCGCAAGGGCGGGCGGCAGGTTCAGCACCACCAGCGATGTCATGTTCGAGGTGACGGTGCAGCCCATCTCTTCCACCGCCCACCGCAGGGCGGATTCATGGAAGGCATAGTCGCGGGCCTTCTGCGCACGGCCATGTTCCAGCGTCAGGCGCAGGGCCTCGTGGAACGCCGCGACGGCATAGCCGGAATGGGTGCGGTGATAGGCGGGTTGGGCCACGTCCTTGCCGTCGATCACGCCCCAGTGGCGGGCTTCCAGCACCGGATGGTGGACATAGGTCGCCGCGCCGTTCGCCCGCACCTCGGCAATGTAGCGGTCGGTGAACGACACCGGCGCATAGGTCATCGGCAGGCAAAGGACGCCCTTCTGCGGGCAGGAGGCCCAGCCGTGAACCCCCGGATAATCGTCGATCGAGAAATCCGCGATCCCCAGCGAAGAAACCGCATCGACCAGCCCCAGCACCCCATGGCGCTGGCAGGCGTCCGAGAAGCCCTGCACGTCGTTCACCCGGCCCGAGCCGGTTTCCCAATGCGCCATCAGCGCCCATTTCGGCTTGTGCTTTGCCAGCGCTTCCTCGGCCACCGCCTCGGTGACCGACTGGCCATGCGGCACGGTGACGATGGTCGCCGAGGCCGCCTGCGGGTCCAGTGGATTGGCCGCCAGTTCCTCGCGCGTCGCGGCCTTCATGCGGACGGTCAGCGCGTCCAGCCCCGAGAAGGTGCCGTTGACGAAGACCACCACCTTGTCGCCTGGCAGGATCGCGCTGAGCATGCAGTCCAGCCCGGAAAAGCCGGTGCCGCCGACGCCGAAGGTGTGGACATTCGCCGTGCCGAACAGGCTGCGCAGCATCTCCTTGCACTCGATCATGCCACGCAGCACATCGGCCTGCATGTGGTCGGCGGTGCCCGCCCGGGCAAAGGCCGCCAGCACGCGGGCATCGGTGTTGCCGGGGCCGGGGCCCGCGGCCAGCGTTTCGGGAATGGTCAGGGCCGGGTAGATCGCGTTCTGGGTCATCGGTTCGCTCATCCTTCGGTTTCATGACAGGAAAATCCGATTGCCCCGGGGGCACAACCTGCGTTACTCCTGCTTTCGGATGTCCAGAAGTATAGGTATTTTCCCACCCGATCAGGTTGGGATACGGTGGTATACACAGGAATACCCAGCCCGAACGGGTAGGTTTTGAGGGAAATTCATGACGGATCAAAAGCTTAAACCAACCTCTCCCATCGACCTGTCGCTTGCCGACAGCAATCCGCTGGTGCTGCAGGCGCTGTCGGAGCTGTTCGAACGCGATCCCAGATTCTCGCTGGTCGCCACCTCGTCCACGGCCGAGGGGTTTCTGGGCGCGGTAATCCGGGTTCCGGTCAAGGTGGCGGTGATCGACTGGCGGCTGCCGCTCCTGGGAGGCCAGAAGCTGATCGAGGTGCTGCGCGATCAGCCCAGCGCGCCGCGGATCGTGGTCTACGGCGAAGACCAGGGCGGCGAGGTGGCCCGGCTGGCGATGCTGGCAGGCGCCGCGGGCTTCGTCGCCCGCACCACCCCGACCGAGCAGTTGCTGGAAACCTGCATCGCCGTCGCCGGGGGGCAGATGATGTTTCCCTTTCTGGATCTGCGCGACCTGCAATCCGATCCGATCTCGCAATTGACCCGCCGCGAACGGGGATTATTGGAAGCGCTGTCGAAGGGCCATTCCAACAAGGAACTGGCGCGGGATTTCGGAATCTCCGACAACACCGTAAAATTCCACCTCTCCAATCTCTATGAAAAACTCGGCGTAAGAAATCGCGCCCAGGCGATCGCATTCTATTTCTCCTCACGGCTGGCGCAGGAGGCGCAGTCGAAGGGCTGAGGCCCCGAGACGGGCGCCTAACGATCTTCCGCATCGATCACTGCTGGTGAAATTTTATTGCTTGACAGACCCCATCCGGATCGTCCTTCTCTGCTGCCCGTCGACGCAACCCAGCCGCGAAGGATTCGCCCCATGAGCTTCCACACCATCGAACAGGCCCCCGCCCGTCTGAACCGCTCGGAACTTGCCGTTCCGGGAACATCGGTTCAGATGTTTGAAAAGGCTACACAATCCGATGCGGACGTGATCTTCCTCGACCTTGAGGATGCGGTCGCCCCGGACGACAAGGCGCAGGCGCGCAAGAACATCATCAAGGCGCTGAACGAGATCGACTGGGGCAAGAAGACCATGTCGGTGCGGATCAACGGGCTGGACACGCACTACATGTATCGGGACGTGGTGGATGTGGTCGAGCAGGCCGGAGAGCGGCTGGACCTGATCATGATCCCGAAAGTCGGCACCGCCGCGGATGTCTATGCCGTCGATATGCTGGTGACCCAGATCGAGGATGCCAAGGGTTATAAGAAGCGCATCGGTTTTGAACACATCATCGAAACTGCGCTTGGAATGCAGAACGTCACGGAAATCGCCGGCGCGTCGAAGCGGAATGAAAGCCTGCATTTCGGCGTGGCGGATTATGCGGCCTCCACCCGGGCGCGGACGACGATCATCGGCGGGGTGAACCCCGACTATTCGGTGCTGACGGATCCGCTGGAAGATGGCTCGCGCGCCGTCCACTGGGGCGACATGTGGCACTATGCGCTGGCCCGGATGGTGGTCGCGGCGCGGGCGAACGGGCTGCGCCCGGTGGACGGCCCCTTCGGCGACTTCCAGGATGCCGAGGGCTACAAGGCCGCCGCCCGCCGCGCCGCCGTTCTGGGCTGCGAGGGCAAATGGGCGATCCACCCCAGCCAGATCGCGCTGGCGAACGAGGTGATGAGCCCGTCCGAGAAGGAAGTCACCCGCGCCCGCCGCATCCTGGAGGCGATGGCCGAGGCCGCGGCGCAGGGCAAGGGCGCGGTGTCGCTGGATGGCCGGTTGATCGACTACGCCTCGATCCGTCAGGCCGAGGTGCTGGTGGAGAAAGCCCGGCAGATCGCGGGCGGGTGATGCCCCGGGCTGCGCGCCGCAGGTCACCCGCGCCGCGCAGCCGACCAGAGTCTTGTCCAATGCATGGAAACGGGCGGGACCATCAGCCGAACGCGGCTTCGTCTTCGCGTGACCACATCGGCAAAAGACATAAGTGTCCATGATTGCATGGTTCCATCTGGGGAATCTTCCCGCCAACTCCCACATCCCCGCAAGCCTGCAGTGCCAATCCTACCCATCACCGGCTTGACTCACCGTTCACTTGTGTATTGGCTTGCCGGAAAATCCGGCGGATCGGCAGGGGGTGGCGATGGGCGCGGCACGAGAGATCGAGACGGTCGAGAACTTCTGGATCCCGCTTGCCGACGGCACAAGGCTGGCGGCGCGGATGTGGCTGCCGGCCAACGCGGCCGAGAACCCGGTTCCCGCGATCCTGGAATACATCCCCTACCGCAAGCGCGACTTCACCCGTTTCCGCGACGAAAGCATGCATCCCTGGTTCGCCGCGCAGGGCTATGCCTGCATCCGCGTCGACCTGCGCGGATCGGGGGAATCCGGCGGGCTGATGCTGGACGAATACCTGCCCGCCGAGTTGAACGACGGCGCCGAGGTCATCGCCTGGCTGGCCGCGCAGCCCTGGTGCACCGGCAATGTCGGCATGATGGGCAAGTCCTGGGGCGCCTATAATGCGCTGCAGGTCGCGGCGCTGCGTCCGCCGGCGCTGAAGGCGATCATCCCGGTGATGGGCACCGACAACCGCTATCTGGAGTGCATCCATTACTCGGGCGGGGCGATGCTGCTGGACAACCTCTGGTGGGGCAGCATCATGCACGCCTTCAATCCGCGCCCGCCCGATCCCGCATTGGTCGGCGACCGCTGGCGCGAGATGTGGATGGAACGGCTGGAGGCCAATCCTTACTGGACGGTGGAATGGCTGCGGCATCCGCATTGGGATGCCTTCTGGCAGCATGGTTCGGTCGCCGTCGATCCGGGCGCGATCCAGTGCCCGGTCTGGTTCTGGGGCGGCTGGGCGGACCTGTTCCGCGACACGCCCTTCCGGCTGGCGCAGACCCTGAAGGTGCCGCATCGGGTGACGATGGGCCCCTGGGCGCATCTTTACCCGCATGAGGGCGCCCCCGGCCCGCGCGCCGATTTCTGCGGCGAGGCCCTGCGATGGTGGGACCACTGGCTGAAGGGCATCGACAACGGCGTGATGGACGAACCGCCGTTGCAGTTCTTCCAGTCCGACGGCAGCGTACCGGCGGTCTATGTGCCCGAACGGCCCGGCCACTGGATCGCCGAAAGCGCCCTGCCCTCGCCGAACGTCGCGCCTTGCGAGCTGCGCTTCTCTCCCGGACGGCTGGGCGGGACGGCGGGGAAGGAAACGCTGGTCCTCGGCCCGCGGCAGAAGGTGATCTGGTCCGAGGGCGACTGGTGCGGCTTCGGCGTCGAGGGCGACCTGCCGGGCGACCAGCGGGTGGATGACGGCGATTCCCTGACCTTCACCGGCGCACCGCTGGAGGAACCGCTGGACATCCTCGGCAACCCGGCCGTGACGCTGGCGCTGACCGCCGATGCGGCGGCGGCCAATGTCTCGGTCCGGCTGATCGACGTGGCGCCGGACGGGGCGGAATATGCGGTGTCGCGCGGGATGGCCAATCTGGCGCAGACCGAAAACCGCGATGCCACCGCGCCGCTGGTTCCGGGGCAACCGTTCCGCGCCGCGGTGCAGTTGAACGGCATCTCGCACCGCTTCCTGCCCGGCCACCGGATCAAGATCGCGGTGTCGAACGGTTACTGGCCGATCATCTGGCCTGCGCCGGGCCGGGTTTCGCTGCGGCTCGATTGCGAAGGGTCGGTGCTGACCCTGCCGCGCCGGACCGCACCCGCGGGCGAAACCGCCCCCGTGCCGCCCGCGCCGCCGCCCGCCGAAAAGCGCGCGCCGGGTCTGCGGCGGCTGGCGCCGGGCCGGATGGAGCGCGACATCCGCGTCGACCAGTTGACCGGCGAGATCACCCACCGCGCCTTCTGCGACGGCGGCGTCTTCGGCCCGATCGGCCGCATCCTGATCGAGGCGATCGACCTTGAAACCCACCATGTCACCGAGCGCATCTTCCGCATCCGCCCCGAGGACCCGTCCTCGGCACACTACCTGATGAAGCAAAGCTACGAACTGGCGCGGGGCGACTGGCGGGTGCGGATCGACATCCACGACGAGGTCACCAGCGACGACACCCATTTCCATGTGACCTCGCATGTCGAGGCCCGGGAAGGCGATGTTCTCGTGCATCGCAAGGACTGGAAGGAAAGCATCCCGCGCTGAGGCCGGGGCAGATTCCGTTGGACATATATGTCCCGGAATACCAATCTGGTCCGGTGGCGGGAATGCGGCCACCGGGCCACCGCTGTCAAGGACAACAAGACGACAGGGAGCTGCACATGTCTGAGAAGCAAAAGGGCCTGCCTGGCGCAGGCGTGACGCGGCGGGGAGTTCTCGTCGGGGCCGGGGCGGCCAGCCTGGCCGGCCTGCTTTATCCGCGCCGGGTTTTCGCGGCAGGCGGCGGCATCCTGCGGGTGCGATCCTACGGCGACCTGCAGATCCTCGACCCGGCCTTCACGCTGGCCGCGCCCGAAGGCGACATCATGGGCTGCATCTATTCCCGGCTTGTCGCCGCCGCGCCGGGCGACGACTGGACCTGGATGCCCTCGGCCGTCGAAAGCATCGAGCAACTGGACCCGCTGACCGTGGCCTTCAAGCTGAAGGACCAGCTGGGCTTTACCGACGGCTACGGCCAGGTCACGGCGGATGACGTGAAATTCTCGCTGGAACGGATTGCCGATCCGGCGAATGAAAGCCCCTATTCCGGCGACTGGGCCACGCTGAAAGAGGTGGAGGTTAAGGATACGCTGTCGGGCGTGATCCACCTGACCGAGGCCTTCGCGCCGCTCTGGACCTCGACGCTGCCGGCAACCTCGGGGATGATCGTGTCGCGCAAGGCGGTGACCGAACTGGGCGGCAAGATCGAGACAAAGCCGGTGGCGCAGTCCGGCCCCTATATCCTTAAGGAATGGCTGCCGAAGCAGAAGACGGTGCTGGTCCGCAACCCCGACTGGAAATACGAGGCCGGGGCCTATGACGAGATCCACATCTCGCCCATCGAGGACGAGAAGACCGCCGAACTGGGCTACGAGGCGGGTGACCTGGACTACACCTGGACCTCGGTCTCCTCGATCAGCCGGCTGAAAGCCTCGCCGCCGCCGGATACGACCGTGGTGGAAAAGCCCTCGCTGGCCTTCGTCTGGCTGGGGCTGAACAAGGATGTCGCGCCGCTGGACAACCCCAACATCCGCCGCGCGATCCAGCACGCGATCGACACAAGGGCGGTTGTGGATGCGGCCTATTACGGCGCCGCGGCGACCGCGACCGGCATCATCGCCCCGGGCCTGCCGGGCCATCGGGATGCAGTGCTTTACGAATACGACCCCGACAAGGCGCGCGAGCTTCTGGCGGCCGAGGGCGTCAGCGGCCTGACCCTGACGCTGGACATCCTGAACAAGACCGAACGCCTGACCGCGGCGCAGGTCGTGCAGGCGAACCTGGCCGATGTGGGCATCACGCTCGAGATCAAGCAGAACGATTCCGGCACCTTCTGGACGCTCGGCGCCAAGGAAGGCGATTACTGGAACAAGCTGCAGCTGATCATCAGCCGCTTCTCGATGCAGCCCGATCCCAGTTGGGCGACTGCCTGGTTCACCACCGAGCAGGTGGGCGTCTGGAACTGGGAACGCTTCTCCAGCCCCGAGTTCGACGAGTTGAACCGGCAGGGCATGGTCGAGTTGGACCCGGCCAAGCGCGACGATATCTACCGGAAGATGCAGGACCTGATGGAGGAAAGCGGCCAGTATGTCTTCCTGACGCATGAGGTCGTGGGAATCGAATACCGCAATTCGGTGGTCCCGGCGCTCTTGCCGAACGGCACGCCCAACCTGGCCGACTTCAAACCGGCCTGAGCCGCCGCCCGGGCACCTGAAGACCCGTTCCCCCGGGGCCGATCCCCGGGGGCGCAACGACCGGAACCGAGATGCTGCACTACGCGCTGCGCAGGCTGGGGCTGGGCTGCCTGATCGTCCTCGTGGCGATGGCGATCCTGTTCTCGATGATCTACCTGATCCCCGGCGACCCGGCCTCGGTCGCTCTGGGGCCGAGGGCGACGCCCGAGATGATCGAGGCCCTGCGCCAGCGGATGGGGCTGGACCAGCCGGTCTGGCGGCAATTCCTGAACTTCGTCGGATCGGCACTGCGCGGCGACCTGGGAACCGAGGCCCTGTCGGGCCGCCCGGTCCTTCGGGTGGTGATGGAGCAACTGCCCTTCACGCTGGCGCTGGTGGTCTGCGGCGTCGCCTGGTCGCTGGCATTGGGCATACCGCTGGGCTGCATCGCGGCGGTCCAGCGCGGCGGCTTCGTCGACCGGGTGATCGGCCTGATGTCGGTGGCCTTCATCGCGGTGCCTTCCTTCGTGATCGCCATCTATGCGCTGCTTCTGTTCGCGGTGCACCTGCAATGGCTGCCCGCCATCGGCGCGGGCGAGGCGGGCGATCTTGGCAGCCGGTTGCGGCACCTGATCCTACCCTCGCTGGCGGTGGGGCTGGGCTGGGTCGGCTATATCGCGCGGATGGTCCGGGCCTCGATGCTGGAGACGCTGGAAGCCGGGCATATCCGCACCGCCCGCGCCTTCGGCCTGCCCGAGAACCTGATCGTCTACAGCTACGCGCTTCGCATCGCCATCCTGCCCACCGTCACCCTGCTGGGCGTGGGGATCGGGCACATGCTGTCCTCCTCGGTCTTCGCCGAGATCGTCTTCGCCCGCCCCGGCATCGGCAAGCTGGTGTTCGAGGCGATCTCGACCCGCAACTATCCGCTCGTCACCGGCGCGGTGCTGGTGACCACCGTCTTCTTCGTTCTCGTCAATGTCATCGCCGACATCGTGATCGGCGCCCTGGATCCCCGTGTCAGAGCAAGCTTCACCTGATCTCCGGGCGCCGGCCGCCCCCCGCCTCAAGGCGCTCAAACGCATCCTGCGCGAGCCGATGGGGGCGCTTGGCCTGACGCTGGTGGTGCTGATCATCCTTTCGGCGGTGCTGGCCGGGGTGCTGGCGGTGCACGATCCCACCCGCATCTCGCCGGTGGACCGCTTCCAGGGGCCAAGCCTGACGCATCTGCTGGGAACCGACCACCTGGGGCGCGATCTTTTCGCCCGTGTGCTTTACGGCGGGCGGATCGCGCTCATGGTGGCGCTTGGCGCGACCGCGCTGTCTCTGGCGCTCGGGGTCGTGCTGGGGCTGCTGGCGGGATACGGGCCGCATTGGCTGGACAATCTGCTGCTGCTTTTCTTCGACGCGCTGAAAAGCTTCCCCACCATCATGCTGGCGCTGACGCTGGTCACCCTGTTCGGCCCGTCGCTGTTCTCGGTGGTGCTGGTGGTGGTGCTGGTCTCGGTGCCGGGCTATGCGCGGATCATCCGCACCCAGACGCTGGCGATGAAATCGGCCGAGCATGTGATGGCCGCCCGGTCGATGGGGGCGGGGACGGTGCGCATCCTGCGGGTGCATATCCTGCCCAACATCATCGGGCCGATCCTCATCCTGGCCTCGATGGACGTGCCGGTGGTGGTGGCGATCGAGGCGGGGCTCAGCTTCCTCGGCCTCGGCGTCCGCCCGCCGACGCCGTCCTGGGGCAGCATCCTGAACGACGGCTTCGCCAGCATCCGCGACAGTTCCTGGATCGTGATCGCGGGCGGCCTGCCCATCGTGCTGACCACGCTGGGCTTCACCTTCTTGGGCGAGACCCTGCGCGATGTGTTCGATCCCCGGCTGAAGGGGCGCTGAGATGACGGCCCCGCCCACCCTTTCCGTCGAAAGCCTGTCGGTCGACTTCTCCACCGAAGCCGGTGCCCTGCATGCGCTCAGCGGCGTGTCCTTCGAGGTGCCGCAGGGCAGCATCACCGGCATCGTCGGCGAATCCGGCTGCGGGAAATCGACGCTGATCAACGCGATCCTCGGGCTTCTGGCCGACAACGGGGCGGTGACGCAGGGCGCGATCCTGCTGGAGGGCCGGCACGACCTGACCACCCTGCCCCCGATCGCGATGCGGGACCTGCGCGGCCAGCGCATCGCCACCGTCTTTCAGGACCCGATGGGCGCGCTGAACCCCGTCCTGTCGGTCGGCCGACAGATGCGCGACATCCAGTATCGCTCGGGCCTGACGCGCAAGGAAAAGGACGCCCGCTCGGTCGAGATGCTGCGGCTGGTGCGTATTCCCGATCCCGAGCGGCGGCTGGGGCAGTATCCGCACGAGTTTTCCGGCGGGATGAAGCAGCGGATCGCCATCGCCATGGCGCTGATGATGCGGCCCGCGCTGCTGATCGCCGACGAACCGACGACGGCGCTGGACGCCACGCTGGAGGTGGCGACCATCGAGCTGCTGAAGGACCTGCAGGCGCAGATCGGTTGCTCGGTCCTGTTCATCTCGCACCATCTGGGCGTGATCGCAGAGCTGTGCGACGAGATGATCGTGATGTATGCGGGCGAGGTGGTCGAACGCGGCTCCGTCCGGCAGATCTTCCGCGACGCCCGTCACCCTTATACCCGCGCCCTTCTGGCCTGCGATCCGGCCCGGCTGCACGAAAGGGTGCTCCAGTTGCCGACCATTCCCGGCACCCTGCCCGATCTGAGGAACCGTCCGGCAGGCTGCATCTTCCGCGACCGCTGCCCCGCCGCCACCGCGGAATGCGCCGCCCCTCCCCCCGCGGTCTCCCCCGCGCCGGGGCATGTCGTGCGCTGCTGGCACGCCGGTGTCGGGGGCGCGGCATGAGCGATCCGCTGCTTTCCGTCTCGGACCTGCGGGTCGAGTTTTCCACCGGCGGGCTGACCGCCCGGCTGGGCGGGCAGGCGACGCGGATCGAGGCGGTGGCCGGCGTCAGCTTCCAGATCGGCCGGGGAGAGACCTTCGCGCTGGTCGGCGAATCCGGCTCGGGCAAGACCACGCTGGCACGCACCCTGAACGGATTGCAGAAGGTCGCCTCGGGCCGGCTCGTCTTTGCCGGGCAAGAGGTGACGGGCCTGCACGGGGCCGCGCTGAAGGAACTGCGCCGCCGCGCGCCGATGATGTTCCAGGACCCGGTCGGATCGCTTTCGCCCCGGCTGGACGTGCGGGCGCTGCTGTCGGAACCCTTCCGCATCCACGGGCTGAAGGGGCGCGACCTCGACGCCGAGGTGCGGCGCCTTCTGGCGCTGGTCGGCCTGCCGCAGGATTTCGCCTCGCGCTACCCGCACCAATTGTCGGGCGGACAGGCGCGGCGGGTCGGCGTGGCGCGGGCCATCGCGCTGGACCCCGAACTGGTGATCGCGGACGAGCCGACGGCGGGGCTGGACGTCTCGGTCCAGGGCGAGGTGCTGAACCTGATGAACGGCTTGCGCGACCGGCTGGGCCTGTCGATGCTGATCATCACCCACAACCTGCATGTGGTCCGCCAGATCGCCGACCGGATGGCGGTGATGTATCTGGGCCGCTTCGTCGAGCAGGGCGGGACCGAGGCGATCTTCACCACGCCCCGCCACCCCTATACCGCCGCGCTCTTGTCGGCGAACCCCGAGCCGGACCCCGACCGCGCGAAGGCGCGGATCAAGCTTCCGGCCGAGGTGCCCTCGCTGCTGGCCCGCCCGCCGGGCTGCGAGTTCCACACACGCTGCCCCTTCGCCCGAGACATCTGCGCCACCGAGGCGCCCGAACCCCGGCAGGTCGGCGCCAGCCGCCTGACCTGCCATTTCCCGCTGCAAGACCCGGCCCCGGCCGGACTGGAGGAGTCCAAATGAACGAGATCCGCACCGTCACCGATTTCCCGCGCAAGGTGCGCGAGATCGAGAATGTCTGGATTCCGATGCCGGACGGCGTGAACCTTGCCGCCCGTATCTGGCTGCCCGAGGATGCCGAGGCCGATCCCGTGCCCGCCGTGCTGGAATACCTGCCCTATCGCAAGCGCGACGGAACCGTCGACCGCGACGCGCTGACCCATCCCTATTTCGCCGGTCACGGCTATGCCGGGGTGCGGGTGGACATGCGCGGCTCGGGCGACAGCCAGGGGCTGTGCAAGGGCGAATATCTCAAGCAGGAACAGGACGACGCGTTGGCGGTGATCGAATGGCTGGCCGCGCAGCCCTGGTGCTCCGGCACGGTGGGGATGATCGGCATCTCCTGGGGCGGATTCAACGGCCTGCAGGTCGCGGCGCGGCGCCCCCCGGCGCTGAAGGCGGTGATCTCGCTCTGCTCGACCGACGACCGCTATGCCGACGACGTGCATTACCTCGGCGGCGCGCAGATGATCGACAACATGCACTGGGGCACCACCGCCTGGGCCATCGCCATGACCCCGCCTGACCCGGCGATCGTCGGCGCCGGCTGGCGGCGGATGTGGGAGGAAAGGCTGAACGGCAACGGCATCTGGATGCAGGACTGGTTCACCCACCAGCGCCGCGACGACTTCTACAAGCACGGCTCCGTCTGCGAGAACTATGCCGATATCGAGGCCGCGGTCTATGCCGTGGGCGGCTGGGTCGATGGCTACACCAACGCCGTCTTCCGGCTGCTTGAAGGGCTGACCTGCCCGAAGAAGGGACTGATCGGTCCCTGGGCGCATAAATATCCGCATTTCGCCCTGCCCGGACCGCGGATCGGCTTCCTTCAGGAATGCATCCGCTGGTGGGACCGCCACCTGAAAGGCATCGACAACGGCATCGACGACGAGCCCGAACTGCGCGCCTGGGTGCAGGAGGCCGCCCCCCCCGCGGCCTATTACGACGAACTGCCGGGCCGCTGGGTCTCGGAACCGTCCTGGCCCGCCGCGAATGTCGGGCAGACGGTGCTGTCGCTGGCGCCCGGGCGGCTGGACTTCGGCACAGGGGCCTCGGCGGAACTGTCGATCTCCTCGCCCGAGACGCATGGCATGGCGGCGGGCATGTGGTGCCCCTATGGCGTGGTGCCCGCGCAGGCGCTGGACCAGCGGGCCGAGGCGGGCGGACAATTGGTCTTCGACACCGATCCGCTGGCAGAGGACATCGACCTGCTCGGCTTCCCCGAGGTGGAGCTGAAGCTGGCCTCCGACAAGCCTGTGGCGCAACTGGTCGCCACGCTGTCGCTGGTGGCCCCGGAAGGTGCGGCGACGCGGATCAGCTATGGCGTGCTGAACCTGACCCACCGCAACGACCATCTGGACCTCGAACCGATGGTGCCCGGCAAGGTTGAGACCGTGCGGCTGAAGCTGCGCTGCCTGGGGCAGAAGCTGCCGAAGGGATCGCGGCTGCGGCTGGGGATCGCCACCGGCTATTTCCCCATCGTCTTCCCGGCGCCGGAACGCGCGACGCTGACGATCCACACCGGGGAAAGCCGTCTGGTCCTGCCCTCGCGTGCGCCGCAGGCCGCCGATGCCGCCCTGCCCGCCTTCCCCCCCGCCGAAAGCGCCACGCCGCTGGCGGTCGAGGTGCTGGTCCCCGCCGAACCCTTCAGCCGCCGGGTGATCGAGGATGCCGTGACCGGCTGGACAACCTATGCCCAGGTCGGCGATGCGGGCAGCTTCCGCCATCCGCACACCGGCATGATGCTGACCCAGAAATCGACCGAGACCTTCTCGATCAAGGCGGGCGATCCGAACTCGGCCACCGCGACCTGCACCTGGGACAAGGTCTATGCCCGCGATACCGGCTGGAAGGTCACGCTGTCGGTCAAGGCCACGGTGCGCGCGCTGCGCGATGTCTGGCGGATGGAGACGGAAATCCTGGCCCGCGACGGCGACGAGGTGGTCAAGCAGGAAACCCAGGTCCGCGACTTCCCGCGCGACCTGAACTGAGGCGAAGATGCAGGACTGGCAAGCCTATCTCGACCGTGAACAGGACCGGTTCCTGGCCGAACTGATCGACTTCGTCCGCATCCCCTCGGTCTCGGCCAAGCCTGAGAACATCCCGGATGTCCACCGCGCCGCCGACTGGGTGGCCGCCCGGCTGGTCCGCGCCGGGATCGGCAACGCCCGCGTGCTGCCGACAGCGGGCCATCCCGTGGTCTGCGCCGACTGGCTGCAGGCCGGGCCGGACGCGCCGACGATCCTGATCTACGGCCATTTCGACGTGCAGCCGGCGGAGCCTTTCGACCTCTGGACCTCGCCCCCGTTCCAGCCGGAGGTGCGCGACGGCAGGCTGTGGGGCCGGGGCGCCTCGGACGACAAGGGCGGGATGCTGATCCCGATCCTCGTCGTCGAGGCGATGCTGAAGACCACGGGCCGCCTGCCGATCAACGTGAAGTTCTTCTTCGAGGGCCAGGAAGAGATCGGCTCTCCCGACCTGCCGGACTTCGTGGCGGCGAATGCCGACCTGCTGAAGGCCGACATGATCTTTTCCGCCGACGGGCTGCAATGGTCGCCCGACCAGCCGCAGATCGTCGAAGCGCTGAAGGGCATGGTCTCGCTTGAGGTGGTGGTGCGCGGCCCGCGGGCCGATCAGCATTCCGGGCTGCACGGCGGCGGCATCGCCAATCCGGCGCTGGCGCTGACGCAACTGGTCGCCTCGATGCGGGCGGCGGATGGCACGATCACCATCGCGGGCTTCTACGGCGATGTCCTGCCGCTGTCGGACGAGACCCGCGCCGCCATCGCCCGGATTCCCTATGACGAGGCCGACTACCTGGCCGAGACCGGCGCCCCTGCCACCTGGGGCGAGCCGGGCTATACCACGCGCGAACGCCTGTGGGCGCGGCCGACGCTGGACGTGAACGGCCTGACCTCGGGCTGGCAGGGGGCCGGCGGCAAGACCGTGCTTCCGGCCGAGGCGCGGGCCAAGATCACCTGCCGTCTCGTGGCCGACCAGTCGCCGGAGCGGGTGCTGGCCCTGATCCGCGCCCATGTCGCGGCGCATTGCCCGCCGGGCGTCACCGCCGAGGTGGTGCAGAACCCCGGCCGGGGAGATCCGTTCCAGACCCCTGCGGGCCACAATGCCAGCAAGGTCGCGCAGGACGTTCTGGCCGAGGTCTACGGGCGCCAGCCCTACCTCACCCGGCTGGGCGGCTCGATCCCGGTGCTGACCACGCTGCGCGATGCGCTTGGCGTCCATGCGGTGATGTTCGGCTTCTCGCACGCCGACGAGAACCTGCACGCCCCGGATGAATTCTTCCGGCTGGACGTCTTCCGCAAGGGCCAGCGGGCCTATGGCCGCCTGCTCGAACGGCTGGACCCGAACCGCCCGCAATAGCGGCTGGCCGGACTATCCTTGCCCGTCACCCCGCATCCCGGCGCGGCAGGCTCCGGGGGCCATGCCGAACCGCCGGCGGAAACCGCGGTTGAAGGTGGACAGGTCGTGGAAGCCGCAATCGAAGGCGATAGTGCCGATTCCCTCGGAGGCACGGCGCGGATCGGTCAGCCGGGCCCGCGCCGCATCCAGCCGCAGCCCCGACAGGACCTCTGCCGCACTCTCGCCCGTCTCGGCGAACAGCATCTGCAGATAGCGCGGGGTGATCCCGTGCAGGCGGGCCAGGGTGGCGATGCCAAGATCCGGGTCGCGGAACCGCGCCGCCATGTCACGCCGGATCGCGGCCAGACGGGCAGCCCGCCCCGCCGCCGGTGCAGCCCCGGTCCCATGACCCAGCACCAGCGCCGCGAGATCGGACAGGTGAGTCGTGGCCAGCGCGGCGGCGGCCCCCTCGGGCGGGGTCTCGCGCAGCACCTGCGCATAGGCCATCAGCAGCGCCAGCCCCGGCGTATCGGGCGTCAGCAGCCGCGGCGTGTCGAGATCCAGCCCCGGCGCCACATCGGCCAGCGCCGCCCGCTCGATCCATACCGAGGCCACGGTCTGCTCGGCGGGATAGATCCAACGGCTGGCGCAGTGCATCGGCATCGCCGTGACCATGCCTTCGCCGCCGGTCAGCATCTCGCGCCCCTCCACGCCCGCGCCGAACCGGCCCGCGCTGGCCGAGAGCATGATGCCCTCGCCCGTCACGTGTTCCTCGCCACGCTGCGCCGTCATGGGCGAGTAGCGGCCGCCACCGACCCCGCCGCCGGGCAGCACCAGCGCGTCGAACTCGATCGCAAGCGCGCCCTCGCCGACCGGGGCAAGATCGCAGCCGATCGTCGAACGGGCATAGACCTCGCGCAGAAGCGCGGCCCGTTCGGCCGGCGGCAGGCTGTGGCTGGAGAAGGCGATGCGCATGAAACCCCCTTCGGGCCGGGATTTTACACGGGCCGGGCCTTCGGGCCAGCACAATCGCCGCCGGAGGCAACAGGATCAGCGGCGCACCCTTTCGAACACACCGCGGAAACCGGGAAGCGGCCAGCGCAGCAGGCCGTCGCGTTCGACGATCAGGGTCATGCCGCGGAAACGGCGATCCTCCGGCGAATGCCGTGCGGGAACCTTGCGGCCCTCGACCTTCAATGTCAGTTCCGTGCCATCGACCGACCAGCAGCCGCGCCCGTATTGGTCGATCGCGCCATAGGCCAGCCCGAATTCGAACCGCCCGTCGGCCAGCAGCATGAGCTGTGCGCCCACCTCCATCTCGCCCTCAAGCACATATAGCCCCTCCAGTCCCGGCTTGCCCGGCGCGCAAGCTGCGGCCAGCGCGGGGAAGCAAAGACCGGCCAGCAGGGCCAGCGCGGCGGCAATGCGGTGCAGCCTCATCTTTCGTCCCTTTCGTCAGGTCCAGCGCGCCACGGTGCCGGGCCGCACGGCAGAATGCCCGGCAGGCGGGTGGATGAAGGGCGCATCATGCGCCTCCTGCCAAAGCTGCCAGGCGATGCTGCGGTCGATACCGATATCGGCCAGCATCCGGTCGTCCATTTCCGTCAGGAACCGCAAGTCGCGCAGTTGTTGGGCGCGGTCCTGCCGGTGCTGCACCCAGCCGCGGATATAGGTCAGGATGGTCATCGAAATCACTCCTCGTTGTCGATGACGCCTTCTGGGGCAACGAGGTTTCAGCCGGTTGTCGCGGCGCAGGCCGCACTGTTACAAGGCGGAGGGATCGAACAGATAGCCCTCGCCCCGCACGGTCCGCAGAAGGACGGGACGGGCGGGGTCGGTCTCGATCTTCTTGCGCAGGCGGGTGATGCGGATGTCGACGCTGCGGTCGCCATCGCCCAGCGGACGGCCGTGCGACAGCTCGCACAACCGCCCGCGCGACAGGATCTGGCGCGGGTGGCGGGCGAAGGTTTCCAGCAGGTCGAATTCCATCGCGCTGACCTCGATCTCGACCCCGTCCGCCCCGAACAGCCGCCGCCCGTCCAGATCCAGCCTGCAAGGCCCCAGCGCCAGCGCATTCCCGCGCCGGGGCGCCTCGGCCGGGCGCGGCGGCAGACGGCGCAGCACGGCACGCAGCCGTGCCAGCAGTTCGCGCGGTTCGAACGGCTTGACGATGTAGTCGTCGGCGCCGGTGGAAAGGCCGGTCACCTTGGCGACCTCGTCGGCATTGGCGGTCAGCATGACGATGCCCATCCGGTGCCCCGCCCCGCGCAACCGCGACAGGATCGACAGCCCGTCCTCGCCGGGCATGTTCACGTCCAGCACGATCACCTCGGGCCGGGCCCTGGCCAGCACCCGGTCCAGCGCCGCGCCGTTCTCGGCCTGCAACACGTCGAAGCCCTGCATCGTCAGGTAATCCTCGATCATCGCCCGCAATCCGGCCTCGTCGTCCACGACAAGGATCTGTGGCTGCCCGCTCATGATTCTCCTCCTTCCAGCACGCGGGCCAGCACGGCCAGCAGCGCGGCGCGGTCCACGGGTTTCTCGATCACCGCCGCCACCCGATGCGCCAGCGGGCTTTCCGACCCCAGAGCATCGCCCGTCATCACCACCGTCCGCGCCAGCAGCGCCGGGCGGTGCCGGGCGACGAAGGCGGTCAGCCGGTCGCCGCTGATCCCGGGCATCCGCAGGTCGGTCAGCAGGGCGTCGAAATGGCTGGTGGCCAGCGCCTCCTGCGCCGCCTGTCCCGAGGTCAGGCCGGTGACCGTCAGGCCCGCGGCGGCCAGCGCCTCGGCGATCCATGACACGATGCCGGGTTCGTCGTCGACCACCAGCACATGGCCCGACAGCGGCGGGATGGCCCGTTCTTCCACCAACGCCTCGGCGGCCCCGGTGGCGGGCAGTTCGACCCGCGCCTCGGCCCCGCCGCCCGGGGCCGGTTCCAGCCGGATGAGGCCGCCATGCGCCTCGACGATCCTCAGGCAGACCGACAGGCCGATACCGGTGCCCATACCCTGCGGCTTGGTGGTGAAGAAGGGGTCGAACAGGCGCGGCTTGCTGGCCGGGTCGATGCCGTGGCCGGTATCGGTCAGCGTGGTGACGGCCCGTCCGCCCTCGACGAAGCTGCGGATGGTCAGACGGCGCGGCCCCTCGACCGCCATCATCGCCTGCTGGGCGTTCAGGATCAGGTTCATGAACACCTGATGCAGCTGGTCGCGGTCGGCCAGCACCGCGGGCAGATCGGGCGCCGCCTCGACCACCACCTCGATCCCGTTGCTGCGCAGGCCATAAGCCGCCAGCCGCAGCGCATCGGCGATGACCTCGCCGGGCTGGACCGCCACATGCTCGGCCGGTCGCGAGCGGGCCATGGCAAGGAAAGTCCGCACGATCCGGGCGCAGCGTTCGGCGGCGACATGGATCTCCTGCGCGCGGCGGCGGGTGGCCTCGTCGGGGGCGAATTCCTGCAACATCCCGGCATAGCCCACCACGATCGACAGCGGGTTGTTCAACTCATGCGCCACCCCCGCCAGCAGCGAGCCCAGTGCCGCCATCTTCTCGCTCTGCCTCAGGGCCTCTTCAGCCAGCTTGCGCTCGGTTATGTCGCGGCCGACCGCCTGCAATTCGACCAGCCGCCCCGCGGCATCGAAGATGCCGGTGTCATTCCATTCCTCCCAGTGAAAGCTGCCGTCGGGCAGGATCGAGCGGAACACCACGGTGCAGGTCGGATTTTCCGGGGTCAGTTCCGCCAGATGGGCGTCGTGCTGGACCCGGTCCTCGGGGAGGATATACGAGAAGTCGCTGATCCCGCGGCCGACCAGTTCCTCCTGCGTCAGGTTCATGTAGCGGCAATAGGCGTCATTGGCGAAGGTCGGCCTGCCGTCGGGAGTGAAGCGGGCGACGAATTCGGTCTGGGTGTTGACCACGGTGCGATAGCGCGCCTCGCTTTCGCGCAGGCGCATCTCGGCGGCGCGGGCCAGGGTCACGTCGCGCAGCACGATCACCTGCCCGCCGTCGGCCATGGGCGTGCGGCGGCAGGTGATCCAGCGGCCGTGCAGCAGGCCCGGCTCCTCGCCCAGCCCGGCCAGGCCCGAGGCATCGGCCAGCGGCCAGCCGATCTTCAGACCGCATTGCCCCGCGCCGCCCCCCAGCAGCCGCTGGAAGGCGGCGTTGTGGAAGACGATCAGCCCGTCGGGCCCCAGGATGGCGAAACCGTCCGGCAGGCCCGAGGTGGCGGCCAGGAACCGCGCCTCGCTTTCCTCCAGCCGCTGGCGGTAAAGCTGGCCGGAGGCGAAGGCCTCCGAGATCCGGGCGAGGCTGCCGCGCCAGAGCGCCGGCAGGTCCGGAGGTTCGACCGCACCACCGGCGGCCTGCGCGACCAGATAATCGCTCAGCCGGAAGGCGGGGCGGATATAGAGGCGGTGGAGGATCAGCCACAACCCGGCAAGCGTCAGCACCAGCCCCAGCAGGATCCAGCCGAACACCGCCAGCCGCGGCAGCAGCCAGGCGTTCATCTCGGCATCCGGCACGATGTAGAGCAGCCGGAACGGTGTGCCGCCTACCGGGCGCGACAGCGCCCAGTCGCCGCCATGGCGGCGGAAGGCGGGCTGATCGCCCGGCACCCCCAGCCCGGTTTCGGCCAGATACCGGCGCATCGCCGCCCCGTCCCCGCCGAACGAGGCGCCCTCGACCGCCAGCACCGCATTTCCGGCATCGACCACGGCCAGAAATCCGACCGGCTGGCGCAGGCGGGACAGCAGCGTCTGGAACGTGTCCAGCAGCACGTCGATCCCCACGATGCCCTGGAATGCGCCCCCGGCGTAGACGGGCGCGGCATGGCTGACCATCGGTCCGGCCCCGCCCGCATCCTGGTAGACCGGGGTCCAGTAGGACAGACGGTCGGGATTGGCGGCGGGAGTGCCCAGCCGGAAGACATCGTAGTCCAGCCAGTAGGCCACCAGATCCGCCACCGACTCCACCGGCCTGCTGGCCGAACCCGCGATCGCGGCCAGCCCGACATGGGGATGGATGGTGATGAAATCGCCCCGGGCCGAGAAGAAATAGCTCCAATGCGCGCGGGTGCCCAGCCGCGCCTCGACCTCGACCACGCCCAGCATCTCCAGCGCGGCATCCACCGGGCCGGGGTCGGGCCGCAGCGCCAGATCGGCCACGCCGATCAGATTGCCCGCGGCCGAAGGAACCCCGTCCGGCATCCATTCCACCCCTTCCAGCACGGCACGGGACATGGGGGCGGTGACGGTCGCCAATCCGGCCCGCCAGTCGCGTGGGATGCCCGCGTTCACCGCATCCTCGATCGTCAGGCGCATCCGGCCCACCTGCCGGTCGGCGTCGCCCAGCATCGCGGCCAGCGCGTGGTGCTGCTCGGCGACCGCGCCGGTCAGTTCGCCCAGCAGCGCCGCCCGTTGCCGGATGAACTGGTCCACGGCCAGCCCGAGGATCAGGCCGCCCAGCGGCAGCGCGCAAAGCGCCAGCATCAGCGAGGCCCGGCCAAGGCCCAGCGCAGTCATCGCCCGCATCGCGATTGTCCCGATCCCCATCTGCCGCCTTCCGCCTTGAACCCCGGCCCTGTTTCACCCCGATGTCGCCAGTCAGCACGCAAGCGGCGGTGCGCCAAGGAAAAGGCGTGGATAGCCCATGGAAAACCGACGGGACTTCGCATCCTGCACAGTCGGCCTTCGCCTGATGCCGGGACCATCCGCCGGATGCGCCCTATGTTCCGCCTGCCTTCTTTCTTGCAGCCCGATACAACATCCGATGCCGATTCCCTCATCCACCCCGGACCCATGGCGGACCTGATCGCCGTCGATGACGAGCCCGCGATCCTGCGGATGCTGGCCGAGGCGCTGGAGCCGCAGGGCCACCGCCTGCGCACAGCCCGGCGGGCGGACGAACTGGACCGGCTTCTGGCCGAGGACGTGCCGGATCTGGTGATCCTCGACCTCGGCCTGCCGGGCGAGGACGGTTTCAGCATCGCCCGCCGGCTGCGCCAGCAGCACGACATCGGAATCGTGATGCTGACGGGCGCGGGCGATCTGGTGGACCGCGTGGCCGGGCTGGAGGTCGGGGCGGACGACTATGTGACCAAGCCCTTCTCGCTTGCCGAGCTGAACGCCCGGATCGCCGCCGTTCTGCGCCGCCGAAGGCTGGCGGGGCCGGAGATCCTGCCCTTCGGCCCCCTGTCTCTGGACCTGCAGCGGTGGAGGGTGCTGGATGCGGGGGGCTCGCCCCTGCCGCTGTTCCCCACCGAGGTCGACCTGGTCGCGGCCTTCGCCACCAACCGCGGCAGACTGCTGAGCCGCGACGACCTCCTGCGGCTGGCGCCCGCGCATGGCAACGACCCGCTGGACCGCAGCATCGACACCCGCATCACCCGGCTGCGGCGCAAGCTGGAACGGGCCGGGATCGACGGGCGGCTGATCCAGTCCTCGCGCGGGAACGGCTATATCTACCGCGGTGCGCCGGACTGAACCCCGCCGGCGCCCGCTCCGCCCCGGGAAAGGCGGCAGCGGGGCCCGGCGAGGCCATTGCGTCATGAAAGGAAACCGGACCCGGAGCAGGACCAATACTGCCCCGTCACCGCCCCAGCGGTGAACCGGCCGGTCGTCAGCCGTGCCGGGGGGAAGGACCGGCAGGCCGGGATAATGCGTGGGCGGCCCTGCGGCCGGAACGGGGGTTACCGGATCACTGCGGGTCCGGCCAGCATGGCATCATGGAGTCGGCAGGGTTCATCGACCTGAACGACCGGCCGACCTTGCGGCGCGGCGGGCTTCGGCAGAATCTCCCCGGCGCTGCAGGCAAGGGCGGGGGCGCCGGCGGGCAGCGCCAGCGACAGGGCAAGAAGGGTGGTCTTCATGGGGACCTCATCTCCGGCGTTTCGATGCGGCCGTTCTGCGCCCATCGTGTTTCAGCAGGAGTTCGCGAAAACCGGCATTGAAGGCCGGGGCTGCAACATACGCCTTGTGCCCGCGACAGCCGCGCGCAGCATCGGCCGCTCACGGCAGGGATCGCCAACCTTCGGCCCCAGCCAAACCGTCGGCAGGGGCCGGGTGGCCCTGCGGGCGAAAGATATGGGCGAACGCGGTCCGGGCGATCAGCGCAAGGCCATGACCACAGGCCCCGAAGCCGGATCGGTGGCGCCGAGACCGGGGCCAAGATCCTCCAGCGTGTCGCGGAAGCCGTCGAGCGTGGCGATCATCTGGGAGCGCGCCGCGGTGATCGCATCCGGGTCGGGCCATTCGGCCACGAGGCAATAGGCGCGCTCGCCGGTCTTGACGATATTGGCGGCGCGAAGCCCCGGCCAATCGGCCGCCACATTCCGGTGGGCGTCGAGGAAATCCTGTTCGCGCCCCGGTTTCACCTTGAAGCGCACGATGTTGAAAGCGGTCATGGCCATGCCTCCTTGCAGCAAGCAGCGTCGGGCCTTGCACAGGGTCTGTCGTGAGCATGATGCCGAATGTCTGCCCACACAGCCGCAACAACTGGTAAGCAACAGGTCTGCGCTCGTTTAGGACCGATCCGCACCGCCACGGGCGCGCCCCGTCAGGGCCGGCTTGCCTTCGTCACTCCCGGCGAGGATGCGTCCTGCGGTGTCTTCGGGGGCAAGCGTGGACAGTGTGGATACCGCCTTCTCCATCCTACTTGCCTGCCGGTCGACAGGCAACTGCGTCGAGGCCGCCGCCTGCAAAAACCGCATCATCGGCACCGGGGAAACACCCCGTCCCGAACGGCTGTTGCCTTCCGAAGCGGGAAATCAGCAGGAATTGGCGCCCCGCCTTCATGGCCGCATACCGCCCAGATCACCTGCTCGACGCTACCGCCGCCGGCAGCAATCGCGCATGCCGTTCGAATTCCGTCAGCACCCGGCAGATGCTTCCTGTTCCGGGGCGCCGGATTGCCCGGCGCCCCGCGGATCACCAGCGGGCGCGCCACTGTCCCGAGCCGTCGCGGCACTTGCCGGAACAGGCAGCAGGATCAGCGCGCAACCCGCATCGCCCGCCTTCCCTACCAGGTGAAGTTCTTCGCGATGGTCAGCTTGGCATTGCGGCCAACGCCTTTGTCGAGCGCGAGGTTGTTGATGTATTCCTTGTCGAAGACGTTTTCGACCGAGAGGTTGACCTCAAGCCCGGCCATGGCGCCTTCCTGGGGCTTCCAGCTCACGAAGATATCGTGGGTGTCGTAGGCCTTTCCGGCAAGGGCCGGCAGGCCGACCGAGAAGGCCGCCCCCGTGCTGATCTTGTCGTAATAATAGCCATGCCAGCCGACCACCAGGTTCTGCTCGGGCAGTTTCAGGCCCAGGGTAAGGGCCACCATCTCGGCCGGGGTCGAGGCCAGTTGCGCGCCCGTCGCCTCGTTTTTCGACTTGACCTTACCCCATGCCACGCTGCCGAACCAGCGTTCGGCGTCATATGAGGCTTCGAGTTCGCCGCCCCAGATCTTGGCCGCGGCGATGTTGTTGTAGTAGGGCGTGCCCGCAGCCCCACCCGTGTTGCGATTGACCAGGTTGGTCATGTCGTTGTGGAAGGCCGTGAACTTCAGGGCCAGGCTGTCTTCGGTCGAGAAGATGCCCTCTTGTTGCATGGTGAAGCCCAGTTCGAAGGTCTCGGCCTCTTCCTTCTTCAGGTCGAGACTCGGAAGCTGGACGCCGCCGCTGGTGTAGAATTCGTCCAGCGTCGGCAGCCGCTCGGTCTGCGCATAGGTGCCGAAGATCGCGAAGGTGTCGTTGATGCGATACATCGCCGACAACGTGGCAGAGATTGCGGTGTCATCGACCCTGGAGCCGCCCGTGACCGCAGCCGACGGAATACGCTCGCCGAATTCGACGCGAACGCCCGAGATCAGCGTCAGGCGCTCGTTCCAGGTGAACTCGCCCTGTGCGTAAATGGAGTTGCGGCGGTCGGTCCCCTCGGGGTGGAAGGCGAAGATCCCACCGGTGCTCGTCCCCGCGGTGCGCTTCTGCTCGGAGGTCTGGAAGCCCAGGGTCAGATAGTTTTCCCAGGCGCCGCCCGACAGGTCGGAAGTGTTCTCGATCTTCAGCGCGACCGTTTCATAACCGTAGTTGCTGTCGCAAAGGATCGCGAGCGTGCCCGGTCCGCACGAGGCCATGCCACCGTGGAAGTTCGACTTCTCGGCCTTCTGGTTGGTGTAGGAAAGCTGCACCGTCAGGTCGAGCAGATCATTCCCCGCAAAACCGTTGCCATAGGTCAGCGTGACCGTATCGTCGATGGTGTGCAGGTCATGCACGCCGAAGACCGGAAAGAAGGACGAGCCGCCCGTCTGGACGACCTGGGTGTCCTTCAGATCGGTGTCCGTCCGGGCCCAGGAGAACTTGAGCGACTGGTCATCGTCGTTGCCGAAATGGATGCCGGCCTTGAACAGGGCGGACCAGGATTTGTGCGCCGTCCCAAGGATATCGCCACCGGCGCCGTCCTTCAGCGTGTCCCCCTCGGTGGTATTCAGGGCTGCCAGGAATTCCGCATTGCCGGCGCGCTGCGCATAGATCAGCCCGCCTCCCAGCACGCCGCCATTGGTCGTGCCGTTGGCCTTCAGGCGCAGGGTGTGATCCTGACCGTCCACCAGATAGTCGCTGGCGTCCTTGGTGGTGAAGGCCACCACGCCGCCGATTGCGCCCGAGCCGTAAAGTGTCGAGGAAGCCGGGCCACGCAGGATTTCGACCCGCTTGAACAGTTCCAGATCGCCAAAGAAGGCCCCCATGCGGTAGCCTTCGAAGAATTTGGGCGCGCCATCGACCGTCACCTTGATGCGGTCTTCGGACGCGGCTTCTTCGGTTACGCCGACGCCGCGGATGTTGAAGGCCTGACCCAACGGCCGCGCCGAGGCACCGGCGGTCTGCACACCCGGAACCCCCTTGAACAGGTCGGACAGGGTTTGGGGTTGCTTCTGGTCCAGATCCTCCTGCTCCAGCGCGGTCACGGCCTGCGGCGTGTCGATCGCCACCTTGGCCGTCCCGGTGCCAAGGATGATGCGGCCGAGCATCTGGAAGACGTTTTCGCGTTCCTGGGCCGCGGCAGGCGCGGCGCAGAGTGCGAGAATGGTGGTCGTGGCCAGAAGCCGGCCCCTGAGGGCGGGCTTGCCGTGCGTGGTCATGGCGGTTCCCCTTCGGTTGTCTTGTCCTGCTTTGAAGGGCTGGCAACCGCGCGCGGGCTGGCATCGCAAGAGATTCTGACTCAATCCATCAGGAAAAGGCTTCTAGAATGCTGACTTTAATTGTCAAGTATCCCGGCCATCATACAGTCACTGCCCCTGCCCCAATGGGCGGCAACGACATTTTCGCCTCACTTCACGCTTATGCAGCCTTCGCAGGTGCGGGTTCCCGGCGGGATTGTCCTTTCAACGACCCGGCTCACGATCAAGGAGACCGGCCAGCGCCAGAGCTCTCCTCGCCAAAATCAGGCCGCCCGTTCCAGATCATCCGACGACGGTCACACCACGGCAGGATCAGGCGACCCGGCGGCCCTGGACCCAGGCGCCGCGCACCGCCCCCGTGGCGCCGACCCGGGCAACGCGGATCACATCGGCCCGGGCCGCAGGCCGCAGATGGCCCCGGTCGGACAGCCCCGCCGCTTCGGCCGGCGCCGCGGTGACGGTGGCGACGCCGCGGGCAGTGTCCCCCCAGAGATCACCCAGCATCAGGGCCGAGGACAGTAGCGACGAGGGCACGTAGTCCGAGGAAACGATGTCCAGCAGGTCCGCCTCGGCCAGGTCCCGCGCCGCGACATTGCCGGAATGGCTGCCGCCGCGGATCAGGTTCGGCGCCCCCATCATCACCCGGATGCCGTGCGTGTGGCAGGCCTGCGCTGCCTCGGCCGTGGTCGGGAATTCGGCGAATTGCATGCCGTGCCCGGCCGAGATGGCGACCTGCTCCGCGGTGGTGTCGTCGTGGCTGGCCAGCACGGCACCGTAACGGCGGGCCTCGGCCACCGCGACCGCCTCGTGCTGCTCTCCCACCCGCTCGCGCAGCGCCTGCTGGTCCCGGACATGGGCGTCGAATTCGGCATCGGTCAGGCCCCGCTTGCCCATCACGTAGTCGCGCAGCTTGCCGATGTCCTGGAACTGCCGCTGGCCGGGCGTGTGATCCATGAGGCTGACGATGCCGATCCGGTCGCCGGGGCCGAACTTGGCCATCTCCTCGACCAGCGTTTCCGAACAGATCTCGGCGCGCAGGTGCAGGAAATGGCTGATGCGGAGCAGATTCCGCGACCGCATGTCAAGAATCTCGTCAGCCAGCGCGCGGGCATATTCGCCGTATCCGGCATTGCTTGACGTGAAGACAGATCCCACGCGCAGCGCGTCGAACACCGTGGTGATGCCGACGCTGGCGAGTTCGGCGTCATGGGCGATAATGGCAGCCTGGTGCGGCCAGTCGACCCGTGGGCGGGGCTGAAGATGACGTTCGATATTGTCGGTGTGAAGCTCGATCAGGCCGGGCATCACCAGATCGCCGCCGCAGTCGATGGCCCCCGCAGGCAGGCCCGTGCCCTCGGCGATGTCGGCGATGCGGCCTTCATGCAGCCGGACCTGCCCGCGCAGGGTTTCCCCCGGCAGGACAAGCGTCGCATTGGCCAGGATCGTCTCGGTCGTCATGATGTCTTGTTCTCCCTTGCGATCCCTGTGGTGGTGGCGTCTGGTGCCACGGCCCCGTCACACCCATGTGACAAAGCCCGGATAGGCCGCCGCGCATGGACCAGATGAAACGTCTTGCCGTCTATTACGCCCCGCGTCCCGGAGCCTTTGCCAGCCGCGCGGCGGAATGGCTGGGCCGGGATGCCGCAGCCGGACATGCCTTGCCGCAGCCGCGGGTGCCGGGCATTCCCGACCCCGCCGCGATCACCCGCGACCCGCAGCGCTACGGCTTTCACGGCACGATCCGCGCACCTTTCCGGCTGGCCAGCGGCCTGACGGCAGAGGATGCGGCATGCACCATCGCCGCCCTTGCCGCGCGCCTTTCTCCGGTGACCTGCGACGGGCTGGTGCTGGAAAGCCTGGACGGTTTCCTCGCCCTGACCCCGAAAGGCTGCGAAGCGGCGCTTCTGGACCTTGGCGCCGCGGTGGTCGAAGGCACGAACACGCTGCGCGCGCCGCTGACAGAAGCCGAGATCGCCCGCCGCCGCCCCGACCGGCTGTCCCGCCGCCAGCGCGAATTGCTGGACCTCTGGGGATACCCCTTCGTGATGGAGGAATTCCGCTTCCACCTGACGCTGACCGACCGGCTGGCGGCCGACAGGGCCGCGCCGGTGGCCGCCGCGCTGCAGGCGCATTTCGACGCGGTGCTGCCGCGCCCCTTCGTGATCGAGGATCTGTGCCTGTTCGGCGAGGATGCGGAGGGCCGGTTCCATCTTCTGCACCGCTACGCGCTGACCGGCTGAAGCGCCGCCAGAAGCCGGGCGATGCCCTCTTCGGCCGTGCCGTCGTTCACCACGATGGTGGCGGAAATCCCCTTCGGCAGGGTGAAGGCCGCACGGGCCAGCCGGGCGCGGATGTCGGCCTCGTCCTCGCGGCCCCTTGCGGCCAGACGCGCCGCCAGGACGGCATCGGGGGCAGTGACAAGGATCACCCGCAGCCCGGGAAAGACCTGCGCCGCCAGCGGCAGGGCGGCGCGGCTGCCGTTGAAGACCACATCGCCCGGCCCTGCCACCTGCTCCCGGGGGATGCCATAGCACAGGCCATGCGCCTGCCAGTCCAGCGCGAAGACGCCGCGGGCCTTGCGGGCCGCGAATTCGGCTTCGGTCACGCTGTCGAACTCCTCGCCCCCGGCCCCGGCGGGGCGGGTGATGGTCCGGCGCACCAGCCGCAGGCCGGGCCGCGCCCGCAGCGCACCGGCGATCAGCGTATCCTTCCCCGCACCCGAGGGACCGACCACCGCATGGATCATGCCGCGGCCTGCGGGGTGAAGCCGGTCACGTCCACCAGCCTGTCGCAGACCCGGCTGCGGGCGGACTCGTCGTGGAAGATACCCAGGATGGCCGCGCCGCGCGCCTTGGCCTCTTCGATCAGCTGCAGCACCACCTCGCGGTTGCCGGCGTCGAGACTGGCGGTCGGCTCGTCCAGCAAGAGCGCGGGGTAGTCATGCACGAAGCCGCGGGCGATGTTCACGCGCTGCTGCTCGCCGCCCGAGAAGGTGGTGGGCGACAGGCTCCACAGCCGCTCGGGGATGTTCAGGCGCCGGAGCAGCGCCGCCGCGCGATCCCGCGCCCGGTCGGCGGGGGAGCCGAGGGCCAGAAGCGGATCGGCCACCACGTCCAGCGTGGGCACGCGCGGGACGACGCGCAGGAACTGGCTGACATAGCCCAAGGTCTCGCGGCGCAGCGCGATGATCTCGCGCGGGGCGGCGGTGGCAAGGTCCAGCCCGCCGACATGCAGGCTGCCCCCGGCGACCAGGTAGTTGCCATGGACCATCCGCATCAGCGTGGATTTCCCCGCGCCGGACTGCCCGGTCAGGCCGACGCATTCGCCAGCAGCGACGGTCAGCGCCGCCCCGGCCATCACCGGGATCACCGCCCCGCCCTGGTTGTGCAGCGTGAAGGACTTCGACAGGTTCTGGATACGGATCATGGTGTCACGCCTGAAGGACGGAAGAGACGAGAAGCTGGGTATAGGCGTGCTGCGGGTCGTCCAGCACCTGGTCGGTCAGGCCCTGTTCCACCACCCGGCCCGACTTCATCACCATCAGCCGATGCGCCAGCAGGCGGACAACGGCCAGATCGTGGGTGACGACGATGACCGACAGGCCCAGGTCGCGCACCAGCCCGCGCAAGAGGTCGAGAAGCCGCGCCTGCACGCTGACATCCAGGCCCCCGGTCGGTTCGTCCATGAACACCAGCCGCGGCGATGTCACCAGGTTCCGCGCGATCTGCAACCGCTGCTGCATCCCGCCGGAAAAGGCCGAGGGCCGGTCGTCGATCCGGTCCGCCGCGATCTCCACCCGGCCCAGCCAGTCGGCCGCCTTGCCCCGGATCTCGCCGTAGTGGCGCGCGCCTACGGCCATCAGCCGCTCGCCCACGTTGCCGCCCGCCGAGACGCCCATCCGCAACCCGTCGCGCGGGTTCTGGTGGACATAGGCCCAGTCGGTGCGCGACAGCCGCCGCCGCTCGGTCTCGGTCATCGCCAGCACGTCGCGGCCGTCATAGCTGATCCGGCCCAGATCGGGCCGCTGGTGGCCGGCAAGGCAGGACAGCAGAGTCGACTTCCCCGATCCGCTTTCGCCGACGATCCCCAGCACCTCGCCGGGGTAAAGGTCGAAGGACACATCCGCGCAACCGATCCGCTGCCCGTAGCGCCGGGTCAGCCCCTCGACCCGCAACAGCGGAGTGTCGGTGACAGCAAGCTTTTCCATCATCGTCATGCGCTGGCCTCCGGCTCGGGCGCCCAAAGCCGCCCCTTGTGACCGGCCTCCCGGCGCCCGGCGCAGAAATCGGTGTCCGAGCAGACGAACATCCGCCCGCCCCGATCGTCGGTGATCACCTCGTCCAGATAGCTGCGCGATGCACCGCACAGGTCGCAGTCATGCGGCGCCTTCGAGGGCTGGAAGGGGTGGTCGTCGAAATCCAGGCTGACGACATCGGTCCAGGGCGGCAGGGCATAGATGCGCTGCTCGCGCCCGGCGCCGAACAACTGGATCGCCGGATTGCCCGACAGCTTGGGGTTGTCGAACTTCGGGATCGGCGAGGGGTCCATGACATAGCGCCCCTCCACCCTTACCGGATAGGCGTAGGAGGTGGCGATCTGCCCGTGTCGCGCGATGTCCTCATAAAGCTTCACATGCATCAGCCCGTATTCCTCCAGTTCGTGCATCTTCCGCGTCTCGGTCTCGCGCGGTTCGAGGAAGCGCAGCGGCTCGGGGATCGGCACCTGGTAGACAAGGATCTGCCCTTCCCGCAGCGGGGTCTCCGGGATGCGGTGGCGGGTCTGGATCACCGTCGCCTCCTCGGTCCGCTCTGTCGCGGCCATGCCTGCCGTGCGGGCAAAGAACTTGCGGATGCTGACGGCGTTGGTCGTGTCGTCCGCGCCCTGGTCGATGACCTTCAGCCGGTCCTCGGGCACCAGGCAGGCCGCCGTCACCTGCACCCCGCCGGTGCCCCAGCCATAGGGCATCGGCATCTCGCGGCTGGCGAAAGGCACCTGGTAGCCCGGCACGGCGATGCCCTTCAGGATCGCCCGGCGGATCATCCGCTTGGTCTGTTCGTCGAGATAGGCGAAGTTATAGGTCTGATCGGTCATTCCGCAGCCTCCTGCATGCCCTGCGCCTCGGCGCGCAGGCGCCGCACCAGTTCCAGCTCGGCCTGGAAATCGACGTAGTGGGGCAGCTTGATATGCTCCAGGAACCCGGTGGCCTGGATGTTGTCGCAGTGATAAAGGACGAATTCCTCGTCCTGCGCCGGGGCCCCGGTGAAGTCCTCGCCCAGTTCCTTCCAGCGCAGGGCCCGGTCGACCAGGCTCATCGCGATCGCCTTGCGCTCGCTCTGGCCGAAGACCAGCCCGTAGCCGCGGGTGAATTGCGGCGGCTCGGTCCGGCTGCCCCTGAACTGGTTCACCGTCTCGCATTCGGTCAGCTCGACCTCGCCGATGTCGACGGCAAAGCCCAGTTCGGGGATGTCCACCGCCACAGCCACCCGGCCGATGCGCAATTCGCCGACAAAGGCATGGGTGCGGCCGTAGCCGCGCTGCGTGGAATAGGCCAGCGACAGCACGAACCCCTCGTCCCCGCGGGTGATCGCCTGCAACCGCAGCGCCCGGTCGGCGGGCAGTTCCAATGGCTCCCGCGTCAGGTCGGCCGGGACGGCATCGGAGGGCGCCTCCTCCTCGATCAGCCCGTCCCGGTCAAGGAAGCCCATGACATGCGGCACCGGGGCCGGGGCACTGGGCGTGACGGCGGCCGGGGCAACCTCGCCCTCCGCCGCCAGCGCGAAATCCAGCAGGCGGTGGGTGTAGTCGAAGGTCGGCCCCAGCACCTGCCCGCCCGGCAGGTCCTTGAACGTCGCCGAAATCCGCCGGTCCACCGCCATCGCCGCCGTCTCGACCGGGGCCGAGGCCGCAAGGCGCGGCAGGGTGGTGCGATAGGCGCGGATCAGGAACACCGCCTCGATCAGGTCGCCGCGGGCCTGCTTGATCGCCAGCGCGGCAAGGTCGGGGTCGTAGAGCGAGCCTTCCGCCATCACCCGGTTCACGGCAAGCCGCATCTGTTCGCGGATCTGCGCCACCGAAAGCTCGGGCAAAGCTGGGTCGCCCCGCCGTTCCTCGGCCAGCCAGGCATGGGCATTGTCGATGGCGCGCTCGCCACCCTTGACCGCGACATACATCAGATCGCCTCCACGCGGGTGGATCGGGGCAAGGCGGCGATGCGGTCGCCGCTGGTGAAGATCGTATCGAAGCCCAGCGGGAACAGCGCCCGGTTGGCGCGGAAGGCCGCGGTTTCCGGCAGGCTCAGCCAGGTGGCCGTCTCGATGCCGGGGCCGGTCAGGGTGGGGCCGTGGCCGGTCAGCCCGTCCATCTCGACGATCAGCGTGGCCGAGCGGTCGGGGTAATCCGGCGCGCCGATGCGGAAGCGGCTGACGGGGTGCAGATCCTCCCACCGGCCCAGGGCAAAGACCGCCTCTTCCGCGGCGACCAGCGGCGCACCGGTGTGGAAGGCGATCCAGTCGCGCATCCCGGCACAATCGGCCCCGCCCGCCAGGTGCAGGGGCGTGGTGCCATCGCACAGCGTCAACAGAACCGCTCCCGCCGCGGCCGAAACCGGCATCGGCGGCCTTGCACCCGCGACGGCATGGATGCTGCCCGGCCGCGCCATCGCGTCGAGGATGGCGCGAAAGGCGCGGGCGGACTGGAGCGGGGCTTCGGCGAACCCGCCGGAGAGGACATCGGGGATCATGCGTCCTCTCCCCGGACCATGGTGAAGAATTCGACCTTCGTCGCATCGGCCTTGCCGGCGCGAAGCGCGCGGGCGGCATCCGCCTCGGCCTCCAGCGGAGCAAGGACCTCTGCCCGCAAACGCCCCGCCGCCCCGGTCTGCATCAGGGCGTCGGCCACTGCCGCCCGGCGCGCATGGCCCTTGTCGCGGCCCTGCACCCAGGCATGGCCCACCGTTCCGCAGGTCAAGCGGACGGAACAGCGCGTCACCGTCATCTCGCCCAGGTTGAACGGGCCGCCGGTGCCTCCGATACGCCCCCGGATCATCACCGCCCCGCCTTCGGGGCCGCGCAACAGGGCATGGTCGGGCATCTCCGGCATCAGAGCGGCCAGCCGGTCCGGCGGGGCCTTGGCCAGAAGGGACATCCATCCCTTCCGCGCCGCTAGCAGGGCTTCGGTCATGGTTTCCTCGACATCTTGGCAGGTTGTCGGATATACTATACAACTATACAAATCATACCGCAGAGGCCGCTGCCGGCCAATCGGAGAGTTGTGAATTTTTCATGACAGGAGGCCCACTTGCCGCGTGAGACGATCTGGTCCTCGATTGCCGCGACCCTGCGGCACGAGATCGCCGAGGGCACCTATCCCCCAGGCTCGCGCCTCCCGACCGAAGCCGCGCTTTCGGCCCGCTTCGGGGTGAACCGGCACACCCTGCGCCGGGCGCTGGCGGATCTGGCCGAAGCCGGCGTCGTGGTGTCACGCCGCGGCTCGGGCGTGTTCGTCGCATCCCGGCCAACCGACTACCGGCTGGGGCGGCGGGTGCGGTTCCACCAGAACGTCGCCGCCTCGGGGCGCACGCCCTCGCGCCGGATCACCCGGCTGGAGACCTGCCGCGCCACCCCGGGCGAAGCCGAGACCCTGAAACTGGCCGAAAGGGCCGAGGTGCATGTGGTCGAGGGCGTGTCCCTGGTGGACGGACAGCCCCTCGCGACCTTCCGGTCGGTCTTTCCGGCGGCCCGCTTCCCGGGGCTTCTTGCGGCACTGGAAGAGAAGTCCTCGATCACGGCGGCGCTGGCCGCCTGCGGGCTGACCGACTACACCCGGCAGGAGACACGGCTGACGGCCCGGCTGGCAGATCCGGTGCTGGCGCTGGCGCTGCAAGTGCGGCCCGGCGCGCCGGTGCTGCGGTCGGTGGCGGTGAACGTCGATGCCGAAGGCACTCCGGTGGAATACGGCACCACCTGGTTTGCGGGCGACAGGGTGACGCTGACCGTCGGCCCCGATCAGGCCTGATGCTTTTCAAGAAATGCCTCGGCCTTCAGGCTGCGGAAATCGGCAAGGGCCTCGCGCAGCCGGGTATGGTCCCAGTCCCACCAGGCCAGCTCCAGCAGCCGCTCGATGATCGCCGCGTCGAAGCGCAGGCGCAGCGGGGTGGCGGGGCAGCCCGCGACGATGGCGAAGGGAGCGACATCCTTCGTGACCACCGCGCCCGAGGCGACGATGGCGCCGATGCCCACCGTGACCTCGGGCTTGACGATGGCGCCATGGCCGATCCAGCAGTCGGCCCCCAGCGTGGTGCGGCGGGCGGCCCGGGCGGCGAAGAATGCCGCGTCGTCGGGGGTATCGTCCCAGTAGCGGGAAGAGCGGTAGAGAAAGTGATGCTGGGCCGCATGGGCGAAGGGGTGGTCGGTCGGGCCGATCCGGGTCATCGCGGCGATGTTCGAGAACCGCCCGACGGTGGTATTGGCGATGTCGGCGAAGCGGTCGCAATAGGCATAGGCCCGGAAGGTGGAGTTGAGGATGCGGGCGCCCTGCCCCACCTCGGTCCAGCCTTCAAAATCCGAATGGACCACCTCGGCGGTGGGGTGGATCACCGCGCCCTCGGGCGAGAGGCGGTGCCCGCGGCGCGCGGGCCTGCCGGTATCAAGCCGCTCAAAAGGCTGCATCTGCCGGTTCCTCGCCTCAACCCTTGGCCATCGTATCGCCACCCCGGATCAGCCGCCGCCGCAGCCAGCCGGACAGGCTGTCCATCGCCATGACCATCAGCACGATCAGCACCATGTAATAGGCGACATCCTCCCAGTCCTTCTGGGTCTGGATCGCCTGCGTCAGCAGAAGGCCGATGCCGCCGCCGACGATGGCGCCGATCACCGTGGCGCTGCGGGTGTTGGATTCGAAGAAGTAGAGCACCTGGCTCAACAGCACCGGCATCACCTGCGGCATCACGCCGAACCGGGCGCGCTGCGCGGTGTTGGCCCCGGTGGAGCGGATGCCCTCCACCTGCTTCTCGTCGATGTTCTCCAGCGCTTCCGAGAACATCTTGCCGAAGCTGCCGGTGTCGGTCAGCAGCATGGCCAGCGCGCCGGTCATCGGGCCGGGGCCGAAGGCGCGGGCAAGGACGATGGTCCAGATCAGCCCGTCCACCCCCCGGATGAAATCGAAGAGACGGCGGAACGCGAAGCGCAGGCCCGCGAAGGGCATCATGTTGCGCGCCGCTATGAACGACAGCGGCAGGGCGACGATTGCCGCGCCGAAGGTGCCGAGGAAGGCCATCAGCACGGTCTCGAACATCGCCCAGGCCACGTCGCCATGCCGCCACATCTGGTTGGTCCAGAAATCATGCGCGACGGCGGCGATATTCGGCATGTCGGGGTTCAGCCGGGGACCGGAGACCACGGACGCCGCGATCTCGCCCCAGCCCATCCAGGCGAAGGGGCTTTCGGGGGTGAAGAAGAACAGCGGCCAGCCCGGGGCATAGCGGAAGGTCTCCACCTTGGAGCGGGTATAGGCGAAGCGTCCCGCCTCGGTGGTGACCGAGACGCGGGTGTCGGAGGCATTGATCCAGCCGGGCAAGGGCTGCGGCGCGGTCAGCACCAGCGTCCCATCGGCATCGGGGCGGATGTCGATGGTGCCGTAATCCGGCACTTCGTAGGTGGCGCCTTCGGCATCGTAGGTGACGACATGGCCGCGCCCGAGGTCGATGGTGGTCACGCCGTCCGCTTGCGTCACCCAGCCGGGCAGCCGGCCGGGAGGGTAAAGCCCCTTCGCCTCGCCCTCGACCGCAATCCTTATGTCGCCCGAACGGTTGTCGCGGGTGACATGGGTCTTGTAGCTGACGAAATCGGCCAGCAGGATACGGGCATTGTCCATCCGCGCCCGGCTGGCGAGGCCCGCCAGATCGAAGGCCATGGCGGCGTAGAACAGGTATCCCAGGATCGCCAGCGGCACCGCGAAGGCCAGCAGCTTGCGGCGGGCGAAGCGCGACAGGACCTGATCGGCGATGTCTCCGGAAGCGGGGCCGGCAAGGGCGGTCATTTGGTCAGCCTTTCACCAGACGGTGTCGCGCATGGTCCGACAGGCGGTCGATGGCCACGATGGTCAGGAACAGCAGAAGGAAGATGGCGACGACAAGGTCATAGCGCCCCTGCCCCCATTGCATGGCGATCTTCAGGTCATAGCCGATGCCGCCCGCGCCGACGAAGCCGAGGATGGCCGACGCGCGCACGTTGATCTCGAACCGCAGCAGGGCATAGGACAGCCAGTTGGGCGCGACCTGCGGGATCACCCCGAGCCACATCTTCTGGCCCCAGCTGGCGCCTACCGAGGCCAGCCCCTCGACGGGTTTCAGGTCGGCATTCTCGGCGACTTCCGAGAAAAGCTTGCCCAGGGCTCCCGCGGTGTGCAGCGCGATGGCGGCGACAGCCGGGACCGGCCCGCCGCCGAGGATGTAGATCAGCACCAGCGCGATGACGATTTCCGGGATCGCGCGGCTGGCGTCCATCATCCGGCGGAACAGCCCGGTCAGGCGCGGCCAGCGGGCAAGGCCCCGGGTGGACAGCAGCGCAAGCCCCATGGCGACCAGCGCCCCGATCAGGGTGGAGACGGCGGCGATGTTCACCGTCTCGATCAGCGAGGGGATGTGGTTCCAGAAGATGCCGGGCAGGTTCGCCCGCTTTTCCCATGCCTCGGCGATCACCTCGGACGGGAAGGCGAAGACCATCGGCAGCCCGTCCCAGAAGCCGCCCGCATTGCGGCTTTGCGCCAGCTGGAAGCCCGAGGCCATCAGGGCGAGGAACAGGACAAGGATGATGCCGCCGTAGAGGCGCCGCCGCCGCACCAGTTCCAGATAGGCCGCGCCGGTATCGGCGGGATCGGGGCGGGCGCCCCGCTCGGGCCCAAAAGCGATGTCCACCATGCGGCCCCCTGCGCGCTGGAATGGAAATTGTCCGTGCCCCTTTGCGGGGACACGGACAGACGGTTCTGAAAGGCTTACTGGCTGGCTTCCTGCAGCTTGCGGGCGGCAACCACGCCCAGATAGGCGTCATGCGTCACCGGCACGAAGTCCATCGCCTCGCCGGCAGCCACGCCATAGGCGCAATCCTTGTCGGTCTCGTGCAGATCGGCGGTCAACTGGATCACCTTGTCCTTGACCTCCTGCGGCAGGGCCTTGCGGACCACCATCGGGCCTTCGGGGATCAGTTTCGATTTCCAGATCTCGACCAGATCGTTCATGTCGACCAGACCGGCATCGGCGGCCTTGCGGAAGGCGCCCGAGTTGTAGCCGTCCTCCCAGTTGCCCAGGCCGTCGGCCCAGGCGACGGCGGCATCGACATCGCCATTGGCGACGGCGACGATCGACTGTTCATGCCCGCCCGAGAATTTCACTTCCGAGAAGAACTGGTTCAGCGGCCCGACCGCCTCGACCATCTCGGCGCCCGGCACCAGATAACCCGAGGTCGAGTTCGGCTCGGCGAAGGCGAATTTCTTGCCCTTGGCCTCCTCAAGCGAGGTGATGCCGCTGTCCTTGCGGGCGAACCCGAAGGCGTAATAACCGGTGGAGCCGTCCATGTTCTGCTTGGTCAGCGCCACCTCGACGGCGTTCTCGTCGGTCAGGTGGATCTTGGCATAGCCCGAGGCGCCCAGCCAGGCCATGTCCAGCGTGCCGCCCAGCAGGCCCTGGATCACGCCGTCGTAGTCGGCAGGGGTGAAGACCTTGACCGGCACGCCCAGCGCGGTCTCGATCGCGGCGCGGTAGCATTCGTTCGAATTCAGCCGATCCTGGGCGTTCTCGCCGCCAAGGATACCGATGTTGAAGCCGGTGATCTCTTGCGCGGCGGCCGGAAGGGCCAGCGCGGTCGTCAGGACAAGGGTGGTCAGCAGCGTCTTCATGGTCGTCTCCGTTCGGTTGAAGGTCAGGACAGCATCTGATCGGCGTAATCGCGGTCAGCGCGGGTATCGGAAGGGATCGCCGTGGAGGTGGCGGATTCGTTGAATGTCTCGTCGGCGCCGTAGATGTCGCGGGCGACGCCGGTGGAAAGCTGGTCCGGCGTGCCGTCGAAGACGATGCGGCCATCGCGCATGCCGATCACGCGGTCGCAATAGCGCCGGGCGGTATCCAGCGTGTGCAGGTTGGCGATGACCATGCGGCCGTCTTCGGTGTTGATGCGTTTCAGCGCATCCATCACCACCTGCGCATTCATCGGGTCGAGGCTGGCGATGGGTTCGTCGGCCAGGATCACCTTGGGGTCCTGCATCAGGGCGCGTGCGATGGCGACGCGCTGCTGCTGGCCGCCGGACAGGGCCTCGGCCCGTTTCGGCGCCTGTTCGGCGATGCCGAGGCGGTCGAGGATCTCCAGCGCGCGCAGGATGTCGGCGCGGGGCCAGAGACTGAACATGGTCTGCAGGGTGGAGCGGCGGTTCAGGATGCCGTGCAGCACGTTCGATGCCACATCCATCCGGGGCACCAGGTTGAACTGCTGGAAGATCATCGCGCATTGGCTTTGCCAGGCGCGGGCCTGCCTGCCGCGCAGCGCCAGCACGTCGCGGCCCTCCACAAGGATCTCGCCCGAGGTGGCGTCCAGAAGGCGGTTCATCATCCGCAGGAAGGTGGACTTGCCCGCGCCGGACCGGCCGATGATCCCGACGAAGGCGGGGCCGTCCACGGCGAAACTGACATTGTCCACCGCGGCCTTGCTGCCGAACATCCGCGTCACGGCCCTGACTTCCAGCATCGGCACACCCCGGCGTTTCTTCCACGGCCGGAGGTAAAGGCCCCGCATGACACCCGGCTGTCAGCCAGATGAAACTTGCATGACGGCCGGGGGCTGCCGTCAGGGCGAGAGGAGCGGCAACCGGACGGCGGGAAGGGCCGAACAGCCGCCGCGCCCGGAGGCCCAGTGCGCAGGGCGTGGTCGAAGGGCCGGTCCTGCACCGCGACATCGGGATGCGGCAGCATCGAGATCGTATGGCCGTCGAACGCCAGCGCAGGACGGTCCTGCCGGCCCGGTTTCGGCTCGCCCGCTTCGTGCGGCTTGCCGTTCTGCCCATACTCTTGCGGATCGGTCTTTTCGGTACCCGTTGATGGCCCCCCATTAAACCGTTCGGAATGGTCCCGCGGCCTGGATGGAGATGGCCGTTTTCACGAGAATGCGAGCCTGAAAAATCCCTTGTCGCGCAAGCGCACCAAAACGTTCGCTTCACGTCCCGGCCAGGGAAACCGGCCCGGTATAGTTCTTGCTATGTGGCCCCATACCTCCTAGGCCGGTCGATGCGGCACCTCGCCGCCACAAGGAGGCGACCATGACGATGTTCTCGCAAAAGGCGCCGTTCGATCTGACCGAGTTCCTCAGCAAACCCGCGACACCCGAAGCCCGGCGGCTGACCGCAGCACAGCGCCGGTTCGTCCCTTCCAGCATCGAGAAGGTGACCGCGACGCCGGAGGCCAAACCGAAATCGAAGCCGGGAAACCCGAAAGCGGATGAGAGGGAATGACCGCTTCGTCCCGCCACTCGGCCCTCTGTACGGCGATCGAAGGCAGAAGACTGCTCGACCTGATCTATGAAGGCGACACATTGACCGTCGAGCCCTATGCCGTGCATTCGCCGGGAGACAGCACCTTCCTCTACGCGGTCATCATCCTGTCGAGCGATCCGGAATATCTCGGCTGGGGACCGAGGAACCTCGACCTGGCCCGGGTTTCGGAAGTCCGGGACCGGGGCGAAACCTTCCTGCCGAACGGCTCCTTCGTCGCCGAAAACCTTACCGGTATGATCTGCGCGGTGGTGCTGTAGTCGATTTCGGACCCCGATAGGGGGGTGAGGCAGAAGGGGGAGCGGTGGGGCTGGCCGGAAGCTGGCTGCTTGATCCCACGGTTTGATGGCGAAATCCTTTCTGGGGAATGGAAGGAAGCCATATGGGACAGGTTCGTCACTGGAGCACCACGACCGCGCACGCCGTCCGAGCAGCGATACAGAGACCGCGCCACCCGGCAAGAGCGGCGGCACGGGCAGTGTTGTAACTGACGCGGCTGGAAAGCGACGCTCCTGATTGAAGGAGTTGCAAACAGAGGCGTGGACCGAGGCAAACTTCTGCGGGCTTCGCCGGAACCGGTGCTGCGCCATCTCCGAGTGACAGCCTTCGGAGAAGTACGATCACAGCAGGAACTCCGCCTGCACGGAAGCTTTGCGCCGACTACACTTTCGCCCCCTGCGGATGCGGATCGTCAGACTTCAGAACCGGGCATGGCTTCGGGTGCGATATGCGCTCGGCGGCGAAGCGTCCGGTCGGTCCGTGGAGCCGGATGGCGGAACGTCCGGTGACGGGAAGCCCGGACGTCTTGACGGCCGGCATGAATCGTAACATATGTAGTTACATGAAGCGAGACAGCCGCCTTTCCTCCGTCCTGCATGCGCTCTTGCATATGGCAGAGCAGGACGGCCCGATGACCTCCGAGGCGCTCGGGCTATGCCTCGGCACCAATCCGGTCGTGGTGCGCCGGACCATGGGCCTCTTGCGCGAAGCCGGACTCGTTACGGCCGAGCGCGGCCATGCCGGGGGCTGGCGCATTTCGGCCGATCTCGCCACGGTCAGCCTGCGCCGTCTGCACGAGGCCTTGGGCGAGCCCGCGATCTTCGCCATCGGCAACCGCAACGAGACGCCGGAATGTCTGGTCGAGCAATCGGTCAATGCTGCGCTGGAAGGTGCCTTCGCCGAGGCCGAGGCGCGGCTGCTGGAGCGTTTCGCTGAAGTGACACTGGCCGATCTGGCCCGGGATTTCGCCCGCCGCCATGCGGAAAGGCGGGCAGCGAAGGAGTAGGACATGCAGGATGTGATCGTGATCGGGGGCAGCTACGCCGGAATGGCCGCCGCCCTGCAACTGGTGCGTGCGCGCCGCAAGGTGCTGGTGATCGACGCCGGGCAGAGGCGCAACCGCTTTGCCAGTCACTCGCACGGCTTTCTGGGGCAGGACGGCGTGGACCCCGCCGTAATCTGGACCGAGGCGCGGCACCAGCTTCTGGCCTATCCGGCGGTGAGATGGATCGAGGGCACGGCAACCGGCATCACCGGGCGGAAGGACAACTTCCGGGTCAGCACGGACAGCGGCGAGGCTGCCGCGGGGCGACGAATCCTGCTGGCCACCGGGGTCGCCGACCGCCTGCCCGACATTCCGGGCCTTGCCGAACGCTGGGGCCGGACGGTGTTCCATTGCCCCTATTGCCACGGCTACGAACTCGACCGGGGCCGGATAGGCGTCATCGCCACGGGGCCGATGTCGCTGCATCAGGCGCAATTGCTGCCGGAATGGGGCGAGGTCACCTTCCTGACCAACGGGGTCGTGACGCTCGAGCCGGATCAGCGTGACGGCCTGCACGCGCGTGGGGTGACGATCGAGGAAACCCCGGTCGCGCAAATCACCGGCGAGGCCGATGTGGAACTGCGCAATGGCCTGGTGCTGCCCTTCGCCGGCCTGTTCACCGCGACCCGGACCGAACCGGCCAGCCCGCTGGCCGAGGCAGCGGGCTGCGTACTGACCGAGACGCCGATGGGGCTCCAGATTGCAACCGCCGACAGTAAGGAAACCGGCATTCCCGGCATCTTCGCCTGTGGCGATGTCGCGCGGGCGCCGCATTCCGTCTCGCTGGCGGTGGGGGACGGGGCATGGGCGGGCGCGCAATTGCACCGCTCGCTGGTCTGGCCGGAGGGCTGAGGGATGAAAGCCGCCTTCACCGCCGATCCCGGAGATGCCGCCATTCGCCCGACAGTCGTGCTTCTCAATGGAAATCCCGGCTGGGGAACAGGCGTTTCGCCTGCTCTCGCGGATGGTGCGCGCGGACGGCATACCGCGCAGGTCGTGGGGCATCGTCGGCTTCCGGCCGGGTGATGCCGACGGCGCTTTCCAGCGGATGGCCAAGATCGGCAAGGTGGTGCGAGAGATCCTCGATCCTGTCGGCGATCAGATGGGTGACGATGCCCTCGCGCTCCAGCCGCCCCGTCACGCGCAACAGCCGCCCGCCCATCACGATCCGGCGGAACCGCGCGTAGGTCTTCGGCCAGACAACGACGTTCGATACGCCCGTTTCATCCTCCAGCGTCAGAAAGATCACGCCCGAGGCCGTTCCGGGGCGCTGGCGGGTGATGACGAGACCACAGACCGAGATGCGGCGCAGCGGGGTGCGGCACAACTCGACATGCGGCGTCAGGCCGGGGATCGAAGGGCGCAACAGTTCCATCGGATGGGCGCGCAGCGTCAGGCGCATGGCGATGTAATCCTCGACCACCTCCTCGCCCGTATGCATGGCGGGCAGCATCACCACGGGTTCGCGCAGCCCTTCGCCGTCGAGCCGGTTCGAGAACAGCGGCAGCGGCGCGGGCGCGCGGATCGACCGCACCGCCCAAAGGGCATCGCGCCGGGTCAGCCCCATGCCGGCAAAGGCATCGGCCTCTGCCAGCCGCTCCAGAACGGGGGGCATGACACCCGCCCGCAGCCAGAGGCTTTCGGGATCCGGATAGCCGTTGCCGCGTGCGGTGGCGATCAATCCGGCATCCGCCTCGCGGAAGCCCTTGATCTGGCGGAACCCCAGCCGCAGGGCAAGGGCCCCATCCGCGCGCCGTTCCAGCCGATTGTCCCAGGTGCTGTGGTTCACGCAGACGGGGCGGACCTCCACCCCATGCTCGCGGGCGTCGCGCACGATCTGGGCGGGGGCGTAGAAGCCCATCGGCTGGGCATTCAGCAGCGCGCAGGCGAAGATCGCCGGATGGCGGCATTTCAACCATGAGGACACATAGGTCAGCATGGCGAAGGCCGCCGCATGGCTTTCGGGAAAACCGTAGTCGGCAAAGCCCTCGATCTGGCTGAAACAACGTTCGGCGATTTCGGGGCTGTAGCCGTTGGCCAGCATGCCGGCGATGAACTTTTCCTTGTGCTGGACGATGGTGCCCATCCGGCGGAACGAGGCCAGCGACCGGCGCAACTGGTCGGCCTCTTCGGCGGTATAGCCCGCCCCAACCATGGCGATCTGCAGCGCCTGCTCCTGAAACAGCGGCACACCCAGCGTCCGGTGCGTCACCTCCTCCAGCGCCGGGCCGAAGGGTTCGGGCTTTTCCAGCCCCTGGCGGCGGCGGATATAGGGCTTGACCATGCCGCCCTGGATCGGGCCGGGGCGGACGATGGCGACCTCGATCACCAGATCGTAGAATTTGCGCGGCTTCATCCGGGGCAGGAAATTCATCTGCGCCCGGCTTTCGACCTGGAACACGCCCACCGCATCGGCGCGGCAGAGCATGTCATAGGTCGCCTCGTCCCCCGGCGGGACAGAGGCAAGCGTATGGCGGATGCCCTCGTACTCCTCCAGCAGATCGAAGGCCTTGCGGATGCAGGTCAGCATGCCCAGACTCAGGACATCGACCTTGAGGATTTTCAGCGCGTCGATATCGTCCTTGTCCCATTCGATGCAGGTGCGATCCTTCATCGCGGCGTTCTCGATCGGGCACAGATCGTCCAACCTGCCTTTCGTGATGACGAAGCCGCCGACATGCTGGCTGAGGTGGCGCGGAAAGCCGATGATCTCGCCGATCAGGGCGATGGTCCGGGCAAGACGGCGATCGTCGGGATTGAGACCAAGCTCGCGGATCCGCGCGGGGTCCGCCCCGCCGTTCGACAGGCCCCAGATCTGGCCCGAGAGGCTGGCGGTCACATCCGCGCTGAGGCCCATGACCTTGCCCACCTCGCGGATCGCGGCGCGCGAGCGGAAATGGATCACGGTGGCGCAGAGTCCGGCGCGGTGGCGGCCATATTTCTCATAGATCCACTGGATCACCTCCTCGCGCCGCTCATGCTCGAAATCCACGTCGATGTCGGGCGGCTCGCCGCGGTGGCGCGAGAGGAACCGCTCGAACACCATGCCGATCATGTCGGGCGAGACATCGGTGATGCCAAGCGCCCAGCAGATGATGGAATTGGCCGCCGAGCCGCGCCCCTGACAGAGGATGCCGCGTCTGCGGGCCTCGGACACGATGTCATGCACGGTCAGGAAATAGGCGGCATAGCCAAGCTCGCCCACCACAGCCAGCTCTTTTGCCAGTAGCCCCTGATAGCGCTCGGGGATGCCGCCGGGGCAGCGCAGCGCCAGCCCTTCGCGCGTCAGCCGCTCCAGCCGGGCCTGGGGGGCTTCGCCATCCGTGATCTCGTCGGGATATTCGTAGCTGAGTTCCGACAGATCGAAGCCGCAGCGCGCGGCGATCTCCAGCGTGCGGCGGATCGCGCCGGGGTAACGATGATAAAGCCGCATCATATCCGGGGCGCCCTTCAGTCGGCGCTCGGCATTCATCAGGGCGCGGGTGCCGATCTGGTCGATGGTGATATGCTCGCGCATGCAGGTCAGCACATCGGCCAGTGGCCGGCGCGCGGCGCGGTGCATCAGCACGTCGCCCACCGCCACCATCGGGCTTGACGCCCGCAGTGCAAGATCGGCGCAGGCGTCGAACCACGCCTGATCCGACCCGTCGTAGCGCGGCACGGCACCCAGGAAGACATGGCCGGGATAGCGGCACGCCATATTTCGGATTGGATCGAGCGCCTGCTCAATATCCGGCGGCGGCAGTGCGATCAGGATCATGCCGCGACAACCACCCTCTGAAGCGAGGGAAGCCAGATCCGCCGATGTCAGGTGGCATTCCGCCTTGCCGGCCCGGCCCTTGCCCAATGTCAGCAGGCGCGAGAGCCGATGATAGGCGGCGCGGTCCGTGGGCAGCGCCAGCCATTCAACCGGGCAGTCGCGCAGCACCAGCCGCGCGCCCACGATCAGCTTCGGCAGCCGGGGTATTTCCGGCAGGGCGAGGTCGCGGGACTGTCCGATCTCCTGCCGCGAGAATGTGTCCATCCGGGTCGTCGAGCGGATGCGCAGGCTTTCCTCGGCTTCTTTCCTGAGGGTCTTCAGCGCGGACCATGCCCGGACTACTCCGGCGAGGGTGTTGCGGTCGGTGATCGCGATTGCCTCCAGCCCCAGTTCGGCGGCACGCAGGACCAGTTCCTCGGGGTGCGAAGCCCCGGTCAGGAAGGTGAAATTCGTGGTGACGCAAAGTTCGGCATAGCACGACTGCGGAAGGCTCTCTTCCGCCGGGGAAAAGGCGGGATCGCTCATGCGAATTCCCCCTGCACGAACCAGCCGGGATTTTGCGGTGTATGGAACAGCCACAGCCGCCACCCCTGATGGGTTTCGATCTGCCAGTAATCGCGCAGGCCCGAACGCCAGTCGTCGTCATCCACCCACCATTCCGGGGCGATGCGTTCCGGCCCGGTGGCGCGGGCAGTGGTCAGTCGCATCCGCCGCCAGCGGAACCAAACGGGCGGGGCCGCGTCATGGGCGGCGATCGGTTCAGGCGGAAACAGCCGCAGGGGGCGCGGACGGGGGGCATGCCAGTCGCCGAAGGCCTTCGTCCCGGCCGCGGGCGCCATGACGAAACTGCGTTCCGGAATATGGCTGTCCGCTGGCAGGAAACGCAAAATGTTGTCCAGCCCGATCCGGGTGCCGATCCGGGTGATCAGATTGTCCAGCCGGTCCGGGGCCTCCGACGCCGGACCCGCCTGCCGGATGGGCAGGGGTTCGACCTGTGTGGCCTCAAGCCTCAGCTGGTCGATGCCAAAGCCCGCGTCGACCCCTTCCACCCCACGGGCGAAAAGCGGCAGGATGCGCGCGGGATCGCGCATGGCGGTGGCCAGCCTCAGATCGACCGAACGGCTTTCCTGATCGACCCTGCGCAGGGTCAGGCGCATCGCCCGCGCCCCGGTTTCCTGCGCCTTGAGCCTGCCGCAAAGCACATCGAGCAGCCGCACCGTTCCGGCCATGACATCGGAGGTCAGCCCGATCGGTTCGGGCAGGGTCAGGCGGGCCGCGTAATGGAGCGGATCGGCAAGCGGGGTGATCGCCTCGCGTTGGGCACCGGTCGCCTGATCGAGGCGTTTCAGCAGTCCCGGCCCAAAGCGCCGCGCGAGAGGGGCGCGGGGCGCGGCGGCCAATGCACCAATGGTTCGCAGGCCAAGCCGCTGCAGGGCGATACCCGTGTCCTCGTCGAGCCTCAGGCCCGCAGCGGGCAGAGCCGCCAGCGCGGCAAGGCTTTCGCCCGGCGATGCGATTCCCCCACCATGACGGGCCAGCGCCCAGGCCGCGCCGCGCGTATCGGCCAGCCCGATCCGCACCCCGAATCCCGCCCGTTCCAGCCGCCCCCGCATGTCGGCAAGCATGGCCCGCTCATCGCCCCAGAGATGCGCCGAACCGGTGATGTCGAGGGTCAGCCCATCCCTTCCCTCCATGCCCACCCAGGGACAATAGCGGGTCACCCATCGGCGCAGGATGCCCAGCATACGGGCATCGCGCGCGGGATCGGCCGGGGCGCTTTGCAGCACCGGGCAGAAAGCCCGGGCTTCCGAAAGGGGCATGCCCCGATGCAGCCCCGCGGCCTCGGCCTGCGGGTTCAGGCAATGGATCTGCTCGGCATTGTTGAGCCGCAGGGTAAGGGCGAACGGCCCCTCAGCCGGGCGCAGCCGCAGGACCCGGTCGCTGGACAACCGGGGAAACCACATCGAGACGATGCGCCGCCGTATCCCAGCGAACATACCAGACCCCAAAAGTTCCTGATTTGTTCTTTGTAATTTCCCATCGCATCAGAGTCGAGTCCGGCCGCTCCTGCGGATCAAGGACCGGGGCGCAATGCCAGCGCGTCTCACTGGCCGGGCTGCCTGCGCCCTGCGGGATCAGGCACAGGCCCGTCGATTGCCCGGCCTTTGCCGCCAATTGCAGCCGCCGCCCTTCTCGCAGATCAAGCGAACGGGTGATCTCTATCACCACGAGCGTGACCACACCGTCCCTGAGCGCCTCTTCGGCCACGGCAAGCGTGTCGGTCTGGTCCTTCGTCCGCGCGATCAGAATACGCGCGGGATCGCAGATCGCCGAAAGGCCCATGGGGTCAAGCGTTCCGGCCTGCCAACCCTCACGCACCCAGAGCAGATGTCCCTTGCTCTGCGCGCAGGCGACCACGGCAAAGCCGGTCGCACCCGCTCCGCAGACCTCATGAACGCGGGCGGGACGCAGGGGAGGAGGGGTGTTCGGTGTCGCGGGCATGGGTTGAAGTTATATCACATCAGAAAGGATCGACAGGAACACTCTCGGAAAAGGTTCCGGGGAATGCCAGGCCGCGGATCGTGTCGCAGCCGAACGACCTCGGCCGCGTCTAACCCTCAACCCGCACCCCGCATGGCGGCCCAGGTCGTGGGCACTGTGCCGCCGTCGATGACGACTTCCCTTCCCGTCATCGCCCCCGCCAGCGGCGAGGCAGTGGAAGTGATCATGTCCGGCAGCAGTCGGATCAGACCCTGGCCCGCGCTGAAGTGCCGATCACCGCTTCCTGCGCCTGCCGAGGTATCCCGACATGCGGCCTGATCGGAAAACCGGCCTGAAATCGTTCCGTCCGTGAAGGAGGACAGCCATCATGTGCCGCATTCGGTCTAAGCACTGCTTTCCCGGAAGCTGCCCGAACCGTATCCCCTTGTTCCTGCGACGTAAGAAAACCCCGCTCGGGTCCGATCAGAGATCGGAACCGGAAACCTCCTCTGTCTCGGCACCGGCGATCTTGTCGAGGTAGGCTTGGCCAAGCTCTGCCGAAACCCGGGCGAAATGGGGGGCCATGGCCTGGGGTTCGGGTGCCTCGATATGGCTGCCGATCCAGGCCAGAAGTGCCATCCGGCGCAGCATGATGAAGGTGTCGATCTCGCGCTCTTCGGCGCCGGACAGCGGGCGGACGGTCCGGTAGCCCCTGACCCAGGCCCGGCGCAGGGCGGGCACCTGCGGGTGATCCTCCATGAAGCTGACCCCGGTTGCGAAATCGTAGAGGAACCAGCCCAGCCCGCAATCGTCGAAGTCGATCAGCGTGGTCGTCTCGCCGTCGATCAGCAGATTGGCCAACCGCATGTCGGCATGGACAAGGCCATAGCGGTCCGGCCCCTTGCCGAAAGCCTGAAGCCGCAGGCGGATCATCGCCTCGACCTGTTCCAGAACCGCGCGGATATCCGGCGTGACGTTCGGCGCATCGCGCCAGTCGCCCCAATTCGCCTTCGGGCCGAAGACCGCATCGGTATCCCAGACCAGCCGCTCCAGCGGCTCGGGCTTCGCCCAGCCTTGCGAATGGATATGGGTGCGGGCCGCGATGGCGCCCAGCCGTTCGAAAGGCGCGACCAGATCCTCGTTCTCGTCGGGCTGGCGGCCTTCGGCGAATTCGAACATCACCATGTAGCGCGGCTCGGCCAGGCCGGGCGCCCTGCCCTCCTGCACCAGCTCGCCGTTCTTGCCCCTGATCGGCGGCGGCGTCAGGACAAGACCGCTTTCCGCCAGCGCCGCCGACCACGCGAGTTCCTGCCCTATGCCGCGCCGGGAATGATAGGCGGGGCGATGGATGCGCAGGATCGAGCGGAAGCCTTCGGCCTCGACCAGGTAGGTGGCGTTCTCGGAGACGTTGATCAGCCGCGCCCGAGCGCCCGCGGGCACCGGCCAGAGGGGCAGCGAGGCATTGGCCAATCCCTCCAGATGTTTCAGAAGCTCCTGCAGCGGCATGGGTTGGGTTGCCATCGCCCGCCCTCCCGTCAGATCGCTTCGATCGCTTCAAGCGTTTCCGGCAGGATCTGCCCGCCATCGACGATGATCTGCTGGCCGGTGATATAGGCCGCTTCGTCCGAGGCGAAGAACAGGGCCGCGTTGCCGATGTCCTCGACGGCGCCAAGCCGTTTCAGCGGGATCGAGGCGGCCATGGTCTTGAGGTATTCCTCGCCCAGCCCCTGCAACCCCTCGGTCACGATATTGCCGGGCATCACCGCGTTTATCGTGGTGTTGTAGCGCGCCAGCTCCATCGCGGCGGTCTTGATGAAGCCCAGTTGCCCGGCCTTCGAGGCGCCGTAATGCGACCAGCCGGGATAGCCCGTCACCGGCCCGGTGATCGAGGAGGTGACGACGACGCGGCCCTTTCCGGCCTTCTCGAAATGCGGGATCGAGGCTTTCACGCACAGGAAAGTGGAACGCAGGTTGTTGGCCATCACCCCGTCCCAATCCTCGGGCGACATGTCGACCATCTTCACCTGCGGGAAGGCGCCCGCATTGGCGCACATGACATGCAGGCCCCCCTGCGCCTCGGCGGCCTCGTCGACCATCCGCTGCACCTGGGCGTAGTCGCTGACGTCGCAGACGGCCGCGCGGGCGGCCGCCCCGGCGGCGTTCATCTCTTCGACCGCCGCCGCCAGCGCCGCCTCGTCCCGGCCGACGATGGTCAGCTTCACCCCTGCCCGGGCGAAGACCCGTGCGATGCCGCGGCCGATGCCTTTCGACCCGCCGGTGACGATGACGGACCGGCCCTTCAATGATGTCAGCATGTTTTTCTCCCTGTTCTTGTGTTTTGGCCGCCTTCAGGCGCGGCGTCTGGTCAGGCGGAATACGAGGAACCCGATCAGCATCAGGGCCGCCGATCCCACCACGGACAGCACCCCGAGCGCCGGGATCTGCGGCGTGTAGCCCGAGACCATCCGCGCATAGAGCCATTTCGGCAGCGTCGCATCCACGCCGGTGGTGAAAAGCGACAGCGGGAAATTGCCCCAGGACAGCAGGAAGGCGAACAGCCCGGCCGAGATCACCCCGGGCATCAGCAGCGGCAAGGTCACCTCCCGCAGGATCGTGAGGGTCGAGGCGCCCATGTCGCGCGCGGCCTCTTCCAGCGCGGGATCGAAGCCATAGGCGCGGATCGCGATGATCAGGGTGGTGATCGGCGCGATCCAGACCAGATGCGCGACGACGGCAGTCTTCCAGCTGGGTTGCACCCCCAGCGCCGAAAACCAGATCAGCAGCGCCAGACCCAGCACCGTCTGCGGAAAGAAGATCGGCAAGAGGATCAGCTTCTGGAAAAGGCCACGATATTTCCACTGGAAGCGCGCGAAGGCCAGCGCCCCGAAGAAACCGATCACCATCGACAGGACGGTGACCGAAACCGCGATCTTCAGCGAAGTCGCCACCAGATCGCGGACATTGGGGCTGGTCAGCGCCTGCTCCATCCATTCGCCGGTATAGCGGTTGATCGGGAAGGTCAGGTAGCGCGCCTTCGAGACCGAGGCGAAACCCACCGAAACCAGCGGCAGGTAAAGCACCGCGAGGATCACGAAGCCGTAGATGTAAAGCGCGATCCGGGTGGAGTTGGAAACCGATTTCACCGCTTTCTCCCCATGATCGCGTCAAGATTGATCCGGCTGATCGGCACCAGCACCAGAAGCGCCACGATCACGATCAGCATCAGCGAAAGGGCGGAGCCGAGCGGCCAGTTCTGCCCGAAGGTGAAGGCGCTTTCGACATCGTCGGTCAGGACGACGACCGAGCGGCCGCCCAGAAGCTTGGCCTCGGCCACGGCGCCGGCGGACAGGACGAAGGTCAGGAGACTGCCGACCATGATGCCGGGCGCGGCCAGCGGCATCTCGATCTGGAACAGGATGATCGCGGGGCTGGCCCCCAGATCCGCCGCCGCAAGCCGCGCATCCTCGGGCACGAGGCTGATCCCCTGCGCCAGGGGAAACAGCATGAAGGGGAAATAGACATAGCACATGGCGAAGACGATCACCGGCCAGTCGTAAAGCGGGCTTTCGAAGGTGATGCCGAACCAGGCCCTGAGATGGCCTTCGATCAGTCCGCCCTTCATCAGCGAAAGGCTCCAGCCGAACAGCCTGATGTTCTCGGACACGAACAGGATCAGCACCACCGCCAGCGTGATCACCAGCGTGAAGCGGCCGAAAACCTTGGCCATGCCGTAGGCCAGCGGCCAGCAGACGGCGAACAGGATCACCGTGGTCAGGAAGGCCAGACCCAGCGAACGCAGCAGCGACTTGTAGTAGCCCTGCTCCCAGATCACCGCGAAGGACGAGAAATCCGGCATATGCGCCAGTTCGAACACCCTTTGCGGCATGATGGCGAAGCCCGCCACCACGATCAGAGGCATGATGAAGGCCAGAAGCAGGAGAAGGACGATCGGCAGGCCGGACAGGAAGCCGAGGCGGTGTTCAAGCTTTTCCATGGCCGCCCTCGTCCGCGATCGGGTGGACCGAGCCGCGGTCCCAGCCCATGGTCAATACGCTGCCTGCGGCGGTGTCGAGCCGGGCCTCGAAAGGCCGCTCGACGGTGACCAGGAAGCCCCCGGTGGTCTCGACCGAATACTGAATTCTTGAGCCGAGCGCATATTCCGCGACCAGCCGGCCCTGCAGGGTGAAATCGGCGCCTTGCCCTTCGCCCAGGAACCGCACGAGTTCGGGGCGCACCATCAGCGCGCCGCGCCAGTCCGGCGGCAGGGACAGGGCGCCCGGCGCGGCCGCGACGGCCGCGTCTTTCCAGGCGGCAGCACCGGAGGCATCGGTGGCGACCTCGAAAAGGTTCACCTCGCCCATGAAACCGGCAACGAAGCGGCTGACCGGGTGGGAATAGATCTCTTCGGCGCTGTCGATCTGCTCGAAACGGCCCGAGCGCATGATGGCGATGCGATCCGACATCACCATGGCCTCTTCCAGCGAATGGGTGATGTAGACGAAGGTCTTCCCAGTGCGGGCGTGCAGGTCCTTGAGTTCCTTTTCAAGCGTCTTCCTGAGCCGGTAGTCCAGCGCCGACAGGGGCTCGTCGAAGACGATGATCTCGGGATCGAAGGCCAGCGCGCGGGCCAGCGCGACCCTCTGCCGCTCGCCCCCGGAAAGCTGGCTGATCATCTTGCCGTAATAGTCCTCGGGCAGGCGCAGAAGCCGCAGGAGTTCCAGCGCGCGGGCCTTGCGCGCCTCTGGCGAGACCTTCTTGAGCTTTTGCGGAAACTCGATGTTCTTGCCGACGCTCATGTGCGGAAACAGCGCCAGCGACTGGAAGACCATGCAGGTCGGGCGCCTGTTCGCGGGAACGGTGTCGATGCGGTTGCCGTTCAGGCTGATCGTGCCCTCGGTCACGTCGTCGATCCCGACCAGAAGCCGGATCAGCGTGGACTTGCCGCTGCCCGAGGGGCCGACGATGGTCAGGAACTCGCCCTCGGCGATGTCGAGGCTGATCCTGTCCAGCGCGGTGAAGCGCCCGAAGCGCTTGGTGACATTCTCGATCCGCACGAAAGGCTGGAGGACCATCGTTCGTTCCCGGTCATTGAAGCAGGTCGGAACCTGCCGGGCGGATGCGCCCGGCAGGCCATGCGAGAGGCGGGGCTCAGCCGCGGCGGGCGGCGACATAGGTCGCCAGCAGCGCGTCGTAGGAGGGCACGACATCGAATTCGAGGCAACGCGACAGCTCGGCTTCCAGCGTATCGAACTGGATGGCGTCGAGCATCTCGTCGTCGAACAGCGCCATGACCTCCGGGTTGCCCATCTGGGCGATCGGATTGTAGGTGCCTTCCGAGAAGGCCACCGCCTTGCAGATCTCGGGCTGCTGCACGAATTCGAGGAAATCCTCGGCCAGCGAGGACGGGTCGGGATTGTTCACCGCCGAGGTGAGCTCCACCCAGACCACGCCGCCCTTGCCGTCGACCGGCCCCGAGCGCGGCGTGATGGCGCGCACGAAGGTCGCCCCGTCATAGCGCGCCGGCGAGGCCGTATAGGTGCCTCCGGTGAAATAGGCGTCGATCTCGCCGTTGATCAGCGCGGTGTTCATGGCGACCAGATCGTCGGTCATCAGCTTCGCGCCGCCGACGATCTGCTTGCAGGTCTCGGCGAATTTCCCGGCATCGGCACCCTCGACCGGCTTGAACGGGTCGAGCCCGGCGGCAAGGCAAAGATGGATCACGTTCCAGTTGTCATAGGTCAAGAGCCCGTAGCGGTTCTGCAACGCCGGGTCGAAGAAGAGGTTCCACCCCTGCTCTTCGGCACTTTCGATGCTGATCTTGTCGGTATTGACCACGAAGGAGAACGGCCCGTAGCGCTGCGGCATCCCCAGAAGATCGCCGTTGTCGGCGAAGGCCAGCGCATAGGGCTTGGCGAATTCCGGCGTCATCTTCTCGAAATAGGGCAGGAACCGCTCTTTGTTCAGCGGTTTCAGCAGGTTGTCGCGCAGAAGCTCACCGCGCGCCCAGGGCTGGTTCACGTTGATCAGATCCCAGGTCCCGATCTCGCCCGCGCGCAGGCGGTTGATCATCTCGGGGTCCGAGGTGCCGCTTTCGGCGCGCACGGTGGCGCCGGGATGCGCTTCGCGGAACGGGTTGAGCACCGTGTCGGAGTTGTAGCCCTCCCAGCACAGGATATTGAGCTGGTCGTTCCGGTCGGCAAGCGCCCTGCCGGGCAGCGAAAGAGCCGAAAGACCGGCAAGGCTGGCGGTTCCCAGCGAGAACTGACGTCTCGTAATCATCTTCATACTCCCTTGTTGGTTATGTGACCGGTGATTGACCCACCTTCTGCTTGGTCGTTCGGCCCCCTGTCGGCGGGGGCCGTGGATTTCAGCGTCCCTTGATCGCCTCCAGTTTCGCGGTGATGGTGTCGCGGGCGATCCGCATGTCTTCAAGGCTGCCGGACATGAACAGCCGCCCGGTGGCCCCCATCATCTGCACGTCGTTGATCACCGCATTCGGCGCCGCCTTCTCGGCCTCGTTCGCCGCGACGCAGGCGAAAAGCGCGGGCGCCATCTCGTAGATCAGCAGCGCCACGCCCGGCACCAGGATCGAGGCATCGCGCGAACGGTTCAGGATGATGGCGTGCTGGTCCGACAGGTCCTCGATGATGTCGTGATAGAGGATCTGCGGCTTCATCTGGTCTTCGGGCCGCGCACCGATCCCGTTCAGGATCGCCTCGCCCGCGGCATCGAGATCCTCCATCCGGTCGGAATGCAGTTCGAGAAGGCCGAACTGCCGCTCGGTATAAAGGATCCCCGGCTCCATCTCGGGCGCGGACTTGAGCGCGAGATCGGTGATCCGGTGGATGGCCAGCGCCGGGGCCACTTCGATGATCAGCGAATGCTGGCCCTTGAAGGGCGGATATCCCCTCGCCCGGGTGGGCGAGGAAAGATAGGCCGCGAACTGAGGCTGCAGGTCCTCGATGGGAAGATAGACGCGAAGCTCTGTCATGCCTCAGTCCTTGTCCTGAACACCCGGGCCGGATCAGCCCTTCAGCGCCTCGAAATGCTTCGCCAGATCCACATGGGGGCGCGGGATCACATGGACGGCGGTGACCTCGCCGACCTGGGCGGCGGCCTCGGCCCCGGCCTCGGTCGCGGCCTTCACCGCCCCGACATCGCCGCGCACCACCACCGAGACCAGACCGCCACCCACTTCGTTGCGGGCGACGATCTCGACATTGGCGGCCTTGACCATGGCGTCGGCCGCCGAGAGGGCGGGCACGTAGCCTTTGGTTTCGATCATTCCGATTGCAAGATTAGCCATTTGAGGAACTCCCTTACTTGCGTTTCGCTGCCGGTTTCCCGGCGGATTCTTCGTCGATGGAACCGATGATCAAGGCGTCGATCGGGGCCGAGCGTTCGGTGAACCACGATGCGGCGACCGAGCCCTGGGTGATGAGGACAGCCTCGCCCTCGGCGCAGCCGAGCGGGTCGAAGGCGATCAGTTTCGCGCCGGTCTCGGTCTCCACCTCCAGAAGCGCCCCTGTGGGAAGCGTGCCGATGTGGCGGGTGGACCAGAGCCGTCCGCTGACGCGAGCCCTTATCATGCCGATGTCCTTTCGATCCTGATGCCACGGCGGCGGGCCTCGTCGCCCGCAAGGGGCGTCAGCCGCGCGGTTTTCGCGATGCGCAGCCGTGTCTCGCCCTCGGCGATCGCGGCGATGTCGCGCTCGGTGACAAGGCCCTTGCTGATTTCCGGCACGCGGGCCGGCATCGTCGTGACCAGCCGCACCGGCTGCGAAGCCGGGGCCGGGGCGGAGATGGTCTGCACCCTCTCCGCACCCGCGTTAACCCCGGCCTGCGGCGCGAACCGGATGCGGCCCGCTTCCAGGGCGGACAGGAAGCCCGGCTCCTGTGCCCGCCGCGCCACGTTCAGCGCGAAGTCGCTCAGCTCGGCCTCGGTGCCCACCGCCACCCGTTCGACCGCGGCGGCGCCGAGGATCTCGGCGCGCAGCGCTGCGATCTCTTCCGAGAGAAGTTCGCGGATCAGGGCGCGAAGATCGCTCATCCCGTCGCTCCCGCCTCGCGCAGGGCCCGTTCGGCCGCGTCGCGGGCATTGCGCACGTCGGCTTCGGTCCCCGCAAGGTAAAGCCGCCCGTTCGCCCCGATCATCCGCATGTCGATGACCTTGATGTCCGCCTCTTTCTCGGCCTCGTTGCAGGCGAGAATGGCGTAGGCGGCGGGCTGGCATTCCAGCAGATAGATGCTCTCGCCCCCCAGCACCATCGAGCCGGTCTTGTTGCGGTTCATCAGGAAGGCGTGCTGGTCGTCGACCCGGGTGACGATCTTGGACGCCATGATCTTCGGCTTCTCGGCATCCTCGCGCCGCTTGCCCATTGCGGAAAGCGCGGCCTCGGCCCCTGCCCTGACTTCGGCGGTGGAATAGGCGTGGAACTGCAGCGTGCCGAACTGCCGCTCGACCACAAGGAACCCGGCCCTGACCTCGGCGCTTTTCAGGACGGTATCGGTCAGCGCCTCGACATCCAGCCCCGGCGCGATCTCGATGATCTGCGCCGCCATCCGCGCGCGGGGCAGCGTGCCGCGCATCCAGGTGGAGGTATAGGCAAGCGTCTGCGGCTGGAGCTGGTCGATGAAGATGAAGGCGCGAAGATCGGTCACGACTGGCCCCTGGTCAGTTCACGGAGTTCCTGAAGGATGAGCTGGCGCAGCATGTCGCGGTCCATGCCGCCCGCATCGGCGGCGGAAGGCACGGGCGCGACCGCGACGGGGCGCGGCGCGGCTGGACGCGATTGCTGTTCCGGCCCCTCGAACGGCACGCGCACCCCGCTCAGGTCGCCCATCGGCACCGAGGCGTCGGAGTTCCAGGCCAGCTGCGTCCAGTGGACCAGATGCTGCGGCCCGATGTTCTCGCCCACCGAAGAGCGGCCGAAATAGCCGGTGCCGATCATGAACGAGGGCGCCAGATGCGTGGCGAAACCGGCGGCCCCCTGCGAGCAGGGCGCATTGACCACGACCCGATAGACCGACAGCGCCGCGGCGAAATCCATCGCCTTCTGCGGATCGTCCGAATGCAGCGCCGCCGAGTGTCCTGCCCCGCTCATCCGCAGGATCATCTGCGCCATGCCGGTCGCGCGCTCGAAAGAGGTGACCGTCGCCCAGGCCAGGACCGGGCAGAGCTTTTCCTTCGTCAGGGGCTCGTCCAGCCCCACCAAGGCCACGGGAGCGATCAGGACGCGGGTCGAGGGCACCACGCGGAACCCGGCCTGACCCGCGATCCAGACCGCCGACTTGCCGACGGCGGCGGTGTTCAGATGGCCTTCGGGGAAAAGCCAGACGCGCAGCTTCGCCACCTCGGCATCGGTGCAGATATGGGCGCCGTTGGCGCGGAGCGCGCGCTCCAGCCGGCTGCGGTCGCGGTCTTGCGAGATCAGCACGCTTTCGTTGGTGCAAAGAACCGAATTGTCGAAACTTTTCGAATCCAGAAGCCGCTTCGCCGCCGCGTTCTGGTCGGTATCGGGGTCGATGTAGACCGGCGCATTGCCGGGCCCCACGCCGATGGCCGGATTGCCCGAGGAATAGGCCGCGCGCACCATCGGCCCGCCGCCGGTGGCCAGGATCACCTGCACCTTGGGCGAGGCCATCAGTGCCTGCACGAGCGGCACCGAGGGCTCCTCGATGCACTGGATCAGCCCGGCAGGCGCCCCGGCCTCCACCGCCGCCGCCTCAAGCTTTGAGGCCGCCTCGTTGCAGCAGGCCTTGGCCAGCGGATGCGGGCTGAAGATCACCGCATTGCGCGACAGGACCGCGAGGATGGCCTTGTAATAGAGCGTGGACACGGGATTCGTCGCCGGGGTCAGGGCGAAGACCACCCCGGCGGGCTTGGGCAGGGCGACCAGCTTGCGCGCCTCGTCCACCTTGGGATTCACCAGATCCTGGTTTTCGTAGAAATCCACCAGCGGATGGGCGGAAAGCTCGTTCTTCAGCTTCTTGTGTTCGACCACGCCCATGCCGGTCTCGGCCACGGCGGCCTCGGCGAACTGCCCTGCGGCCTGATGGGCGGCCTCTGCCACGGCGCGGGCGATCCGCATCACCGCGGCACGGTCGTATTTCGCGAAAGCCCGCCCCGCCCATGTGGCGCGGTCGATCTTCATCCGGGCGACGGATTCCGCCCGGTCCGGCACTGCAAGGCGAGGGGCGTCTTGATGAAGCTGCATCCGATCCCCCTCAGGCCGCGCGTTTCATGCCGCTCAGCAGCGCCCGCGCCCGCGGCATGGCCGCCTCCATCCGGTCGATGATCTCCTGGCAGGTCGCCGCGTCGAGCAGGACACCCGGCTTGAACTGCAGGACCCGCTTGTCGAGCGAGGAGAAGATTGCCCAGACCCCGTGTTCGTAAAGCGCGCGCGACACCGCGACCGCGCCTTCGGGATGATTGAACTCAAGCCCCAGGATCACGCCCCGCTGGCGGATGCCGACGAAGATATCGGAATGCACCGCCATCATGTCGCTCAGCGCGCGATGGAAGAATTCGGCGACGAACTGCACGTTCGAGACCACTTCCGGGCGTTGCAGGATGTCGATCACCTGATGGCCGACCACGCAGCCCAGTTCGGACCCGCCCGAGGTCGAGATATGCGCCGCGCCGTCCTGATGCAGCCAGCCGCCGCATTTCTCGGTCACCACGCAGGCCGAGATCGGAAAGATGCCGCCGCCAAGCCCCTTGCCGGTGACGAACATGTCCGGCTCCAGCCCGTAGGACTGCCAGCCCCACATGGTGCCGCAGCGCATCAGCCCGGTCTGCACCTCGTCGGCGATGTAAAGCGTGCCGTAGCGCCGGCACAGATCCTGGCAGGCCTTCAGATAGCCGTCGTTCGGCATCGGGAAGCCATAGGTCGCGGGAATGGTCTCGATGATGAAGGCGGCGACGTCGCGGCCGCGCAGCGCCCGGTCCAGCGCGTCGATGTCGTTGAACGGGACCTGGATGAATTCCTCGGGCCGGTCGGCAAGGAAGATCTTCGAGAAACGGTCGTCCCCGGTGGCGACCGACAGGCCGGAATGGCCGTGGTAGCCCTTGATGATCGAGACGATCTTCTTGCGCTTTGTGGTATATCGGGCAGTTTTCAGCGCGATTTCCACAGCCTCGGCCCCGCCCGCACCGAAGATCGCGTATTTCATCCCATCGGCGGTCTTGACCAGCTTCTCGGCGAAGGCGGCACGCGCTACCGAGGGGAACCAGTGGTTTCCCATGTCGAAATAGTCCAGCGCCGACTTCAGCGTGGCCACCAGCTCGGGGTTCCTGTGGCCGAAATTGTAAGTCCCGCCATTGAGATGCAGGTCGATCAGGCGGCGCCCGGACATGTCGTAGAGGAAATATCCTTCACGCCGATCGATCACCATGTCGATCCCGGCATCGAGCCAGAATTTCGTCTTTCCCGGGTTCCAGTACTCGATCGACTTCTCGAGCAGCTCGGCCTTCGACTCGAAGCTGAAGTATCCGTAGTTGAACACGAGCGCACCTCCGTTTGCAGGAAGACTGTCACCATAACCTTTGCCTGACAACAATAAATGTTGGTAGATGGTCAAAACATGTGTTTGAAGTTTCTCACTCCGGCTGCGATTGTACGGCACCCCTGCCCTGTCAGGCCGGAATCGGCGCGAAGACAGCCCAGGGTTTGTGTGACTTCAGAAGGTTTTGGCAGTGAAAATCACCAAGTCCCGCAAGGAACTGCGGCAAGACAGCATCCTCGCCGCGCTTGAGGCCAACCCGGCCCTGCGCGTCAACCTGTTGGCCGAAGAACTGGATGTCTCGACCGAAACGATTCGCCGCGACCTGGCGGAACTGGATCAGGCGGGCCGCCTCAGCCGCACCTACGGCGGGGCCGTGGTCGCCTCGAATCGGTTCGAGCCGCTGCTCAACGACCGGATCCATCTGAACGTCGCCGAGCGTCAGGCCATCGCGCGGCTTGCGCTGGAACAGGTCGCCGGGGAAGAGGCGCTTCTTCTGGGGGGCGGCGCGACCATGCTGCAGTTCGCCCGCGCCCTGCGCGGCATCGGCCGCCGCATCACGGTGATCACCCCCGCCTATCCGGTCGCGCTGGAGCTTTCCAAGAATCCTCTGATCGAGATCGTCGTGCTGCCCGGCACATTCGAGGCGCAGGAGCGCATGGTCTGCGGTCCTGAAACCATCCGCGCCGTCGAACGCTACCGGGTTCCGGTGGTGCTGATCGGGGCTTCCGGGTTGAACGCCGACGGGATCAGCGAGGCCATGCTGGGCGTGGGCGAGGTCTATGCCGCCATGCTGGCCAGCGCCGGCAGATCCTACGTGCTGGCCGACCATGGCAAGTTCGGAAAACGCGCCCTGGTCCTGCTGACCGGCTGGAGCCCGCGGCTGACCCTGATCGCCGATGCGCAACCCGAGGCCGGGCTTGCCGCCGCGATACGCGATGGCGGCTCGGGCCTGCTGCTGGCCGGGAAAGG
>CAYLSD010000012.1:0-100916 GCA_964386345.1 uncultured Fuscovulum sp.
GCATCCTGGCCCGAACGGTGGGCGTCGTGCTCAAGGGAACAGGCTGCTGAGGTCCCAGGCCAGCTGATGGAAAAGGCCCGCAAACGGCGGGCCTTTCGATCGTTCGGGGGCGCCGCAGGGCTGGCCCCTATCTCCGCATCCGGCCCAGCCGCAGGCCACCGCTGCGGGGGCGGCCGGGCAGGTCCAGTTCGGGGATCGCCACGATGGGGCGCAGGCCCAGTTGCCGCTCCATCTGGCCCGAGGTGCGCAGGACCGGTTTCATCAGGTCCAGCACGAAGGCCACCGCCAGCCCGGCCAGAAGGCTGGCCATGGCGCCCAGGATGAACAGCTTCCTCCCGCCCGATCCGACCGAGCGTTCCGGCGTCATCGCCCGGTCCAGCAGGGCGAACCGTTCGTCCTGCTGGCGTTCGGCCAGCTTGGCGGCGGTCCCGGCCTCGGCCAGCCGGGCGGTGATGACGCCCAGACTGTCGTTCAACTGGTCAAGCTGGCGCTGATAGCCCGCCAGCGCGCGTTCCACCTCGGACTGGCCCGCCAGCACCTCGGCCAGCCCGGCCCGGCGGCCGGTCAGCGCGGTCTTCTGTTCGGTCAGCACGGCGATCTGCGCGTCCAGATCCTGCAATCGCCGCTGCTCGGTCGTCCGCAGGGCGCCTTTGGCGGCAAGCTGGCGCTGCTCCTCCATCAGGGCGACGAGGCTCTGGTCCAGTTGCCGCAGGTCCGCCTCGACCGAGACCAGTTCGCTGCGCTGCGCCTCGGCCATGCCGGAAACCGCATTGGCGTTCTTGTAATCCGCCATCCCGGCCTCGACCGCGGCGATTTCCGCCGAAACGCGGCGTTCCTCTTCCTCGTAGAAGGCCAGGGTGTCGCGCGCCTGCCGCAGCTTGCCCGAAGAGGACATGTCCAGCACGCCCTGCGCGAAATCGTTCGCTATCCGCGCCGCCAGCGCGGCATCGCCGTCGCTGGCCCGGATGATGATCGCCGACAACTGCGCCGCGCCGCCATAGGGGGTGCTTCCGGCGGCGGCGATGCCCTCGAAGCTGACACTGGCCCGCAGCAGGCCGGCGCGTTCGTCGTCGGACAGCGCGGTCAGGTTGGCGTAAAGCCCGTGCCGGCCGATCACCGCCAGCAGGTGGTCCCGCGTGGTCAGCCGCTGCTCGATGGATTGCAGAAGCTGGGCCGAGCCGGGGCTGCCCTCGCGCATCACCTGCGCGCCCTGCACCTCGATCACGGCGAAAGCCTCATAGCTGTCGGGCCGGGTCTTGGCGTAAACGGCCGAGATCGCCGCGCCGATCCCCGCCACCGCGACGATCAGCCAGAGGCGGCGGCGCAGGAAATCCACCATGTCTTCAAGGTTCTGGATCTGGCCCATGGATCAGCCCCGCCGGCCATAGGCATAGCGGTCCATCGTCAGGTCCTGTGCCCGGTTCAGCACCGTGCCCAGAACCGCCAGCCGCCCCTCGAACAGATTTTCGCAGGCGCGCAGGTCATCCGGCGAGGTGGCCGTGCCGTCCACCACCAGCAGCACCGCATCCACCTCTCCGGCCAGCGCCAGCACATCGTCCGAGCCAAGCGCGGGCGGGGTGTCGATCAGCACCACATCGGGTTGCAGAAGGTCGCGCAGCGTCGCCATCGCCCCGGAAAACTCGGGGTCCTGCAACAGTTCCGAGGCGCGGGCCACCGGCTCGCCGTTCAGCGCCAGCGCAAGGTTGCGGCCGATGCGGCGGAAATGGCCTTCCAGCGGCTGCCGTCCCGTCAGGAATTTCTCCATCGGCGGGGCGTCGGTCACGCCGAACACCTGCGCCAGTTGCGGGTCGCGCAGTTCCAGGTCCATCAGCGCCGTCCGGCAGGAGGGCAGCCGCGACAAGGCCAGCGCCAGGTTGGCCGCCACGAAGGACTTGCCGCAGCCATGGGTGGGCGAGGTGACGGCGATCCGGGTCCAGCCCTGCTTGGCCAGCGCCTGCAGCACCCGGGTGCGCAGCATGTCGAAGATGCGCGTCACCGGGTTCTGTGTCGCATCCGCGAACAGACCGTTTCGCGCCCAGAGGTTGGGCTGGGCGGGGAGTTCGCTGATCGATTCCCAGACCCGCGCCGGGTTGAAGGGAAGCAGCGTCATCGGCTCAACAAGGATCTCGCGCCCGGTGCGCTGGTTCAGCGTCACGCTGTCCTGGGGGATGGGCTGGCCCTGCCGGAACACCGGGACATGTGCCGGACGTGCGCCCGATGCGGGTTTCCGGCGGTCGGCTGCATCTTCGCTGGACATCAGGATATGCCCTTCATAGGCCCCTGTATCCTGCTTCGGACCCCATATGTAGTGTCTGACCATGTGCCAGAAGGCCTTTGTAGCAGGGGCCGCGCCCATCCGGGGCCGCCGCCGGTTTCACACACCCGCCTTGCAGCGGCACGACGCCGGACTTCCCCTTGGGCCAAGCCCGGCCCCGCATACGCAGGCCCGTTCAACCCCTGTCCGGGCCCCCGCCCAGATGGCGAGGGGATAGCAGATCGGCGCGTGAAAAGGAAGCCCGCGACAGGGGTTGACCCCGGCTTCCCGCGCCGCGGGAATGGTGGAAATCCGCCCCGCGCCGCCCTATGGTCCGGGCCATGAACAGCACCCTCCGCCCCCTGCCGCCCGACTCGTCCGAAGTCGATGCCGTCGTGATCGGCCGCAACGAGGGCGCGCGGCTGATGGCCTGCCTTGCCTCGTTGCGGGGCCGGGTGCGGCGGGTGGTCTATGTCGACAGCGGCTCCACCGACGGCTCGGTGCAGGCGGCGCAGGCGGCGGGGGCAGAAGTGGTGTCCCTGGACATGACGCAGCCCTTCACCGCCGCGCGGGCGCGCAATGCGGGGCTGGCGCTTCTGGCGGGCGACGGCTTCGTGCAACTGCTGGACGGCGATTGCGAACTGCGGCCGGGCTGGATCGCGGCGGCGCTGCGGGCCTTTGCCGATCATCCCCGCGCGGTGGTGGTCTGCGGGCGGCGGCGGGAAAGGCATCCCGGGGCCTCGGTCTGGAACCGGCTCTGCGACCGGGAATGGGACACGCCGGTCGGGCTGGCCACGGCCTGCGGCGGCGATGCGCTGATGCGGCTGGCGGCGCTGCGGGCGGCGGGCGGCTACCGCGAGGACCTGATCGCCGGGGAAGAGCCGGAGCTTTGCCTGCGCCTGCGCCGGGCGGGGGGCGAGGTCTGGCGGATCGACGAGGAGATGACGCTGCACGACGCGGCGATGACGAAGCTTTCCCAATGGTGGAGGCGCAGCCAGCGCGCGGGCCATGCCTTCGCCGAGGGCGCCGCGCTGCACGGCCGGGGGCCCGAGCGGCATTGGGTGGCCGAGACGCGGCGGGCGCTGATCTGGGGCCTTGGCGTGCCGCTGGCGGCTGTCGTTGCGGGGCTGCTGCACCCGGCGGGCTGGCTGATCCTGCTGGCCTGGCCGCTGCAGGCCGCCCGGCTGGCCTGGCGCTGGCGGGATGGGGGCAAGGCAGGGGTCGAGGCCGCGGTCTTCACCGTCCTCGGCAAGCTGCCCGAGGGGCTGGGCGTGCTGACCTATTGGTGGAACCGTCTGCGCGGCAGGCGGCGCGGGTTGATCGAATACAAGTAGGGCCTTTCGCCTGCCGGTTGCATTGCCGGGCTTCGGCCCGGGGCCCGATTGTTTTCCTGCGCGCGCAAATCCGCGTGAGTCGAAGGGCCGGCGCAGGGGGCCGGTAGCCCGGATTGCCATTTTCCCCCTGTGATCGGGGCAACTTTGTGGCAATTTCGTGTCATTGTCCAAGACCGGGACATGATCCCGGGCAAGGGGTGCCACGGGTATCGCCGGGGGTGGTTTTGGGATAAGTTTACGCAGGGAGGGAAGAGGCTGGCGCGGCCTCGGCTGCCCCCCTCCCGCAAGCCGCAAGGACGGTGTTATGACTGTGAAGACAGATTTCCCCGGCGTGGCCGAGACCGACATTGCCATTGTCGGAATGGCCGCGCATCTGCCTGGTGCCGCCGATATCGAAGCCTATTGGCGGAACCTCTCGGCCGGGGTGGAATCCATCCGCGTCCTGTCCGAAGACGAACTTCTGGCCGCCGGTGAAAACCCGGCCCGTCTGCGCCGCCCGAACTACGTTCCCGCCGCCGCGGTGCTTGAGGGCTTCAAGGATTTCGACGCCGATTTCTTCGGCTTCTCGCCGAAGGAAGCCGCCATCCTCGACCCGCAGCACCGCCAGTTCCTCGAGGTGGCATGGGAGGCGCTGGAGAACGCCGGCCACCCGCCCGAGCACTTCCCCGGTGCCATCGGCGTCTATGCCGGCTGCGGCATGGGGTCGTATTTCTATTTCAACCTCTGCTCGAACCGCGATCTGGTCGACCAGACCGGCATGTTCCTCCTGCGCCACACCGGCAACGACAAGGACTTCCTCGCCACCCGCGTCAGCCACATCTTCGATCTGAAGGGGCCGAGCGTGAACGTGCAGACGGCCTGCTCCACCTCGCTGGTGGCCGTCCACTATGCCGCGCAGGCGCTGCTTTCGGGCGAATGCGACATGGCCCTTGCCGGGGGCGTCACCATCGAACTGCCCCACGCGCGCGGGTATCTCTATACCGAGGGCGAGATCCTGTCGCCCGACGGCCATTGCCATGCCTTCGACCACCGGGCGCAGGGAACGGTCTTCGGCTCGGGCGCGGGCTGCGTGGTGCTGCGGCGGGCGAAGGACGCGATCCGCGACGGCGACCATATCTGGGCGATCCTGAAAGGTTCGGCCGTCAACAACGACGGGGCGGCGAAGGCGGGCTATCTGGCGCCTTCCGTCGACGGGCAGGCCGCCTGCATCTCCGAGGCGCAGATGATCGCCGGGGTGACGGCGGATACCGTCAGCTATGTCGAATGCCATGGCACCGGCACCTATCTGGGCGACCCGATCGAGGTCGCCGCGCTGACCAGCGCCTTCCGCGAAACCTCGGACACGGTGGGCACCTGCCGCATCGGCTCGGTCAAGACCAACATCGGCCATCTGGACACGGCGGCCGGGGTTGCCAGCCTGATCAAGGTGGCGCTGTCGCTGCACCACAGGCAACTACCGCCCTCGCTGGGCTACGAGGCGCCTAACCCCGCCATCGACTTCGAAACCTCTCCCTTCCGCGTCAACGACCGGCTGGCCGACTGGCAGGCCCCGGTCCTTCGCGCGGGCGTCAATTCCCTTGGCGTCGGCGGCACCAATGCCCATGCCGTGCTGGGAGAAGCCCCGCCCCGCGCGGTCTCGGAAGACAGCGACTGGCCGTTCCAGCCGCTGGTCCTGTCGGCCCGGACGAAGGCCGCGCTGGACGCGCAGGCCGCAAGGCTTGCCGCCCACCTCCGCGCCCATCCCGAACAGTCGCTGGCCGATGTGGCCTGGACGCTGAAGGAAGGCCGCCGCGCCTTCGACAAGCGCCGTGTCCTTGTCGCCGCATCGCATGAGGAAGCCGCCAGCCTGCTGGAAGGCGCCGATCCGCGCCGGGTGTTCAACCACGACCACCTTGGCGAGGCGCCCGAGGTGGTCTTCATGTTCCCCGGTGGTGGCGCGCAATTCGCCGGGATGGCCCGCGATCTTTACGAGACGGAACCCGTCTTCGCCGACTGGATGGACCGCGGCCTCGCCGTGCTGCAACCGCAGCTCGACTACGACATCCGCGCGCTCTGGCTGCCCGAGCAGGGCGCCGAGGCGGCGGCGAACGAGGTGCTGAAGAAGCCCTCGGTCCAGCTTCCGCTGATCATGATCACCGAATATGCGCTGGCGAAGCTGTATGAAAGCTGGGGTGTCGCCCCGGCTGCGCTGGTCGGCCATTCGATGGGCGAGAACACCGCCGCCGCGCTGGCGGGCGTGATGAGCTTCGAGGATTGCATCGGGCTGGTGCTGCTGCGGGGCCGGTTGTTCGACACCATCGCGCCCGGCGGGATGCTGTCGGTGCCGATGGACGAAGCCGATCTCCGCCCGCTGCTGACCGGCGATCTGGACATGGCCTCGGTCAACGCGCCGGGGCTTTGCGTCGTCTCCGGCCCCGATGCCGCGCTTGTCGACCTTGCGGCCCGGCTTGCTGACAAGGGCGTGGAAACCCAGCGTGTCGCCATCGACATCGCCGCCCACAGCCGGATGCTTGAGCCGATCCTCAAGCCCTTCGGCGACTACCTGCGGTCGATCCGCCTGAATCCTCCGGCGATCCCGATCATCTCGAACCGCAGCGGCCAGCCGCTGACCGCGGCCGAGGCGACCGATCCCGAATATTGGGTCCGCCACCTGCGCAACACGGTGAACTTCCGCGCCTGCATCGCCACGCTGGCCGAGACGCAGGGCCGCGTCTTCATGGAGATGGGGCCGGGCCGGGCGCTGTCGTCGCTGACGCAGGCCAACGGCATCGCTTCCGGCCAGGTCGTCCCGGCGCTGCGCCACCCCGAGCAGAAGGTGGGCGACGACGCCTGGCACATCGCGTCCATCGCCCGCCTCTGGGCCTGCGGCGTGGCGGTGGACTGGGCGCCGGTCTGGGGCGGGGCGCGCCGCAACCGCGTGCCGCTGCCCGGCTATGCCTTCCAGAGGAAACCCTATTTCATCGAGCCGGGCCTTCCCGCCACTGACGAATCCGAAACCCTTCCCGTCCGCCTGGACGACATTTCCGCATGGGGCTGGCGTCCGCATTGGCGCCCCGCCACCGCAGGGGCCGAGGCCGAGGATTTGGCCGACCTGCCGCCCGCCACATGGCTGGTCTTCGCCGACGACACCGGCCTTGCCGCCGCCACGGGGTCGCGTCTGACGGCTGCCGGGCATCGCGTGGTCACCGTCCGCGCCGGCGACACCTTCGCCCGGGATGCCGCGGGCAACTACATCCTGTCGCCCGAACGCGGCCGCGAGGGCTACGACCTGCTGATCCGTGACCTCGTGGCCCGGGGCCTGACGCCGGACCGCATCGCGCATTTCTGGCTGGTGACCAAGGGAGAAAGCTTCCGCCCCGGCTCCAGCTTCCTGCACCGCAACATCGAGCAGGGCTTCTACAGCCTGATGTTCCTGGCGCAGGCCATCGCCGACGAGGGCCTGCCCGGCCCGATCCGGCTGACCGCGCTGACCACCGGCGCGGCGCAGGTGAAGGCGGAACCGCTGCCCCAGCCGGAAAAGGCGATGATCCTCGGCCCCCTGCGGGTGATCCCGCGCGAGGTGCCGGGTCTGGTTACCGGCGCGCTGGACATCGGCGAACTGCCCTCCGCGCCGGGGCCGCTGGTCGACCGCGTGCTGGAGGAGCTGATCTCCGACCAGCCCGCCATTGCTGCCCTGCGCGGCGAGCGGCGCTATGAGCTGGGGGTGAAGCCCGCCGCCCTGCCGCAGGAGGAACTGGCGCTGCCGCAGGGCGCGCATGTGCTGATCACCGGCGGCTTCGGCGGCATCGGACTGACGCTGGCCGAGGATATGATCCGCCGCCATGGCGTGAAGATCACCCTGATCACCCGCCGCCCGCTGCCCGACCGCGCGCTCTGGCCCCGGCTTCTGGCCGCCCATGACGCCGCCGATCCCGTGGCGCGCCGGATCCTTGCGCTGCAACGGCTCGAAGCCCTTGGCGGGGAAATCCACGTCGCCCCGGCGGATGTGGCGAATGTGGTCGAGATGCAGGCCGCCCGCGATGCCGGGGTGAAACGCTTCGGCCCGGTCCATGCGGTGATCCATGCCGCGGGCGTGGTGGACGATGGTCCCCTGATGGCCAAGACCCCCGCCGAGGTGGAAGAGGTCTTCGCGCCGAAACTGCACGGGACGCAGGTCCTCGACCGGCTGTTCCCGGACGGGTCGCTGGCGCTGATGGTGCTGTTCTCCTCGACCTCCACCGTCACCGGCCCGGCGGGGCAGATCGACTATGTGGCGGCGAACGAATATCTCAACGCCTTCGCCAAGTCGCGTGCGGGGGGCAAGACCCGGGTCGTCGCGCTGAACTGGGGCATCTGGCAGGGCGTCGGCATGGCTGCCGAAAGCCTGGCCGACCGGATGGGCCGCCCCGAGGCGCCCCGCCTGCCGATCCGCCGCCCGATGCTGGACGAGGCGGGCTTCGACGGGCAGGGCAACCGCATCTTCACCGCCATCTACGGTTTCGACCGCTGGGTGCTGGACGGCCACCGCACCGCCGACGGCACCGCGCTGATCCCCGGCACCGGCTATCTGGAACTGGCCGCCGAAGCCTGGGCCGCGCAGGGCGAGGCGGGCGGGTTCGAACTGCGCGACCTGACCTTCTTCCGCGCCCTGAACATCGACGAGGGCGAGTCGCGCGAGATCCGTGTCCGCCTGACCCGCAGCGACGAAGGCTACGGCTTCGACATCCACTCCGCCGTCACGGTGCAGGGCCGCAGGGGCTGGCTGCTGCATGCCTCGGCCCGGCTTCTGCCGCTGGCCGGGACCGCTCCGCGCATCGACCCGGCGGCCATCGCCGCCCGCCTGCCCGCGCCCGAAACCGGCGAGGGGCTGGCCAGCCCGCAAGAGGCGCATCTGCGTTTCGGCCCGCGCTGGCGGGTGCTGGCGGAACGCGCCACCGGCGCCGCCGAGGGCCTTGCCCGGCTGCACCTGCCCGCCGCCTTTGCCGGGGAACCGGACGAAGGCTGGCTGATGCACCCCGCGCTGATGGACCTTGCCACCGGCTGGGCCATGGGGCTGATCGCGGGCTACCGGCCCGATCACCTCTGGGTGCCGGTCTCCTATGGGCGGCTGCGCGCCTTCCGCCCGCTGCCGGCCCGGATCGTCAGCCATGTCCGCAACGCCGGGCCGAATGCGGTGGACCGGCCCACGGCCAGCTTCGACATCACCCTTGCCACGCCCGAGGGCGAGGTCTGCATCGAGATCGAAGGCTTCACCATCCGCCGCCTCGACGGCGCGCTGTCCTTCCCGCCGCCCGATGCGCGCGCGCTGGAGTTCGACGCCACCGCCGCCAAGCCGCTTTCCCCGGCCGAGGAACGGCTGATGCATGCCTTCAGCCACGGCATCCGCCCCGAGGAAGGCCCTCGCGCCTTCGCCCGGGCGCTGACGCTGGGTGCGCCGCAGGTCATCGTCTCATCGCTCGACCTGCCCGCGCTGGTCCGGCAGGCCGCTGTGGTCGAGGCCGCAAGGGCCGAGGGCCAGTCCTTCGAGCGCCCCGACCTCGACAACGAATATGTCGAGCCGCGCAACGACATCGAAAAGCGGCTGGTCGGCTTCTGGCAGGAACTGCTGGGCGTCGGCCGCGTCGGCGTGGAGGACAGCTTCTTCGACCTTGGCGGCCATTCCCTGATCGCCGTGCGCCTGTTCGCCATGGTGAAAAAGGCTTTCAGGGTGGAATTCCCGATCTCGATCCTGTTCGAGGCGCCGACGATTTCCGCCTGCGCGAAGCTGATCGCCGAGCAGGTGGGCGAACCCGACGAGGCGCCTCAGGGCACCGAGGAGGCCGCCAGGCCCCGCAGCGCCCCGCAGCGCCGCTTTACCCATCTGGTGCCGATGCACCGCGGCGAGGGCGGGTCGAAGACGCCGTTCTTCCTTGTCGCCGGGATGTTCGGCAACGTGCTGAACCTGCGCCATCTTGCCCAACTCCTGGGCGGCGACCGGCCCTTCTACGGGTTGCAGGCGCGCGGCCTGATGGGCGAGGATCGTCCGCATGACGACTTCACCGAAGCCGCCCGCGACTACATCGCCGAGATGCGGCAGGTCCAGCCGCAGGGGCCCTGGCTGCTGGGCGGCTTCTCCGGCGGCGGGCTGATCGCATGGGAGATCGCCCGGCAACTGGAAGTCGCGGGCGAAGAGGTGCCGCTGGTCGTCCTTCTGGACACGCCGATCCCGCTGCGCCCCGAACTCGGTCGCACCGACAAGGCGCTGATCAAGCTGGCGCAACTACGGGAGAAAGGTCCCGGCTACCTGCTGGAATGGGCCCGCGCCCGGGCCGAATGGAAGCGGCTGCAAGGCCAGCCGCAGGCCGCGCCGCAGGATGCCGCCTTCCACAATGCCGAGATCGAGGCCGCCTTCCGCGCCGCCCTGCCGCGCTATGTCATGTCGCAGCGTGCGGGCGCGACGGTGCTGTTCCGCCCGCCGCTCGACCGGCGCTGGCGGGTCTCGGGCGGGGCATGGGTCTCGTCGGCGAAGGAATATGTCTTCGCCGACAACGACCTGACCCGCTTCGCCCCCGCGCTTCAGGTCGAGGAAGTTCCCGGCGACCATGACAGCATGGTGCTTGAGCCGAACGTCCGCGTCCTTGCCGCGCGCATGAAGCAGGTGATCGAAAAGGCCGAAGCCGCGCCGCTTGCGCCCCTTGCCCAGGCGGCGGAGTAGCGACATGCCCAGCCTGCTGACCGTCATCCTGAACTGGCGCACGCCGGAGATGACCCTCCGCTCCGCCGAGGCGGCGCTGGCGGCGCTTGACGGGGTCGAGGGGGCGCTGGTCATCGTCGACAACGACAGCGGCGACGGTTCCTTCGAGCGCATGTCCGCCGAGGCCGGGGCCCGCGGCTGGACCACCGGCCCGCAGCAGGTGCGCGTGCTGCAATCGGGCCGCAACGGCGGCTTCGGGGCAGGCAACAACTTCGGCATCCGCGCCGGGCTGCCCGACGGGTCGAAGCCGGACTACGTCTATCTGCTGAACTCGGACGCCTTCCCCGCGCCCGATGCCATCCGCGCGCTGCTGGACCATCTGGAGGCCCACCCGGCCACCGGCTTCGCCGGCAGCTACATCCACGGGCCGGACGGCGAGCCGCACAGCACGGCCTTCCGCTTCCCCTCCATCCTGTCCGAATTCGAGGGCCAGGTCCGCTTCGGTCCCGTCACGCGCCTGCTGTCCCGCCATGTCGTGGCGCGGCCCATCCCCGAGGCGACCACCCGCGTCGACTGGCTGGCCGGGGCCAGCCTGATGATGCGCCAAAGCGTTCTTGACCGGATCGGCCTCTTCGACGAGACCTTCTTCCTCTATTACGAGGAAACCGACCTCTGCCGCCGTGCCGCGCTGGCGGGCTTTCCCACCGATTACGTCGTGGAAAGCCGGATCGAGCATATCGGCTCGGTCTCCACCGGCATGAAAAGCTGGAACCGCATCCCGCAGTTCTGGCTGGACAGCCGGCTGCATTATTTCACCAAAAACCACGGCCGCGCCTATGCCGCGCTTGTCACCCTCGCCACTTTGGCGGGCGGCACGCTCTGGCGGCTGCGGCTTCTGATCCAGCGCAAGGACCGCGGCGACCCGCCGCGCTATCTGCGTGATCTGACGGCGCATCACCTGCGCCATCTTTTCCGGCCCAAAGGGAACGCGCATCCCCAGGAACGCCCCGCTGCCAAGGGGCAAGGACGCATGACATGACATTCTCGGCTCTTCTGATCGGCAACGAAACCCTCACCTCGGAATGCGGCGAGCTTCTGCGCCAGCGCGGCCATGCCATCGCCGCCGTCGTCACCCGCAGCCCCGAGGTCCGGGCCTGGGCCGCGGGCCACGGCCTGCCGGTGGTGCCCTATGGCGCGGATCTTGCCGACCGCCTGCCCGTCGCGGACTGGCTGTTCTCCATCGCCAACCTGACCGTGCTGCCCCCCGCCGTGCTGGCCCGGGCGGCGAAGGGTGCGGTCAACTTCCATGACGGTCCGCTGCCCGCCCATGCCGGGCTGAACGCGCCGGTCTGGGCGCTCCTTGGCGGCGAGGCGGAACATGCCGTCACCTGGCACCTGATCGAAGGCGGCGTGGACCAGGGCCGCATCCTTGAGGATCGCCGCTTCCCCATCGCCGCCGATGACACCGCGCTGACGCTGAACACCCGCTGCTTCGAGGCCGGGCTGGACAGCTTCCCCGCCGTGCTGGCCCAGGTGGAAACCACCCTGTCGCCCCGTCCGCAGCCCGCAGGTCCCGGCGCGCTGCACAAGCGCAGCGACCGCCCCGCCGCCTTCGGCCGGATCGATTTCGCCCGCCCCGCGGAGGAAATCGCCCGTCTTGTCCGCGCGCTGGACCATGGCCGCTACTGGAACCCGCTGACCACCGCCAAGATCGACACCGGCAGCCGCGTCCTGAATGTCGGCACCGCCGAGGGTGCGGAAGGGCAGGGCGCCCCCGGAACCGTGCTTTCCGCCTCGCCCGAGGGGCTGGTGGTGGCCTGCGGCAGCGGCGCGGTCCGGCTGAACCGCCTGACCTGCCAGATCAAGGGCGGGCCGGTCTGCCCCTCGACCGTCACCGAGGCCAGCCTGCCGCTCCTCTCCGCCGATGAGGCCGCGCGCCTGACTGCCGCTCTGGCAGAGGAAGCCCCCCGCGACGGGGCCCTGCGCGCCGCGCTGGCCGCCCTGCATCCGCTGCCGCTCGCGGCGAAGCCCGAGACGACGCCCGACTGGCAAAGCCTGCCGCTTCAGGGCGACCTCCCGGCCCTCGCCCTCGCCGCCCTGCGCGCAACCGGCAGCGAAGCGGCGGATGTCGCCCGCGCGGCCCGGGGCCTGCCCGGCTATCTGGCGGCTTGGGAGCCGCTGCGCCTGACCTCCGCCCCGCTGGGCGAGGCGCTTGCCGCCGTCACCGCCGCGCTGGCGCAGCCCGCGCCCGGCTGGCCGCTGGACCTGATGACCCGCGACACGGGCTTGCAGGGCCTGACCCCGCCGCCGCTCGGCCTGTCCGACGCCGGTCCCCTTCCCGGCACCGCCGTCACCCTGACCCCCACCGCGCTGCACTACGATGCCGGCCGTCTCGGCGCGTCGGAAGCGCAGGCCCTTGCCGCCCGCATCGCCCATGTCGCCGCCCGGATCGCCGCTGCTGCGCCGGAAACCTCGCTTTCCGCCATCCCGGCCCTGACCGAGGCCGAACGCCATGAGGTGCTGGAGCGCTGGAACGCCACCGCCCGCGACCATGACCGCGGCCTGATGATCCATACCGCCTTCGAGGCCCAGGCCGCCCGCACACCGGACGCCCCGGCGCTGGCCTTCGAGGGCCAGACCCTGACCTATGCCCAGTTGAACGCCCGCGCCAACCGTGCCGCGCATGTGCTGATCTCCATGGGCGTCACCCCCGGCACGCTGGTCGGCCTCTCCACCCGCCGCAGCCTCGACCTTGTGGTCGGCGCGCTGGCGATCCAGAAGGCGGGCGGCGCCTATGTGCCGATGGACCCGGCCTATCCGGCCGACCGCCTCGCCCTCTTCGCCGAAGACAGCGCCTGCCCGGTGATCGTCACCCAATCCGGCCTTGCCCCGCGCCTGCCCGCCTCGGTCGAGACGCTGTGCCTCGATACCGATGGCCGTCTGGCGCAGGCGCCCGACACCAACCCGGACACCGGCGTCAGCCCGGAAGACGTGGCCTACATGATCTACACCAGCGGATCGACCGGGCGGCCCAAGGGCGTGCAGGTCGAACACCGCAACGTGGTGAACTTCTTCGCCGGGATGGACGACCGCCTCGGCACCGATCCGGGCACATGGCTGGCCGTCACCTCGCTTTCCTTCGACATCTCGGTCCTCGAACTCTTCTGGACGCTGGCCCGCGGCTTCAAGGTGGTGATCTCTTCCGACGAGAACCGTGCGCTGGTCTCCTCGGGCCGGATCGCCAGCGACCGCAGGATGGATTTCTCCATCTACTACTGGGGCAATGACGACGGGCAGGGGCCGAAGAAATACGAACTGCTGCTGGAAGGCGCCCGCTTCGCCGACACGCACGGCTTCTGCGCCGTCTGGACGCCGGAACGCCATTTCCACGCCTTCGGCGGCCCCTATCCGAACCCTTCGGTCACCGGCGCCGCCGTTGCCGCGGTGACGAAGAACATCGCCGTCCGGGCCGGGTCCTGCGTCGTGCCGCTGCACCACCCGGCCCGGATCGCCGAGGAATGGGCGGTGATCGACAACCTGACCAACGGCCGCGCGGGCATCGCCATCGCCTCCGGCTGGCATCCCGACGATTTCGTGCTGCGGCCCGAGAATGCGCCCCCGAGGAACAAGGCGGCGATGTATGAGGCCGCGCAGCAGATCCGCCGCCTCTGGCGCGGCGAGGGGGTGGATTTCCCCAAGGCCGATGGCTCGATGTTCACCGTGAAGACCCAGCCCCGCCCGGTCTCGGCCGAGCTGGAGATGTGGGTGACCACCGCAGGCAACCCCGACACCTGGCGCGAGGCGGGCGAGATGGGGGCGAATGTGCTGACCCACCTTCTGGGCCAGACCATCGAGGAGGTGGCGGGCAAGATCGCGCTTTACCATGAGGCACTGCGCAAGGCGGGCCACGATCCCGCGCGCCACAAGGTCACGCTGATGCTGCACAGCTATGTCGGCCGCGACCGCGATCAGGTGCGCCGCGTGGCCGAGGGGCCGATGAAATCCTATCTCGCCAGCGCGGCGGGGCTGGTGAAGCAATACGCCTGGGCCTTCCCGGCCTTCAAGAAGCCGCAGGGCGTGACCAACCCGATGGACATCGACCTGCGCAGCCTGTCGGACGAGGAGAACGCCGCGATCCTCGACTTCGCCTTCCACCGCTATTTCGAGGACTCCGGCCTCTTCGGCACGGTCGAGGATGCGCTGGCCCGGGTAGAGCAGTTGAAGCGCATCGGCGTTTCCGAAGTCGCCTGCCTGATCGACTACGGCATCTCGCCCGAGAAGGTGATGGAGGGGCTTTATCCGCTGGCCGAGGTGGTGAAGCGCGCCAATACCGGCGGCGGGATCGAGGCGGACGATTTCTCCATCGCCGCGCAGATCCTGCGCCATGGCGTGACGCATCTGCAATGCACGCCCTCGATGGCCCGGATGATCGCCATGAACGACGACAGCCGGATGGCGCTGGCCTCGGTCGGCACGATGCTGGTGGGCGGCGAGGCGCTGCCCGGCGCGCTGGTCGAGGATCTGCGGCGCGCAGGCGTGAAAAAGCTTTTCAACATGTATGGTCCGACCGAGACCACCATCTGGTCCTCGGTCGAGGAGGTCGGCGCGGCAGAGCCGGTGCTGAACATCGGCACCCCCCTTGCGAACCAGCAGATGTATGTGCTGGACGAGTCGGGCCAGCCGGTGCCGCCCGGTGTTGAGGGTGAACTCTGGATCGGCGGCGAGGGTGTGACCCGCGGCTACTGGCAGCGTCCCAACCTGACCGGGGAACGCTTCCGCGACAACCCCTTCCACGCAGGCAGGATGTATGGCACCGGCGATCTGGTGCGGCGGCGGGCCGATGGCAAGCTGGACTTCCTCGGCCGTGCCGACCATCAGGTCAAGCTGCGCGGCTACCGCATAGAACTGGGCGAGATCGAATCGGTTCTGGAACGTCAGCCCGGCGTGGCGCAGGCGGTGGTGCTGGCGCGCGAGGACAGCCCCGGCGATCTGCGCCTCGTGGCCTATGTGGTGGGCGCGGCGACCGAGCCCGCGCTGCGGGCGGCGCTGGCGGCGGAACTGCCCGACCATATGGTGCCGCAGCATTTCGTGCCTTTGGCCGCCATGCCGCTGACGCCCAACCGCAAGGTGGACCGCAAGGCGCTGCCCGCGCCCTCCGCCGCCGCCCCCGTCGCACAGGCGGCGTTCGAGACGCCCGCCTCTTCGGTCGCGGCCGATCTGGCGGCGATCTGGGCGCGGGTGCTGGGGGTGCCGAAGGTCGGCGCGAAGGACAATTTCTTCGCGCTCGGCGGGCATTCGCTGCTGGCGGTGCAGGCGCATCGGGAAATCCGCGACCGAATGGGCGCGGCGAAGGTCTCGATCACCGACATCTTCCGCTTCCCGGTGCTGGAGCAGCTGGCCGCCCATATCGAGGGGCCGAAGGCCGCACCCGCCGTTGCCGCGCCGGCGCCCGTCGCCCCTGCTGCGGCACAGGGGGAATCGCTGGCCGATGCGATGGAGCGCCGCCGCGCCATGCGGCTGGCGCGGCGCGGGGTCGATGCCTGAACGCGCCGCCCTGCTGGCGCTGGCCCGGCGGCTTCTGCCGCCGGAAACCGCAGTGGCTGCGGCCGACCCCTCCCGCCTCTGGCCGCTTCTGGCCGGAGAGGCGCCGCCCGCCGCCACGCCCCTCCGGCTGGCCGAGTTCTCCGCCGGCCGCCACGCCGCCCGGACCGCGCTTCGGGCGCTGGGCCTGCCGCTGGCCCCGATTCCCATGGCGGATGACCGCGCGCCGGTCTGGCCAGCCGACGTGGCAGGCACCATCACCCACAGCCGCACCGCCTGCCTTGCCGCCGTAAGGCGCGGCGAGGGGCTGGGCATCGACCTTGAGGAGGATGAGGACCTGCCCGAAGACCTGTGGGATACCGTGCTTCTGCCCGCGGAACAGCATTGGGCGCGCGGGCAGGCGGTTCCGGGGCGGGCGGCGAAGCTGGTGTTCTCGGCCAAGGAAGCCGCCTACAAGGCGCAATATTCCCGCAGCCGCACGCTTTTCGGCTTCGACGGGCTGGCGCTGGAGGTCACCGCCGACGGCCTCACCGCCACCTTCCGCCGCCCCGCCGCCCCCTTCGCGGCAGGCGACCGGCTGCGCGGAGGCTGGGGCAGGGCGGCAGGGCATATCCTGACCGCCGTCGCCCTCTGACGCCGCGCCGCAGCGACGATTTGTCGCGACAATCGCGCCCGGGCGGCTATTCTGCGGTCAATGGACCGGGAAACCCGGCCGCACCGCAACGGGACGATACATGCAAAAACTGATCGCGATCCTCTGCGTCATCAGCTGGGCTGGATTCTGGGCTTTCGGCTATCTCGCCCTTTCCGCCGGGGTCGAGGATTCCGCGCAGATCACCACCGCCATCATCCTGGCCGCGCTTGGCCTTTTCACCGGGATGTTCACCTATCTGAAGCTGGCGCGCAGCAGCGATCCCGCGCGCGGCGGGCAGGTCAGGCCGCCTGAGGGCGCCTGATCCGCCCCGCCGCCTCGATCACCAGCGGGCGCAGGCCCGCGCCGCCCTGATCCAGGATCGCGAACAACTGCGTGCGCATCCGCGGCTCCCAGAAGTCGTTGATATGGGCTGCCAGCATCGTCAGCCCCTCTTCATGCGGCTTCGATTCCATGAACTGGGCGATCTGGTTCGCCATGCGGACGATCTTTTCAGCGGGGGTGGCCGACATTGGCAGGCTCCGTCACAATCCGGTCGGTATGGGTGAAGGCCTCGAACCTGTCGGGACGGGCCATTGCGATAAGGGTGATCCCGGCGCGGTCGGCCAGGGCCACGGCATCGGCGGTGGGGGCCGAGACGGCGATCAGGATGCCGCAGCGCATCGCGGCCACCTTCTGCACAAGGTCGATCGACACGCGGCTGGTCAGCACCACCGCGCCGCGCTCCGTAGCGATGCCGTTGTGCAGGGCCCAACCGGCCAGCTTGTCCAGGGCATTGTGCCGCCCGACATCCTCGCGCGTGGCCGCCAGCGCGCCGCCGCTCCAGAACCCCGCGCAATGGGCGGATCGGGTCAGGTCGTGCAGCGGCTGGCCCTGCGGCAGGGCGGCCACGGCGGCCATCACCTCGGCGGGCGTCATCCGCAGCCCGCCATGCGGCACCGGCTCCGGCTCGCGCAGCGCCTGACCGATGGAATCGATGCCGCACAGCCCGCAGCCCACCGGCCCGGCCATGGTCCGCCGCCGCGCGGCCAGCCGCGCCTCGGCCTCGGGCACCAGCCAGGACTGCACGTCGATGCCGTTGCCGGTATCGACCACCTCGACCGATTCGATCTCGTCCAGCGCGGCGATCCCCTCGGTCAGGGCGAAGCCGCAGGCGAAGTCCTGCAAATCGGCGGGCGTCGCCATCATCACCGCCTGGGTGCTGCCGTTGAAGGACAGCGCCACGGCGCATTCCTCGGACAGCACCCTTTCGCCCGCCACGGGGGCGGGGCCGAAGGCCAGCCGGGGCGTGGCCCGTGCGCCTTTCATGCCCCTGCGCCCGTCATTCCGCCGCCAGGATCCTGCGCGACAGGGCGGCCTGGGCGTTGTATTCCTCCTGCCACTCGGACGGGCCGTTGGAGGGGGCCACCTGCACCGCCGTCACCTTGTATTCCGGGCAGTTGGTCGCCCAGTCGCTGAAGTCGGTGGTGATGACGTTGGCCTGCGTGTCGGGGTGGTGGAAGGTCGTGTAGACCACACCCGGAGACACCCTGTCGGTGATGTCCGCCCGCAGCGATGTCTCGCCCGACCGGCTGGCCAGCCGCACCCAGTCGCCCTGGCGGATGCCGCGGTCCTCGGCATCGTGCGGATGGATCTCCAGCACGTCCTGATCGTGCCAGACCACGTTCTCCGTCCGCCGCGTCTGCGCGCCGACGTTGTATTGCGACAGGATCCGCCCGGTGGTCAGCAGCAGCGGGAAGCGCGGGCCGGTCTTTTCATCCGTCGCCACATATTCGGTGCGGATGAACTTGCCCTTGCCGCGCACGAAGCCGTCGATATGCATCAGGGGCGTGCCTTCCGGCGCCTTCTCGTTGCAGGGCCACTGGATGGAGCCCATGGTCTCGATCCGTTCATAGCTCACGCCTGCGAACGAAGGCGTGGTCATGGCGATCTCGTCCATGATCTGGCTGGGATGGGTGTAGGCCCAGTCCGCCCCCATGGCATTGGCGAACATCTGGGTCACTTCCCAGTCGGCATATTGCGCCCGCGGTGCCATCACCTTGCGCACCATGTTGATCCGGCGCTCGGCGTTGGTGAAGGTGCCGTCCTTCTCCAGGAAGGTCGAGCCGGGGAAGAACACATGGGCGTAGTTCGCCGTCTCGTTCAGGAAGATGTCGTGGACGATCACGCATTCCATCGCGGCAAGGCCCGCGGCGACATGCTTGGTGTCGGGGTCGGATTGCAGGATGTCCTCGCCCTGGCAGTAAAGCCCCTTGAAGGTGCCCTCGACCGCGGCATCCAGCATGTTCGGGATGCGCAGGCCGGGTTCCGGGTCGATCTCGACGCCCCAGAGCTTTTCGTAGATCGCGCGGGCCTCGGGGTTCTTGACGTGGCGGTAGCCGGGCAGTTCGTGCGGGAAGCTGCCCATGTCGCACGAGCCCTGCACGTTGTTCTGCCCGCGCAGCGGGTTCACGCCCACGCCGGGGCGGCCGATGTTGCCGGTCAGCATGGCAAGGTTGGCGATGCCGATGACGGTGGTCGACCCTTGCGAATGCTCGGTCACGCCAAGGCCGTAGTAGATCGCCGCATTGCCGCCGGTGGCGTAAAGCCGCGCCGCGCCGCGCACTTCCTCGGCCGGAACGCCGGTGAAGGCTTCCACCGCCTCGGGCGAGTGACGATAGTCCGAGACGAATTCCATGTAGTCCTGGAACTCGTCCCAGTCGCAGCGGGTGCGGATGAACTCTTCGTCGTAAAGCTTCTCGGTCACGATCACATGCGCCAGCGCGGTGACGATGGCGACGTTGGTGCCGGGCTTCAGCGCCAGATGGTGGGCGGCCTTGTAATGCGGGCCCTCATACATCTCGGTCCGGCGCGGGTCGATCAGGATCAGCTTCGCGCCCTGCCGCAGCCGCTTCTTCAGCCGCGAGCCGAAGACCGGGTGCGCCGAATGCGGGTTCGCCCCGATGATCAGCGCCACGTCGCAGTGTTCGACCGAGTCGAAGTCCTGCGTGCCGGCCGAGGTGCCGAAGGTCTGGCCCAGGCCATAGCCGGTGGGCGAATGGCAGACGCGGGCGCAGGTGTCGGTGTTGTTGTTGCGGAAGACCGCGCGCGTCAGCTTCTGCACCAGGTAGGTTTCCTCGTTGGTGCAGCGGCTGGAGGTGATGACGCCGACCGACTGGCGGCCGTATTTCTCCTGAAGCGCCTGCATCCGGCCGGCGGCATAGGCCATCGCCTCTTCCCAGGACACTTCCTGCCACGGATCGTTGATGCTGTCGCGGATCATCGGCTTCAGGATGCGGTCCTTGTGGCTGGCGTAGCCATAGGCGAAGCGGCCCTTGACGCAGCTGTGGCCGCGGTTGGCCTTGCCGTGCTTGTAGGGGATCATCCGCACCAGTTCGTCGCCGCGCATCTCGGCCTTGAACTGGCAGCCGACGCCGCAATAGGCGCAGGTGGTCAGCACGCTATGCTCGGGCGTGCCGATGTCGATCACCGATTTCTCGTTCAGCGTCCCGGTCGGGCAGGCCTGCACGCAGGCGCCGCAGGACACGCAGTCCGAGGACAGGAAGTCGTCGCCCGCCCCGCCCGCATGGACCCGGCTGTCGAAGCCCCGGCCCGAGATGGTCAGCGCGAAGGTGCCCTGCACTTCCTCGCAGGCGCGGACGCAGCGGCTGCAGACGATGCACTTCGACGGTTCATAGGTGAAGTAGGGGTTGCTGTTGTCCTTCGGCAGCCACTCCGGGTTGGCCAGGCCGCTGGTCTCGCGCGGGGCGAAGTGGTTGGCAAGGCGGCCTTCCGGCGGCGCCTCGTAGCGCACGTCGCGCAGGCCCACCGCGCCCGCCATGTCCTGAAGCTCGCAATCGCCGTTGGCGCCGCAGGTCAGGCAGTCCAGCGGGTGGTCCGAGATGTAAAGCTCCATCACCCCCTTGCGCAGATCTTTCAGCTTGCCGGTCTGGGTCCTGACCTTGATCCCCGGCGCGACGGGGGTGGTGCAGGAGGCCGGGGTGCCGTTGCGCCCCTCGATCTCCACCAGGCACAACCGGCAGGAGCCGAAGGCCTCCACCGAGTCGGTGGCGCAAAGCTTGGGGACCGAAATCCCGATCTCGGCGGCGGCCCGCATGATGCTGGTGCCTTCCGGCACCGTCACGTCGAAGCCGTCGATGGTCAGCGTGACCATGGCTTTCGATTTCGAGGCGGGGGTGCCGAAATCGCGGTCGTCGGGGATGATGAAGTCTTTCATTCGGCGGCCTCCTTCGCTCGGGCGAAGTCATCGGGGAAATGGGTCAGAGCGGACATCACCGGATAGGGGGTGAAGCCGCCAAGGGCGCAGAGCGAGCCCAGTTTCATCGTGTTGCACAGGTCGGTCAGCACCGGCAGCGCCGAGGCGTCGCCCCGGGCGATGCGGTCCAGCGTCTCTACCCCGCGGGTCGACCCGATCCGGCAGGGGGTGCACTTGCCGCAGGATTCGATGGCGCAGAATTCCATGGCAAAGCGCGCCATGGCCAGCATGTCGGCGGTGTCGTCGAAGACGGTCAGCCCGGCATGGCCGATCAGCCCGTCCTTGCCCGCGAATTCCTCATAGCCGAAGGGCGTGTCGAACAATTCGCGCGGGAAATAGGCGCCCAAGGGGCCGCCCACCTGAACCGCCTTCACCGGGCGGCCCGAGGCCGTGCCCCCGCCGATCCTGTCGACGATCTCGCCCAGGGTCAGGCCGAAGGCCACTTCGTAAAGCCCGCCGTATTTCACGTTCCCGGCGATCTGCAGCGGGATCGTCCCGCGCGACCGGCCAAGGCCGAAATCCTTGTAATGCGCCGCGCCCCTGGCAAGGATCACCGGCACCGAGGCCAGCGAGATCACGTTGTTCACCACCGTTGGGCGGCCCATGAAGCCCTGAAGCGCGGGCAGCGGCGGCTTCGCCCGCACGATGCCGCGCTTGCCTTCAAGGCTGTTCAGCAGGCTGGTCTCCTCGCCGCAGACATAGGCGCCCGCGCCGGTGCGGATCTCCATGTCGAACTGCGGGCCAAGCACGCCCCCGGCCCGGGCGATCTTCACCGCCCGCTCCATGATGTCGATGGCGATCGGGTATTCGCTGCGAATGTAGACATAGCCCTTGGTCGCCCCGCAGGCGAGACCGGCGATCGTCATCCCCTCGATCAGGACGAAGGGATCGCCCTCCATGATCATCCGGTCGGCGAAGGTGGCGCTGTCGCCCTCATCGGCGTTGCAGACGATGTATTTCCGCTCGCCCGGCGCCTCGGAAACCGTCTTCCACTTGATCCCGGTCGGGAAGCCCGCGCCGCCCCGGCCGCGCAGGCCGCTTTCGGTGACTTCCGCCACCAACTCGGCCTTGGTCATGCCCTTGGCGCGCTCAAGGCCCTCAAGCCCGCCATGCGCTCGGTATTCCGCCAGCGACAGCGGGTCGATCACGCCGCAGCGGGCGAAGGTCAGCCGGGTCTGCGCCTTCATCCAGGGCAGCTCCTCCACCGGCCCCACCACCTTCGGATGCGCCGCCAGGTCGCCGAACAGGCCCGGCACATCGGCAACGGTCATCGGGCCGAAGCCATGGCGGATGCCGCCGATTTCCACTTCGGCCAGCGGTTCCAGCCAGACCATGCCGCGGCTGCCGTTGCGCACCAGCTCCAGCGCCACGCCGCGCGCCGCGGCCTCGGCCAGCAGCGCCGCAGCCACCTCGTCCGCGCCAAGCGCGACCGCAGCGGAATCAAGGGGGAGCCAGATCTTCATGCCTTCACCTTCGCCACCAGAGCCTCGGCCGTCGCCCGGCCGACCAGCTTGCCGTCCACCATCGCCGCCGGTCCGCAGGCGCACAGTCCCAGACAGAACACCGGTTCCAGCGTGATCGCGCCGTCGCGGCTGGTCTCGTGCCAGTCCAGCCCCAGCTTCGCCTTCACCTGATCGGCCAGCGCATCGGAGCCCATCGACTGGCAGGCCTCGGCCCGGCACAGTTTCAGCACATGCCGCCCGGCGGGATGTGCCCGGAAATCGTGGTAGAAGGTCATCACCCCATGGGCCTCGGCCTTCGAGATGTTCAGGTCCGCCGCGATGATCGGCAGCGCCGCCTCGGGCACATGGCCGAACGCCTCCTGCACGGCATGGAGGATGGGAAGCAGCGACCCTTCCATACCCCGATGGGCATCGAGGATTTCGCGGACACGGGTTTCGAGGTCGAGGGAATCCAACATGCGGGCGGCCTTTAGCTAGCTGCCTTCAGGATGGGCCTGAACGATAGGAAATTCAATCCCAATATGCCGTTGATTGATAGATGAAACCTATCAAGAGTAGCGGCGCATTCCCCGCGACGCTTCCTCTATCAGCGCCGACAGAACCGGCGTCTGCGGGTCGCGGCGGGCGGCGATCAGGCCGACGACATGCTCGGCCTCCGGCTCCACGATCGGCACCGCCACCAGCCGCCCGGTTTCGGCGAACAGCCGCGCCAGCCGCATCGGCACGATCGAGGCCCAGCGTCCCGTCATCACATGGCTGATCAGCGCGATGGTCGAGTTCGATTCGATCTGCGCCCCGGTCTGCGCCCCCGCCTCGCCCAGATGCTGGTTCAGGATGCGCCGGTTCTGCATGTCGCCGGTCAGCAGGCACAGCGGCTGCTCAGCCGTCTCGGCCCATGTCACATGGCCGCGCCCGGCCAGCGGCGTGCCGGGGGCGCAGAGAAAACGGTAGAATTCGGTGTAAAGCGGCACCTGAAGCACCCGGCCGAGCGGCTCGTTGTCCAGGTAGGTTAGCCCGGCGTCCAGCTCCAGCGACTCGATCTGCGCCAGGATCTCCACGCTGGTCCGCGACAGCACGGTCACCTTGACGTTCGGATGCCGCGCGGTGAAGGGGCCGGTCAGCTCCGCCACCATCGGCAGGGCGGTGGGGATCACCCCCAGCCGCAGGTTGCCCGACAGCCCCGCCCGGACGCTGCGCATCTCGTCGCGCAGGGCGCGGGCATCGGCGACGATCTTCTGCGCCCGGTCCAGCACCCGCTGCCCCTCGGGCGTCAGGCCCTGGAACCGGCTGCCGCGGAACACCAGTTGCACTCCGAACTGGTCCTCAAGCTGGCGGATGGCGGACGAGAGCGACGGCTGCGTCACCCCGCAGGATTCCGCCGCGCGTCCGAAATGGCGTTCACGCGCAAGGGCGATGAACATTTCCAGCTTGTCGATCATGTCCGCAGCCTGCCCCGGCGGGGCATCGGGGGCAATCCCCCGCAGGGCGATTCGCGGGTAATGGTTAACGCTTGGCTGCCGCACCGGATGCCATACGCTTGCCAGACAGGAACCAGACGCTTTCCAGCCCCTGATTTTCACCGAAAATCAGCCTGTTACCCCTATGTGCGCCGCTTCGCCTTGCCGCGCAACGGCCAAGCCCCTACCTCTCGCCCATGAGACGCTTCATCCCCTTCCTGCCGAAGCCCGCCACCGTGCCGGTGATCCGGCTCTCCGGCACCATCGGCACCGGCCCCCGCAGCCTGAACGATGCCGCCCTTGCGCCCTTGATCGAAAAGGCTTTCCGCTCGAAACCCGCCGCCGTGGCGCTGGCGATCAACTCGCCCGGCGGCTCTCCCGCGCAATCCAGCCTGATCGCCGCCCGCATCCGCCGGCTGTCCGACGAGAAGGGCGTCCCGGTCCATGCCTTCGTCGAGGATATCGCGGCCTCCGGCGGCTACTGGCTCGCCACCGCCGCCGATCACATCTGGGCCGACCGCTCCTCGATCATCGGGTCGATCGGGGTGATCCACGCCGGCTTCGGCTTCCCCGAGTTCCTGGCCCGCCACGGGATCGAACGGCGGGTAGAAACTGCTGGGAAATCAAAGAGTTTCGCCGATCCGTTCCGCCCGCAGACCGAAGAGGACATCGCCCGCATCCGCGCCCTGCTGACGCCGATGCACCAGATCTTCATCGACCAGGTGCAGTCGCGCCGGGCCGAGAGGCTGGCGCCGGGAAAGGAGTTCTTCAACGCCGATATCTGGCTGGGCGACGAGGCCGCCTTCCTTGGCCTGATCGACGGCATCGCCCATCTGAAGCCGAAGCTGATGGAGCTTTTCGGCCCGAAGGTCCGGCTGGTCCCCTACGGCCAGAAGCGCGGGCTCCTGCAACGCTTCGGGCTTTCGGTGGTGGACAGCACCCTTGGCGCGGTGGAAGATCGGGCCCTCTGGGCGCGATACGGGCTTTAGATGCTGGTCAAGATCATCACAATCTTCCTGCTGGTCATGGTTCTGGTCGGCATGATCGGCAAGCTGCTGTTCCGCGGGGGCGCCCCCCGGATGACCCGCCGCCGCGGCGGCTTCTGTCCCGATTGCGGCCGTCCGATGATCGGAAAATCCTGTGATTGCAAGGGGAAGGCATGACGGCACTGGTCACCGGGGCAGGGCGCAGGCTGGGCCGCGCCATGGCGCTGTATCTGGCCGGCCGCGGCCATGACGTTGCGATCCACTTCGCCACCTCGCAGGACGAGGCCGAGGATGTCGCCCGCGAGATCCGTGCCATGGGCCGCCGCGCCCTGACGCTGAAGGCCGACCTCCTGGACGAGGCACAGGTGGAAACCCTCGTCCCCCGCGCCGTGGACGACCTCGGCCCGCTGACCGTTCTGGTCAACAACGCCTCGATCTTCGAATACGACCGGATCGACACCTCCACCCGCCGCGGCTGGGACCGGCACATGGAATCCAACCTGCGCGCGCCCTATGTCCTGATCCAGCATTTCGCCCGCCAATGCCCGCCCGCCCAGCCGGACGAGGCCGGAGAGCCGCTGGCCAGGGGCCTTGTCGTCAACATGCTCGACCAGCGGGTCTGGAAGCCGACGCCCGAGTTCTCCACCTATACCATCGCCAAGATGGGTCTTTGGGCGCTGACCCGCACCGCCGCGCAGGGGCTGGCGCCGCACATCCGCGTCAACGCCATCGGCCCCGGCCCCACGATGCAGGGCGCGCGGCAGTCGGAAAGCCACTTCACCCGTCAGCGCGCCAATACGATCCTCAACCGGGGCGCCAATCCCGCGGATGTGACCGCGGCGCTTGGATTCTTCCTCGACAGCCCCTCGGTCACCGGCCAGATGATCGCCGTGGACGGGGGCCAGCATCTGGGCTGGAAGACGCCGGATGTGCTTGGCCCCGAATAGCCCGCGCGGGGGGCGCAGGGGGACCTGCGGCCGGGGGTGCGGCAAAGTTGTCCACCTTGGCCCGCGGTTTCACAGGGCCGTTACAAAAAGGCCTGATTTCTCAAGAGTTTGCCAAACGTTAAAGAATCTTTCATTGAAAATCAGTAGCTTGCAGTTTCGCCTAAAATTTAGGCAGATCACGGAATCCAGCCGAAAACAACGAGAATCCGGCGGTCGGCAAATCTTCTCCGCAGGGTTGTCCACAGAAACGGTGGACAGCTTTCCTCTTGCCCCCGCCCGTGGTTCATTGCAGCCAGCCGCCAGAATCGCGGCATCCGAAACCGATCTTTCCGCATGACCGAAAAGCCCCGCACCGGACATGAGGTGATCGCCGATCACCTCCGCACGCTGGACGCCTCGCCCGGCGTCTACCGGATGCTGAACGCGGCGTCCGAGGTGCTTTATGTCGGCAAGGCGCGCAACCTGAAGGCGCGGGTCTCCAGCTATGCCCGGCCCACCGGGCATTCGGTGCGCATCCAGCGGATGATCGCCGAAACGGCCAGCATGATGTTCCTCTCGACCCGGACCGAGGTCGAGGCACTTCTGTTGGAACAGAACCTGATCAAGCAGTTGAAGCCGCGCTACAACGTGCTGATGCGGGACGACAAGAGCTTCCCGAACATCCTGATCGGCAAGGATCACCCTTTCCCGCAGATCAAGAAGCACCGCGGCGCGAAGAAGGAGAAGGGCAGCTATTTCGGGCCTTTCGCTTCTGCGGGTGCGGTGAACCGTACGCTGAACCAGTTGCAGAAGGTGTTCCTGCTGCGCAATTGCAGCGACCCGATGTTCGAAAGCCGCACCCGGCCCTGCCTGCAATACCAGATCAAGCGCTGCTCCGCCCCCTGCGTCGGCAAGATATCCGAGGCGGGTTATGCCGAGCTGGTGGCCGATGCCGAACGCTTCCTGTCGGGCAAGTCCACCACCGTGCAGGCCGATCTGGCGAAGGCGATGGCCGAGGCCAGCGAGGCGATGGAGTTCGAACGCGCCGCCGCCCTGCGCGACCGCATCCGGGCGCTGACGGCGGTGCAGTCGGCGCAGGGCATCAACCCCCGCGGCGTGACCGAGGCGGATGTGATCGCGCTGCATCTCGACCACGGGCAGGCCTGCGTGCAGGTCTTCTTCATCCGCGCCAATCAAAGCTGGGGCAACCGCGACTTCTATCCCCGCACCGGCTCGGGCGCGGAAGAGCCGGAGATCCTGGAAGCCTTCCTGACCCAGTTCTATGACGACAAGGAGCCGCCGCGGCTGATCCTGCTGTCGCATCCGGTGGAAAACCCCGATCTGGTGGCGCAGGCCCTGTCCGGCCGCGCCGGGCGGAAGGTGGAACTGGCGGTGCCTCTGCGCGGCGAGAAGGCCGAACTGGTGGAGAACGCCGCCCGCAACGCCCGCGAAAGCCTTGCCCGCCGCATGGCCGAAAGCGCGACCCAGAACAGGCTGCTGCAAGGGCTGGCCGAGGCCTTCGATCTGGACGCCCCGCCGCAACGCATCGAGATCTACGACAACGCCCATATCCAGGGCGCGGATGCCGTCGGCGGCATGGTGGTCGCCGGCCCGGAGGGCTTCGTCAAGTCGCAATACCGCAAGTTCAATATCCGCTCCGAGGCGGGGGCGAACAGCGACGACTTCGGCATGATGAAAGAGGTGCTGTCGCGCCGTTTCGACCGCCTGCTGAAGGAAGACCCCGACCGCAAGACCGACACCTGGCCCGACCTTCTGCTGATCGACGGCGGGGCCGGGCAGGTCTCGGCGGTGGCGGAAATCCTGGCCGCGATGGGGGTGGAGGACATCCCCGTCATCGGTATCGCCAAGGGTATCGACCGCGACGCGGGGAAAGAGGAATTCCACCGCCCCGGCGAGGCCGCATTCGCGCTGCAACGGAACGACCCGGTCCTCTACTTCATCCAGCGCCTGCGGGACGAGGCGCACCGTTGGGCCAACGGCGCCCACCGCGCGAAGCGGGCGAAAGCGGTCGGCGCCACGCCCCTGGACGAGGTCCCCGGCATCGGCGCGGCGCGGAAACGGGCGCTGCTGGCGCATTTCGGCTCGGCCAAGGCGGTTTCCCGCGCCGCCTTGCCGGACCTGATGGCGGTGGACGGGATTTCCGAGGCGATGGCGGAGACCGTCTACAACTTTTTCCATCGGGACTGACCGGCGGTAACGGTTTCTGAACCTTTTCCATGGCAGATCCGGTGCATGTTCCAGCACCGGACCCGCCATGCACCGATCCCCGCCTGACAGACAGACCAGCGGCCATGAAACCGTGGTTCCGGCGGATGGGCTGATCTATTCCCGGACCAACCCCAACGGCATCATCCTGTCCGCCAACACGCTGTTCCGTGCGGTTGCGGGCTATGATCTGGCCGAATTGCGCGGTGCGCCGCACAAGATCGTCCGTCATCCCGACATGCCCTGCGGCTTCTTCCACCTGTTCTGGTCGCTGCTGAAAGCGGGCGAACCGGCGATGGGCTATGTGAAGAATCGCACCCGCGATGGCGGCTTCTACTGGGTCCTTGCCTGCGCCATTTCCTGCGACGGTGGCTTCTTTTCGATCCGCATCCGTCCCTCCTCGCCGCTTTTCGCCACGATCCGCGAGGAATATGCCGCGCTGCGGCAGCGCGAAGAGGAGGAGGGGCTGTCATCCGAAGCTTCCGCCGCCGCCCTGCTGGCCCGATTGGCCGAACTGGGCTTCGCCGACTACATGGAATTCATGGCCCGGGCGCTGGCCGACGAAATCCGAGCCCGCAACCTTGCGATGAACCGGCAGGACGATGCCGATGGTGAAAACCTCGCCCGGCTGCTGGGGCTCTTGGCCGATGCGCAGAAGGCGCAGACCGCGCTGGTGCAGCAGTTCTCGGCGCTGATGCTTCTGCCGGTGAACATGCGCCTGATCGCCGCGCGGCTGGAGCCGCAGGGCGGCCCGATCAGCCAGATCTCGATGAATTACAAGACCGCCTCGGACGAGATTGCCCGCAGGCTTTCCAGCTTCGTCCTGGGTGAGGCCAACCTTTCCGCCCGCATGGCCGCGGGCGTGCGCCGCAGCCTTGTCCTTACCCATTGCGCCCGGCTCCAGGCCGAGATCGTGGCCCGGGGCAATGAAGAGGATCAGGCGCTGGACGAGGAAGAGCGCAGGAACGAGGATCGCATCCTGCGCGAGGTCCAGGCGGTCTGCACCCGTCAGGCGCAGGATGCGCTGGCCGAGGCGGGCCGGGTGGCCATCGACCTGAGCGACGCCTCAAGCGACATGCGGCGGATGGTGCTGGGGCTGGACACGATCCGCATCCTCGGCCGCGTCGAAAGCCGCCGCGACCTGATGTCCGAGGCCTCGATGTCCGCCACCATCGACCGGATCGACCAGGTGCAGGGCGAAATCTCCGAGGGGCTGAAGATGCTGAACGATCTGACCTCCGCCATCCAGTTGCAATTGTCGCTGCTGCAACGACCCGCTACCATGGCCGTGGCGGCCGAATAGCGCGTCGGCCCGCCGCCGCTCTACGCTGCCATGCAGCGGCGATGCCCCCTTCCCCCCCAGCCGGGGGTGGGCTACCAATGCCCCATGACCTGGACGATCCCGAATACGCTGACGGTCCTGAGGTTGCTGGCCGCCCCGGGCGTCGCCATCATGTTCCTCTATTTCCATCGCCCCTGGGCCGACTGGTTCGCCCTCGCGCTTTTCGTCGGCGCGGCGATCACCGACTGGTTCGACGGCTACCTCGCCCGGCTGTGGAAGCAGGAGTCCAAGTTCGGCGCCATGCTGGACCCGATCGCCGACAAGGCGATGGTGGTCATCGCCATCATGGTGATCACCGGCTACAACGGCATGAATCCTTGGCTGATCCTGCCCGCCACGGTGATCCTGTTCCGCGAGGTCTGCGTATCGGGCCTGCGCGAATACCTTGGCCCGAAGGTTCAACTGAAGGTGACCAAGCTGGCCAAATGGAAGACCACCGCCCAGATGGTCGCCATCGCCGTGCTGTTCCTCGGCACCGGGCTGGAATACCTGAACGGCATCGCCATGCAGGGCATGACGACCGAGCAATATGCCGAGGCGGTGATGGAGGGTCTTGCCGATCCGATCCGCGCCTGCGGCAGCCGTGATTGCGCCTCGACCGCCAATCTGGTCGGGCTGGTGCTGATCTGGATCGCCGCCGCGCTGACCGCGTGGACGGGGTGGGAATATTTCCGCAAGGCGATGCCCTATCTGCGGGAAGAGCGATGATCGAGCTCCTCTATTTCGCCTGGGTCCGCGAACGCATCGGCCTGCCGCGCGAGAAGGTGGAGACCGGGGCCTCCACCGTCGCCGGCCTGGTCGAGGAACTGATGGCGCGGGAAGAACGCTACGCCTTGGCCTTCGCCGATCTTTCCGCGCTTCGTGTGGCGCTGGATCAGGAACTGTCGTCCTTCGATGCGCCGCTGGCGGGGGTGCGCGAGGTGGCCTTCTTCCCGCCGATGACCGGGGGCTGAGATGCGCATCGCGGTCCAGTCCGCGCCTTTCGACCCGGGCGCCGAGGCCACTGCTTTCGCGTCCGGGGTCGCAGGCGCCGGGGCCATCGTCACCTTCACCGGGCTGGTGCGCGACGACGGTGGCCGTATCGCGGCGATGGAGATCGAGCATTACCCCGGCATGACCGAACGGGCGATCGCCGCCATCGCCGAAAAGGCCGCTGGCCGCTGGCCGCTGGCCGATGTGCTGGTGATCCACCGCCATGGCCGGCTGGTCCCGGGCGAGGCGATCATGATGGTTGCCACCGCCGCGCCGCATCGGGGCGACGCCTTCGCGGCGGCGGAATTCCTGATGGACTGGCTGAAATCCCGTGCACCGTTCTGGAAGAAGGAAATCGGCCCGGGCGGGGCGGAATGGGTGGCCGCGAAGGATACCGACGAGGACGCGCTGGACCGCTGGTGATCTTTTCGGGTGCTTCAGGCTTGTCGTCGTGAAGAGCGCCGAAGGGGCGCTAGACCTGCGGCACGGCCAGCCCCAGCCGCCCGGCCAGCGCCTTCAGTGCCACCCGCTCCGCCGCTTCCCACTCCGCCGGGCGGGACAGGAACAGCGTCGCCTGGCTCTGGTGGATCAGCCCGTCCGACAGGATCTTCAGGTGGTTCGCCCGCAGCGTCTCGCCGGTCGAGGTGATGTCGGCGATCGCCTCGGCGGTCAGGTTCTTCACCGTGCCCTCGGTCGCGCCCTGGCTGTCGACCAGCGCGTAATCGGCCACGCCGTTCGCGGTCAGGAAGTCGCGCACCAGCCGGTGGTATTTGGTGGCGATCCGCAGCCGGTGGCCATGCGCCGCCCGAAAGGCCGCCGCCGCCGCGTCCAGATCGTCCAGCGTGTCCACGTCGATCCAGGCGGCAGGCACGGCGATGATCAGGTCGGCATGGCCGAAGCCCATCGCCGCCCAGTCCAGCACCTGGGACGACCAGTCCGCCAGCTTGTCGCGCACGAGGTCCGAGCCGGTGACGCCAAGATGCACCCGCCCCGCCGCCAGCTCGCGCGGGATTTCGCCTGCCGACAGCAGCACCAGTTCCACCCCGTCGATCCCGTCGACCGCGCCGGAATATTCCCGCTCGTTGCCGGTGCGCGCCATGGCCACGCCGCGGGCGCCGAACCAGTCGAAGGTCTTCTCCATCAGCCGGCCCTTGGAGGGCACCCCGATCTTCAGCATCAGATGGCCCCCCTCAGCCGCGCCACCAGTCCGGGCCGGATGATCCCGCCGACCGCCGGGATGGACCGTCCGGCGCCAAGGACGGCGGTCAGCGCATCATAGCGCCCGCCGCTGGCGACGGGGGGCATCCCCTCCGGCCCGTGGAAGGAGAAGACGAAGCCGTCGTAATATTCCAGCGTGGTGCGGCCGTGGCTGGCCTCGAAGGGCAGGCGGACGGTATCGATCCCGAGGGCGGCCAGCGCTTCCAGCCGGGCCGCGAAAGACTCCACCGCCGGGCCGATGGCGGGCAGCAGCGGCGTGATCCCGCGCAGATGCGCAAGGGCTGCCTGCGCCGGGGCCTCCAGCGACAGCAGGTCGTAAAGCAGCGCGGCCTCGGGTGCGGCGATGGGCGGGGCCTTGGCATCCTCGATCAGCGCCTCGGCCCTTGCCGCAATGTCCTCGGGCCCGCGCAGGCCGACCAGCGGCCCGGCAGCCTCGATCAACGAGGTGGGGTCGCCCGAGGCCAGCCGCTTGAGCAGCGCGGCACGGGCGGGGGGCACGGGCGCGCGGCCTGCGAAACGGTCGAGCAGGGCGCGGAACCTGTGTGGTCGCCAGATGTGGCGCAAAAGCGCCGCCTTGCGCCGGTCGGAGGTGGAAAGGCCACGGACGGCGGCCATCAGGATGCCGATGTCGCCGGTAGCGGGGCGCAGGTCCAGCCCGGACAGAAGCCGGTCGAACAGCGCGAAGACCTCGGCATCCGCCTTGGTGGCGTCGCGGTCGAAGACCTCATAGCCGACCTGCATGTATTCCCGTGCGCGGCCGTCCAGATGCTCCTGCCGCCGGAACACCTCTCCCATATAGGCATAGCGTGCGGGCTCCGCGCCGCCGGACATATGCGCCTGCACCACCGGCACGGTGAAGTCGGGACGCAGCATCATCTCGCCGTTCAGCGGGTCGGCGGTGACATAGGCGCGGGCGCGGATGTCCTCGCCGTAAAGGTCCAGCAGGGTGCCGGCGGGCAGCAGGATATCGGCCTCCACCGCCACGGCGCCCGCGGCAAGGAAGGCGGCATGCAACCGCTCGGCCTCGGCCCTTATGGCGGCCTTGGGGGTCATTTGCCCAGCATCTTCCGCACTTCCGCCACCAGATCGGCGCGCGGCACCTCGACCTGCGCGGGGCGGTCCTTCCATTCCTCCAGCGAGGCGCTTTCGGCGATCTTCGCGCCGAGGATCAGGTCTTTCAGGATGACCGAGCCGCTTGCCGCCTCGTTCCCGCCCTGGATCACGGCCACCGGCGCGCCGCGCTTGTCGGCGTATTTCAACTGGTTGCCGAAGTTCTTCGGGTTGCCCAGGTAGACCTCGGCCCGCAGCCCGGCGGCCCGCAACTCGCCCACCATGGCCATGTAATCGGCCATCCGGTCGCGGTCCATCACCGTCACCACCACCGGCCCGGTGCTGCCGCCGCCCACGCGCCCCTTGGCCCGCAGCGCCGCCAGCAGGCGGTCCACGCCGATGGAAATCCCCGTTGCGGGCACGTCCTGCCCGGTGAAGCGCTTGACCAACCCGTCGTAGCGCCCGCCCCCTGCGACCGAGCCGAACTGCCGCTTGCGGCCCTTCTCGTCGAGGATCTCGAAGGTCAGCTCGGCCTCGAACACCGGGCCGGTGTAGTAGCCAAGGCCGCGCACGACGCCGGGGTCCAGCACGATCCGGTCGGCCCCGTAGCCCTGAGCGGCGAGGAGGTCGGCGATGGTTTCTAACTCGTCCACGCCTTCGGCGCCCACGGTCGAACCGCCCACCAATTCACGCAGCCGGGCCACGGTTTCCGCCCCGGTGGCGCGCCTGGCGCTGGTGAAGCCCATGACGACCTCGGCCTGTTCCGCCGAAAGTCCCGCGCCCTTGGTGAAATCGCCGCTTTCGTCCTTGCGGCCCGCGCCCAGAAGCGCGCGCACCCCGTCTTCGCCCAGCCGGTCGATCTTGTCGATGGCGCGAAGGACGATGCCGCGCTCGGCCTCCTTGTCGTCGCCGGCCAGACCGGCAACCTCCATCACCCCGTTCAGCACCTTGCGGTTGTTGACCTTGACCACATAGTCGCCGCCAAGGCCCAGCGTCTCGAACACATCCGACAGCATGGCGCAGATTTCCGCATCCGCGGCCACCGACCCCGAACCCACCGTATCCGCATCGCATTGGTAGAACTGCCGGAACCGCCCCGGCCCCGGCTTCTCGTTGCGCCAGACCGGCCCCATGGCAAAGCGGCGGTAGGGGGAGGGCAGGTCGTTGCGATACTGCGCCGCCACCCGGGCCAGCGGCGCCGTCAGGTCGTAGCGCAGGGCCAGCCAGTCGGCATCCTCGTCCTGCCAGGCGAAGACGCCCTCGTTCGGGCGGTCCACGTCGGGCAGGAACTTGCCAAGGGCCTCCACCGTCTCCACCGCGCTGGTTTCCAGCGGATCGAAGCCATAACGATGATAGACCTCGGCGATGCGGTCCAGCATCGCCTTCCGCTCGGTCACTTCGGCGCCGAAGTAATCGCGGAAGCCCTTGGGCGTCTCGGCGCGGGGGCGGCGGATTTTTCCTGTCGACATGGAGGGAACCCTTGCATCGGTCGGCGCTTCCTGTAGCGGATGGGGCAGGGCCGGGCAAGCAAGTCCGGCGGACGGGGGCAGCGATGGACCGGGTTCAAGTGCTTGAGGAAAAGGTGGCGCATCTGATGCGGGCGGTCGAGGACCTGTCCGACGTGGCCGCCCGGCAGGCGCGCGAGATCGAGGTGCTGGAACGCCGGGTGCGCCTGCTGATGGAACGCGCGGCAGAGGATGAGGCGCTGCTGGCCGAAGCCCCGGCGGCGAACGTAAAACCGCCGCATTGGTAGGGGTCAGACCTCCTCCACCATCACCACACCCTGCATCGCCTTGATCGCGCCGCGGATCTGCGGCGTCACCGGATAGGGCTGCGGCAGGGTCAGGTCGATCTCGCGGCCCTGGTCGTCGGGAACGCAGAGGGTGACCTGCGCGCGGGTGCGGCCCTCGACCTTGGCCAGCAGCGCGGCAAGGGACGGCACCGCCTCGGCCCGGTTCAGGTGGATGCGGATCGCCTGGGCGCCCGCCTGCTCGGCCACGGTGTCGATGGGGGAAACGGTGTTGGCCAGCAGTTTCACCCCGTCGCCGTCCGGGTCGGCGCGGACGGTGAGGACGACGTTCTTCCCCGGTTCCAGATATTCGCGGCAGGCTTCCAGCACGTCGGAGAAGACGGTGACCTCGTAAAGCCCGGTCGGGTCCGACAGCGAGACGAAGGCGAAGCGGTTGCCCTTGGCCGACTTCCTCTCCTGCCGGGCCGAGACGGAACCGGCAAGCTTCTCGACGCTGGGCGAGCCCTTGGCCAGCACCGTATTGGTGACTTCGGCCAGCGTCTTCACCCCCTTGCGTTTCAGCGCCGACATGTAGTCGTCCAGCGGATGGCCCGACAGGTAGAAGCCGACGGCAAGGTGTTCGTTGCCCAGCCGTTCCACCGGCAGCCAGTCGTCGCGCCAGGGCAGGCGGGGTTCGGGAATGTCGGTGCCGCTGTCGCCGAAAAGCGAGACCTGATCGCTGGCCTTGGCGTCATGGATGGCAGCGGAATAGGCCACCAGCGCATCCAGCGCCTCGAACACCCGGGCGCGGTTCGAATCCAGCTGGTCGAAGGCCCCGGCGCGGGCCAGCATCTCCAGCGGGCGCTTGCCGATCCGCTTCAGGTCCACCCTTCGGGCGAAGTCGAAGAGGGTGGCGAAGGGTTTTTCGCGGCCCTCCACCTGACGGGCCTCGACGATCAGCCGCATCGCATCGACGCCCACGTTCTTCAGCGCGCCGAGACCATAGACCACGCGGCCCCCGGCGGTGTCGAAGAGGGCGAGAGAGCGGTTGACGCAGGGCGGGACGGTCTCGATCTCCAGCTTGTCCAGCTCGCGCTTGTAGATGGCCAGCTTGTCGGTCAGGTGGAGATCGCAGTTCATCACCCCGGCCATGAATTCGACCGGGTGGTTCGCCTTCAGCCATGCGGTCTGGTAGCTGACCACGGCATAGGCGGCGGCGTGCGACTTGTTGAAACCGTAGTTGGCGAATTTCTCCAGAAGGTCGAAGACCTCGCCGGATTTCTTCGGGTCGATGGCGTGGGTCTTCGTGCAGCCCTCGATGAACTTGGGCCGTTCCTTCGCCATCTCCTCGGCGATCTTCTTGCCCATCGCGCGGCGGAGAAGGTCGGCGCCGCCAAGGCTGTAGCCGGCCATGACCTGCGCGATCTGCATCACCTGTTCCTGATAGACGATGATGCCCTGCGTTTCCTTCAGGATGTGGTCGATGGTCGGGTGCAGCGGTTCGATGTCGCGCAGCCCGTTCTTCACCTCGCAATAGGTCGGGATGTTCTCCATCGGGCCGGGGCGGTAAAGCGCCACGAGGGCCACGATATCCTCGATGCAGGTGGGCTTCATCCGCCGCAGCGCGTCCATCATGCCCGAGCTTTCCACCTGGAAGACGGCGACGGTCTTGGCGGCGGAATAAAGCTCGTAGCTGGCCGGATCGTCCAGCGGGATATGGCCGATGTCGTTCTCGGCCCCCGGTTTCGGCTCGTAGAGCGTTCGCCCGTCCTGCGCGACATGCAGCGGGCGGCCTGATTTCAGGATCAGGCGGATGGCTTCCTGGATGACGGTCAGGGTCTTCAGGCCGAGGAAGTCGAACTTCACCAGACCGGCGGCTTCCACCCATTTCATGTTGAACTGGGTGGCGGGCATGTCCGATCGCGGGTCGCGGTAGAGGGGGACCAGTTCGTCCAGCGGCCGGTCGCCGATCACCACCCCGGCGGCATGGGTGCCCGCCGAGCGATACAGCCCCTCGATCTGTTCGGCATAGCCGAGAAGCCGCCCGACCACCTCTTCCTTGGCAGCCTCGCGCAGGCGGGGTTCGTCGGCCAGCGCCTTGGTGATCGAGACGGGCTTCACGCCCTCCATCGGGATCATCTTCGACAGCCGGTCCACCTGCCCGTAGGAAAGTTGCAGCACCCGCCCCACGTCGCGCACCGCGGCCTTGGACATCAGCCCGCCGAAGGTGATGATCTGCGCCACCTTCTCGCGGCCATACTTGCCTTGCACGTAGCGGATCACCTCTTCGCGGCGGTCCATGCAGAAGTCGATGTCGAAGTCGGGCATGCTGACCCGCTCGGGGTTCAGGAACCGCTCGAACAGCAGGGCATAGCGCAGGGGGTCGAGGTCGGTGATCAGCAGGGCATAGGCCACGAGGCTGCCCGCGCCCGAGCCCCGGCCCGGGCCGACCGGGATGCCCTGATCCTTCGCCCATTTGATGAAATCCGACACGATGAGGAAGTAGCCGGGGAAGCCCATCTTCTCGATGATGCCCAGTTCGAACCGCAGCCGTTCCTCGTATTCCTCGCGCGGGGCGGCAAGCTCGATCACGGCCAGCCGCTTCTCCAGCCCCTCCCATGCCTGCCGTTGCAGTTCCTCGACCTCGTTTTCGGCGAAGACGGGCAGGATGGGCTTGCGCTTGTAGGCCATGAAGGCGCAGCGGCGGGCGATCTCCACCGTGTTCTCCAGCGCCTCGGGCAGGTCGGCGAACAGCGCGCACATCTCGGCTTCGGACTTGAAATAGTGCTGCGGCGTCAGGCGGCGACGGGGCGCGTTCTGATCGACATAGGCGCCCTCGGCGATGCAAAGGAGGGCATCGTGGGCCTCGAACATGTCGGCCTTGGGGAAATAGACGTCGTTGGTGGCGACAAGCGGCAGGCCCATCTCATAGGCCAGTTCGACCAGCGGGCGCTCGGTCGCGGCCTCGGCCTCGGGCAGGCGGCCGCCTTCGCCGGGGTGGCGCTGCAATTCGATGTAAAGCCGCCCGGGATAGGCGGCGGCAAGGCGGTCCAGCAGGGCGCGGGCCTTGGGCATCTGGCCGGTCTGAAGGAAGCGGCCAAGCGGGCCCTCGGGGCCGCCGGTCAGGCAGATGATGCCGTCCGAATGGGCGGCCAGTTCGTCGGGGGTGACATGGGGAAGCTGGCCGTCGCCCCGCAGATAGAGGCAGGAGTTCAGCTTCATCAGGTTCATGTAGCCCGCTTCGGACTGCGCCAGCAGGACAAGGGACGCGGGCAGGCGCGGCTTCTCGCCCGGGGCGGCCGGGTCATGGGCCACGGCGATCTGGCAGCCGACGATGGGCTGGACGCCCGCGTCCTTGGCGTGGCTTGAAAATTCCAGCGCGCAGAACATGTTGTTGGTGTCGGTGACGGCAATGGCGGGCATGTTGGCCGCCGCGGCCATCTTGACCAGCTTCTTCACCGGCACGGCGCCTTCCAGAAGGCTGTGCTCGGTATGGGTGCGGAGGTGGATGAATCGGGGCGCGCCGGACATGGGAACAGGGTAGGGGCCGGGGCGGTTGGAGGCAAGCCGTGCAGGGGGCGACTTTCAGGCAAAGGCAAAAGGTGCTTCGCGCCCGTGGAATAAAATTCCGCTTGCCTTGAATCGCCCCCGGGGCCTTGATGGGGGCAATGATAAAGGGCGCATGGCCCGCTTTACGCCGCATCGGGCGGCCATGCAGAATACCCTGACCGGGGAGAAGGCGGCGGACTGACATATGACCGGGCCAGCAAATGGGCCAGAGTCTGGGATCGCGTTCCTGTTGAACGGGGCGCCGGTGCGTGTGCAGGGTGAAAGCCCGACGCGGACCCTTCTCGACTGGCTGCGCGAGACACGGGGACTTTGCGGCACCAAAGAGGGCTGCAACGAAGGCGACTGCGGCGCCTGTACCGTCATGGTGACCGACGAGACCGGGTCGAAGGCGCTGAACGCCTGCATCCTGTTCCTGCCGCAACTGCAGGGCAAGGCCGTGCGGACGGTCGAGGGGGTGTCCGGCCCGCGGGGCGAGGCGCATCCGGTGCAGGCGGCCATGGTCGCGCATCACGGTTCGCAATGCGGTTTCTGCACCCCCGGCTTCGTGGTGTCGATGGCGGTGGCCCATGCCAATGGCGACCGGGCGCATGACGATGTGCTGGCGGGGAACCTGTGCCGCTGCACCGGCTATGCGCCGATCATCCGCGCGGCGGAGGCGGCGGTGGCCGAGCCGGTGCCGGAGTGGATGACGGCGGATGCCGCTGCATTGCCGCAACTGGCGGGCGGGGAAGTGCCGGGAGCCTTCCGGCCCGAGACTTCGGACCAGTTGGCCGGGTGGTATCTGGAAAATCCCGATGCCGTGCTGGTGGCGGGGGCGACGGATGTCGGTCTCTGGGTGACCAAGCAGTTGCGCGACCTGTCGCCGGTGGCCTTCCTGAACGGCATTTCCGACCTGCACCGGATCGACCGGCAGGGCGAAACGCTGCGCATCGGCGCGGGCGTGACGATCACCGACCTGCGGGTGGCGGTGCAGGATCTGCACCCCTCTTTCGCCGAGATGCTGCGGCGCTATTCCAGCACGCAGGTCAGGAATGCCGCCACCATCGGCGGCAATATCGCCAACGGCAGCCCCATCGGCGACGGCCCGCCCGCGCTGATTGCGCTTGGTGCGACGCTGCACCTGCGGCGTGGCGATGACCGCCGCGAGATGCCGCTGGAGGATTTCTTCATCGAATACCGCAAGCAGGACCGCCTGCCCGGCGAGTTCGTCGAGGCGGTGACGATCCCCGCCGATGCCCCGGCCCTGCGCTGCTACAAGCTGTCGAAACGCTTCGATCAGGACATCAGCGCCGTCTGCGGCTGCTTCAACGTCACCGTCGAAGACGGCCGTGTCACGCAGGCCCGGATCGCCTTCGGCGGCATGGCGGGCACGCCGAAGCGCGCCTCCAATGCCGAAGCTGCGCTGGTGGGCCGCGACTGGACGGCCCGGACCATCGCCGCCGCGATGGAGGCGATGGCGCAGGATTACGCACCGATGACCGATATGCGGGCAAGTTCCGGCTATCGGATGAAAACCGCGCAGAACATGCTCTTGCGTTACTTCCACGATCTTGCGGGCGTCCCCGTCTCGGTGCTGGAGGTGGAGGCATGAGCGTCGGCAAACCCCTTCCCCACGATTCCGCGCCGCTGCATGTGACGGGCCAGGCGCGCTATCTGGACGACATCCCGCTGCCCGCGGGCGCGCTGCATCTGGCCTTCGGCCTGTCCAGCATCACCTGCGGCGAGATCACCGCGATGGACCTGTCGGCGGTGCGTTCCGCGCCCGGCGTGGTGGCGGTGATCACCGCGGAGGACCTGGAGCGCGAGTTCCACGGCATACCGGACTGTTCGCCTTCGCTGGGGGACGAGCCGCTTCTGACCTCGAAGCGGATCGAATTCCATTCCCGCCCGATCTTCATCGTGGTGGCCGAGACCCATCTTGCCGCGCGCAAGGCGGTGCGGCGGGCGAAGATCGACTACCGTGAGGCCCCGGCCCTGCTGACGCCCGAAGAGGCGCTTGCCGCCAATTCGCGTTTCGAGGCGGGTCCCTCGATCTGGACCATGGGCGATGCGGCGGCGGCCATCGCCGCGGCCCCGCATGTGATCGAGGGCGAGCTTGAGGTGGGCGGGCAGGAGCATTTCTATCTTGAAGGCCAGATCGCGGCGGCGGTTCCGGGCGACGACGGCGGGGTGCATGTCTATTCCTCGACCCAGCATCCCACGGAAGTGCAGCACAAGGTGGCCCATGCCCTGCACCTGCCGATGTCCGCGGTGCGGGTGGAAACCCGGCGGATGGGCGGCGGCTTCGGCGGCAAGGAAAGCCAGGGCAACTGGCTGGCGATCTCCTGCGCGCTGGCGGCCCGGATGACCGGCCGCGCCTGCAAGATGCGCTACGACCGCGACGACGACATGGTGGTCACCGGCAAGCGCCACGACATCAAGGTGCGCTACAGGGTCGGCCATGACGACGAGGGCCGGGTGCTGGGCATCGAATACGTCCACCTGATCCGCTGCGGCTGGTCGCAGGACCTGTCGCTGGCGGTGGCCGACCGGGCCATGCTGCATGCCGAGAACTGCTACTGGATGCCGAACATCCGCATCGAGAGCCACCGGCTGAAGACCAACACGGCCAGCGGCACCGCCTATCGCGGTTTCGGCGGGCCGCAGGGGATCGTCGGGGCGGAGCGGGTGATGGACCACATCGCCTTTGCCCTGAAGAAGGACCCGGTGGAGGTTCGCCGCGTCAACTACTACCGCGAGATGGGCGAGGCGAAGGCGGGTCCGGGCACCGGCAAGCGCTATGCCGCCGCCCATTCGCCGCAGGCGGAAGAGCCGGAGGTGCAGACCACGCCCTACCGGATGCCGGTGGAGGATTTCATCGGCCGGGCGATGACCGACGACCTGCTGGCCTCTTGCGACTACTGGGCCCGCAAGGCCGAGATCGCCGAATGGAACGCGAAAAGCCCGGTGCTGAAGCGGGGGATCGGCTTCACCCCGGTCAAGTTCGGGATCAGCTTCACCCTGACCTGGCTGAACCAGGCGGGCGCGCTGGTCCATGTCTATCAGGACGGCTCGGTCCACCTGAACCATGGCGGGACCGAGATGGGGCAGGGGCTGAACCAGAAGGTCGCGCAGGTGGTGGCGCATGTCTTCGGGCTGGACGCCGAGAAGGTGCGGATCACGCCGACGGATACCGGGAAGGTGCCGAACACCTCGGCCACCGCCGCATCCTCCGGGTCGGACCTGAACGGCATGGCCTCCCGCCAGGCGGCGGAGATGATCCGCGACCGGATGGCGGCGCATCTGGCCGAGAAGCATCAGGTCACCGCCGACAAGGTGCGCTTCGAAGGCGGCATGGTGAAGGTGGCGGGAGAGGAATACCCGTTCGAGACGGTGGCGGCCTCGGCCTATCAGGCAAGGGTCAGCCTGTCCTCCACCGGCTATTACGCCACGCCGAAGATCACCTGGGACCGGGTGAAAGGGCAGGGGCGGCCGTTCTTCTACTTCGCCTATGGCGTGGCGGTGTCGGAGGTCGTCATCGACACGCTGACCGGCGAGAACCGTATCCTGCGGGCGGACATCCTGCATGACACCGGCTCCAGCCTGAATCCGGCGCTGGACATCGGCCAGGTCGAGGGCGCCTATGTGCAGGGCGCGGGCTGGCTGACGACCGAGGAACTGGTCTGGGACCCGAAAGGGCGGCTGGCGACCCATGCGCCGAGCACCTACAAGATTCCGGCCTGTTCCGACCGGCCGCGCATCTTCAACGTGCGGCTGTGGGAACGGCCCAACCCCGAGGATTCGGTCGGCAAGTCGAAGGCGGTGGGCGAGCCGCCGTTCAACCTTGGCATCTCGGCCTTCCTTGCCCTTTCGCATGCCGTGGAATCCTGCGGCGACGGATCGGTCTATCCCGACCTGCGGGCCCCTGCGACGGCCGAGGCGGTGCTGGCGGCGGTGGAGCGGGTGCGGGCCGGGGCGAAAGATCGGGACGCGGGCAATGCTTGATCCGGTTGCCCTGCGCGCCGCGGTGGCGGTGCATGGCCCCGTCGCGCGCGTCGTGGTGGCGGCGCATGACGGGTCTTCCCCGCGCGAGCCGGGGGCCGAGATGCTGGTCTGGGCCGACGGGCAAAGCGGCACCATCGGCGGCGGCACGCTGGAGTTCGAGGCGGCGGCCAAGGCGCGCGCGCTGCTGGCGCGGGGCGGCGGGCCGGTGGTGGAGCGGGTGCCGCTTGGCCCCGCGCTTGGCCAGTGCTGCGGCGGGGCGGTGACGCTGGCAACGGCGGTTGTCGATGACGCATCGCTGGCCGGGCTGGAGGGCCGGGCGGCGGTGGCGACGGGCACGGGCGAGATGCCGCTCTCGGTGCATCGCCTGCTGACGGATGCGCGCGGGCAGGGCCAGATCCCGGCCGCGCGGCTGGTCGAGGGCTGGCTGGTCGAGCCGGTCGCGGTGCCGCGGCGGCAGCTGTGGATCTGGGGCGCGGGGCATGTGGGGCGGGCCATGGTGTCCGTGATGGCGCCCCTGCCGGAATTGCAGATCACCTGGGTCGACACGGGCCCCGAGCGGTTCCCCGACGAGATTCCCGAAGGCGTGACCCCGGTCTGGGCCGCCGCGCCCGAGGCGCTTGCGGCCCATGCGCCGCCGGATGCCCTGCATCTGATCGTCACTTATTCCCACGCGCTGGACCTGGAGCTTTGCCACAGGTTGCTGCTGCGCGGGTTCGGCTGGCTGGGCCTGATCGGCTCGGCCACCAAATGGGCGCGGTTCCGGTCGCGCCTGCGGGCATTGGGGCACCAGCCCAATGCCATCGACCGCATCACCTGCCCCATCGGGGACCGTGGCCTGGGCAAGCTTCCGCAGGCCATTGCAATCGGTGTCGCGGTCCAACTACTAAAAATGAAAAGAAAATCCGAGACGGAGATCGCGGATGACGGGAACGGGGACGGAAAAGGGCGGCGGGGCCGGACGGCCTGAGCTGCTGAAGATCAGCGGTGTGACCAAGGCCTATCCGGGGGTGATCGCCAACAGCGATGTCGGCTTCACCGTCGGTGAAGGAGAGGTTCACGCACTGTTGGGCGAGAACGGCGCGGGCAAGTCCACGCTGGTCAAGATGATCTACGGGCTGGTGAAGCCCGACTCGGGCAGCATGACCTTTCGAGGCCAGCCCTACGCGCCGGCCAAGCCCGCCGAGGCGCGGCGGCTGGGCGTCGCGATGGTGTTCCAGCACTTCAGCCTGTTCGAGGCGCTGAACGTGGCCGAGAACGTTGCCCTGGGGATGGAGAACCCGCCGCCGATGCGGGAACTGGCCAGCCGGATCAGGGCGGTGTCCGAGGAATACGGCCTGCCGCTGGATCCGGCGCGGATGGTGGGCGATCTGTCGGCGGGCGAACGCCAGCGGGTCGAGATCATCCGCTGCCTGCTGCAGGACCCGAAGCTGCTGATCATGGATGAGCCGACCTCGGTGCTGACGCCGCAGGAGGTGGAGATCCTGTTCAAGACGCTGCGGCAATTGTCCTCGGAAGGGACGGCGATCCTTTACATCAGCCACAAGCTGGAAGAGATCAAGGCGCTCTGCGACGAGGCGACGATCCTGCGGCGCGGCAAGGTGGTGGGCACCTGCACCCCGCGCGAGCGGACGGCGCGCGAGATGGCCGAGCTGATGGTGGGCGCGACGCTGACCCCGCCAGAGCGGCATCCGGGCGAGAAGGGCGAAGTGGCGCTTGGCGTCAGCGGCCTGTCGGTGGCCAGCCCGATCCCCTTCGGCACCAGCCTGAAGAACGTGTCCTTCACCGTGGCGAAGGGCGAGGTCCTCGGCATCGCCGGGGTGGCGGGCAACGGGCAGGACGAATTGCTGCTGGCGCTGTCGGGCGAGTTGAAGGTGGAGCCGGACCGGCTGCGCATCGCCAGCCGTCCGGCGGGCGACCTGGGTCCGGTGGAGCGGCGCAAGGCCGGTCTCGTCTCGGCCCCCGAGGACCGCTACGGCCATGCGGCGGCCCCGGACATGAGCCTGATCGAGAATGCCTTCCTGACCGGCTCGGTCCGGCGGGGGCTGGTGCACCGGGGCTTCATCGACTGGGCCAAGACCCGCGCCTTCGCCGAGGAGGTGATCGCGCAATACGACGTGCGGACGCCGGGGCCGGAGGTGGCGGCGCGGGCGCTGTCGGGCGGCAACCTGCAAAAGTTCCTGATGGGGCGCGAGTTGAACCAGACGCCAAGCGTCATCGTGATCAACCAGCCGACATGGGGCGTGGATGCCGCCGCGGCGGCGGCGATCCGGCAGGCGATCCTCGACCGGGCTGCGGCAGGCGCAGCGGTGGTGGTGATCAGCCAGGACCTGGACGAGCTTCTTGAGGTGTCCGATGTCTTCGCGGTCCTGAACGAGGGGCGGCTGACCAAGCCGGTGCCGGTCAAGGGCCTGACCATGGACCAGATCGGCCTGATGATGGGCGGCGCCCACGGGATGGAGGTTGCGCATCATGTGGAATGAAGATTTCGATTTTTCGACGAAAAATCGGGGGGTTTGCCATGATCAGGCTTGAGAAACGCCCCAACCCCAGCCGTTTCTGGCTTTATGCCACGCCGCCGGTGGCGGTGCTCCTGACGATGATCGTCGGCGGCATCCTCTTCGCCGCGATGGGCAAGAACCCGGTGACGGTGATCCGCACCATCTTCTGGGACCCGCTTTTCGGCGAGTTCGCCTGGTATCTGCGCGGGCAGCTTCTGGTGAAGGCCGGGCCGCTGATCCTGATCGCCATCGGGCTTGCGCTTGGTTTCCGGGCGGGGATCTGGAACATCGGGGCCGAGGGGCAATACATCATGGGCGCGCTTTGCGGCGCGGCGGTGGGTCTGGCGGTGTTCCCGACCGAGAACCGGCTGATCTTTCCCCTGATGGTGATCGCAGGCGCCCTGGGCGGCTGGATCTGGGCGATGATCCCGGCGATCCTCAAGACGCGGTTCAACACCAACGAGATCCTTGTCAGCCTGATGCTGGTCTATGTGGCCGAGACGATCCTTGCCAAGGCCGCGACCTCTTTCCTGAAGAATCCGCAGGGCATGGGCTTTCCGGGCAGCCGCAATTTCGGCAGCTACCCGGCGGCGAAGAACGGCTATCTGATCGAAAGCCTGGGCCTGCATTGGGGCGGCGTGGCGGCGCTGGTGACGGGGGTGCTGGCCTATATCCTGCTGACCCGCCATATCGCGGGCTTCCAGATCCGGCTGGCCGGGCAGGCGCCGCGGGCGGCGCGCTTCCATGGGGTGAACCCGACGCGGCTGGTGGTGATGTGCATGGGGATTTCCGGCGCGCTGGCAGGGCTGGCGGGGCTGTTCGAGGTGACGGGCCCGGCCGGGCAGATCACCATCGACTTCAACACCGGCTACGGCTTCACCGCCATCATCGTGGCCTTCCTCGGCCGGCTGAACCCCCTTGGCATCGTGCTGGCGGGCTTCCTGATGGCGCTGACCTATGTGGGCGGCGAGATGGCGGCGACCAGCCTCGGCCTGCCCGCGGCGGCGATCCAGGTGTTCCAGGGGCTGCTGCTGTTCTTCCTCCTGGGGGTCGATGTGCTGACCAACTATCGCTTCCGCCTGCCGGCGGCGGCTGCAACGGCGGGGGCGAAGTGATGGATCTTGGCGGTATCAATCCGGTCATCCTGATCGCGGGGCTGATGGCGGCGGCGGTGCCGATCCTGCTGGCGGCCCTGGGCGAGGCGGTGGTGGAGCGTTCGGGCGTCCTGAACCTTGGCGTCGAGGGGATGATGATCGTCGGCGCGCTTGGCGGTTTCATCGTGGCGGTCCATACCGGCAGCCCTTTCCTGGGCTTTGCCGGCGGCGCCGTCGCGGGGGCGGTGCTGAGCCTGATCTTCGCGGCGCTGACCCAGATCTTCCTGGCCAACCAGGTGGCGACGGGGCTGGCGCTGACGCTGTTCGGACTGGGCGTCAGTTCCATGGGCGGGCAGGGCTACAACGGGATCAAGCCGCCGCCTACCACGGGCCTCTTGCCCGAGGCGCTGGCGAAGATCCCGGTGGTGGGGCCGATCTTCCTCGGCCATGACTGGGTGGTCTATTTCAGCATCCTGATGACGGCGGTCACCTGGTATGTGCTGAAGTTCACCCGCATCGGCCTGATCATCCGCGCCGTCGGCGAAAGCCATGACGCGGCCCATGCGCTTGGCTACAAGGTCAACACCATCCGCCTGATGTGCATCATGTTCGGCGGCGCGATGGCGGGGGTCGGCGGGGCCTATGTCTCGCTGGTCAGGGTGCCGCAATGGGTGGACGGGATCACCGCGGGCGCGGGGTGGATCGCGCTGGCCATCGTGGTCTTCGCAAGCTGGCGGCCATGGCGGGTGCTGGCGGGCGCCTATTTCTTCGGCGGCATCGGCGCGCTGCAACTGAATGTCCAGGTCTCGGGCGGGATTCCGCTTGGCATCCTAGGGCTGATCGCGCTGGTCTGCCTTGTGATGCTGGCGGCGGGCCTTCTGCTGCGCTCCGGCCCCGACCGGCAGCGGCTGCACCCTGCCGCCCTTGTGGCGCTGGCCCTGCCGCCCTTGGTCTGGGTGGTGGGGATGGCCATGGGGGTGACGCTGATCAAGGTGCCGGTGGAATACTTGTCCATGGCCCCCTTTGTGCTAACCATCGTGGCCCTGGTCATCATGTCCTCGGGGCGCAACAAGTCCGCCATGGGCGCGCCCGCCAGCCTGGGACAGAATTTTCACGCCTCGCGTTGAGGCATCAGAATGCGGTGCCGCAAAGGCGCCGCTACAACGGGGAGAAGTACCGAATGAAACGCAGACACCTGCTTGCAAGCGCCTCGCTGGCCCTTGGCATGGCTTTCGGCGGCAGTGCCTTCGCGCAGGGCCTGGACAAGGTGAAGGCCTGCTTCGTCTATGTCGGCCCGGTCGGCGACGGCGGCTGGACCTTCCAGCACCATGAGGGCGCGCTGGCCGTGCAGGAGGCATTCGGCGACAAGGTCGAGATCCAGTATCAGGAAAGCGTGCCGGAAGGCGCCGATGCCGAACGGGTGCTGACCCAGATGGCGCTTGGCGGCTGCAACATCATCTTCACCACCTCCTTCGGCTACATGGATGCCACCAATGCGGTGGCCGCCAAGTTCCCGGACGTGAAGTTCGAGCATGCCACCGGCTTCAAGCGCGAGCATCCGAACGTCTCGACCTACAACGCCCGCTTCTACGAGGGGCGCGCGGTGCAGGGCACGATCGCGGGCATGATGACCAAGTCGAACAAGATCGGCTATATCGGGTCGTTCCCGATCCCCGAGGTGATGAACGGCATCAACGCCTATTACCTGGCGGCCAAGAAGGTGAACCCGGATGTGCAGGTCTCGGTCGTCTGGGCCTTCACCTGGTTCGACCCGGCGAAAGAGGCCGATTCGGCCAAGGCGCTGATCGACCAGGGCGTGGACGTGATCGCCGCCCATACCGATTCCACCGCGCCGCTGGCCGAGGCGGCCAAGGCCGGTGGCGCCGTGATCGGCTTCGGCCAGGCGTCCGACATGGAGGCCTACAAGCCCTCGCCCCGCGTGTCGTCGATCATCGACAACTGGGCGCCCTACTACGTCAAGCGGGTCGGCGAGCTTCTGGACGGCAGCTATGCGCAGGCGGACACCTGGGCCGGCATCGCCGATGGCGAGGTGGAGATCGGCGAGATCACCGATGCGGTTCCGCCCGAGGTGAAGGCCGCGGCCGAGAAGGTGCGCGACGACATCGCCGCGGGCACGCTGCACGCCTTTACCGGGCCGATCAAGAAGCAGGACGGTTCGGACTGGCTGGCCGATGGAGCGACTGCGCCGGATGGCGACCTTCTGGGGATGGACTTCTTCGTCGAAGGCATCACCGCCGAACTGCCGCAGTGATCCTTCGCTGATGATCAGGGAAAGGCCCGCTTCGGCGGGCCTTTTGCTTTTGGGGCCTGGCCTTCTCTGGCGAAGGCGCGTGCCTTCGCCATGCGATGCGATCTTGGCCCGACCTCACAGGGTCTCGGGCTGACACGTCTACAGATGAACCGCCCCGCCCGATGGACTGCGTGCCCTGCGAATTTCCCGTTTTGAAATTCAAACATGCGAATGTATAGTATCTAAGGGATGTGAGGGGGAGGATTCGCAATGGCGCATGTCGTGGTTCTGGGGGCGGGTTTGGGCGGGGCCATCATGGCCTATGAGATGAAGGAGCAATTGCGGCCCGAGGACCGCATAACCGTCATCACCCGCGACCCGACCTATCACTTCGTTCCCTCGAACCCCTGGATCGCCGTGGGCTGGCGCGAGCGCGACGATATCACCCTCGACCTGGCGCCCACGATGGCGAGGAAGGGCATCGCCTTCCGCGCCACGCCCGCCCGCAAGGTCCATCCGGCGGAAAACCGGGTGGAGCTGGAGGACGGATCTTCGGTCGGCTACGACTACCTGATCATCGCCACCGGCCCCGACCTTGCCTTCGACGAGATCGAGGGCTTCGGCCCCCATGGCGGGCATACGCAATCGGTCTGCCACATCGACCACGCGGTCAAGGCGCGGGAGGTCTACGAGCGGCTGCTGAAGAACCCCGGCCCGGTGATCATCGGCGCGGCGCAAGGGGCAAGCTGCTTCGGCCCGGCCTATGAGTTCCTGTTCATCGTCGAAACCGCGCTGCGGCAGGCGAAGATCCGCGACCGTGTGCCGATGACCTTCGTCACCGCCGAGCCCTATGTCGGCCATCTCGGGCTTGACGGGGTGGGCGACACCAAGGGCCTTCTGGAAAGCCAGATGCGCGAGAAGCACATCAAATGGATCACCTCGGCCCGGGTGCAGAAGGTGGAAGAGGGCAGGATGTGGGTCGAGGAAGTGGCCGAGGACGGCACCGTCCGCGCCACGCGCGAGATGCCCTTCGCCTTCTCGATGATGCTGCCCGCCTTCCGCGGGGTGCCTGCCGTCAGCGGCATCGAGGGGCTGAGCAATCCGCGCGGTTTCACCATCGTCGACCGTCACCAGCGCAATCCGAAGTTCCCGAATGTCTTCGCGGTCGGCGTCTGCGTGGCGATCCCGCCGATGGGGCCGACGCCGGTGCCCTGCGGCGTGCCGAAGACCGGCTTCATGATCGAAAGCATGGTGACGGCCACGGCGCAGAACATCGGCAATCTGCTGCGCGGGAAGGAGCCGGACCAGGTCGGCACCTGGAATGCCGTCTGCCTGGCCGATTTCGGCGACGGGGGCATCGCCTTCGTGGCGCAGCCGCAGATCCCGCCGCGCAACGTCAACTGGTCCTCCAGCGGCAAATGGGTGCATCTGGCCAAGGTCGGCTTCGAGAAATACTTCATGCGCAAGCTGAAGAAGGGCAATTCCGAGCCGTTCTACGAGGCGCTGGCGATGAAGGCGATGGGGATCGCCAAGCTGAAGGACAGCCAGAAGGGATAGATGCCGGCGGCGCTTCATTTCCGGACGGAGCCGGGGTTATATGGCGGCGACGCCCAGCAACCCGACCCGGACGGAAGAGACCAGATGACCGCCGAAACCGCCCCCGACATCATCATCCTCGGCGGCGGCATCGCCGGCATATCGGCGGGCGCGCGGCTGGCCCCCCATGCCCGCGTGCTGGTGCTGGAGGCGGAAGAGGCGCTTGGCCACCATGCCTCGGGCCGCTCTGCCGCGCTTTACGAGCCGCGCTACGGGGCGCCCGCGGTGGTGGAACTTTCGCTGGCCTCCGAGGACTATTTCCGCTCGACCCCCGGCATCCTGTCGCCGCGCGGCTTGCTGCTGGTGGGGCGCGAGGACCAGCGGGCGGCTTTCGAGGCCGACCTGAAGGGGATGCATTTCGAGCCGGTCCCGGTGGAGCGCGCGCTGGAACTGGTGCCGGTGCTGAACCCGGACGTGGTGAAGATGGCGGGACATGCGACCCATGCCGAGGACATCGACACCGACCTGCTGTTGCAGGGCTTCGCCAAGGCCATCCGGGCCAACGGCGGGCGGATCGCGACCAGGGCGCGGGTCGAGGGGATCGAACGGACGGCTTCCGGCTGGCGGGTCCGCTGGCCGGGCGGCGAGGCCGAGGCGCCGCTTCTGGTGAACGCCGCCGGGGCCTGGGTCGACGGCGTGGCGCGGATGGCGGGGGTGCGGCCGCTCGGCTTCCAGCCCAACCGCCGCTCGATGGCGCGGATTCCGGCGCCGGGCGGGCATGATGTCTCGAAATGGCCGATGATGTTCGGCCCGGGCGAGGCGTGGTATGCCAAGCCTGATGCGGGTGCGCTGATCGTCTCGCCCGCCGAGGAACATCCGATGGACCCGCATGACGCCTGGGCCGATGACATGGTGCTGGCCGAGGGGCTGGCCCGCTACGAGGAATTCGTGACCGAGCCGGTGACGCGGGTGATCTCGAACTGGGCGGGGCTGCGCACCTTCGCGCCCGACCGGGTGTTGGTGATCGGGCGGGACGCGCGGGAGCCTTCGTTCTTCTGGCTGGCGGGGCAGGGCGGCTATGGCTTCCAGTCCAGCGGCGGGGCCAGCCAATTGGCCGCCGACCTGATCCTTGGCCGCCCGCCCGCGCTGCGGCCCGAACTGGTGGCGGCGCTGTCGCCCGCCCGCTTCGGATGAGCCTGCGGCTGCCGGACAGCGGGGCGCAGGTCACGGCGGACGGCCGCCGCCACGCGCCCTCGGCCGAGCGCAACGCCGGGCCGATCCTTGCCGTGCTGCGCCGGGTGATCCGCCCGGGCGCGCGGGTGCTGGAGCTGGCCTCCGGCACCGGCCAGCACGCGGCGACATTCGCGCCTGCGCTGGCGGCGGACTGGCAGCCGACGGATGTGGAGGCGGGGAATTTCGGGTCGATCACCGCATGGGCCGGTGGCGTCGCCCGCCCGCCGCGTCTGCTGGACGCCTGCGCGCGGGGATGGGCGGCGGATGAGGAATGGGATGCCGTGCTGGCGGTGAACCTCTTGCATCTGGTGCCCGCAGAGGGCGCGGCGGTGCTGATCGACGAGGCCGCAAGGGCGCTGGCTCCCGGTGGGCGGCTGGCGATCTACGGGCCGTTCCTGCGCGGCGGCAAGCCGACCTCGCCGGGCGATGCCGCCTTCGACGCCGACCTTCGGGCGCAGGATTCCCGGCTGGGCTACAAGGATCTTGGTTGGGTGATGGAGCGCATGGGACGGGCGGGACTTGGGGTCGAAGTGGTGCCGATGCCCGCCAACAACCTGATGCTAATCACATTCATAATTTGATATGTGTCAAGGTCGCCCTGCGTGGTGCATGGCATCTCCGCCCTGCAAAAGCAGGAGATGCGCCAATGAGCTACCGGGAAAAGATCCAGTCGATGCGGGCCGAGTTGCGGGTGATGAACAAGCTGGTCCCGCAGGTGGCCGCCGGTTTCGGCGAACTGTCGAAGGCGGCGAAGGAAGGGCCCGGCCTTTCGGTCAAGGAAAAGGAATATGTCGCGCTCGGCATCGCCATCTCGCAGCGTTGCGAGCCCTGCATCAACTTTCACATCGAGGCGCTGATGAAGGCGGGCGCCACGCGCGAGGAACTGGGCGACGTTCTGGGGATGTGCATCCAGATGGGCGGCGGCCCGGCGCTGATGTATGCGGCGCATGCGCTGGCGGCTTGGGACGAACTGGCGGAGCCCGCTGCCTGATCGGATTCCGGGGTGACAGGGCGCGCATCTGCCGCCATGGTGCGGGCATGAAAAGCGCCCTGTTCCTTGTTCTCTGTCTCGTCCTTGCCGCCTGTGGCGGTTCCCGCAGCACCGATGCCCGTCCCGCTGCCGCCGTGCCCGCCGACCGGGTGGTCAGCGCCAATTTCGGCGACGCCAAACCCGCCGACCACGGCGGCAAGCCGCCGCGGGCCTATCCGGTGCACGGCATCGACGTGGCGAAATACCAGACCAATATCGACTGGCATGAGGCCCGCGCCAACGGCGTCAACTTCGCCTTCATCAAGGCGACCGAGGGCGGCGACCGGGTGGACGAGATGTTCAGGGAACATTGGCGCGGCGCGGCCCGTGCGGGTGTCCGCCGCGGCGCCTATCACTTCTTCTACCACTGCCGCCCGGCCATCGAGCAGGCGCAGTGGTTCATCCGCCATGTGCCGAAGACGCCGGGGATGCTGCCGCCGGTGCTGGACATGGAATGGACGCCCTTCTCGCCCACCTGCACCATCCGCCGCCCGCCCGAGGACATCCGCCGCGACGCCGCGATCTTCCTGCGCGCGGTGACGGCGCATTACGGGCAAAGGCCGATCCTCTACACCTCGATCGACTTCTTCGAGGACAACCAGATGTGGCGGGTCGAGGGCGCGGATTTCTGGCTGCGCGCGGTGGCGAAGCACCCCGAGCATCTCTATGGCGGCCATCCATGGACCTTCTGGCAATACACCTCCACCGGGCTGGTTCCGGGAATCGCGGGCAAGGTGGACATCAACGTCTTTGCCGGGTCCGAGAAGAACTGGCAGGAATGGCTGGCGGCGCGGGGGCATTGAGCGCTGGAAAATCTGCGGTTTGGCCGGGCGGGAAAAGGCGAGGCACTGCCTCGCCCCCGCCCGTGCGGACGGGTTCACCCTGTAGTCCTGTCAACCCGAGACCACGGGAGGCCAGTGCCCGACCCGGCGGGCGAGAAGCGCCCGCCGAGGGCGGGGCGGGCGCTGGCCGGGACTGATGGTCCCGGCCGGACAGCTGGACCGTAGCGTCGTGGCGAAGGCACGCGCCTTCGCCATTGGGGCCGGACTGGAAAAGCCTAGTGTCGGTTTATCCTATCGCAGCCCGATCTCGGCCAGTGCGCGGGCAAGCTCCACGGGGATCGAATCGTCGCCGCTGCGGGCCTTGGCCAGGTCGCGCGGCGCGTCCTTGCCCTGCATGTAGCGCCAGCCCTGGAACGGGCGGCGGGGGGCGGCCTCGGTGCGGATCACCTGCCGGTCCATCACCAGCGCGCAGCGCAGGATGCCGTCGTCGCCCCGCCGCTCTTCCAGCCGGATCAGCCGCTGGCGGCACAGGATCACCCCCTTGATCACCCAGTAGAGCGAGCCGCCGGACAGAAGTTCCGCCTCGCGTTTCGGCCACATGCGGGTGACATGGACGGTGCAGCCCGCCGGCCAGCGCGCGGCCTGCGCCGTCTGCCACTGTTCCAGATCCTCGACGCTTTCGGCGCCGACGCAGAGCTTCAGGATGTGCAGCTGTTCCATGCGCCGAGATTAACCTTTGTGGCGGAGGCCGCAAGTTGACCCATGGCCCCGGTGGGCGTATCTTGGGCCTTCCGCCCGGCTTATCCACAAGTTCAAGGACGACCAGCCCGATGTCGCGCTTCGATGCCCCCATTGCCGAGCAGATCTGGGACATGAAATACCGCTTCAGGGATGCCGACGGCACGCCCATCGACGGCTCGGTCGAGGACAGCTGGCGCCGCATCGCCCGGGCGCTGGCGGAACCCGAGGCCGATCCCGCGCGGTGGGAGCAGCCCTTCTACGAAGCGCTGGAGGATTTCCGCTTTCTGCCCGCGGGGCGGATCACCGCGGGGGCCGGGACGGGCAGGCAGGTGACGCTGTTCAACTGCTTCGTCATGGGAACGATCCCGGACAGCATGGGCGGCATCTTCGACGCGCTGAAGGAAGCCGCGCTGACCATGCAGCAGGGCGGCGGTATCGGCTATGACTTCTCCACCATCCGGCCCCGGGGCGCCGAGGTGAAGGGGGTGGCGGCGGATGCCTCCGGTCCGCTTTCTTTCATGGATGTCTGGGATGCGATGTGCCGGACCATCATGTCGGCGGGCAGCCGCCGCGGCGCGATGATGGCGACGATGCGCTGCGACCACCCGGACATCGAGGCCTTCATCGAGGCCAAGCGCGATCCGGCCCGGCTGCGGATGTTCAACCTGTCGGTGTTGGTGACCGATGCCTTCATGGCGGCGGTCAAGGCGGACGGGCCGTGGGAACTGGTCTTCGGCGACCGGGTCTATCATACCGTGCAGGCGCGCGACCTGTGGAACCGGATCATGCGGTCCACCTACGACTATGCCGAGCCGGGGGTGATCTTCATCGACCGGATCAACGCGATGAACAACCTGGGCTATGCCGAGACCATCGCGGCCACCAACCCCTGTGGCGAACAGCCCCTGCCGCCCTATGGCGCCTGCCTGCTGGGCAGCATCAACCTGCCCCGGCTGGTGAAGGATGCCTTCGCGCCCGCAGCCAGCATGGACATGGCGGCGCTGGACCGGCTGGTGCGGGTGGCGGTGCGGATGATGGACAACGTGGTCGACGCCAGCCGCTTCCCCCTGCCCGAACAGGCGCAGGAGGCGGCAGCGAAGCGGCGGATCGGGCTGGGCGTCACCGGGCTGGCCGATGCGCTCTTGATGCTGGGCCTGCGCTATGGCTCGGACGAGGCGGCGAGGGCGACCGAGGAATGGATGCACGCCATCGCGCGGTCGGCCTATCTGGCCTCGGTCGATCTGGCGAAGGAGAAGGGTGCCTTCCCGCTGTTCGACGCGCAGGGCTATCTGTCCTCGGGTAACATGCAGCACATGGACACGGACGTGCGGCAGGCCATCGCTGCGCACGGCATCCGCAACGCCCTGCTGACCTCGATCGCGCCGACCGGGACGATCTCGCTTTATGCGGGCAACGTCTCCAGCGGCATCGAGCCGGTCTTCGCCTATGCCTATACCCGCAAGGTGTTGCAGAAGGACGGGTCGCGGACCGAGGAAGAGGTGGTCGATTACGCCGTCCGCCTGTGGCGCGAGAAGTTCGGCGACGCGCCGCTGCCCGGCCATTTCGTCAATGCCCAGACCCTGCCGCCGCTCGACCATGTGCGGATGCAGGCGGCGGCGCAGAAATGGGTGGATTCCTCGATCTCCAAGACCATCAACTGCCCGGCCGACATTTCCTTCGACGATTTCAAGGAGGTCTACATGGCCGCCTGGGATCAGGGCTGCAAGGGCTGCACCACCTACCGGCCGAACGATGTCACCGGCTCGGTTCTGACGGTTTCCGAGACGGCGGCGGTGCCGCCCGCCGCGCAGCCGCAGACCGGGGGCGAGGTGGTCTATCTGTCCGACCCGCTGGACCGGCCCGCCGCGCTGGAGGGGCAGACCTACAAGATCAAATGGCCGGGGTCGGAACACGCACTTTACATCACCATCAACGATATCGTCATCGCAGGCCACCGGCGGCCCTTCGAGGTGTTCATCAACTCGAAGAACATGGAGCATTTCGCCTGGACCGTGGCGCTGACCCGGATGATCAGCGCCGTGTTCCGGCGGGGCGGCGATATCTCCTTCGTGGTGGAGGAGTTGAAGGCGGTCTTCGACCCGCGCGGCGGGGCGTGGATGGAGGGGAAATACATTCCGTCCATCCTTGCGGCCATCGGCGGCGTGATCGAGCGGCACCTGATCGACATCGGCTTCATCGCGGGCGAGGGGCTGGGGCTGAAGTCCGACCCGAAGGCGGCGGTGATGGCCGTGGGCGGCGCGCGGGGCGCCTCTTGCCCAAGCTGCGGCGCCTATGAGATGCGGATGGTCGAGGGCTGCATGACCTGCGGTGCCTGCGGCCATTCCAAATGCGGGTAAGGCCATGGCGCAGGTGACGGTCCGGCGCGTGGCGGAAGGCGACCGGGAAGGGTGGGACAGGCTGTATGCCGGTTATGCCGCCTTCTACCGGGTGGAGCAGACCGTGGCGATGCGCGACCGGGTCTGGGGCTGGCTGCATGATCCGGCGCATGAGACGGAGGGCTTCGTCGCCGGGATGGGCGGCGTGCCGGTCGGCCTTGCGCATTTCCGCGCCTTTGCCCGGCCGCTCTCGGCCTCGACCGGCGGTTTCCTCGACGATCTGTTCGTGGACCCCGGGGCGCGCGGCTCGGGTGCGGCGGCGGCGCTGATCCGGGCGGTGGCCGACGAAGGCCGGGCGCGCGGCTGGACGGTGATCCGCTGGATCACGGCGGAAGACAACTACCGCGCCCGCGCGCTTTATGACCGGGTGGCGGAAAAGACCCGCTGGACGACCTACGACCTGCGGCTGTGACCTTTCTGCCGGACCGGCGCAAATCGGCCTGTCTTTCCGCACCGGGCTTGCAATGACGCCTCCGATGCCCCATGTGCAGCGGGCGACACCACTCGATCATCGAACTTCTGTCTCCCTTGCGGCTTCAGCACTCGATCTTTCTCGTGACGAAGCCGGGCCATCGCATACTGCGGGTGGCGACATGACAGGAGTATCCACGATGGCCAATGGCACCGTGAAATGGTTCAACAGCACCAAGGGTTTCGGCTTCATCGCCCCGGAAGGCGGCGCGAAGGACGTGTTCGTCCACATCTCGGCGATGGAACGCGCCGGCATCCGTGAACTGGCCGATGGCCAGGCCGTGACTTTCGACATCGAGCGTGGCCGCGACGGCCGCGAATCGGCGATCAACCTGGCGCTGGCATAAGCTTTCCGCTTCGGCGGAAACGAAAAGGCCCCGCGATTGCGGGGCCTTTTGCTTTGCAGGGGCCGGGTTTCAGTGGTCGGCCTTCGACGCCGCCGCCTTGATCTCGTCCAGCGAGCCGGAGGCGCCGTTGAAGAAGGCGTTCAGGGCCACCGCCGCAATGGACGCCAGCAGGATGCCGGATTCGATCAGCGGGTGCAGGTCGTGCCAGATCCATTGCTTGAAGCTGGGCGCGACCAGCGGGATCATCCCGAAGCCCAGCGACACGGCGACGACGAAGAGGTTGTTGCGGCTCTTCGCGAAGTCGACGCCCGACAGGATGCGGATGCCGGTGGCTGCGACCATGCCGAACATCACGATCCCCGCACCGCCAAGCACCATGGTCGGGATCGATTCGACCAGCGCCCCCATCTTCGGGATCAGGCCGAGGACGATCAGGATGATGCCGCCCGCCACGCAGACATAGCGGCTCTTGATCCCGGTCACGCCGACGAGGCCGACGTTCTGGCTGAACGAGGTGTAGGGGAAGGTGTTGAAGATACCGCCGATCAGCGTGCCGACGCCATCGGTGCGCAGGCCCGCCGAAAGCATCGGCTGCGTCACCTTCTTGTCGGTCATCTCGCCCAGGGCCAGGAACATGCCGGTGGATTCGATCATCACCACCACCATCACCAGGGACATGGTGATGATCGGCACCAGTTCGAAGACCGGGGTGCCGAAGTGGAAGGGGGTGATCAGGCCGAACCAATGCGCCTCGCCGACCTTGCCGAAGGACATCGAACCGATGGCGATGGCGATGACCGCGCCGATCACGATGCCGAGGAGGACCGAGATATTGGCGACGAAGCCCCGCCCGAAGCGCGCGATCAACAGGATCGAGACCAGGACCACCGCCGAGACGGCGATGTTGCCAAGGGGGGCATAGGCCGGATTGTCCAGCTTCGGCGCCAGCGACAGGCCGCCGGGCGCTTCGGGCAGGCCGGCGGCGACGGCGCCCTCGGTCACGGCCTTCAGCCATTCGGCATGGGCCGGGTCCACGATCTGCGGCGCGGTCGGGCCGACCGGGTTGCCGAAGATCCAGTTGATGCCGATCCGCATCAGGCTGACGCCGATGACGAGGATGATGGTGCCGGTGACGACCGGCGGGAAGAAGCGCAGCAGCTTCGACATCAGGGGCGCGATCAGGATCGAGATCACCCCTGCCGCCATGATGGCGCCGAAGATGGTCCGCGCGCCTTCGGGGCCGGGGTTGTTGCCCGCCATGGCGACCATCGGGCCGACGGCGGCGAAGGTGACGCCCATCATCACCGGCAGCCGGATGCCCAGCCATTGCGTGGCACCCAGCGACTGGATCAGCGTGGCGATGCCGCAGACGAAGAGATCGGCCGAGATCAGGAAGGCCACATCCTCGGGGCTGAGGCTGAGCGCGCGGCCGATGATAAGCGGCACGGCCACGGCTCCGGCATACATCACAAGGACGTGCTGCAGGCCAAGCGTGAACAGTTTTGGCGGCGCGAGAATCTCGTCCACCGGGTGAACTTTTACGGTCATCCCCTGGTTATCCTTTTCCCTCGGGGCGTTTATCTTCGCGCCGTCTTCGCACTGCCCCGGCGTGCGATCCGGTTAGAGGCCCCGGTCAGGGGGCAGTCACCGTCCACGGTTCTCCGTAACGGTATTCCTCAAGGTTCGGCGTGGCGCCGATCCGGTCCACCACGGCGAAGAGGCCGGGCGAGGACAGCGGTGTCAGAACGCCATGCCAGGTGCCGCGATGCAGGTTGATGCCCTGCGCGCCATTGGTCAGGAAGGCGCGGGGCGCGGCCTCGGGGCCGGTGGCGACGATGACGAGGAAGGGCGCGGCGGTCATCGGAAGGAAGGCCTGCGATCCCTCGGGGTGGCGCTCGATCAGGTCGAATGTGTAGGGCAGGGCGCGCGGCTCGGCATCGAAGACCGAGATGCCGGCGCGGCCTTCCGGCCCGAAGTCCAACCGCGCCCGGTCGTGATGGCGGCGGCAAAGCCCCTCGTTGATCAGGCGGAAATCGCCGGTGGCTTCAAGCACTTCGCCGAAGGGGGCGAAGGCTTCGGCGGTCAGGGGGTCGGGGCGGATCAGACGCATGGCATGGCCTTGGGACTGGCGGATTTTCGACGAAGGCTCAGGCTCACCGGAGGGAGCCGAAGGCGCCCGGGCCGCGCAGCTTTGCGTGGCGGTTGACGTCCTTGTAAAGCAGGTAGCGGAACGGTCCCGGCCCGGCGGCATAGCAGGCCTGCGGGCAATAGGCGCGCAGCCACATGAAATCGCCCGCCTCGACCTCGACCCAGTCCTGGTTCAGCTTGTAGACCGCCTTGCCCTCCAGCACGTAGAGGCCATGCTCCATGACATGGGTTTCCTCGAAGGGGATCAGGCCGCCCGGCTTGAAGGTGACGATGTTGACATGGGCGTCGTGGCGGATGTCGTCGGGTTCGACGAAACGGGTCGTGCCCCAGTGTTCGTTGGTGCCGGGCATCCAGCGCACCGGCACGTCGCGTTCGTTGATCACCATCGGCTCGGGGACAGCCACGCCGGGGGCGGGTTCGTAGAGCTTGCGCAGCCAGTGGAAGCGGGCGGGGTCCTTGCCCTCGGCCAGGATCTTCCAGGCGGTGCCTGCGGGAATATAGGCGTAGGATCCCGACTCCATCTCGTAGCCGGTGCCGCCGATGGTCAACGTCGCCAGCCCCTCGGTGAAGAACAGCCAGTGTTCGGCGCCGGTCTCTTCATCCGGCGCGTCGGAGCCGCCGCCGGGAGCGACTTCCATCACGTATTGGCTGAAGGTCTCGGCGAATCCCGACATCGGCCGGGCGATGACCCAGAGGCGGGTGCCGGTCCAGCCGGGCAGGCAGCTGGTCACGATATCGGAGAAGCAGCCGCGCGGGATGAAGGCATAGGCGGAGGTGAAGGCCGCCCTTTGCGTCATCAGCGCGGTTTGCGGGGGCAGGCCCCCCGTCGGGGCGTAGTATCCGGTCATGGCAGCTGGTCCTTCAGGCGAAGCTCGGCGATCCGCTCCACCTGCTTGCAGGCGGTGGTGAATTCGGTTTCGGTGTCGTTGCCGATCCGGGTGCCGAAGGCGGCCAGGATCGAGGCCTTGGTGTTGTCGCGCACGGCGATGATGAAGGGAAAGCCGTGCTTCGCCACATAGTCCGCGTTCAGCCGCTGGAAGGTGGCGCGTTCGTCATCCGTCAGCGCATCCAGCGCGGCGCTGGCCTGCTCGGCGGTGCTTTCCGCCGTCAGCCGCTTCGCCGCCGCCAGCTTTCCGGCCAGATCGGGGTGGGCGTTCAGGACCCCAAGGCGTTCCTCGCGGCTGGCCGAACGGAAGACGCGCGCCAGCGCGCTGTGCAGGCCCGCGGCGGAATCATGCGCGGGGCCGAGTTCCAGGTCGAAGGCGCGTTCGGCGATCCAGGGCGAATGCTCGAAGATGGAGCCGAAGCGTTCCACGAACCGCTCGCGGGTCATCCGGCTGGGCCGCTCGATCCGCTTCGGCGGATGCACCGCCGCCCAATGCCGGGCGATGTCGATGCGGCGGGGGAACCAGACGCCCTCGTGCGATTGCGCATAGTCGAGGAAGCGCTTCAGCCCGGCGAACTTGCCCGGGCGGCCGATCAGCCGGTTGTGCAGGCCGATCGAGAACATCTTGGCACGGCCGTCCAGCCCCTCGGCGTAAAGCGTGTCGAAGCTGTCCTTCAGGTATTGGAAGAACTGCTCGCCGGTGATGTAGCCCGGCGCGGTGGCGAAGCGCATGTCGTTCGCCTCCAGCGTGTAGGGGATCACAAGCTGGTCGTGGTCGCCGAACTCGGCCCAATAGGGCAGGTCGTCGTCATAGGTGTCGGAGATCCAGGCCAGCCGCCGTGTTTCGGCGGTCAGCCGCACGGTGTTGATCGAGCAGCGGCCGGTATACCAGCCAAGCGGCGGCTCCCCCACCACTTCTTCATGCAGGCGGAAGCTCTCGGCGATCTGGCGGGCTTCCTCTTCCGCGGGCATGTCGCGGTGCTCCACCCATTTCAGCCCGTGTGAGGCGATTTCCCACCCGGCGGCCTTCATCGCCGCCACCTGCTCGGGGTTGCGCGCAAGGGCCGAGGTGACGCCGTAGATGGTGACCGGGATCGACTTTTCGGTGAACAGCCGGTGCAGCCGCCAGAACCCGGCCCGCGCGCCGTAGTCGTAGATCGATTCCATGTTCCAGTGCCGCTGGCCCGGCCATTGCGCGGCGCCCGCGATGTCGGACAGGAAAGCCTCGGACTGCCCGTCGCCATGCAGCAGGCAGTTCTCGCCGCCCTCTTCGTAGTTCAGCACGATGGAGATGGCGATCTTCGCGCCGCCCGGCCATGCGGCATCCGGCGGGTTCGGACCATGGCCACGGAAATCGCGGGGGTAGCGGTTCATGCGGGCAACTCCCTTCACGGCATTTCAGCCTTTGGTGGAAGATTAATCGGCACAGGAGGAATATTCTTTCAAGAAATCTCTGAAAGACCTTTCTTTCGCAGCCATGCTCGCCAGAGCGGCGGACGGGGCTAGTATAGGCGCGGAAACCGGGATGGGAGAGTGGAAATGGCGGGTGGCAGGCTGTCGACGCATGTGCTGGACACGGCGCGCGGGAAACCGGCGGCGGGGGTGAAGATCACGCTTTATCGGGTGACGGGGGATGCCCGCGAGAAGATCGCCGAGACGGTGACCAATGCCGATGGCCGCACCGATGCGCCGATGCTGGCGGGCGACAAGCTGGTGGTGGGCAGCTATGAACTGGTGTTCTTCGCGGGCGACTATCTGCGCGCCAGCGGGCAGGCCGAGGGCGAGGTTCTGTTTCTCGACCAGATCCCGATCCGCTTCGGCGTGCCGGATGCCGGCCAGCACTACCATGTGCCGCTGCTGATCTCTCCCTTCGCCTATTCCACCTATCGCGGCAGCTGATCCTTCATCCTTCGCCGCAACAGCCCGCCTGCGCTGGAGGCGATGCGCAGAAGGCGGCGGCGGTCGGCGGCAAGGGCGGCCTCGATCAGGCCGGGCAGGCAGCCGCGGGCCTTCAGATGCGGGGCAAGGGCGGAATGGGTCAGGCCGGGAAAGAGGATGTGGTCCACCCCGGGCTTTTCCGGGAAGGCCATCGCCTGCGGCATATCGTCGGCCATCCCGTGCATCAGGGTGATGCGGGCCCCCGCGGGCAGCGGTGCGGTGGGGGTGCGGAAGGCGGTGATGCGACGGGTCCAATCCGTCCAGCGCATCTCTCCCGGCATCACCTCGGGATCGACCGAGAACTGCGGGCCTATGGCGATCACGGCATCCGCCGGGATCAGGCTGGCGGCGACAAGGGCGGCGAAGGCGCCCATGGACTGGCCGATCAGCAGCACCTGCCGGACCGGCTGGCGGGCCTTCACCCCGGCCAGTACCGCGGCCAGCATTTCGGCGAATCCCGGTGCATTGGTCCAGCTGCGGCTTTCATCCGCCACGAAGAGCGACGGTCGGCCGCTTGCCGTGGCGGAGCCGGCGAACTCGGGCGAGGGCGCACGCGCGGGATCATGGCCGACCGAGGCAAAGGAGATCACCAGCGTCTCGGCCGACCCGGGCAGGAACTGCGCCTGCCAGGGGAAGGGCGCTGCCACCGGCTGGAAAATGCGTGCTGGCACAGCCCGCTTGCCCGGGCTTGCGGGCCGTGTCACCCTGATCTCCGGGCCTTTGCCCATGGCCGTTCCGCCTTTTCGCCGATGCCGCAGCAGTGATGATTCCCTCTCTTGCGAAGGCAGGGCAAAAAGGGTTTTCTCCCGCCGCGTTTAGTGAACTTGCCCAAGGAGAGCGATATGTTTCAATTCAAGACTTTGGCCGCCGTGCCGGCACTTGTATTTCTCATGGGCGGAACCGCCCACGCCGCCCTGACCGCGGATCAGGTCTGGCAATCCTGGAAGGATGGCGCGGCGCTGGCCGGGCTGACCGTGACCGCCGCCACCGAATCGAATGCAGGCGGTGTGCTGACGCTGAACGGCGTTTCGATCGCCCCGGCAGGGGCCCCGAATGCCTTCACCATCTCCGACATCACCCTGACCGAGCAGTCCGACGGCAGCGTCGCCATCGCGCCGGGCGCGGACATCGGCATCAACGCCGGTGAAGGCGCCAATGCCGCCAAGATCGACGTTGTGCATGACGGACTGGTCATCACCGCCTCGGAAGAGGCGGGCGCGCTGGTCTATGCCTTCACGGCCGCGAAGCTGGACGTTGATTTCGACATCTCGACCGAGGGCTATTCCTGGGACGAAAGCGTCCCCGCCCCGGTGGTGAAGAACACCGGCAAGGTGGGGCTGGAGGCGCTGGAAGGCTCCTACTCCGACACTCCCGGCGACAACCGTGTCTTCGGGCTGGACCTGAAGGCGGCGAAATTCCTGCTCGACACCGCCAGCGACGACCCGGGGATGGGGATGAAGACCTCTTCGGTCAGCGAGACCGCGGATTTCATCGCCGGTTTCGACGTGACCCTGCCCTCGACCACCCCGCTGGCCGAGTTGCAGGGACCCGCCGGTTTCCGCAAGGCGCTGGAGGAAGGCTTCGCCATTGCGATGACCTTCGGCCAGGGCGACAGCACGGGGACCAGCAAGCAGGAGAACGACTTCTTCCCCTATGAGATGACCATGGCCACCGCCGGCGGCGAAGGTTCGGCCTCGTTCGACAAGGACAACTTCACCCTGGTCTCGCAAAGCGGCAGCGTGCAGTTGAATGTCGCCAGCGAGGCCTTCCCGGCGCCGATGGAAATGACCATGGCCGAGGCCGTTATGGACATGAAGGTGCCGGTGATCGCGACCGAGCCGCAGGACGTGATCGTCAAGATGAAGCTGGGCCAACTGGTTCTGAGCGAAGGCGTCTGGGGCATGTTCGATCCCGGCGCGGCGCTGAAGCGCGATGCGATGGACCTGAACATCGACGTCAGCGGCCGGACCACGCTGGACCTCATCGCCATGGCCGAGGCCGAGGAAACCGGCGCCCAGCCGCCGATCCCCGCGCCCGAGAAGCTGGACATCACCGACATCACGCTGAAGGTGGCAGGCGCGGCGCTGAACGCGACCGGGGCCTTCACCTTCGACAATTCGATGGGGATGCCGATGCCGGTCGGCAGTGCCAAGGTGAACGTGGACGGCGCGAATGCGCTGATCGACGGGCTGATCAAGGTGGGCCTCGTGCAGGAGCAGGACGCCATGGGCGTGCGCATGATGATGGGCATGTTCATGCGGCCCTCGGGCAACGGTGACGACAGCCTGACCTCGGACATCGAGGTCAAGGAAGGCATGCAGGTCCTGGTGAACGGCCAGCCGCTGCCGATGTAAGCCCGGGCCTTCGGGCGGAACGGGGCGCGGGGGAAACCTCGCGCCCTTTTCCTATTCCGTGCCCGCGGTGGCGCGGCGCATCTCGTCCTTGACGCGGGCGGCCATGAAATCGGTGAAGAGGCGGACCTTGGGGTCCTTCAGGCGCCGGTGCTGCGAAAGGCTGGAAAGCTGTGTCGGCAGCGGCGGGGTGGCGGTGGCGACCGGGACCAGCCGTCCCGCGCGCAGGTGGTCGGCCACGTCGAAGATCGGCTTCAACACGATACCACGCCCGTCCAGCGCCCAGCCGGTCAGCACGTCGCCGTCATCCGATTCGAAGGGGCCGCTGATCTCGAACCGGCGCGGGCCTTCGGAGGTCTGCAGCGTCCACTGGAACTCTTTCGCGCCGGGAAAGCGCAGGTTCAGGCAGTCGTGCCGCTCTGCCACCAGCGCCGCGCCGTCCTCGGGCATCCCCCGCCGCTCCACATATGTGGGCGAGGCGCAAAGGACGCGCGGGCAATCGGCGATCAGCCGCACCTTCAGCGTGCTGTCATCCAGAAGGCCCAGGTGGAAGGCCACGTCGATGCCTTCCGACACCACGTCGATGGAGCGGTCCGACAGCCGCAGCCGCACGTCGATCTGGGGGTAAAGGTCCTTGAACGCGGGCACATGCGGCGCGATCAGCCTGCGGCCGATCCCCAGCGGGGCCGCCACGAAGATCGTGCCGCGCGGGTTCTGAGTCACGTCCATCACCGCCGCCTCGGCCTCGTCTATCGCGTCGAGGATCTTGCGCGCGCCGTCGTAGAAGATGCGGCCGTTCTCGGTGGCTTGCAGGCTGCGGGTGGTGCGGTTGAACAGCCGCACGCCAAGGTGTTTCTCAAGCTCCGAGATCCGCGCCGAGGCCACCGCGGGCGAGGTGCGCTGGTCCCGCGCCGCTGCGCTCATGTTGCCAAGTTCGTAGACCCGGACGAACATGCGGATATTGTTCACGTAGCTCATCGGCTGCGTATCCGATTTTATGGGCCGGATTGAAAGTGATCCGTCATTTGACAGGATTAACAGCAAAAGCCCTGCGGGTATAGCGTTTCGGGATCAATCGGGAAGGGGAAGCTGCACATGTACGATTGGGTCGTTCTCTGGGAATGGGTCGAGATCGCATTCCGCTGGCTGCACGTCATCACCGCCATCGCCTGGATCGGCTCCAGCTTCTATTTCATCGCGCTGGACCTTGGCCTGCATCGTGACCGCAACCTGCCTTCGGGCGCGGACGGCGACGAATGGCAGGTCCATGGCGGCGGCTTCTACCACATCCAGAAATATCTCGTGGCCCCGGCGGAGATGCCGGATCACCTGATCTGGTTCAAATGGGAAAGCTACATGACCTGGATCAGCGGCTTCACCATGCTGATCCTTGTCTACTACCTCGGCGCCGAGATGTTCCTGATCGACCCGGCGGTGATGGAACTGCAGGTCTGGCAGGCGGTCGCCATCTCCATGGCCTCGCTGGCCTTCGGCTGGATCGCCTACAACACGCTCTGCAAGGTCTTCGTCAATGCCAACCAGAACGCGCTGATGCTGGCGCTGTTCGCGGTGCTGGTGGGGATGAGCTGGTTCTACACCCAGGTCTTTTCGGGCCGGGCGGCGATGCTGCACCTGGGGGCCTTCACCGCCACCATCATGTCGGCCAACGTCTTCTTCATCATCATGCCGAACCAGCGCGTCGTGGTGGCCGACCTGAAGGCGGGCCGCAAGCCCGACCCGAAATACGGCAAGATCGCCAAGCAGCGCAGCACCCACAACAACTATCTGACGCTGCCGGTCATCTTCCTGATGCTGTCGAACCACTACCCGCTGATCTTCGCGACCAAGTACAACTGGATCATCGCCAGCCTTGTCTTCCTGATGGGCGTGACGATCCGGCACTGGTTCAACACCCGCCACGCAAGGGCAGGCAGCCCGCACTGGACCTGGGCCGCGACGACCATCCTGTTCCTGCTGATCGCCTGGCTCTCCACCACCCAGATGCGCACCGTGCCGGAGGCCGAGGCGCAACTGGACGCCGCCGCGCAGGTCTATGCCAGCGCGGCGGGGTTCGAGGATGTGGTCGGCATCGTGCAGGGCCGGTGTTCCATGTGCCACGCGGCCGAGCCGGTGTGGGAGGGCCTGCACTGGCCGCCCAAAGGCGTGGTGCTGGAGACCGAGGTGCAGATCGCCCATGAGGCCCGCCGCATCGCCATGCAATCGGGCTATTCCCACGCCATGCCGCCGGGCAACCTGTCGTTCATGGAGCCGCAGGAACGGCAGGCCATCGTCGACTGGTTCCGCTCGGCGGGCAGCTGACGATCCTTCGCCGAAGGATCGTTACCAGGGTTTTCGGCGGAATCCCGGGTCAAACCGGCGTGACGGGCATTGTCTCTGCCGCCCGGCAGGTCTAACCCGGAGGATAGCCAGACGCCCCGGAGGTTCCGATGCCCGCTTATCGTTCCCGCACCACCACCCACGGCCGCAACATGGCAGGGGCCCGCGGCCTCTGGCGCGCGACGGGGATGAAGGACGGCGATTTCGGCAAGCCGATCATCGCCATCGTCAACTCCTTCACCCAGTTCGTGCCCGGCCATGTCCACCTGAAGGACCTTGGCCAGCTTGTCGCGCGCGAGGTGGAAGCCGCGGGCGGCGTGGCGAAGGAGTTCAACACCATCGCGGTGGATGACGGCATCGCCATGGGCCATGACGGGATGCTCTATTCCCTGCCCTCGCGCGAGATCATCGCCGATTCGGTGGAATACATGGTCAACGCCCATTGCGCCGACGCCATGGTCTGCATCTCGAACTGCGACAAGATCACCCCCGGCATGCTGATGGCTGCGATGCGGCTGAACATCCCGGCGGTCTTCGTCTCGGGCGGGCCGATGGAGGCCGGGAAGGCGGTGATCAAGGGCAAGGAGATCGCGCTGGATCTGGTGGACGCCATGGTCGTGGCGGCGGACGAGGCCTATAGCGACGAGGAAGTCGCCGAGATCGAGAAGAATGCCTGCCCGACCTGTGGGTCCTGCTCGGGCATGTTCACCGCCAACTCGATGAACTGCCTGACCGAGGCGCTTGGCCTGTCGCTGCCCGGCAACGGATCGACCCTCGCCACCCACAAGGACCGCGAGCGGCTGTTCGTCGAGGCGGGGCATCTGATCGTCGACGTGACCCGGCGCTATTACGAACAGAACGACGCTTGGGTGCTGCCGCGCAACGTGGCGAACAAGGCCGCGTTCGAGAACGCCATGGCGCTGGACATCGCCATGGGCGGGTCCACCAACACCGTGCTGCACATCCTGGCGGCGGCGCATGAGGGCGGGGTCGACTTCACCATGGAGGACATCGACCGTCTGTCCCGCAAGGTGCCTTGCCTGTGCAAGGTCGCGCCCGCCAAGCAGGACGTGCATATGGAGGATGTTCACCGCGCCGGCGGGATCATGGCGATTCTCGGCCAGTTGGACAATGCCGGGCTGTTGAACCGCGACTGCACCACCGTTCACGCCCCCACCATGGGCGCCGCTCTGGACCATTGGGACGTCAGCCGCACCAACCACGACAACGTGCGCCAGTTCTTCATGGCGGCCCCGGGCAATGTCCGCTCTGCCACCGCCTTCTCGCAGGCCTCGCGTTATGTCGAGCTGGATCTTGACCGCGAGAACGGCGTGATCCGTTCCGCCAAGCACCCGTTCTCGAAGGACGGCGGGCTGGCGGTGCTGAAGGGCAACATCGCGCTGGACGGCTGCATCGTGAAGACGGCGGGGGTGGACGAGTCGATCCTGGTCTTCTCCGGTCCTGCGCGCGTGTTCGAATCGCAGGACGCCGCCGTTTCCGCCATCCTGACCAACAAGATCAAGGCAGGCGACGTGGTGGTGATCCGCTACGAAGGCCCCAAGGGCGGCCCGGGGATGCAGGAGATGCTGTATCCGACCAGCTACCTGAAATCGAAGGGCCTGGGCAAAGCCTGTGCCCTGTTGACCGACGGGCGCTTCTCGGGCGGCACCTCGGGCCTGTCGATCGGCCATGTCTCGCCGGAGGCGGCGGCGGGCGGGGCGATCGGTCTGGTGCGCGAGGGCGACATGATCGACATCGACATCCCGGGCCGCAAGATCGGGCTGCGGATTTCCGATGCCGAACTGGCCTCCCGCCGGGCCGAGCAGGATGCCAAGGGTTGGAAACCGGCCGCCCCGCGCAGCCGCAAGGTCACCTCGGCGCTGAAGGCCTATGCGCTTCTGGCGACAAGTGCCGACAAGGGCGCCGTGCGGCAACTGCCGGACGAGGCGTAGGCGGTTCCGGCCGGGCGCCACGATCTTTCGGCGAAAGATCGCGTCCGGCCCGCCCCCCTCAATCGCCCAGCTTGGCGTGGACCTCGTCCAGATCGACCGGCCCCTTCGGCATCTTGTTGCCCGGGTTGTCGAAATCGTATCTGAACAGCTGGAAGTCGCGCTTGTAGATTTCCCAGACGATGTGCATCGACAGGTCGTCGAAGTAATCCTCCACCGGATGCGCCCGCGCCGGCCCGTGGCCCTCGCTTTCGTTGAAGCGGGGGATCTTCTTCAGGTCGACCTTGTGCCGGACCTCGATATTGTCCAGCACCTTTTGCATCCCGGCATTGAAATCCTCGGTGAAGAAGATGTGGTCGTAGCGGCCTCCGTTGACGATGAAGGTGCTGATATGCCCCGCCATCGCCGACCAGTGGATGTCCGGCTCCATCGGTTTCTTGAAGCGGATGGTGTCACGCGCGAAGAGAAGGAAGCGGCGGAAGCTCTTGATCTGGTCGAAGTCCTGCTTGCCGTCGTCGCCGCCGACCTCGACCCCGTATTTCTGCACCAGAAGCGGCACCAGGTTGCCGCGGTAGCGTTTGCCGTTGCGCTGGATGCCGCAGATCTTGTCGAAGAAGCTGGACAGGATGCGGGTATAGGGGTTCCGCACGCAGGTGAAGGCGTAGGACTTGTGCCCCTTCACGTTCTTCTCGATCAGCGGCTGGCTGGCCTCCATCGCCCATTTGTGCATCCCGGAACTGGCGTCATGGATGTCGCCGTCGAAGAACACGCCATGGTCCGAGTAGAACATGATCTGACCGATGGTCGAGCAGGCGCATTTCGGCACCACGCGATAGACCACGCTTTCGCTTTCCGTCATCCAGGTACCGGGGAAACCCATCGTAACACACTCCTGCTCGTCCCTGCCGGTTCCGGTGCATTATTTCCAGCCTGGAACCAATGCCCGGAAAGAAGCAAAGAAACTTTGGCTTTTCAAGGAAGCACAAAGCATTTTATGGAAACAACGGAAAGCAGAGGCAGCACCGACCCACCCCGACATGGCCAAGATCGCCTATATCCTTCTCTGCCACAAGGATCCCGAGGGGATCATCGCCCAGGCCGAACGGCTGACGGCGGCCGGAGACTTCATCGCCATCCATTTCGACGCCAATGCGAAGCGCGAGGATTACGACAGGATCAGGGCGGCGCTGGCCGAAAACCCCTCGGTCGCCTTTGCGAAGCGCCGGGTGAAATGCGGCTGGGGTGAGTGGTCGCTGGTCGAGGCGACGCTGCAGGCCGTCCGCGCCGCGGTCGAGGCCTTCCCGCGCGCGACGCATTTCTACATGCTGTCGGGCGACTGCATGCCGATCAAATCCGCGGAATATGCCCGGGCTTTTCTTGAACGCGACGATGTCGACTACATCGAAAGCTTCGATTTCTACAACTCGGACTGGATCAAGACCGGCATCAAGGAAGAGCGGCTGATCTACCGCCACTGGTTCAACGAGAGGAACCACAAGGGCTGGTTCTACCGCTCGCTGGAATGGCAGAAGAAGCTGGGCCTGACCCGCAAGGTGCCCGCCGATCTGGTGATGCAGATCGGCAGCCAGTGGTGGTGCCTGCGGCGGCGGACCGTGGAATGGGTGCTGGAGTTCATCGAGAACCGGCCCGACGTGATGCGATTCTTCCGCACCACCTGGATCCCGGACGAGACCTTCTTCCAGACCATCGTCCGCCATCTGGTGCCGGAAAGCGAGATCCGCACCCGGCCGCTGACCTTCCTGATGTTCACCGACTACGGGATGCCGGTGACCTTCTACAACGACCATTACGAGTTGCTGATCAGCCAGGATTATCTCTTCGCCCGCAAGATCAGCCCCGAGGCGATGGATCTGAAGGAACGGCTGGGCAAGCTTTATGCCGAGACCGGCAAGCGGTTCCATATCTCGAACGAAGGCCGCAGCCTGTTCAGGTTCCTGACCGGCCGCGGCCGCATTGGCCGCCGTTTCGCGCCGCGCTTCTGGGAGGCGGAGGCCAGCATCGGCCGCGAACGCACGCTGATGATGGTGACCTGCAAGAAATGGCATGTCGCCAAGCGGCTGGTGGAGCGGGTGCGGAATGTCGTCAATGCCCCCGCCATCGACTACCTTTTCAACGAGGCCGAGGCCCGGTTGCCCGATCTGGGGGGTATCCAGACCACGCTGGAGAAACGCACCCGCCACCGCAGGGCGCTGGTGCGGATGCTGTTCGATTACTGGCAGACCGACCGGCTGATCTTCTGCATCGATCCGGCCTCCGCCGATCTGATGCAGGATTTCTACAACGACCGGGCCAGGGTGCGCCTGCTTGAGATCGAATGCGACTTCACCGACGATTATCTGGTCGGCCATGCCCGGCGGGTGGGCCTTGCCGGCGAAAGCACCCCGCAGGAGACCATCGACCGCCTGCTGCCGACCATCCGCTACGATGTGCGCTTCGAAAGCGACCGCATCCGCGAATTCGACTTCCCCGGCTTCCACCGCATCCGCCAGTCTGCCAGTGTGGACGAGAACACCCTGCCGCTGGCCGAGTTCCTTGACATCCCGGTGGAAAAGGCGCGGGAGATCGTGGCGACCGAATATCTTTTCGTGGATTGAGAACATGCCCTGGACCTATGACGATCAGAACATCTTCGCCCGCATCCTGCGCGGCGAGATCCCGAACAAGACCGTGCTGGAAACCGCCAACACACTGGCCTTCCACGACATCCACCCGCAGGCGCCGATCCATGTGCTGGTGATCCCGAAGGGCGCCTATGTCAATTTCGCGCATTTCGCCGCTGAGGCGACCGAGGCCGAGATCGCCGATTTCCACCGCACCTGCGCGCAGGTCTGCGAGATGCTGGACGTGAACGGCGACGGCTTCCGCGCCATCACCAATGCGGGTGCGCATGGCCATCAGGAAGTGCCGCATTACCACCTGCACATCCTGGGCGGGCGGCCCCTGGGGCCGATGCTGGCAAGACCGGCCTGATGGCCGTCTTCCTCTACCGCATCCTGCCGCCGCGCGCCGATTTCGTGGCGACGATCACCGAAGCGGAGATGGCCGTCATGGGGCAGCATTTCGGCTATCTCCAGACGCTTCATGCCGCCGGGAAGCTGCGTTTCGTCGGCCGGGCCGAGAACGGCGATTTCGGGCTGGTGGTGTTCGAGGCGGCCGATATGGCCGAGGCCCGGTCGGTGGCCGCCGCCGATCCTGCGGTGGCCGGGGGGCTGATGCGGGTCGAGGTGCACGCCTTCCGCATCGTCGACATGGACGCCTGACCGGCTGACTGCGGGTCACTCCGCTTCGGGGCCTTGGGCCGCGTCCCACTCCTTCAGCCAGCGCTTCGGCGCCGCGGCCCGCCAGTCGCGGATCAGGCGGGGGCGGGCCCAGTCGGGGTCGATCCGCCCGGCGCGGACCAGCACGAGGTCGTGGTTGCGGTAATGCGGGTGCAGGAAGAAGGTGGCGGGATCGGCCTCCATCAGCATCTCGCGTTCGTCGCGCCCGGCGCGGAAGACGGTGGCATCCTCGAACGGGCTCCACCAGCACCACATCCGGCCATGCGCCTTCAGCGCCTCGTTGCCCCAGGGATGTTCCAGCGTGACCCGGGGCAGGTCCAGCGACAGGGCGAAGGCCTTCAGCTCTGCCCAGTCGCGGATCATCAATGCGCCTCGGCCCAGTTGCGGCCCTGCCCGGCATCCACCGTCAGCGGCACTTTCAGCGCCACGGCGGGCAGGTTCGCGCCCTCCATCACGCCGCGCGCGATGCGGATCAGGTCGGGTGCGGCGGCCTCTTCCACCTCGAACAGCAGTTCGTCATGGACCTGCAGCAGCATCTTCGCGGGCAGGCCGTCGATGGCGGCGGGCATCCGCACCATGGCGCGGCGGATCACGTCAGCGGCGGTGCCCTGGATCGGCGCGTTGATCGCGGCGCGCCGGGCGAAACCGGCGCCGGGGCCCTTGGCGTTGATCTCGGGCGTATGGATTTTCCTGCCGAACAGGGTCTGCACATGGCCGTGGGTCTGCGCGAACTTGATGGTTTCGGACATGTATTCCTTGATGCCCGGGAAACGCTCGAAATAGCGGTCGATGAAGCCCTGCGCCTCTCCGCGCGGAATGCGCAGGTTGCGGGCGAGGCCGAAGCCCGAGATGCCGTAGATCACCCCGAAGTTGATCGCCTTGGCCTTGCGGCGGATCTCGGGCGTCATCTGGTCCAGGGGCACGTTGAACATTTCCGAGGCCGTCATGGCGTGGATGTCGATCCCGTCGCGGAACGCCTGCTGAAGGGCGGGGATATCGGCGATATGGGCGAGGATGCGCAACTCGATCTGGCTGTAGTCCAGCGAGACCAGGATCTTGCCCGGCGGGGCGATGAACGCCTCGCGGATCCGCCGCCCTTCCTCGGTCCGCACCGGGATGTTCTGAAGGTTCGGATCGGTCGAGGCCAGCCGCCCGGTGTTGGCCCCGGCGATGGAATAGGAGGTGTGGACCCGGCCGGTATCGGGGTTGATCGCGTCCTGAAGCGTGTCGGTATAGGTCGATTTCAGCTTGGCGATCTGCCGCCAGTCCAGCACGCGCGCGGCCAGTTTCGCGCCTTGCGGGTGGCTGTCTTCCAGCGTGGTGATGTCTTCCAGCACATCCGCGCCGGTGCCGTAGGCGCCGGTCTTGCCCTTCTCGCCGCCCGGAATATGCATCCGGTCGAACAGCACCTCGCCCAGTTGCTTGGGCGAGCCGACGTTGAACTTCTCGCCAGCGATGTCGTGGATTTCCTCTTCCAGTTGCACCAGCTTCTGCGCGAAGGCGTTGGACATGCGGGCCAGCGTGTCGCGGTCCACCGTGATGCCCGCCATCTCCATGTCGGCCAGAACGGGGACCAGCGGGCGTTCCTCGGTTTCGTAGACGGTCGTGACGCGGACGCGATGCAATTGCGGCTTGAACTTCTGCCAGAGCCGCAGGGTGATGTCGGCATCCTCCGAGGCGTATTTCACCGCATCCTCGATGGCCACCCGGTCGAAGGTGATCTGGGATTTTCCGCTGCCCAGCAAGGACTTGATCGGGATCGGCTGGTGGCCGAGGTATTTCTCGGACAGCACGTCCATCCCATGCAGGTTGAGGCCCGCCTGCATGGCGTAGCTCATCAGCATGGTGTCGTCGATGGGGGCGGTGCGGATGCCGTGGCGGGCAAAGATCTTCCAGTCGTATTTCATGTTCTGGCCGATCTTCAGGACGCCCTGATCCTCCAGAACGGGTTTCAGCGCGGCGAGCGTTTCGGTCAGGTCCAGTTGCCCCTCGACCAGATCCACCGAGCCGAACAGGTCGCCGCCGCCCTGCCGGTGGCCAAGCGGGATATAGGCTGCGGCCCCGGCGTCGATGCAAAGCGAGATGCCGACCAGCTCGGCCCGCATCTCGTCAAGGCTGGTGGTCTCGGTGTCGATGGCGACATGCCCGGCCTCGCGGATGCGGGCGATCCATTGGTCCAGCGTGGCGCGGTCGCGGATGGCGGTATAGGCCGCGTGGTCGAAGGGCTTCTGTGCCTCTTCCTGCGCCTCGGGCTTGTCCTCGGGCGTGGTGGCGGCGATCGTGGGGACCGCGACCTTCAGCCGTTCGGCCACCCGGCGGGTGATCGAACGGAACTCCATATCCGTCAGGAATTTCAGCAGCTTGTCCGGGTCCGGCGGGGTGATCGCCAGATCGTCCAGCGTCACCGGCACTGGCGCGTCGTCCTTCAGCGAGACCAGTTGCCGCGAGATGCGGATCAGGTCGGCATTGTCCGTCAGCGCCTCGCGGCGTTTGGGCTGCTTGATCTCGGATGCGCGGGAAAGCAGCGTGTCCAGATCGCCGTATTCCTGGATCAACAGCGCCGCTGTCTTCAGCCCGATCCCCGGCGCGCCGGGCACGTTGTCGGTGCTGTCGCCTGCAAGGGATTGCACGTCCACCACCCGTTCGGGCGGGACGCCGAATTTCTCCATCACCTCGTCGGGGCCGATGGCGCGGTTCTTCATCGGGTCGAACATGTCGATGCCGGGGCGCACCAGTTGCATCAGGTCCTTGTCGGAGGAGATGACCGTGCAACTGCCCCCCGCCTCGGCCGCCTGGCGGGCGAGGGTGGCGATGATGTCGTCGGCCTCGAACCCTTCCACCTCGAGGCAGGCGACGTTGAAGGCGCGGGTGGCGTCGCGGGTCAGCGGGAACTGCGGGCGCAGGTCTTCGGGCGGCGGCGGGCGATTTGCCTTGTATTGCGGGTAGATATCGTTGCGGAAGGTGGTGGAGGAATAGTCGAAGACCACGGCGATATGGGTCGCGGCCTCGCTGCGCTTGCCGTTGGAAAGCTCGTTCCACAGGATGTTGCAGAAGCCGGCGACGGCCCCGACCGGCAGCCCGTCGGACTGGCGGGTCAAGGGCGGCAGGGCGTGGTAGGCGCGGAAGATATAGGCCGAGCCGTCGATGAGATGCAGGTGATGGCCCTTGCCGAATGTCATGTCGCCCTCCGTCCGTCAGGGCGACAGTATTGGCAGAGGATGGGCCGGGGGTCCACAGGGCGCGGCCCTGCGGCGGACTCAGTGGTCGTCGTGGGCGTGGTCGCGGTCGATCACGTATTTCTTGTCGCAATAGCCGCATTCGACGAAGCCGGTGTCGGCCGGGATGGTCAGCCAGACGCGGGGATGGCCGAGCGCGCCTTCGCCGCCGTCGCAGGCCACTTTCCAGGTGGTGACGACTTGGGTTTCCGGGGCATCAAAGGTCATCGCTTGCGTCCTTGGCTTGGGCTTGCGGCGGCATATTACGGATGCGGCGGGGGCGGGCAAGGGCGTGCGGTGGGGCGTGAGGCGTGCGGGGGCGGCGTTCGGTGGGTTAATCACCTGATATTGCACGAAAACCACGGTATGGCATCCGTCTGGATTCCGTCTGGCACCGGTCTGGCACCGCAACACCTGCAACAGGCGTTAACCATGTCTTGCGAATCGGCGGTTGCATCCGCGGTCCGGGGCCTATCCCCCGATGGGCACGCCGCGCGATTTCAGCGCCTGCAACCACGCGAGCCCCTGCGCCGTGCCGCGGGCGGGGCGGTATTCGGCGGCGATCCAGACGCCCTCCATCCCGTCCACCGCATCGCAGAGCGCGGGCAGCGAGAAGCCGCCGCCGCCCGGTTCGTTGCGCGAGGGGAAGCCCGCGATCTGCACATGGACGGTGCGGGCGGCGTGGTCCTGCCAGACCAGCCCGGGGTCGCCGTGCAGCCGGGCCGCGTGCCAGAGGTCGAACTGCAACCCGATGCGCGGATCGCCGATGTCGTCGAGGATGCGGGCGGCCTGATCGTAGTCGTTCAGGAAATAGCCCGGCATGTCCTCGGGGTTCAGCGGCTCGATGCAGAGGCCCAGGCCGGGGGCCTGCGCCAGCGCCCAGGACAGGTTCTCGACATAGGTGCCCTCGGCCTGCGGGCCCTTGGCGACGCCCGCCATGACATGGATGCGCGGCGCGCCCAGCCGGGTGGCGTAGTCGGCGGCGCGCAGGAAGCTGTCGCGGAAGGCGGTCTCGTATCCCGGGCGTGCGGCGAAACCGCGGTCGCCGCTGGCCCAGTCGCCGGGGGGGGCGTTGATCAGCGCAAGCGGCAGGCCCGCCAGCGCCTTTTCCCAGTCGGCGACCGGGTGGTCGTAGGGGAACAGCACCTCGACCCCGTCGAAGCCGGTGCGACGCGCCCAGTCGGGCCGGTCGAGCATCGGGACCTCGGTGAAGAGAAGGGTCAGGTTGGCGGCGAAACGGGGCATCTAGGGGTTGGGCAGCTCGGAAGAGGGAATGACCGGAAAGAAGACCCCGCCGGACCAGAGGCCGAACCAGCTATCCCCTTCATGGGCCTCATGGCAACCCAGATCGACAAGCCGGTAGAAGGATTTCCGGTCGATCAGCGCCCAGAGATCGTTGCGGATCAGGATATAGGGCGAGGGCTCGCCGTCTTCGCCCCGCTCTACCCGCAGCGGATGGCCGGGGCCCGCGGCGGCGCGGTCCTCGGTCTTCGTCACGAAGGTCAGGCGCTGGTCTTTCCCGGTGCCCTCCGCCTCGAAATCCACGGCAAGGAAGGGGGCGTCGTCGACCCTGATGCCGACCTTCTCGACCGGGGTGACGAGGAAATAGCTGTCGCCCTCGCGCTTGAGGATCGAGGAGAAGAGCTTGACCAGCGGCGCTCGGCCGATGGGGGTGCCGAGGTAATACCATGTGCCGTCGCGGGCGATCCGCATGTCGATGTCGCCGCAGAAGGGCGGGTTCCACAGATGGACCGGAGGCAGGCCCTTCTCTTTCGTGGCGGCCTTGGCGGCGGCAGCGAGCGTGTCGGCGGTGGGCTGGGTCATGGCGGGACTGTCGCGCGATGCGCGCGGAACGGCAAGGGCGCTTCTGCCCGGGCGATTGCGCTGCGGCAGGCGGCGGAGCCTCCGGCGGGGATATTTGCCGTTCTGAAAGAGGCCGGGAGCGGGCTTCCTGTTTCAGGACACGAATGTCCTGCGGGGGGCTGCCATTGGTTCGAGTGCCGATGGCGGCGGGGCGAAGCGCACCCGGCTTGCGGCGGTCGCGGATCTCTCACGATCATTTGTGTCAAGTCGCTTTTTGCCATTTGTGCCCGCCGCCAGAGTCCGGTCTAATGCAGCGGAACCTTGCAGAAGGAGCCGATGATGGCGGGTGAAGACGTGCTGGTGGCCGAGATCGAAGCCCTGGGCGAGACGCTGGGCCGGGCCAAGGACTCGATAAACCGGCGCTTCATCGGGCAGGAGAAGGTGGTGGACCTTGTGCTGTCGGCGCTGCTTTGCGGCGGGCATGCGCTGCTGATCGGCCTGCCGGGCCTTGGCAAGACGCGGCTTGTCGACACGCTGGGCACGGTGATGGGGCTGGACACCGGGCGCATCCAGTTCACGCCGGACCTGATGCCCGCCGACATCCTTGGCTCCGAGGTGCTGGAGACGGCGCGGGACGGCAGCCGCGCCTTCCGCTTCATCGAGGGGCCGGTGTTCTGCCAGCTTCTGATGGCGGACGAGATCAACCGGGCGTCCCCCCGGACGCAATCGGCGCTGTTGCAGGCGATGCAGGAGAAGGAAGTGACCATCGCGGGCGAGCATCGCCCCCTTGGCCGCCCCTTCCATGTGCTGGCCACCCAGAACCCGATCGAGCAGGAGGGCACCTATCCGCTGCCCGAGGCGCAGCTTGACCGGTTCCTTGTGCAGGTCGACGTGGATTATCCCAGCCGCGCGGTGGAGCGCGATATCCTGATCGCCACCACCGGGTTGGAAGAGGCCGAGGCGCATGGGGTGTTCAGCGCCGGGGCGTTGCTGGCGGCGCAGTCGGTGGTGCGGCGGATGCCGGTGGGCGACAGGGTGGTGGAGGCGATCCTCGATCTGGTCCGTGCCTGCCGTCCGGGGGAACCGGAGGGGCGGGATCTGGCCGATGCGCTGGCCTGGGGGCCGGGGCCGCGGGCGGCGCAGGCGCTGATGCTGACGGTGCGGGCGCGGGCCCTGTTGCAGGGGCGGCTGGCGCCTTCGGTCGAGGATGTGGCGGCGCTGGCGCCGGCCTGTCTGGAACACCGGATGGCGCTGTCCTTCGCCGCCCGGGCACGGGGCGAGACGCTGACCGGCATCATCGCCCGCACCACCACCCGCGTGCTGGGGCTTGAGGCGGCAGCGTGACCCTTTCGTCCACAACGGGCGACCTTCGCTCTCGTGCCGAGACGCTGGGGCAGGCCCTGCCGCCGCTTCTGGCGGAGGCGGAGATGCTGGCCCATACGGTGATGCTGGGCGAGCATGGCCGCCGCAGGGCGGGGCTGGGCGACGAGTTCTGGCAGTATCGGCCGGCGCATCAGGGCGATCCGGCGCGGATGATCGACTGGCGCCGCTCGGCCCGGTCGGATGCGCATTTCGTGCGCGAGAGGGAATGGCAGGCGGCGCAGTCGGTGACGATCTGGGTCGATCCGTCGAAGAGCATGGGGTTTTCCGGCGCCAAGGGGCGGGCGGCTAAGGGCGAGCGGGCGCGGCTTCTGGCGCTGGCGGTGACGGTGCTGCTGCTGCGCGGGGGCGAGCGGGTCGGGCTGGCTGGGCTGGCGCAGCCGCGGGGCGGGCGGACGCAACTGGTGCGGCTGGCGGCGCGGCTGTCGGGGGTGGAGGAGGCCGCCGACTATGGCGCGCCGGAGGCCGAGGGGATGGTCAGCCACGGCAGGGCGGTGTTCCTGTCGGATTTCATGGGCGACCTCGCGGCGGTGGAGGGGGCTTTCGCGCGCGCCTCGGACCGGGGCGTCAAGGGGGCGGCGCTGATGGTGCTGGACCCGGCGGAGGAGGAGTTTCCCTTCGACGGACGGACGATCTTCGAGTCGATGGGCGGCGGGGTCCGGCATGAGACCCGCAAGGCGGGCGAGTTGCGCGACCGCTATCTTGCCCGGCTGGCCGAGCGGAAGGACCGGATGGCCGCGCTGTCCCGGGCGGTCGGCTGGCATTTTTCCACCCATCACACCGGGCAACCGGCGCAATCGGCGCTGCTCTGGCTTTATCGGGCGCTGGAGGGCGGGCGGTAGATGTTCGCGCTGGGTCCTGTCGCTTTCCTGAACCCCTGGCTGCTGGTGGCGCTGGCGGCGCTGCCGATCCTGTGGCTGCTGCTGCGCGCCGTGCCGCCGGCGCCGATCCGGCGGCGGTTCCCCGGCGTGGCGCTGCTTCTGGGGCTGAAGGACGAGGATGCCGAGACCGACAAGACGCCGTGGTGGCTGTTGCTGTTGCGGGTTCTGGCGGTGGCGGCGGCGATCATCGGCTTTGCCGGGCCGGTGCTGAACCCCGAGGAGCGGCAGGCCGGGTCCGGCCCCCTGCTGGTGGTGCTGGACGGCGGCTGGGCCGAGGCGCGCGACTGGGCGCGGCGGGTGGCGCGGGCGGGGCAACTGGTCGAGGAGGCCGGGCGCGAGGGGCGCACGGTCGCGGTGATCCGGCTGACCGACAGGCCGGGCGAGACGGTGTTCCAGGGCGCCGAGGCCTGGGCCGGGCGGCTGATGGGGATGGAGCCTGCGGCATGGGCGCCCGCGGGGATGGAGGGTTGGATCGGGGTGCTGCCGGAAGGCCGGTTCGACACGGTCTGGCTGGCGGATGGCCTGGCGCATCCGGGGCGCGAGACGCTGGCGCAGGCGCTACGCGACCGCGGCGCGGTGACGGTGATCGAAAGCCCGCGGCCGGTTTTCGCCCTGCATCCGGCGGGGTTCGAGGACGGCAGGGTGGTGGTCTCGGCCTCGCGCGTGCCGGCGGCGGATGCGGTCGGCATCGAGGTGGCGGCGCGTGGGCCCGATCCGGCGGGGATCGAGCGGGAACTGGCGCGGGTGGAACTGGCCTTCGGCGCCGGTGAGGCGAGGGCCGAGGCCCCGATGGACCTGCCGCCGGAACTGCGCAACCGGGTGACGCGGTTCGAGATTCCCGGGATGCGCAGCGCGGGGGCGGTCAGCCTGACCGACGACAGCCTGAAGCGGCGCAAGGTGGCGATCATCGGCGCGGGGGCGGATCAGGAGGGGCTGCAACTGCTGTCGCCCACGCATTACCTGCGGCAGGCACTGGTGCCGGTGGCCGATCTGGTCGGGGGCAGCCTGTCCGAGGTGCTGGTGGCGAAGCCCGACGTGATCGTGCTGGCCGATGTGGCGCGGGTGACGCAATCCGAGCAGGATGCCATGCTGGACTGGCTTGAGGAAGGCGGCCTCCTGCTGCGCTTCGCCGGGCCGCGGCTGGCCGCCAGCGACGTGAGCCGGTTCGAGGAGGACCCGCTGTTGCCGGTGCGGTTGCGCGAGGGCGGGCGCACGGTGGGCGGCGCAATGAGCTGGGGCGAGCCGAAGGCGCTGGCGCCCTTCCCCGAGGGCAGCCCGTTCTACGGCCTGCCGCTGCCCGGCGATGTGCAGGTGAAGGAGCAGGTGCTGGCCCAGCCGGACCCGGACCTTGCCGAACGCACCATCGCGGCGCTGGAGGACGGCACGCCGCTGGTCACCCGCAAGGCGGTGGGGCAGGGGCAGGTGGTGCTGGTGCATGTGACGGCCAATGCGGAATGGTCCAGCCTGCCGCTTTCGGGCCTGTTCGTGCAGATGCTGGAGCGGCTGGCGGTCTCCACCCGTCCGGCGATGCCGGAGGCGGGCGATCTGGAGGGGCAGACTTGGGTGCCCGAAGAGGTGCTGGACGCCTGGGGCGCCTCGCGCGATGCGGGCGAGGTGGCGGGTGTCGAGGGCGCGGTGCTGGCCCGGGCGCTGAAGGAGGGGCCGGGGCCGGACCATCCGCCGGGCCTCTACGCCGGGCAGGAGCGGCGGGTGGCGCTGAACGTGATCGGGGCGGAGACCGAACTGAAGCCCGCCGTATGGCCTGCGGGGATTGCGGTGGAACAGTTGGAAGAGGCGGCGGAGCAATCGCTGAAGGGGCCGCTGCTGGCGGGCGCGCTGTCGCTGCTGCTGGTGGATATCCTTGCCGCGCTCTGGGTCGCCGGGCGGCTTTCCGGCCTGCGGCGGGGGGCTACGGTGCTGGCCGCGGCGGTGCTTGTGCTGGCGGCGCAGCCGGAGGTGGCACGGGCGCAGGAGGCCCCGCTGCCGGGCGACGATTTCGCCATCGAGGCGACCTCGGCGGTGGTGCTTGCCCATGTGCTGACCGGCGATGCGCAGCTGGACGAACTGGCGCAGGCGGGCCTGCGCGGCCTTGGCGACCGTCTGTGGGAGCGGACCTCGATCGAACCGGCGGAGCCGATGGGCGTCGATCTGGAACGGGACGAGCTGGCCTTCTTCCCCTTCCTCTACTGGCCGGTCACGGCGGACAGCCCGACGCCATCCGCCGCGGCCTATGACAAGCTGAACCAGTTCCTGCGCTCTGGCGGACTGATCCTGTTCGACACCCGCGACGCCGATGTGGCGGCTTTCGGCGGTGCGACGCCCGAGGGCGCGGCCTTGCAGCGGATCGCCGCCGGGCTGGACATTCCGCCGCTGGAGCAGATTCCGCAGGACCATGTGCTGACGCGGACCTTCTACCTGTTGCAGGAGTTTCCGGGGCGCTGGCAGGAGGGCGGCCTCTGGGTCGAGGCCGCGCCGCCGGATGCGGCGCTGGAGGAGGGGATGCCGTTCCGCAACCTGAACGACGGGGTGACGCCGGTGGTGATCGGCGGCAACGACTGGGCCTCGGCCTGGGCGACGGATAGATCGGGAGTGCCGATGCTGCCGGTGGGGCGGGGCTTCACGGGCGAACGCCAGCGCGAGATCGCCTATCGCTTCGGCATCAACCTGATCATGCATGTGCTGACCGGGAACTATAAGTCGGATCAGGTCCATGTGCCTGCGCTTCTGGAAAGGCTGGGGCAATGAGGCTGGTCTTCGATCCTCTGGTCGGCTGGCCGGTGATCTGGGCGCTTTGCGGCGTGGCGCTGCTGCTGCTGGCGCTGGCGCTGTGGCGGGGCCTTGGCGGCTGGCTCTTGCGCGGGCTGTCGGTGGCGGCGCTGGTGGCGGCGCTGGCCAATCCGTCCTTGCAGGAGGAAGAGCGCGCCGGGCTGCACGACATCGTGATCCTGATCGTCGACGACAGCGCCAGCCAGCGCCTTGGCGGGCGGGAAGCGCAGGTAACGCAGGCGGTGGCGCAGGTGGAGGCCGAAGTGGCCGCCATGCCGGGAACGGAACTGCGGGTGAAGCGGTTCAGCGACGGCGACGAGGATGCGGGCACGCTGGCGATGACCGCGATGGCCGAGGCGCTGGCCGAGGAGCCGCGGGCGCGGGTGGCGGGCGTGCTGCTGGTGACGGACGGGCGGGTGCATGACATGGAGATGGTGCCGGCGCTGCCCGCGCCGCTGCATGTGCTGCTGACCGGGCGTCAGGCGGACTGGGACCGGCGGCTGGTGATCAGGAACGCGCCTGCCTTCGCCATCATCGGCGAGGAATTCGTGATGAAGCTGATGGTCGAGGACGTCGGCGCCGTGCCCCGGGCCGCGGGGGCGGAGGTGGACCTGACCATCGCGGTGGATGCCGAGCCGCCGCAGGTCTACACCATCCCGGTGGGGGTGGAACTGGACCTGCCGGTGACGCTGCCGCATGGCGGGATGAACGTGTTGCAGTTCAGCATCGACCCGGCGGAGGGCGAGTTGACCGACCGCAACAATGCGCAGGTGGTGCAGGTGAACGGCGTGCGCGACCGGCTGCGGGTGCTGCTGGTTTCCGGGGAGCCCCATGCGGGGGAACGGGTCTGGCGGAACCTGCTGAAATCGGATGCCTCGGTCGATCTGGTGCATTTCACGATTCTCAGGCCGCCGGAAAAGCAGGATGGCGTGCCGGTGGACGAGCTGTCGCTGATCGCCTTTCCGACGCGGGAGCTGTTCGTCGAGAAGATCGAGGAATTCGACCTGATCATCTTCGACCGCTACCGGATGCGGGGCATCCTGCCGATGAGCTATCTGGACAACGTGGTGCAATATGTGCGCAACGGCGGCACCGTGCTGGTGGCGGCGGGACCGGAGTTCGGGGTGGTGGATTCGCTCTATCGGTCCCCGCTGGCCGAGATCCTGCCGGTGGCGCCGACGGCGCAGGTGGTCGAGGGCGGGTTCCGGCCGAGGATCACCGATATCGGCAAGCGGCATCCGGTGACCGAGGGGCTGGAAAAGTTCGCGGCGCTTGGCGAGGACGGCGAACCCGGCTGGGGCCGCTGGTTCCGCATCGCCGAGGTGGAGAAACTGTCGGGCCAGACGGTGATGGAGGGGCCGCAGGGATTGCCCTTGCTGGTGCTGGACCGGGTGGACGAGGGGCGGATCGCGGTGCTGGCCAGCGACCAGGCCTGGCTCTGGGGCCGGGGGTATGAGGGCGGCGGGCCGCAACTGGAACTCTTGCGGCGGCTGGCGCACTGGATGCTGAAGGAGCCGGAGCTTGAGGAAGAGACTCTGACCGCCACGGCGGAGGGGCAGCATCTGTCGATCGTGCGGCGGAGCATCGGGGAAGAGGCTCCGGGTCCGCTGACGGTGACCGGGCCGGACGGCGCGGAGGTGGTGCTGGAGATGCGCCAGACCCGCCCGGGCCGGCATGAGGTGGACTGGGAGGCGCCCGCGCCCGGGCTTTACCGGCTGGAGCAGGGCGAGCTGACGCGGGTGATCGGCGTCGGCCCGGCCGCGCCGCGCGAGTTCGTGGAGACCATCGCCTCGGGCGACATGCTGAAGCCGGTGGCGGAAGGCGCGGGCGGGTCGGTGACGCGGATCGAGGATGGCGTGCCGGACATCCGGCAGGTGGCCGAGGGGCGGCCCGCCACGGGGCGAGGCTGGATCGGCATCACCCCGCGCGGGGCCTATGAGACGCAGGAGATCCAGGTGGCGGCGCTGCTGCCCGGCTGGGCCTGGCTTGTGCTTGCCGCCGGGCTGGCGGTGGCGGCCTGGCTGGTCGAGGGGCGCAAGGGCGCGAAGGTCTGACCCTGCGGCGCGGGGTGCCGCGGGCGGATCGAGTATTTGATCCAAGGTGAAAGGGCTTTGCCGAATCCCTCGCGGGCGGCAGGATGGTGGCATTTCAGACGGAATTTGACCCGGAGGATTTGCCATGGGCGATGTGGATGTGGTGGTCATCGGCGCGGGCTGCGCCGGGCTGGCGGCGGCCAAGGCGCTGCGCGAGGCGGGGCGGAGCTTCGTCGTGGTCGAGGCGATGGACCGGATCGGCGGCCGGGCCTGGACGACGGATGCGGATTTCGGGCTGCCCTTCGACATCGGCTGCGCCTGGCTGCACGCGGGCGACCGCAATCCGTTCTATCCCGAGGCGCTTGCGGCGGGCTGGACGCTTTACCATCACGACATGGGGCTGGATCACCTGTATTTCGGATCGCGCAAGGCGACGGAGGAGGAGATGGCGCGGGTCAGGGCGGCGGATGCGGCCCTGGCCGAGGCGCTGGCGGCGCATTCCGGGCCGGACGACCGGCTGGCCAGCCTGATCGCCGATTGCCACTGCCTGCGGGCCAATGCCACCTTTTGCGGGCCGATGGATTTCGGCGCCGACGACGACGAGATCAGCATCGCCGATTTCTGCGCGGCGGCGGAGCTGGACCCGAACTATTTCACCCGCGAGGGCTTCGGCGCGCTGATCCATCGCTGGGGCGCCGATGTGCCGGTGACGACCGGCTGCCCGGCGGGCCGCATCCGCTGGGACGGGCCGGGGGTGGAGGTGGAGACGGCGAAGGGCACCTTGCGGGGGCGGGCGGCGATCGTCACCGTCTCGCCGGGCGTGCTGCAATTCGGCGGCATCGGCTTCTTCCCCGCCCTGCCGGAGGGGCACGAAGAGGCGATCTTCGACCTGCCGATGGGGCTGTTGACCAAGATCCCGCTACAGGTGAACGGCGGGCTGGGGCTGGAGCCCTTCGACGACCTGCTGATCGAGGGGCGGGGGCGGCACGACCTGTTCTTCCTGTGCCATCCCTTCGGGCTTGACCTGATGGTCGGCTTCGTCGGCGGCGATTTCGCCTGGGAGGTCGAGGCGGCGGGTGCGGCGGCGGCGGTGGATTTCGCCATCGGCAGGCTGGTGGACCTGTTCGGATCGGGCGTTCGGGGGGCGGTCCGCCATGGCATGATGACCAACTGGGCGGCCGAGCGGCATGTCCGCGGCGCCTATGCCGCGGCGCGGCCCGGGCGCTCGGGGGCGCGGCAGGTGCTGCGCCAGCCGATCGGCGACCGGATCTGGTTCGCCGGAGAGGCGGTGGCCGGGCAGGGGCTGATGCAGACCGCGGCGGGCGCGCGGCTGTCGGGGGCCGCGGTGGGGGCCGAGGTGGCGGCGGCGGTCAGAACGGCTTGACCACCACGGCCCAGAGGATGGCGATGACACCGATCACGCTGATCTCGTTGAAGATGCGCAGGAAAAGCTCGCTCTCGCGGAATTCTCCCCGGCGGGCGCGGGCCACCAGAACGCCGGTCCAGATGTAATGCGCGGCCAGCAGGGCGACGAGGGCCAGTTTCAGATGGACCCAGGGGGCGAAGCCCCAGACGCCCCAGGCCAGCCAGAGGCCGGTGACCAGCGCGATCACCCCCAGCCCGGCGGAAAAGCGGTAGAGGCGGATCGTCAGGTCGCCCAGCGGGCCGAACTCTCCCAGCCTTTGCCATTCGCGCCGCCAGTAGATCAGCGCGCGCGGCACGGCGAAGATCGAGGTCATCCAGCCCATGACGCAGAGAAGATGTATGATCTTGACCCAGTCCATGGGCCGCAGGCTGACAGGAAGCCGGGGGAAGATGCAAGGTCCCCCGGCGTCGCGGCTCAGGTGCCGCAGGCGGCGATGGTGCGGGCCAGCGCCAGGATCATCCCGGGATAGAGCGCGGGGCCGGGGTCGAAGGTGGAGCCCTCGGGGTCCAGGGCGCCGCCGACGGCGGCGCTGGTCGCCTCGGCCAGTTGGGTGATGAGGACGGGGTCGTGCTGCGCCTCGGGGAACAGGCAAGCGGCGCCGGCCTCGCGCAACTCGGCCAGATGCCGGGCGCCGGGGGTGGCGGCATCGCCCGCGGCCACCGTTCCGGCCATGGTCAGGCCGTAATGGGCGGTGAAATAGCCATAGGCATCGTGGAAGGCGATGAAGGGGCGGTCCTTGACCGGGGCCAGAAGGGCGGCGGCCTCGGCATCGGCGGTGTCGATGGCGGCGATGGCGGCTTCGGCATTGGCGGCATAGGTGGCGGCATTCTCCGGGTCCAGCCGCGAGAGTTCGGCCGCGATCAGCTGCGTCCAGAGCCTGCCGTTCTGCGGGTCCAGCCAGGCATGGGGGTCAAGGCCGGTGTGGGTATGGCCATGGTCATCATCGTCGGCATGAGCGTGGTCGTGATCGTCGTCATGGTCCGCGTCGTGGTCATGGTCGTCGTGGCCCTCGTCCTCCGTATGGGCATGATCGTGGCCGTGATCGTGGTCATCATCGTCCTGCGCGGCGAAGTCCTGCCGGTAGGTGCCGGGTGCGTCCAGCAGGGCCAGCGCGTCGGCCCCCCCGGACCGGGCCGACAGCGCCTTTTCCAGCCAGGGCGACAGTTGCGGCCCGACCCAGAGGATGAGGTCCGCGCCCGCCACCGCCTCCATCTGGCTGGGCCGAAGCTGGAAGCCGTGGGGCGAGGCGCCGCGGTCCAGAAGCAGCACCGGCGTGCCGAGATCGCCCATCACCGCGGCGGCCAGCGAATGCACCGGCGGAATGTCGGTCACCACATCGGGCACCTCGGCAAAGGCGGGAAGCGCGGCGGTGCTGGTCAGGAGGAGGGATATGATATAACGCATCGGAGACTCCGGCTTGTCTGGTTGCCGGAATGTATTTATGTTATATCATAACGTGTCAAGGGGTGATCATGGCCGCATCGCATCATCATGCCGGAACCTGTCCCGGCTGCGCCGATCCGGGCGCGGCCTTCGCGGCCCACGACCACGGCCATTGCGCCGCCGACGTGCTGGCGCGGGCCGAGGCGCTGGCGGCGGAACAGGGCGCGCGCTTCACCCCGGTGCGGCGGCGGGTGCTGGAGATCCTGCTGGAGGAGCACAAGGCGCTGGGCGCCTATGACGTGTTGCAACGGCTGGCGGCAGAGGGCTTCGGCAATCAGCCGCCGGTGGCCTATCGCGCGCTGGAATTCCTTGTGGATCAGGGCTTTGCCCATCGCATCCGGCGGCTGAACGCCTTCACCGCCTGCATGCATCCGGGCGAGGCCCATGCCCCCGCCTTCCTGATCTGCCGCGGTTGCGATGCCGTGGCCGAGGCCCCCGCCGCCGCCGTCCGCGCCGCGCTGGAGGCGGCGGCAGGCGCGGTCGGCTTCACGGTCGAGCGGTCGAACATCGAGGCGCTTGGCCTTTGCCCCACCTGCCGGGAGGCGCAGGCATGAGCCTGATCGAGGCGCGGCATCTTTGCGTGCGGCTGGGCGGGGTGGAGGTGTTGCACGACATCTCGCTGACCCTGCAGCCGGGCGAGATCGTCACCGTGGTCGGGCCGAATGGCAGCGGCAAGTCCACGCTGTTGCGGGCGCTGCTGGGCATCCTGCCGCCCGCCGCGGGGCAGGTGACGCGGGCGGCGGGGCTGCGGCTGGGCTATGTGCCGCAAAGGTTGCAGATCGACCGCTCGATGCCGATCACGGTGCGGCGGTTCCTGTCGCTGCCGGTGCGGGTTTCCGATGCGCAGGCGTCGGAGGTGCTGGCAAGGGTGGGGATGGAGGAGACCGGGGGCCTGCAGATGGCGTCGCTGTCGGGCGGGCAGTTGCAGCGGGTGCTGCTGGCCCGGGCGCTGCTGGCGCGGCCGCAGGTGCTGATGCTGGACGAGCCGACGCAGGGGCTGGACCAGCCCGGCGAGGCGGCCTTCTACCGGCTGATCGAGGAGGTGCGGGCCGGGACCGGCTGCGCGGTGCTGATGGTCAGCCACGACCTGCATGTGGTGATGGCGGCCAGCGACCGGGTGGTCTGCCTGAACGGCCATGTCTGCTGCGAGGGCACGCCGCAGGTGGTGTCCGACGCGCCGGAATACCGGGCGCTGTTCGGGCTGGGGACGCAAGGAGTCCTGGCGCTGTATCGGCACGAGCATGACCACGACCATGCCCATCCGCATGATCATCATCACGACCATGAGCATCACCATCATGCTTGACGATTTCCTTGTGCGGGCGGCGCTGGCCGGGGTGGGGCTGTCGCTGGCCACCGGCCCGCTGGGCGCCTTCGTGGTCTGGCGGCGGATGGCCTATTTCGGCGATGCCACGGCCCATGCGGCGATCCTTGGCGTGGCCTTGGCGCTGGCGACCGACCTGCCGGTGGCGGCGGGGACGCTGGTGGTGGCGCTGGCGATGGCCGTCACCGTGGCGGGGCTGGCGGCGAAGGGCTGGGCGCTGGATACGACGCTGGGGGTGATGGCGCATTCGGCGCTGGCCTTCGGGCTGGTGGCGGTCAGCTTCCTGCCGCAGGTGCGGACGGACCTGTCGGCCTGGCTGTTCGGCGACATCCTTGCGGTGTCGCGGGGCGACCTTGCGCTGATCTGGGGCGGGGCCGCGGTGGTGGCGGTGCTGCTGGCCTGGCGCTGGCAGGCGCTGCTGGCTTCGACGCTGAACGAGGACCTGGCCCATTCCGCCGGCATCCGCCCCGACCGCGAGCGGCTGGTGCTGGTGATCGCGCTGGCGCTGGTGGTGGCGGTGGCGCTGAAGGTGGTGGGGGCGCTCTTGATCTCGGCCATGCTGATCATCCCGGCCGCCGCCGCCCGCGGGCTGGCGCGCAGCCCCGAGGGGATGGCGCTTGGCGCGGTGGCGGTGGGGGCGCTGTCGGCGCTGGCCGGGTTGCAGCTGTCGCTGTGGCAGGACACGCCCGCCGGGCCGTCGATGGTGGTCGCGGCGGCGGCGGTCTTTGCCGCCTCGGCGCTGTTCGGGCGGATGCGCCCGCGCTGACACCGAACCGCCTGCGACATGTGGCGCATGTCGTTTTCGGATGCGAAGGGTCGGGCCGGCTTGTCCGTCCGGGGGCCGCTCTGGCAGATATGGGCCAGACATTCCGGGGAGTCGGACCGATGAAGACGCATGTGAAGGCGCTGGTTGTGGGCGGTGGCGCGGTGGGCACGGGGATCGCCTACCATCTGGCCAAGGCGGGCTGGGACACCATGCTGGTGGAGCGCGACGAACTGACCTCGGGCTCCACCTGGCATGCGGCGGGGCTGCTGCCCTTGTTCAACATGTCCTACGCGACGACCCATATCCACAAATACTCGGTCGATTTCTACAAGGGGCTGGAGGCCGAGACCGGGCTGAACGCGGGCTTCTATGTCGTCGGCAACCTGCGGATGGCGCAGCGGCAGGAGCGGATGGACGAATACATGCTGTATTCCTCGGTCGCGGAGACCGCCGGGGTTTACCATGAATTCCTGACGCCCGCGCAGATCAAGGAGCGCTGGCCGCTGGTGCGGACCGAGGATCTGGTCGGCGCGCTGTTCCACCCGCAGGACGGCTATATCAACCCGGCGGACGTGACGCAGGCCATGGCCAAGGGCGCCCGCCAGCGCGGGGTGACGATCGAGCGGAAGATCCAGGTCGATGCCTATCGCTGGACGGGGTCCGAATGGATCGTGTCCGTGACGCGGATGGAGGAAAAGGGCGGGATGCTGGTCCCGTCCGAAGAGAAATACGAGATCCATGCCGAGCATGTGGTCACCGCCACCGGCAATCATGCGCAGCGCACCGCGCGGCTTCTGGGGATCAAGATCCCGGCGATCCCGGTGGAGCACCAGTATATCGTGACCGAGCCGGACCCGATGCTGGTGGAATACCGCAAGACCCACCCGGAACACCCGGTCCTGCGCGATGCCGATGCCAAATGGTATGTGCGCGAGGAACGCGGCGGCTGGATCCTCGGCCCCTACGAATACGGCGCCCCGGCGCGGTTCGAATATGCCGTGCCCGACAGCTTCCGCGCCGACCTGTTCCCGCTGGACCTTGAGCGGATCGAGGCGGAATACATGTCGATGATCCACCGCCTGCCGTCCTCGGAAACCGTGGGGCTGAAGGACGATTTCAACGGACCGATCTGCTATACGCCCGACGGCAACCCGCTGGTCGGCCCGGCGCCGGGCCTGCGCAACATGTGGCTGGCCGAGGGCTTCAGCTTCGGCATCACCGCCGCCGGGGGCACCGGGTATTACCTCGCCCAGTTGATGACCGAGGGCGAGGCCGAGATCGACATGGCCAGCCTCGACCCGAAACGCTACGGCTCGTGGATGACCACGGAATATGCGGCGCGGAAGAACGAGGAATGCTACAACCACGTCTTCATCCTGCATCACCCGGACGAGGAACGCGAAGCCTGCCGCCCGCTGCGCACCGCGCCCGCCTATGACCGCCAGATCGGCATGGGCGCGCAGATGGGGCAGGTGAACGGCTGGGAGCGGCCGAACTATTACGGCCCGAAGGACGCGCCTGCCGGGTTCGACCACGACTCGCGGTCGTTCCGGCGCGGCGCGTGGTGGCCCTATGCCAAGGCCGAGGCCGAGGCGGTGCGCAACACCGTGGGCATCATCGACGCCAGCGCCTTCACCAAGCACCTGCTGCGCGGGCCGGGGGCGACGGCCTTCCTGGACCATTTCACCTGCAACAAGCTGCCGAACGTGGGCCGGATCAACCTGACCTATGCGCTGACCGAGCATGGCACGACGCGGACGGAATATACCATCGTCCGGCTGAAACAGGACGAATACTACCTGATCTCGGCCGGAGCCTGGACGGCCTATGACTACGATTTCCTGCAGAAATGCGCCGATGACTGGATGGCGCAGGGCGGCGGGCATATCGAGATCCACGACATCACCACGCAATGGGGCGTCTATGCGCTGGCCGGTCCGAATGCGCGGGCCTTGCTGAAGGATATCGTGAAAGACGCCGATCCGGCGACGGTGCTGGGCAACAAGCGCTTCCCCTGGCTGTCGTATCGGGACATCGAGCTGGGCATGTGCCCGGTCCGGGCGATCCGGGTGGCCTATACCGGCGAGCTTGGCTGGGAGTTGCACTACCCGATCGAGTTCGGGCGGTATCTGTGGGACCTGATCTGGTCGGTGGGAGAGAAGCACGGGCTGAAGGGCGTGGGCGCGCGCGCGCAGAACTGGCTGCGGCAGGAGAAGAGCTACCGCGCCTTCGGCAACGAGCTGGGCCGCGACGCGACGCCGCTGGAGGCCGCGCTGGACCGCTTCGTCGACCTCAACAAGGACTTCCGCGGCAAAGCCAAGATGCTGGAAACCGGCATCCGGGCGAAATGCGTGACGCTGCTGATCGACGGACCGGACGACACCGATCCGTGGGGGAAAGAGGCGCTGATCCATGACGGGCAGAAGATCGGGCGGCTGACCTCGGGCGGCTATTCGGTGGCCTTCGGCAAGCAGATCGGCATGGGCTATGTCCCCCCCGACCTGGCCGAGCCGGGGACCAGGCTGAAGGTGAAGATCCAGTTGAAGGAATGGGATGCGGTGGTGACCGAGGACAGCCCCTTCGACCCGACGAACGCGCGGATCCGCGTGGACGGGTAAGCGATCTTTCGGCGAAAAATCGGGCCGCTCCGCAGGGGGCGGCCTTTTTCGTTCCTCAGCCGAACCGGCTTTCCCAGCAGGGCTGCAGGTCGCCGGGCATCGGCCGGGCCAGATGCACCGCCCGGGCGATGGCGCGGGCAAGGCAGGTGGCGGCGGCATGGCCGATCTGGAAGCTGTCGGTTACCGGGTCCGCCATTTCGCGCGCCCCGGTCGCGGCGGCGAAGACCAGATCGCCGTCCAGCGGCGTGTGCGAGGGCACAAGCGCCCGCGCCATGCCGTCATGGGCCGCCACCGCCATCCGCTGCGCCTGCGGTTTGGTCAGGGCGGCGTCGGTGGCGACCACGGCGATGGTGGTGGCCTCGCCCAGCCGTTTGCGCGGCAGGGGCGCGTCCTGCGGCAGCATCGGCGCGGGGCCGAGGCCGCCGAATTCGTGGCCCTCCTCGAAGGGGGCGGCCCAGAAATGCGGCGTCTCTCCCACCGTCGCCTGCCCGAGCGCGTTGACGGCGACCAGCGCGCCGACCGTGATTCCCGAGGGCAGGATGCAGGAGGCAGAGCCGAGGCCGCCCTTCAGGTTGGCTGTCATCGCGCCGAAGCCCGCCCCGGCGGTGCCGAGGGCGAAATCCTCGGCCGCCGCGAGGAAGGCGGCGCGGCCGAGCGCGGGGTAGGGACTTTCGCGCCAGTCCTTGCCGCCGCCGTTCAGCAGGTCGAACAGGATCGCCCCCGGCACGATGGGCACCCGCACCGGGCCGACCGGGAAGCCACGCCCCGCGTCGCGCAGGGCGGCCATCACGCCGGTTCCGGCGTCCAGCCCGAAGGCCGAGCCGCCGGAAAGGAAGATCGCGTCCACCTCCTGCACCATGCGGTCGGGGGCCAGCAGGTCGGTCTCTCGCGTGCCGGGCGATCCGCCCATCACATGCACCGCCGCCACGAAGGGCCGCGCGGCGGTAAGGACGGTCACGCCGGAGCGCAAGGCCGGGTCATCGGCGTTGCCCGCCAGTAGCCCCGGCACATCCGTGATCAGGTTCCGCTTGCCCGGCCGCATCGCAATCCTCCGCCTGTCCGGGGGCAGAGTAGCGGCAAAGGGTCAGAAGTCGAAGAGGTCCGAGAGGAAGCTGTCCCGCCCTTTCCGCTTGCCGTAGCGGCGGTCGTCGTCATCGTCGCCGCCGCGGGACCGGCGGCGCTCCTGCGGGGCGGCGGGGCGGGGTTCGGGCTGATAGACGGGCGCGGTGGCTTGTGGCGCGGCGGCCTGCGGGGCCGCAGCCCCGGCGCGGTCGATGATCTTGTCCAACTCGCCCCGGTCCAGCCAGACCCCTCGGCAGCGCGGGCAGTAGTCTATCTCCACCCCGTTGCGGTCAGTCATCACCAGCGTTTCGCCATCCACCGGACATTGCATCCTGATCGCCCCTTTCATGTTTCGCTTCTTTACATGGGTGTGCCTTGCCCGGCTGCAAGTCCCGTGTGCGGGTGATGGGGCCGCGCTTCTGCCGGAAGATGGCAGGAAACCGCCGCCCCCAAGGGCCACGACCGGGGGCTTTGTTTCGAAATGTCGCATTGTGGTCTTGACGCCGGGGGGGCTGGCAGGGACATGGTGCCCGGGTCAATCCCGCTGCCAGCATCGAGTCTCACCGTGAACAGCCTTGTCCTGCGCCTTGCAGTTTTCCTTCTTGTCCCGGCGCTTGCCGCCTGTGGTCCGCGTTCCACGCCGGAAGAACCGCCTGCCCATGTCCCCGGATACGAGGCGGTGCAGGACGGCGATATCCTGATTCCGGCGGTGGAGCCGAAATACCTGATCGAGGGCAACGTCAAGGAGGTGGTTCCCTACACCGCCGGGGACCCGGCCAATTCCATCGTGGTCGATGTCTATGCGCGCAAGCTCTACTGGGTGCATGGCGACGGCACGGCCACCCGCTACGGCATCGCTGTGGGACGCGAGGGGATTTCGTTCCGCGGCACCGGCTATGTCGGGCGCAAGGCGCATTGGCCCAGCTGGACGCCGACCGCCAACATGATCCGCACCCGGCCGGACCTTTACGCCGAATATGCCGGCGGTCTGCCGGGGGGGCTGGAGAACCCGCTGGGCGCGCGGGCGCTGTATCTTTACCGCGGCGGGCGGGACACGATGTTCCGCATCCACGGCACCATCGACAATGCCAGCGTGGGGCGCGCCACCAGCGCGGGCTGCATCCGCCTGTTCAACCAGGATGCCCTCGACCTGTTCGAGAAGGCGCCGATCGGCACGGTGGTGAAGGTTCGCACCGAGGCGGAAAGCCTGGCGATCGAGGGGCCCCAGATGGATGATGCCTATGGCCGGGTCTTCCAGGACACGCCCGAGAACCGCGCCAAGCGGGCCGAGGAAGAGGAAAGGCTTCGGAGGAAAGAGGAAGCCGACCGCATCGCCGCCGAGAAGGCCGAGGAAAAGCGCCTGCGCCAGTGCAAGCGGCGCGGCATTTCGGAAGAGGACTGCCCGCTGCCTGCCGAGGCGGCCTAGGGGCGGTCCGGCATCCGGTCCGTCTGGCGAAGGCTCCTGCCTTCGCCATGCGCGGCGGTGAACTTCAGGTCCTTATGACATAATCCTTCAGCGTGGTCTCCAGCACCTCCCACGTGCCCCGGAACCCCGGGCGGATGATGTAGCTGTCGCCCGCCCGCAGATGGGTGGAGTTCCCGTCCGCATCGGTCAGGACGGAGTGGCCGTGGTGGATGTAGACATATTCCCATTCGGCGTAGGAAATCTGCCACTTGCCGGGGGTGGACTGCCAGAGGCCGCAATATAGCCCGTCCACCTCTTCCAGGTTCCAAGTGGTGTGGACGGGATCGCCCGCCAGCAGCTTTTCGGGCTCGGGGCGGGTGATCTCGGGCGTGATGCCGTCGCGGCTGACGCGCTGGAGCGGGGACATTTCGGGCTTCCTTTCCGGTTTAGCGCCATTGGCCAGCGCCGGGCGGGCGCCGTCAAGCCCGCTGCGCCGCTCGACAACGCTGCGCTGCGGCGTAATATTCTTGCAAGCCCGCGCGCGCTGTGCCCTTATTGCGGGCAGTTCGCCCAAAGGAAGGCCAGCCATGAGCGCAACCGCCCCCGTGAGGCCCGTGCTTCCCCCCGACATCCGCGCCCGCAAGGGCGCCGCGCCGCTGGTGGTGCTGACGGCCTATTCCACCCCGGTCGCCCGGCTGGTCGACGCGCATTGCGACGTGGTGCTGGTGGGCGATTCGGTGGGAATGGTGATCCATGGCCTGCCCTCGACCCTTGGCGTGACGATGGAGATGATGATCCTGCACGGCCGCGCCGTGGTGCGGGGGGCGGAGAAGGCGATGCCGGTGATCGACATGCCTTTCGGGTCCTACGAGGAAAGCCCCGAGCAGGCGTTCCGCAACGCCAGCCGCCTGATGGCGGAGACGGGTGCGCCTGCGGTGAAGCTGGAAGGCGGGCAGCACATGGCAGAGACCATCGCCTTCCTGACCGCCCGCGGCGTGCCGGTGATGGCGCATGTCGGGCTGACGCCGCAGGCGGTGAACACCCTTGGCGGCTACAAGGTGGTGGGGCGCGCCGAAGAGGCCGAAAGGGTGATGGCGGACGCCCGCGCTGTGGAAGAGGCCGGGGCCTTCTCGGTGGTGCTGGAAAAGGTGCCCGAGGGGCTGGCGGCGCGGATCACGCAAGCACTGGCCATCCCGACCATCGGCATCGGTGCGGGTGTGCGCTGCGACGGGCAGGTGCTGGTGGTGGATGACATGCTGGGCCTGTTCACCGATTTCCGGCCGAAATTCGTCCGCCGCTATGCCGAACTGGGCAAGGCCGCCGACGAGGCGATTGCCGCCTATGCCGCCGATGTCCGCTCGCGCGCCTTTCCGGCGGCCGAGCATTCCTTCCCCGATGAGCTGCCGGTAAAGAAATGATCCCTATCCTTCGGACGGTGGCCGAGGTCCGCGCCCTTGCGCGCGGCTGGAAGACGGCGGGCGAAAGCATCGGCGTCGTGCCCACCATGGGCGCGCTGCACGACGGGCACCTGAGCCTTGCGCGGCGGGCGCGGGAGGAATGCGGCCGGGTGATCACCACGATCTTCGTCAACCCCAGGCAGTTCAACAACCCCGAGGACCTGAAGAAATACCCCCGCAGCGAGGAGGCCGACGCGGCGCTGCTGGGCACCGTCCCGGTGGATGCGATCTTCGCGCCGCAGCCGGACGAGGTCTACCCCGAGGGTTTCATCACCACCGTCTCGGTCGGCGGCGTGGCCGAGCCGCTGGAAGGCCGGATGCGCCCGGGCCATTTCGACGGCGTGGCGACGGTGGTCACCAAGCTGTTCGGCATGACGCTGGCCGACCGCGGCTATTTCGGCCAGAAGGACTGGCAGCAGTTGCAGGTGGTGCTGCGGTTGACGCGCGACCTGAACCTGCCCATCGAGATCGTCGGCTGCGAGACGATCCGGGAAGACGACGGCCTTGCCATGTCCTCGCGCAATGTCCGGCTGACGGCGGCGGGGCGGGCGAAGGCGCCGGTGCTTTATGCCGCGATCACCGCGGCGGCGGACGATATCCGCGCGGGCCAGTCCGACCGCATGGCGATCCGCGAGGCGGCCGAGGCGATGCGCGAGGCGGGCTTCGACCGGGTGGAATATATCGAGTTGCGCGATGCGGCCACGCTGATGCCCTCGGACGATCCCGCCCGCCCGCGGCGGATGCTGGCGGCGGCCTGGCTGGACGGCGTGCGGCTGATCGACAACATCCCGGTCTGACGGACACGATCTTTCGGCGAAAGATCGGACATTGTGCCCGTGGATCGGGCCTTGGCGGCGGGCGCCGACTGCGGCAAGAATGGCGGCGCCGGGATCGGGAAATCTGGCCTTGCCAGCTTGCCGCAAGGCCGCGAAAATTCCCCCATGCCGGGGATGTAATGGCGCATTACATTCTTTAGGTGAATTTGGACGACGCAGCTTTGGAGGGCGCGATGGCGGATTTCGAGACCCAGATCAAGGAAAGCCAGGCCCAGGTGGCCGCGGCGCAGGCGAAGATCAGCGCCATCACCGAAACCATCGAGAAGGCGCGTCTCAAGCTGGACGAAGGCGTCGCCATCGACGTGGAGAATGCCACGCTGGAGGACGTTCACAAGCACACCGAGGTGATGAACGCCAATATCGCCGAACTGATCATGGGGCTGGACGATGTGACGGCGGGGTTCTCGAAGGACTTCGACGAGATGCGGTCGAAGACCGGCTGGGAAAGTTTCATCGGCATCTTCTCGCGCGGGAAGTCTGAAAGCCTGCGGCAGGAACGGCTGCGGGATGCGAGCATCGACGACAAGCTGCAGGACCTGATCGCCAAGTCCGACGTGATCGTGAAGCTGCTGCAGGGCCAGCTGGACCTGCTGAACGGCCAGAAATCGAAGGTGGAAACCAACCTGGCCGGCACCCTGACCGACCGCGAGGGCACGGTGGCGGCGCTTGAGGCGGTGCGGGTGGAGATCGCGGCGATGGACCCGCGGCTGATCGAGCTGGAGAACAAGATCGCGGTGGAAACCGATGCCGCGGCGCGGACCAAGCTTGAGACGGAACTGGCGAACCTGAATGCCAAGCACAACGCGCTGGTGCAGGACGAGCAGGTGAAGCTGGCGCGGTCGCAGACGCTGGAACGCTATATCGAAAAGGGCAAGACCTGGGTGGACAGCCTGACCAATCAGGCGGCGACCCAACTGGTGCTGATCAACAAGCTGCAGACGGACACCAAGCAGCGGGTGGTGCTGTATGACGCGCTGACCTCATCGCTGAAGACGGCGCAGCAGCAGGACGTGGCGCACCGGATCAACGAGATCGGGGTGAAGACCGACCAGGAGGCGCAGGCGGCGATGGCGGCAATCGGCTCGGCCACCAATGCGAAGATGGCCGACATGCTGGAGGCGCATGAGGGCCACATGGTATTCGCCCGCAAGATCCTTGAGGACAAGGCCAAGGCGGACGAACGCTTCGCCCGCCGCTTCGCGGCCATCGTCGAGAAGCACGACAAGAATGCCTATGGCGGATGAGCTTTGCGCGGCAGGTCCGGCGGGCGCTGAAATGGGGCGTGGCGGCGGGGCTGGCCGGGGTGCTGCTGGCCTTTGTCTCGGTGCTGCTTGAGGCCTATGGGCACCGGCTGGCGGCGGGTGTGACGGGAATGGCGACAATGGGGCTGATTGCGGGCGGGGCGATGCTGGGGCTGGCGGGCGGCGTGGTCCGGCCCGCGCAGCGCTGGATGTTCCGCCACGGAATGCCCTCGGGCCGGTTGCGCGGCTTCGCGCTGCGCCAGCCGGTCTTGCGCTGGTGGCTCTGGGTGGACGGAAACGGACGGGACCGCGATGTCGGATAACAGCGTCAAGGAAGCCCTGACCTCGGACCATGCCGAGATCTACGACCCTCTGGTCGCCCGGCGCTACTTCGCCAAGTTCCAGACCATCGGCGGTTATCTGGGCCGGGTCGCCGCAGAGCTGGAGACCGAGCGGCGGCTGAGCCGGACCGAGGCGCGCATTCTTGGCCAGTATCTGGCGGGGATCATCGCCACCTTCCGGGCGCTGAACGACAAATACCTGATGACCGGCAAGGCCGAGGCGGCCTCGCGCCTGACCATCGACCGGCACGAGAGCGGCTTTCCGGTGGCGCAGGAACTGATGATGATGGCGGTCGATGCGCAGCAGGCCGACAAGCATCTGGCGGGCATGGCGTCCGAGGCCGAGTTGAAGGACCGGATGATCCGCACCATCGTGGGCGAGTTGAAGTTGCCGGTCGGCCTGCAATTCGCCCTGTCGCAGCGGCTTTACTACGAGGCGCTGAAGGCAGGGGGCCTGTTCTGGCTGCGCAACGACCCGGATGCGCAATGGCTGGGGCAGGAGGGGGATCGGCGGAAATATCTGGTCCACTGGGCGGTCTGGGATTCCGGGGTGAACCTGCCGGTGGTCTATCTGATGGATGTCGAGGATTCCGGGAAGAAGCCGCTGCCGAACGACGATTACCGCTGGCCGCAGTTGCAGCAGAAGGTGCTGGCGCAGTCGGTGGGCGGGCTGAAGCTTCTGACCATCGCCGCCGGTTTCGACCAGGATTTCGAGGCGCTGCACCCGAAGCGGCTGCGGCGGATCACCCTTGGCCCGATGTATTCGGCTGGTTTCACCCTGCAATCCGGCCCGATCTCGAAGGTGCTGGAGGACGCCCGCGCGCCCGAGGGGCAGGACTGGGCGCTGGTCTGGACGGTGGAGGATCTGGTCTCCGAGCGCGAGGAAGTGGTGAAGGGCGGCTGGTTCTCGTCCCGCACCAGGCAGATCTACCGGCTGGATCCGCTGACCGGGGCGGACACCGGGGCGACGGTGCAGGAGCGGATGATCATCCTGCCCGAGCGGCCCTATCAGGTGCTGGTGGAACAGGATCCGCCGGGCCTGCGGGGGATACGGAAGTTCATTGTCGGCGCCGGGGGGCGGCTTATTCCGGGCGTTTGAATTTGTGGCCGGCGGCCGGGGGCCAGCCCCCGGACCCCCGGGATATTTGAGAACAGATGAAAGGGTTTGCCGATGAATACGCGCGACACGATGGAACTGAAGGAAGAGGCGATCCGGGCGCAATATGAAGCGGCGCTCGGGCTGGTCTCGGGCTTCGACCATGCGCCGCGGCTGGCGAAACCGCTGGAGGCGGCGGTGGTGGCCGAGCGGTCCCCGGGTATCGGCACGCGGCCCCGGTTCCGGTCCACCGTGCCGGGGATGGCGGCGCGGTCCACGGTCCGGCCCGGTGGCGTGCGGATCGCTGAACGGGTCGAAGGGCTGTCGGATGGGCTGGTCTCGCCGGTGCAGGCGGCGGCGCTGAATGCCTTGCGCCGGGGGCTGGCGATCGCGCTGGCGATGGGCGAGACCTTCGCGGCGCAGTCGGGGCTTGCGGAATTGAAGCGGGCCAATATGGAAGGCCGGGTGCCGGAGGCGAAGCGCGCCGAGTTCGGCGAGCTGTTGCAGGCCGAGGCGCTGGTGGTGCTGTTCACCTTCGCCAATGCCACCGCCTATCTGATCGCGCCCCATGTCGGCAGCCAGCCGGTGGAACTGGGCGAGGTGGAGGAGGTGCTGACCGACAACGCTCCGCTGGCCTTGCAGGGCGTCTTGTGGGAACTGGATCAGGACATCGGCGCGCTGGCAACGGATGATGCCCGGCTGGTGGCGGTGATCTCGGGCTTTGCCGAGGCCTTGATGAAGAAGGTGCAGATCCGGGCCGAGAACGGCGCGCGGACCTCGGCCTTCACCTCGGGCAGCTGGAAGGTCGAGGCCGACGGGCTGACCATCGCCGGGTTCAAGCCCGCCAAGGCGGCGAAGGGCGGGCAGATCGTCATGACCTTCAAGGCGCCGCATGAGGTGGTGGGCAACCACATCGCCAAGTATCAAAGCCTGAAGCTCGCGAAGATGCTGATGGCCTATGATTTCGAGCGGCGACTGAACCCCTTCGCCGAACTGGGCGGCTTCATCTTCACCTTCATGGGCGACGGCAAGCCGGGAACGGGCAAGACCACGCTGATCCAGATGATGGCGGGGCTGTTGAACGATTACTGCAAGACGGCGGGCTATCCGTTCCGCTACCAGAACTTTTCCATCGACCAGATCGACTCCTACCAGGGCAAGTCGGGGCAAAATGCGAAAGCCTTCATCGACGCGGTGATCGACCCGACGGTGATCGGCTTCGGCACCATCGACGACATCGACCAGGTGGCGGGCAAGCGCGGCGACCGGCAGTCGAGCGCGGGCCAGCAGGAGGTGACGGCGGTCTTCATGCAGGCCTTCGCCGGGGCGGGCACGGTGGTGCGGGGGAACTGCACCTTCGGGATGTTCTCGAACTACCCCGAGAATGTGGACGACGCCCTGCGCCAGCGGGCCGGGGCGCGGTTCCTGGTCGACGGGCCGCAGACGAAGGAGGATTACATCGACATCCTCTCGCTGCTTCTGGGCAAGGGGCATTCGATCCCGGTGGGCGAGCACGAGCTGTTCGCGGCGCAGGAGATCAGGAAGGCGGTGGCGGCGTCCTTCGAGGGGCATTCGAAACCGCATGAGGAGGGGCTGCTGAAGGTCTGGGAGCAGACCGCGGCCACGGTCGGCCCGCTGGACACCATTGCCAGGATCGGCACCTATCTGAAGGCGATCCAGCAGGCGGACGACCGCTTCACCGGGCGGGCGATCAAGAACATCACCGATGCGGTGAAGGTGCGGGCAATGGATTTCGAGCTGCCGGACGAATGGATGGAGGAGCCGGAGCTGTTCCTGTTCAAGCCCTATGACGAGAAGCTGGCGATGATCAAGGGGTTGATGCAGCCGATCACGGTGGAAATGGTGATACAGGAGGTCAACCGCTACGCCGACAGCGAATTCCGCTATGCCGACAAGTCGGACGAGGTGGCGATCGAGAATGCCGTGCGCGACATGCGGCGGATGGAAGAGGCGAAGCGACGGTATCTGGAGGGGCGGGGGTGAGAAAGCATGATGCGGCGCGCTGATCAACTTCCCCGCCCGGAGCGGGCGCTTCCCGTCCAGCCCGCGGGCCGGGCACGGCCCTTGGCGCTTGAGACGGCAACGAGGGGAGGCGAATGAAACGCCTCATCCCCCGCGGCCTGATGTTCGGGCGCATCATCGGCGCCTCTTCGCGCTCGCCTGTCCACCGCTGCGACCGGGTGCTCGGCCGTGCCGGGCGGGAGAAAGTGCTGACAGCCTGCCACATCGGTGGCAGGCTCGGTTGTTGCCACATGGAGGCTGGCCATGGAATCTGACGTGGGCAGCAGTGACCTCCTGTCGCTGATGATCTGGGGCGGGCTGACACTCGCCTGGCTGGGGCTGACGGTGCTGGCGCTACGGGGCCTGCGGCGGGCCTCGGGGGCACGGCGCTTCGGGCTGTTCGTGCTGGCCACGCTGCTGGTGGCGGTGCTTTTCGCGCCGCTCTGGTTCTTTGCGCTCTTCATCCTCGCCGATCTGGCCTCGTCCTCCCCGGATGCGGGGATCGGGGGGGGCGCGGCGTTGGTTCCCGCGGGTGTGATGGGGCTGTTGGTCGGCCTTGCCGTGGCCGGCTTTTCCGCGCGGCGCCGGGGAAGGACGGCGGCATGAAACGCCTCATCACCCGCGGCCTGATGTTCGGCAACCTCATCGAGGTCTCCTCGCCGCAGCTTGTCGCGCGCTACAACCGGGCGCTCAAGCACCTCACCGGGCGGGAAACCACGCTCACCGATTTCCACATCGACCTTTCCGGCTATTCCCCCGAGATCGGCGACGAATTCGACGATCCGGTCTATCTGAACCCCACCGGGGCGAACCGGCAGTTCATTCTGCTGACCACGGCGCAGAAGGAGGCGCCGCTTCTGAACATCAAGTTCTCGACCAGCCGCGGCATCCTGACCCAGTTCA